>NZ_JBIATE010000006.1:6365-307955 GCF_042891445.1 Streptomyces sp. NPDC001890 | reverse complement strand
CACCGTCAGGTCATCGGCGAAATGCCGGTCACCGGTGGCGTCGGGCACGTACTTCACACAGACAACGATCCTCAAGCTCACGCCGGCTCTCCTACTGCATCGTCATTTCCGGGCTGCCTTGTTGCACGCAGCATAGGCGCCTGATGGGGCGGTTTCCGGTCGGGGCGACCGACGCCTCTACCGGAAATATTACTAGCCAGTACACCCAGCCGCTCACTCATGAGCAAGCGCTTGGAACTGTGATATGCCCAACGTACGGCACCCCATGTGGCGCCTGGGCGGGAGTCAGTCCCGCAGCGCGTTGAAACGGCCCTGGTGATAGACCAGCGGACGGCCCCCTCCGGCCGGATCGCCGACCACGGCCTGTGCGATCACGATCCGGTGGTCCCCGGCCGGGACACGGGCGACCACGCGGCAGACCAGCCACGCCAGCACGCCGCCCAGCACCGGTACTCCTTCGGGCCCACTGCGCCAATAGGTGGACGGGCCGAACCGGTCGGCGCCGCTGCGGGCGAATGTGGCGGCCAGCTCCTGCTGGTGCTCGCCGAGTATGTGGACGCCGACGTGCTCGGCCTCGGCCAGGACCGGCCAGCTGGAGGACGAGGTGCCGACCCCGAAGGAGATCAGCGGCGGATCGGCGGCCACGGAGTTGAGGGAGGTGGCGGTGAAGCCGACCGGGCGCTCACCTGCGGCGGTGATCACCGCCACGCCGGCGGCGTGTTGCCGGAAGACCAAGCGGAGCAGCTCGGGAGAGGCCGTGCGGGGGGTGCCGAGCTCGGGCGATGCCGTCATGGACATGTCCTTCTGCGGAAGTGGTGTACGGGGCCGTGGTCGCTCAGGCACCCGGACAGCACGCACTCGCGTTGCGGGCGAGATCCACATGGACCCGGCCGTAGAGAAGGAGTTCCGGCGGCATAGCGTCAGACTGACGATGCATGGCCGATGCAGTCAAGGCCGTTTCGCGATGTGGGAGATGTATCACTGTCCGTCACATCGCCCGCCCCAGAGCGGCGACCACGTCGACGGTGCGCGGCTGACCGACGGCCCGGCGGACGATCCGGCCGGCCGCGTCGAGGACCAGCACGGTCGGCGTCCGGCTGATCTCCAGCTCCCGTACGAGAGCGAGATGCGCCTCGGCGTCGATCTCCACATGGGCCACGCCGTCCACCATGCGCGCCACCTCGGCGAGGGTCCGGCGGGTGGCCCGGCAGGGCTGACAGAACGCGCTGGAGAACTGCACGAGCGTGGCCCGCTCCCCCAGTTCGGCGCCGAGCCGGGCCGCGTCCAGCGGGTCTCCACATGTCTGCCCGTCCACCTTCGGCCTCCTGTCAGAGCTCATCGCAAGAGGTCAGCACCATCGGCCCGCGAGACATTCCCGGAGGTTCCACGTGACGAGAATCTCGCGCCCCGAGCCCTCGGAGACTGGCCACCGCGTCGCGCATGGGGCACGATCGGCGCAATGCCGAAAACCTACGGCTGCGTAACTTCCGCCGGGAGAACCCTCCTCAGGCGCTGAAGAAGGGTCTTCCCCAGATGGCAGAACTCGTCTATCGGCCGGTCATCGGCGCCGCTCGTACGTTTTTCAAGGCGCTTGACCTGAAGATCGACACTCAGGGTTCCGAGCACATCCCGAAGACCGGTGGCGCGGTACTGGTAAGCAACCACATCAGCTATCTGGACTTCATCTTCACCGGGCTCGCGGCCCTGCCGCAGAAGCGGCTGGTCCGCTTCATGGCGAAGGAGTCGGTCTTCCGGCACAAGGTCTCGGGACCACTGATGCGCGGCATGAAGCACATCCCCGTCGACCGCAAGCAGGGTGAGGACGCGTATGCGCACGCGCTCGCCTCGCTGCGCGCCGGCGAGATCGTCGGCGTGTTCCCCGAGGCCACCATCTCGGAGTCGTTCACGCTGAAGAGCTTCAAGTCGGGCGCCGCCCGGCTGGCCCAGGAGGCCGGCGTACCGCTGATCCCGATGGCGCTGTGGGGGACGCAGCGGCTGTGGACCAAGGGCCGGCCGCGCAATCTCAAGCGCAACCACGTGCCGGTGACGATCCGGGTCGGCGAGCCCGTGGAGGCGCCCACCGACCAGTACGCGGGCGCGATCACACGGCGGCTGCGGGAGCGGGTCCAGGAGCTCCTGGAGGCGGCCCAGCGCGCCTATCCCGTGCGTCCGAAGGACGCGAGCGACACCTGGTGGGTCCCCGCCCACCTCGGCGGTACGGCCCCGACCCCCGCCGAGGTGCGGGAGAGGAGCTGACCCGGCCGAAACGTCACTCCGGGGAGCGGGCGCCGACCCGCTGCCCGGAGTGCTGCTCCTCCGGCTCAGAGCGTCATTTCTCCGGCCCGGAGCGCCGTGGGAAGAGTGCGCCACAGCTGCGGGCGGTCCGCGGCGGACCGCAGGCCGCGCAGCACCGCCGGATGCGGGGCCGCGTACAGGTGCGGGTAGTCCACCTCACCGATCTCGGGGCGGACGGGCCAGGCCAGCCGCTCCTCGTCGAGCGAGAACCGCGCGTCGACGCCGGGCTTGTTGCCGCGGGCGTCCTGGCGGTGCCAGCGGTCGCGGCCGGGCAGCCGGATCGCGATCAGCCCGTGCACGGGACCGGGCCCCCCGTCGTCGTCGGCGAGGGCCTGGTAACAGAGAGCGGTCGGGATGCCCGCCGCGCGCAGCAGGGCGGCCAGGGCGTGGGACTTGGCATGGCAGATGCCGTGGCGCGTCGCGAGGACGTCGGAGGCGCGCCAGGTGACCCGCGTGTCGCCGGAATCGGCGGAGTGCGCAATGGTGTCGCGCACAAAGGCATAGGCGGCGGACGCGTATGCATATGCGTCGGTGGTGTCTCCGTGGAGCTTGGCGACTGTCTCCCGCACGAGCGGATGCTCGTGGTCGATGGCCTCGTCGGCAGCCAGATAGGCGGAGAGTTCAGGGACCTGCTGGATCAGTTCCATGGACGCCGAGCGTAGATGTGCGGCCGACCGGCAGTCAATGACTTTCCGGTCAGCCGCATATCTATTCAGCGACTGTCGAGTTCTGGCTACTTCGCCATCTCTTCCTTCAGAGCGAGGACGAACGCGTCGACGTCGTCCTCCCTCGTGTCGAAGGAGCACATCCAGCGCACATCGCCGGCCGCCTCGTCCCAGAAGTAGAAGCGGAAGCGCTTCTGCAGCCGCTCGCTCACCTCATGGGGCAGCCGGGCGAAGACGGCGTTGGCCTGGACGGGGTGGAGGATCTCCACCCCGTCCACCGTCCGCACGCCCTCGGCGAGCCGCTGGGCCATCGCGTTGGCGTGCCGGGCGTTGCGCAGCCAGAGGTCCCCGGCGAGCAGCGCCTCCAGTTGCACGGAGACGAAGCGCATCTTCGACGCGAGCTGCATGGACAGCTTGCGCAGGTGCTTCATGGCGCGGACGGCGTCCGGGTTCAGGACGACGACGGCCTCGCCGAAGATCGCCCCGTTCTTCGTGCCACCGAAGGACAGCACATCGACGCCGACGGTGTTGGTGAACGTACGCATCGGCACGTCCAGCGACGCCGCGGCGTTGGCTATCCGGGCCCCGTCCAGATGGACCTTCATGCCGTGTCCGTGGGCGTGGTCGCAGATGGCGCGGATCTCGTCGGGCGTGTAGACCGTGCCCAGCTCGGTGTTCTGGGTGATCGAGACGACCTGCGGCATGGCACGGTGCTCGTCGTCCCAGCCGTATGCCTGCCGGTCGATGAGCTCGGGGGTGAGCTTGCCGTCCGGGGTGGGCACGGTGAGCAGCTTGAGACCGCCCACCCGCTCCGGGGCACCGCCTTCGTCCACGTTGATGTGGGCGGACTCGGCGCAGATCACCGCACCCCAGCGGTCGGTCATCGCCTGGAGGGAGACGACGTTGGCGCCGGTGCCGTTGAAGACCGGGAAGGCTTCGGCGGTGGGGCCGAAGTGGCTGTGCATGACGCGCTGGAGGTGCTCGGTGTACTCGTCCTCGCCGTAGGCGATCTGGTGACCGCCGTTGGCGAGGGCGAGGGCCGCGAGGATCTCCGGGTGGGTGCCCGCGTAGTTGTCACTGGCGAAACCGCGGATCTGCGGGTCGTGGTGGCGCCGCGCGTCGGTCCTTACGGTTGTGGGGTCAGCCACAGGCGCTTTCCGTTCACTTCCGGGGCGGGCCGGTCCCAGACGCCGGCGATGGCATCGGCCAGCTCCTTGACGTCGGTGAAGCCCGCGAACTTCGCATTGGGGCGCTCGGCGCGCATCGCGTCGTGCACCAGTGCCTTGACGATCAGGATCGCAGCCGCGGTCCTGGGCCCTTCGTCGCCCCCCGCCTTGCGGAACGCGTCCGCGAGCGCGAGCGTCCAGGCCTCGGCCGCCGCCTTCGACGCGGCGTAGGCGGCGTTTCCCGCGGTGGGCTTGGACGCCCCGGCCGCGCTGATCAGCACATAGCGACCCCGGTCGCTGCGCTGGAGACCCTCCTGGAAGGCCAGCGAGGTGTGCTGGACCGTACGGATCAGCAGCTTCTCCAGCAGGTTCCAGTCGGCGAGGTCGGTCTCGGCGAAGCTCGCGCTGCCGCGCCAGCCGCCGACGAGGTGGACCAGGCCGTCGATCCGGCCGAACTCCTTCTCGGTCTTGTCCGCCCATTCACGGGCCGCACCGAGGTCCAGCAGATCGACCGTGTCGCCGGTGACGGTGGCGCCGCCGTGGGCGTAGCGCGCGGCGTCGACCGCCTCGGCCAGGCGGGCGGCGTCCGCGTCGGAGGCGACGACCGTCGCACCGGCCTCGGCGAGCCTCATCAGTGTGGCCCGCCCGGCCGGGCCCGCGGCCCCGGCCACCGCGACCACGGCACCTTCGAGAGCACCGCTCCCGTTGCCCCTGCCGTTTCCGTTCATGGCCACCGCCTCCTCAGACCCGGCGCTCACGCGGCTGCCCGCTCGGCATCCGCGGCGGTGATCCCCTTGGTCGAGGCGATCACGTTCTTCAGCTTCTTGGAGAGCGCCTCATAGAACATGCTCAGGGGAAACTCGTCGGGAAGCACGTCGTCGACGAGCTTACGGGGCGGCTGCGACAGGTCCAGCGCGTCCGGACCCTTGGCCCAGCGGGAGCCCGGGTGCGGGGCGAGGTAGGTCGAGACCAGGTCGTACGCGGCGAACCAGTGGACCAGCTTGGGGCGGTCGATGCCGTCGCGGTAGAGCTTCTCGATCTCGGCGCAGAGCTGGTTGGTGATCTGCGGGGCGCGGTCCCAGTCGATCTTCAGCGTGTTGTCGGTCCAGCGGACCACGTCGTGCTTGTGGAGGTACGCGAAGAGCAGCTGGCCGCCGAGGCCGTCGTAGTTGCGGACGCGCTCGCCGGTGACGGGGAAGCGGAACATCCGGTCGAAGAGGACGGCGTACTGGACGTCGCGGCCGTGCGCGTTGCCCTCGGCCTCCAGCTTCACGGCCTCCTTGAAGGCGGTGAGGTCGCAGCGCAGCTCCTCCAGGCCGTACATCCAGAACGGCTGGCGCTGCTTGATCATGAAGGGGTCGAAGGGCAGGTCGCCGTGGCTGTGGGTGCGGTCGTGGACCATGTCCCACAGGACGAACGCCTGCTCGCAGCGCTGCTGGTCGGCGACCATCTCCCGGATGTCGTCGGGCAGCTCGACGCCGAGCAGCTCGACCGAGGCCTCGGTGACCCGGCGGAAGCGGGCCGCCTCGCGGTCGCAGAAGATGCCGCCCCAGCTGAAGCGCTCGGGGGCCTCGCGCACGGCGATGGTCTCCGGGAAGAGCACGGCGGAGTTGGTGTCGTAGCCCGAGGTGAAGTCCTCGAAGGTGATGCCGCAGAACAGCGGGTTGTCGTAGCGGGTGGCTTCGAGCTCGGCCAGCCACTCGGGCCAGACCATCCGCAGCACGACCGCTTCGAGGTTGCGGTCCGGGTTGCCGTTCTGCGTGTACATCGCGAAGACGGCCAGGTGCTGCAAACCGTCGGCGCGGTGCTTGGCCGGCTGGAAGGCGAGCAGCGAGTCCAGGAAGTCCGGTACGCCGAAGCCGTCCGTGGCCCAGCGACGCAGGTCCGCGGCGAGGGCACGGTGGTACGCGGCGTCGTGCGGGAGCAGCGGGGAGAGCTCCTCGACCGCGGCGATCACACGGTCCAGCGTCGACCGCGCGGCCTCGGGGGACGGCGCGCCCTCGGCCTCGAAGTCGATGGAACCGTCCTTCGACTGCCAGGGGCGGATCTCCTCCACGGCATTCTTGAGTGCGGGCCAGGCAGGATGATCGACCACTCTCCGGTCCGTGGCTATGCCGCCCGCAGCAGCGTCCTGCACAAGAATTTCCGTCATAACACTTCCTCCACAGGAGAACCTCGCGTTAAGCAACCGTATCCATGTGCGGTTCCTTGAGACAAGTGGGGCTCAGAAAATTATCCTGCCGACCCCCATGGTCACCGCGATTCTTCCTGTGCGGAGCGTTATCGGCGGCTACTTCCGTCGGCCGGTCGCGCACCGCAGGTGCCCGCCCCTTCCCCGCTCCCCCAGTGGGGTCGGACTGCCGGATCCCCGTATGCCGCAGGGCCTCGTGGGTAGGAACCGCAGGGGGGAGACGCCGTCGACGGAAGCGGGTTGCCTTGTCTTTTCTCACCATCGGACATCGCGGAGTGATGGGTGTCGAGCCGGAGAACACCCTGCGCTCGTTCGTCCACGCGGAACGGGCCGGAATGGACGCGATCGAGCTGGACCTTCATCTGAGCAAGGACGGCGCGCTGGCCGTCATGCACGACGCCGATGTGGACCGTACGACCGACGGCACCGGGCCGATCAACGAGAAGACCCTGTCCGAGCTGCGGGAGCTCGATGCCGGACAGGGCGAGCGGGTGCCGGTCTTCGAGGAGGTGCTCGACGCCGTGCGGTCCCCCGTGCAGGCCGAGATCAAGGACGCGGCGGCGGCCCGCGCGCTGGCCGAGGTGATGTTGGCACGCGATCTCGTCGACCGGGTCGAGGTGTCCTCGTTCCACGACGAGGCGGTGGCCGAGATCGCCCGGCTGGTGCCGGGGGTGCGGACCGTGCTCATCGCCAGCCGCTGGCAGGGTGACGTGGTGGACCGGGCGAAGGCGGTGGGGGCGGCGACGCTGGCCCTGAACATCCGCCGCCTCACCCTGGAGGTGGCCGAGCAGGCGCACGCCGAGGGGCTGAAGGTCATCGGCTGGGTGGTGAACACCCAGGACCAGCTGCGGCTGGCACGCGCCCTGCGGCTGGACGGCGCGACCACCGACTACCCGGAGATCCGCCGCGCCGGCCGCTTCACCGCCTGATCGCGGCCCCGGTCAGACGAGGTCCTTGACCAGCAGCTCGAACGCGAGGTCGTCGCGCTGCGGAATGCCGAAGCGCTCGTCGCCGTACGGGAACGGGCTGAGCTCTCCCGTACGGCGGTAGCCGCGCCGCTCGTACCAGGCGATCAGCTCCTCGCGCACCGAGATCACGGTCATGTGCATCTCGCGCACGCCCCAGCTCTCCCGGACGGTGCGCTCGGCCTCGGCGATGATCACCTTGCCGAGCCCCGCGCCCTGCAGTCCTGGACGGACCGCGAACATCCCGAAGTAGGCGGCGTCACCGCGGTGTTCGAGCTGGCAGCAGGCGACGAGCCCGCCGTCGCGCTCCACCACGAGCAGCCGGCTTCCGGGCGCTTCGAGAACCCGCCGCACACCGTCCGGGTCCGTCCGCTGCCCCTGCAGGATGTCCGCCTCGGTGGTCCAGCCCGACCGGCTGGAGTCCCCGCGGTACGCCGACTCGATCAGCGTCACCAGCGCGGGCACATCGGCGTCGGCGGCGTCACGGAAGGTCAGCTGTCCCGGGTCCTGGGCGGGGGCGGTGTCCATGGGGGTGGCTCTCCGTTTCTGTGCTGTGGCCGTGCCGGAGCAGCGTAACCCGGCTGCCGCGAACTAGATTCGGGCACATGGTTCATGTGCTGAGCAGCCGGATCCTGTTGCGCCCGGCCGATCCCGAACGGTCCCGCTCCTTCTACGGCCAGTCCCTCGGGCTGCCCGTCTACCGGGAGTTCGGCACCGGCCCCGAGCGGGGCACGGTCTACTTCCTCGGCGGCGGCTTCCTGGAGGTGTCCGGACGCGCCACCGAGCCGCCGGTGCCCGGCCTCCGGCTGTGGATGCAGGTCGCGGACGTGCGGGCGGCGTACGAGGAGTTGTCGGCCCGCGGCGTCGAGGTGCTGCGGGAGCCGGTGCGCGAGCCGTGGGGCCTGGTCGAGATGTGGATCCGCGATCCGGACGGGCACCGGATCGTGATGGTGGAGGTCCCGGCGGACCATCCGCTGCGCCATCGCCCCTGAGCCGGCGCGGTGGTGCCGTCAGTGCGGGGCGCGGCTGCGCCGCGCGCAGTCGACGAGCACGGGCAGGGCCCTCGCCAGACCGCCGTCGTCGTCGGCGAACGGGAGTCGCACATGGTGACGGAAGCCGTCCACGGCGGAGAAGGCCGGGCCGGGGACGATCAGCACGCCCGCGCGACGGGCCAGTTGGGCGGTGGCTTCGGCGTCGGCGCCGGGGATCTCCACCCAGAGGGCGGAGCCACCGGCGGGGCGCTCCCACCGCCAGCCGGTCCCCTGCTCGCGCAGCAGCCGTTCGGTCTCCGCCAGACGTTCGCGCAGCCGGGAGCGGCGCCGGGCGCGGGCCTCGGGCAGCTCCCCCAGCAGCCTCACGGCCAGCATCTGGTCCACCACCGGGCACGACAGGTCGACGGACCTCTTGATGTCGGCCAGGCGCCGGATCACGGTGGTGGAGGCCCGGATCCAGCCCAGCCGGAGGCCGCCCCAGAAGAGCTTGGACAGGGTGCCCACGGTGGCCGTGGCGGCGGGCGGCAGCAGGCCGGCGAGGGAGCGGGGCGCGGCGTCGTCGAGCAGGGACAGTTCGGCGTAGGCGTTGTCCTCCACCACGTACAGGCCCTGTTCGGCCAGCACGGCGGCCCAGGCGCGGCGGGTGGGCTCGTCCATGCCGCGTCCGGTGGGGTTGTGGACGGACGGCTGCAGATAGACGAGGCGGGGCCGGACATGGCCGGCCAGCCGGGCCAGTGCGCGGGCGCCGTGCGCCCCGCCCGCGGGCAGCGGGACGAGCCGGGCGCCGCGGCCGCGCAGCGCTTCGAGCGCGCCGCGGTAGGTGGGGTCCTCCACGATCACCGTGTCACCGGGTTCGACCAGGCCCTGGGTGATCAGCCAGACGGCCTGCTGGGATCCGGCGGTCACCAGGATCTGTTCCGCAGAGGTCGCCAGACCCGCCGACCGGTGGTACTCGGCGATCCCCTCGCGGAGCTCGGGCAGCCCGTACGGAAGGTACCCGTCGCCGGCCAGCGCGGCGGTGAGGTCACCGGCGGACAGGTCACCGACGGCCGCCGCGACCGCGGGCAGGCCGTCCAGCGCCCCGCTGGACAGGTCGATGCCCCCGTCCCTGGTCCCGAAGCTGGCCAGCCGCCCCTCGGTCGCCGGCTCACCCACCGCGCCGGAACCCCGCAGCCGGGAGCCGCTGCCCTGCCGGCTCTCCAGCCACCCCTCGGCCTCCAGCAGTCCGTACGCGGCCGTCACCGTGGAGCGGCTGACGCCCAGCGCCGTCGCCAGGGCGCGCTGGGACGGCAGCACCGTGCCCGGTGCCACGTCGCCGCGCTGCGCCAGCTCGCGCAGCGCCTCGGCCAGCAGTCGTGGCATCGCGCCCGTGCCGTCCTTGGACCATCCGGTGAGCAGACGGGACAGCCGGGTGGGAGGAATGCGGTCCATGCACCCATCATCTGCGGTCCGTGCGCTCGTCATCGCCCGCCGCAGGCCAATTGCCCCCAAGTGGTCTTTGCCGCCGTCCGGCGGCTCGCACAGGATCGGGAGAACGCCGTTGCAAAGGAGCAGGGACATGGCGACCGTGGTGCTCGTCGGGACGTTGGACACCAAGGGGGCGGAGTACGAGTGGCTCGCGGCGCGGCTCCGCGAAGCGGGCTGCGACGTGGTGCTCGTCGATGCCGGGGTGATGCCGTCGCCCGCGGGCACGGTCGCGGGCGACATCGACGCGGCGGCCGTCGCACGCCGTGCCGGGCACGGTCTGGAGGCGCTGCGCGCCGGCGGGGACCGGGGTGCGGCGGTGTCCGCCATGGCCGACGGGGTCGAGCAGATCGTCGGTGATCTGCACCGCGAGGGGCAGCTGCACGCGGTGCTGGCGGTGGCCGGGAGCGGCGGGTCCTTCATCGCCGCCCGCGCCATGCAGGCGCTGCCCATCGGCGTCCCGAAGGTACTGGTGTCCACCATGGCCGCCGGGGACGTGTCGCCGTACGTGGGCAGCAGCGACATCACCATGATGTACAGCGTGGTCGACGTGGCGGGCATCAACTCGGTGTCCTCGCAGATCATGGGCAACGCGGTGGCCGCGGCCGCCGGCATGGCCATCCACCACGAGCGGAGCCTGAACGAGTCGCGGCCCCAGGGCCGTCCGCTGATCGGCGCCAGCATGTTCGGCGTCACCACGCCGGCGGTCGACGCCGCCCGCCGGCGGCTGGACGAGCTGGGCTACGAGGTCCTGGTCTTCCACGCCACCGGTGCGGGCGGCCGGGCGCTGGAGAAGCTCGCCTCGGGCGGGTTCCTCGCAGGTGTCCTGGACCTGACCACCACCGAGCTCGCGGACGAGCTGGTCGGCGGCGTGCTGAGCGCCGGCCCTGACCGGCTCACCGCGGCGGGCCGGGCCGGCGTGCCGCAGGTGGTCGCGCCGGGCGCGCTGGACATGGTCAACTTCGGCCCCGTCGACACCGTTCCGGAACGCTTCGCGGATCGCCGGCTGCTCGTGCACAACCCCACCGTCACACTCATGCGCACCACGGCGGAGGAGATGACCGGACTCGGCGCCTCCATGGGGCACAAGCTGGCCTCGGCGCACGGCCCGACCGCGGTCCTGTGGCCTCTGGGCGGCTTCTCCGCCGTGGACGCCCGGGGCGGGCCGTTCCACGATCCGGAGGCCGACGCGGCCGGGCTGGCCGCCCTGCGTGCCGCCCTGCGGGGCAGCGCCGTCGATCTGCGCGAGATCGGCGCACATCTCAACGACATGTCGTTCGGCGTCGCCGCCGCCGATCACCTCCACCAGCTGATCAGCACCCAGGAACGTTCGCACCCGAACGTCTGAGCCTCGCATCCGCACGTCTCAGCGGCGGGAAACCCACCGACCGAATCAGGAGTCCACACGTGAACCGCAACCAAGCCCTGTCGCGCCTGACCGAGCAGGTCGCAGCAGGCAAGGCCGTCATAGGCGCGGGCGCAGGCACCGGCCTGTCCGCCAAGTGCGCGGAGGCCGGCGGAGTCGACCTGCTGATCATCTACAACTCCGGCCGGTACCGGATGGCCGGGCGCGGCTCGCTGGCGGGCCTGCTGCCGTACGGCGACGCCAACGCCATCGTGCTCGACATGGCGGGCGAGGTCCTGCCTGTGGTGCGGGACGTCCCCGTGCTCGCCGGGGTGTGCGGCACCGACCCGTTCCGGATCATGGGCAACTTCCTCGACCAGTTGAAGGCCATCGGCTTCACCGGCGTGCAGAACTTCCCCACCGTCGGGCTCTACGACGGCAGGTTCCGCGAGAACCTGGAGGAGACCGGCATGGGCTTCGGTCTGGAGATCGACATGATCCGCCAGGCCCACGAACGCGATCTGCTCACCGCGCCCTATGTGTTCGACCCCGAGCAGGCCGCCGAAATGGCGCGGGCGGGTGCCGATGTCCTCGTACCGCACGTCGGGCTGACCACCAAGGGGTCCATCGGCGCCTCGACCGCGCTCACGCTCGATCAGGCCGCGGCCGCCGTGCAGGAGATGCACGACGCCGCGAAGCGCGTCAATCCCGACATCGTCGTGCTCTGTCACGGCGGCCCGATCGCCGAGCCGGAGGACGCCCGTCACATCCTGGAGCACACCTCGGGAATCGCCGGTTTCTTCGGCGCCTCCTCCATGGAACGGCTGCCCACGGAGCGGGCCATCACCGAGCAGGCACGCGCCTTCAAGTCCCTCGCTCTCGGCTGACGAGAGGGCGTCTGCCGCCGGGAGGGCGAACCGGCGCCCAGGAGGACGAAGCCGCAGCGCGCGGCAGGAACGCTCCTGCCGCGCGCTCCCCTTGTACCTCAGTGCGCCGCGTACGACGGTCCTTGTCCGGGCATCGACCAATGGGGACCGCGTCGTACGGCCAGGGGGAGGTGCGCTGTGCACGGATCGGCGATGTCGGGCTGGCTGCTGATGGCGTTGTGCGCGACGACGGGTGCGTACTGCCTGCTGCGCACCCGCGGCGAGACCGGGGAGGGGCGCAGGACCGCGCGTGCGGAGGCGCTGATGGGGTTCGGCATGGCCGCCATGGCGGTGCCGGCGGCCGTCGTGACACCCCCCGCATGGGCTTGGGCGGTGTACGCGGCACTGTTCGGGGCCGCCTCGCTGCGCGCGCTGTGGTTCTCGCGGCGCAACGGACACCATCTGCACCATCTCGTCGGGTCCTCGGCGATGGTCTACATGGCCCTGACCATGGCACCGGGCGGCGGTGCGGCACACGGCGGACATCCGGGCCACGGGGCCGCGGCGGCCGGGGGCGTCCCTGTGCTGACCGGGCTGCTGCTCGCCTACTACGCGGTGTACGTGCTGCGGTCGGGGGCCCGGCTGATACCCGTGGCCGCCGCTCCCGTCCCGGCGGGCGGTGGCGGTGGCCCGGCCGGCGGCTCCTGGACCGCGCGGCCCGAGCTGGCCCTCGCCTGCCGGCTGACGATGGGGATGGCGATGTTCGCGATGCTGCTCACCCTGTGAGACAGTCGGCCGGTCAAACCGTGGTCTGCGTCACTTGCCGTGCACAGCCATACCCGTGGGTACCGCACCCCTCATAGGCTGACGTCATGTTGGTCTCCCTCGCACTGCTGCTGCTCGGTGCACTGGCCGCCCTCCTGACCCCGCGGCTGATGGCCAGGGCCCGGTGGCCGGAGCGCGAGCCCGTGGTGGCGCTGTGGGTGTGGCAGTGCGTGGTGGCCGGGGTGTTGCTCTCCTTCGCGCTCGCCATGACGTTCAGCGCGGCCGCCGCCTGGCAGGCGGTGCGCGGGCATGTGTTCGCGCCGGCGCCGCACGCGGTGGTGGAGGCCTACGCGTTGGGCGGGCACGGCCGGTGGTCCGCCGCCATGGCCGTGCTGCTGGCGCTCGGCGGGCTGTGGTCGGCGGTGATGCTGACCCGGGAGATCCACCGGGCCCGGGTGCGTCGTAGGCAGCGGCGCGCCGAACTCCTGGTGCGGGCCCCGCTGATGCCCGGCGAGAAGCCCGGCAGCGGACGTCTCGTCGTGCTGGAGGGTGAGCGTCCGGATGCCTGGTGGCTGCCGGGTTCCGCGCCTCAACTGGTCATCACCACCACGGCACTCAGGCGCCTGAAAGGCCGTCAGCTGGATGCGGTGCTGGCCCATGAGCAGGGGCACGCGAACGCACGGCACGACTGGCTGCTGCACTGCTCCGGCGCGCTGGCGACGGGGTTCCCGCAGGTACCGGTGTTCGCGGCGTTCCGCGACGAGATGCACCGACTGGTCGAACTGGCCGCGGACGACGTGGCGTCGAAGCGGTTCGGACGGCTGACGATCGCCCTGGCCCTGGTGGAACTCAACGAGGACCGGGGCGTGTTCGGCCCCTGCCCGGCGCCGGACGCACAGTTGCCGATGCGGGTGAACCGGTTGCTGACCCCGGCGGACCGGCTCACCGCGGGCCGTCGGCTCCGGCTGACCGCGGCGGCCGCGCTGGTGCCGGTGGTCCCGCTCGTGGTGGCCTTCGTGCCAGGACTCAGCGCGCTGCGATAGCCAGGGCCGCCGCCCTTCCGCGAAGATCGCCCCATGCCGTCCACGCAGCTCCCCCCGCCGGTCCGTACGCGTTCCCGTGTCACGCCTCTCGCGACGGGTGCGGTCTGCGCGCTTCTCGCGCTGGTCGTGCTGATCCTCGTCGCCGTGCACTGGTCACCGCTGATGACGCTGGACCGTGCCGTCGCGGACGCCCTGCACCGCAGGGCGGTGGCCGAACCCGGTCTGGTCCACGCCAACCGGATCCTGACCGACTGGGCCTGGGATCCGTGGACCATGCGCGCCCTGATCGCGGTGGCGGTGGTGGCGCTGTGGTGGCGCGGGGAGCGGCTGCTCTCGGTGTGGGTCGCGGCGACGAGCGTGCTGGGCACCCTGGTGCAGCAGGGGCTGAAGTCCGCGGTCGGCCGGGAGCGGCCGCAGTGGCCCGACCCGGTGGATTCGGCGCATTACGCGGCGTTCCCATCCGGTCACGCGATGACGGCGGCGGTGACCTGCGGCCTGCTGCTCTGGCTGCTGCGCCGGCACGGCGCCGGGCCCCGGCTGTGGCGGACGGCGCTGGCCGTGGCGTGCGTCTCGGTCGTCGGGGTGGGCCTGACCCGCCTCTACCTGGGCGTGCACTGGCTGAGCGACGTACTGGCCGGCTGGCTGATGGGGGTGTCCTTGGTCGCCTTCGCGATCGCCGGATTCACCCGGTACGAGCGGCGCGGCGGACCCCTCGCGACCGGCCGCTCCTGAGCCGGCCCCGACCGGCCGCGTCACGCCTTCCCCCGATGCGGGGCGGGCCGCCTTGTCGGGGCCGCCCCGCACCGGGGAGGATCGCAGCCATGCAGATCAAGGGTGTGCTCTTCGACTTCTCCGGGACTCTCTTCCGCATCGAGTCCGTCCGGTCCTGGCTGCGCGCGGTCCTCGCCGAGCAGGGGGTGACGGTGGACGAGGCCGACTTCGAGCGGTGCGCGGGTGAGCTGGAGGCCGCCGGGGCGCTGCCGGGCGGCCCGCCTCCCCGGCACGTCCCCGCCCGGCTCGCCGCCGCGTACGCCACCCGTGACGAGAGCGCGGAACTGCACCGGGAGGCGTACACCGGGCTGGCCCGGCAGGTGGCCCTGCCTGATCCCGGACTGTACGACGCTCTGTACGAGCGGCATCGGACACCGGCCGCCTGGGAACCGTATCCGGACGCGGCGGAGGTGCTCGGCGCGCTGCACGACAGCGGAATCCGGATCGGTGTGGTCAGCAACATCGGCTGGGACCCGCGGCCGGTCTTCCGCGCGCACGGCCTGGACCCCCTGATCGACGCCTACGTGCTGTCGTACGAGCTCGGCGTCCAGAAGCCGGACTCACGGATCTTCCACATCGCCTGCACAGATCTCGGGCTGGATCCGGCGGATGTGGTGATGGTCGGCGACGACCGGAACGCGGACGGCGGGGCCGCCGCACTGGGCTGTGACGTGCGGTTCGTACAGCATCTGCCAGTGGCGGAGCGGCCCGACGGACTGCGGACGCTCGGACTGGTGCCGGACGTTGCCTGACAGACATGTGAGAGATGTCCCTGACGCCCAATGGGTCTGATTGTCACATCGGGGCCTTAGCCTGTATGCATGTCCCGTTCTCCGTGCCCCTCCGACTCCACGCGCACCGCCGCCGTGGTCAACAAAGAGATCCGTGAGCTGTGGCAGCGCTCGGGCGGCTGTCTGTCGCCCGAGGACGAGGAGCAGTACCAGCGCCTGCTGGTGGAGTGGGCCGCCGCGACGGGCGGCGGAGGCAGGTCCGCCGCCTAGAAGCGCGCCGACCCGCGAACCGCGCTGTCCCGCGGGGCGGTGGATCCGCCCCGCGGGACAGCCTTCCGTTTCACGGTGGATCCGGCCGGGTGGAGGTTCCGGTCGGGTGGTGGATCCGGTCGCGTGTCGTGCAGCGGATCCGGTCATGCTGTGGATCCGGCCGGTCAGCGGTCGAAGTACTCCGGCTGGGTCTGCACGTTGAGCTCGTCCAGCCGCACCCGCTTCGCCGGGTCGGTCCGCCGGTCGTCGAGCTTCAGGACGTCGAAGCCCTTGGCGATGTCGTTGGAGTAGATGTAGCCGTTGTAGTAGTACGCCGACCAGGGGCCGGCCGTGGTGACCGCGTCGGTGCTGACCGGGCCGCGCTCGAAGTAGCCGATCTCCTTGGGCTTCGACGAGTCGGTGAAGTCCCACACCGACACCCCACCCTGGTACCAGGCCTGGACCATCAGGTCGCGGCCCTTGACCGGGATGATCGAGCCGTTGTGGGCGACGCAGACCTCGGTGTCGGCCTGCGGGCGGTCGATCTTGAAGTAGCTGCGGAAGACCAGCTTGCGGTGGTCGCCCTTGCCGACGATGTCGTAGATGCCGTTGGCGCCGCGCTTCGGGCCGATCTCCTCGTTGCAGGTGGCCGCGCCACCGCCGCCGAGCTCATCGGTGAAGACGACCTTGTCCGTCGTCTGGTTGAACGTCGCCGAGTGCCAGAACGCGAAGTTCACGTTGTCCTGCACCCGGTCGATGACCTTCGGGTTCTCCGGGTCCTTGATGGAGAACAGCAGCCCGTCGCCCATGCAGGCACCGGCGGCCAGGTCCTTCGAGGGCAGCACGGTGATGTCGTGGCAGCCGGTGGTCTTGGAGACGCCCGGGTTGTCCGGGGCACCCGGGTTGCCGCCGTCCGGGAAGAGCACCGGGAAGTTCACGACCGCCGCCTTCTCGGGCGCGTTGCGCGGCACCTTGATGACGGAGATCCCGTCGTGCGGCGGCTGGCAGTCGGGGAACGTCGCGCTCGGCGAGTACGAGGAGACATACACGTACACGTTGTTGCGCTCGGGAACCAGTGTGTGGGTGTGCGATCCGCACGCGGTCTCGACGGCGGCGACGTACTTCGGGTTGCGCTTGTCGCTGATGTCGAAGACCTTCATGCCCTCCCAGGAGGACTTCTCCGTGGCGGGCTGGGTGGTGCTGGTGCAGGAGTTGTCGCTGCGCGAGGAGTCGGTGGACAGGAAGAGCAGGTTGCCCGAGACCGATATGTCGTTCTGCGAGCCGGGGCAGAGAACCTGCGAGACCGTCTTCGGGGAGCTGGGGTTGCTGATGTCGAAGATCCGGAAGCCGTCGTAGTTTCCGGCGAAGGCGTACTTCCCCTGGAAGGCCAGGTCCGTGTTGAGGCCCTTGAACGCGTCCTTCGGGACGTTGGCCAGATGAGTGATGTTGGAGCTGTGGACGATCTCGTCCACGCCTGGTACCTCGCCGCTCTCGATCGCGGCCTCGGCCTCTGCCTGCTGGGCGGCGGAGACACCCGTCCGGGCCTCGCCCCGGTCCCCGGGGTCGGGCGTCGCGGCCGCGGGTCCGGCCATCAGCAACGTGGCCAGCAGGCCGGCGGCTGCCGTCGCCACGCCCAGCCGTCTGCGCCGCACCGGGCTCGTGTGCAACGAATTCACTGCGTCCTCCCATGGATCCGAACGTAGTTGAACGGTTCACGGACCTCGGCAGTATCGTCCTTGCCATGGTGATCCCAACAGATGGCAACAGAGACGTAATGAAAGTTTCTGATCGCTGCTGCGCGGAAGCGTGTTAGGACGGTCGGCAACCACCCCATATGGCCATGGAGGTCCACTTGTTGATCCGCCGTCAGACCATGTGTGCACGTAGCTCCGCATTTGTCGCAGTAGCCGTTTCGGCCGTCCTCGCCCTCGCCGCGTGCGATGCGGGGAACGGCGAAAGCCGCACCGAGGCGCGGACGGACGGGGGTCCTTCGGTGGTGGCTCCCGGAAAGCCGGGGGAGCCCGCACGGACGCTCTCCGTCGAGGAGGCCGCGAAGGCCGCCGGGGACGACAGCCCCAACTCGGCCGACTACCGCTATGCGCAGATGATGATCCAACACCACGCCCAGGCCCTGGAGATGACCCGGCTCGTCCCGTCCCGTTCCGGTTCCGCCTCCGTCAAACGGCTCGCCGAGCGCATAACCGCCGGCCAGAAGCCGGAGATCGGCGCCATGGAGGGGTGGCTCACGCACAACGGCGGAGCGAAGCGCGCATCCGCCCACGACCACTCGGCGATGCCCGGGATGGCGACCGGGACGCAGCTGAAGAAGTTGCGCGCGGCGGACGGCGCGGCCTTCGACAAGCTCTTCCTGAAGTTGATGATCACCCATCACCAGGGGGCGATCACGATGGCGACCGAGGTGCTCGCGGAGGGGAACAACGTGCAGATCGAGGAGATGGCCGGCGACGTCGTCGCGCAGCAGACGGTGGAGATCAACCGAATGCGCACGATGTCGTCCTGACGACGGTCCCGGCGCGCCTCTCCCCCGCTCACCCCGCCGGTGCCATGCTGGAGGCATCCTCCGGGAAGAGGTGCGCCGTGCTCCGTGTCGCCGTCGTCGGCTCCGGCCCCAGCGGGGTCTACACCGCCCAGGCCCTGGTCGCGCAGGACCGGGTTCCCGATGTCCGGGTCCATGTGCTGGACCGGCTCCCCTGCCCGTACGGTCTGGTGCGTTACGGCGTCGCGCCGGACCACGAGAAGATCAAGTCGCTGCAGAACAGCCTGCGGACCGTTCTGGAGCACGAGCGGATCACCTTCCTCGGCAACGTTGAGGTGGGCGGGGGCGGGATTCCGCCCGAGCGGCTCGGCGAGCTCTACGACGCGGTGGTCTACTGCGTCGGGGCCGCGACCGACCGCTCGCTCGCCGTCCCCGGTGAGGATCTGCCCGGCAGTTTCTCCGCCACCGAGTTCGTCTCCTGGTACAGCGCGCACCCCGACGCGGCGGCCGACGGCTTCCCGCTGCGGGCCCGTTCGGCCGTGGTGATCGGGGTCGGCAACGTGGCGGTGGACGTGGCGCGGATTCTCGCGCGGAGCGCACAGGAGCTGCACCCCACCGACGTGCCGCACGGTGCGCTCGGCGCGCTGGCGGGCAGCCGGGTGCGCGAGATCCACATGGCGGGCAGACGCGGCCCCTCCCAGGCCAGGTTCACCACCAAGGAGCTGCGCGAACTGGGCAGCCTGCCGCAGGCCCGGATCGTGGTGGACGAGACGGAGCTCGCCCTCGATCCGGCGTACGCGCATCCGTCCGCCCGGCAGTCTCCCGCCCTGTCCTCGCCGCCGAACGCGCCGCCCCCGACGGCGGCGGCCCGGCGCAATGTCGAGGTCCTGCGCGGATGGGCCGCGGCCGGCAGCGAGGGCGCGGGTCCCGGCGGGCATCCGCCGCGCACCATCCGCCTGCGGTTCTTCCTGCGCCCCGTCGAGCTGCTGGAGCGGTACGGCCGGGTGGCCGGGGTCCGGTTCGCCCGGACCGTGCCGGACGGCAGCGGGGGTGTGCGCGACGCCGGTACGTACGAGGACATCGACGCCCAGCTCGTGCTGCGGGCGGTCGGCTACCGGGGGATCCCGCTGCCCGGACTGCCCTTCGACCCGGTACGCGGGACGGTGCCGCATCTGGCTGGGCGGGTGCTGCGGGACGGGGTGCCGTCCCCCGGAGAGTACGTCGCCGGGTGGATCAAGCGGGGGCCGACCGGGGTGATCGGCTCGAACCGGTCGTGTGCCAAGGAGACGGTGGCGTCGCTGCTCGACGACGTCCCGCTGCTCGCCGGGCACCCGTCGGCATCCGATCCCGTGGCAGCGCTGCGGGCGTGGGGGCTGCGTCCGGTGGAGTGGGACGGATGGCTGTCCATCGAGCGGGCGGAGGTGGCGCTCGGCCGGTCGCTGGGCCGGGAGCGGGTGAAGATCCCGGACTGGGCGGGACTGCTGAACGCCGCGCGGGACGGGGCCCGGGGCTAGGGGCGGTCCTCGCCGACGCGCCGGAGCTGCTGGTTCGCCGCGTCGAGGACGCTGTCGAGGAGCCCGGGGAACAGCGCGTCCAGGTCGTCTCGCCGCAGCCCGTTCATCTTGGCCGTGCCCCGGTAGATCTGCTGGACGATCCCGCTCTCGCGCAGCACCCGGAAGTGGTGCGTGGAGGTGGACTTGGAGACCGGCAGCTCGAAACAGGAGCAGGTGAGTTCGGCGTCGGCGGCGGCCAGCTCACGGACGATGCGCAGTCGCATCGGGTCGGAGAGCGCGTGGAGCACCCCCTCGATGCGGATCTCGTCCCGCGCGGGGTGGTCGAGCACGCGACCGCCCGCCTCGGCGGTACTCGTGGCAGGGGTGCTGGCGGCGGTCACGTCGGCTCCACTTGCTGTTGTCGCTCGGATCCTTCTTGGTCGGGCTCTTCATAATACGAGATTCGTCGTAGTTCTACACGCACGGTCCCGCGCCGCGTGGAGTGCGGCCATGGGGTCCCGGGCCGCCCCGGCCCGGGACCCCATGACGCATGACGGCGCGCGGGGTCCGGCCGGGTCCGTGCGGGGCCTCAGACCGCGCGGAGGTACTGCTCCGGCTTGCGGAGTTCGCTGCCCAGTTCGCGGGCCGCTTCCTGGGCCCACGACGGGCTGCGCAGCAGTTCGCGCCCGAGGAGCACGGCGTCGGCCCGCCCCTCGGTGATGATCTTCTCGGCCTGCTGCGGCTCGGTGATCAGGCCCACCGCCGCCACCGGAAGCGAGGTCTCGGACCTGACCCGCTCGGCGAAGGGGACCTGGTACCCCGGCCCGGTCGCGATGCGGGCGCGCGGGGCGTTCCCGCCGCTGGAGACGTCCAGCAGGTCGACCCCGTGGGCCTGGAGCCGGGCGGCCAGCCGCACGGTCTCGTCGACCGTCCAGCCCTCGCGGTCGTCCTCGTCGTTCTCCGTGAGCCAGTCCGTCGCGGAGATCCGGAAGAAGACAGGCAGTTCCTGCGGCCAGACCTCACGCACCGCGTCGACGATCTCCAGGGCGAGGCGGGTGCGGTTCTCGAAGCTGCCGCCGTACTCGTCGGTGCGCCGGTTGCTGTGCGGCGAGAGGAACTGCCCGATGAGATACCCGTGGGCGCCGTGCACCTCGGCGACCTCGAACCCGGCGTCCAGAGCGCGGCGCGCGGCCTCGCGGAACTGGTCGACGACGCCCCGGATCTCGTTCACGGTCAGCTCGTGCGGCACGGGGTGGCCGTCGTCGAACGGCAGCGGGCTCGGGGCGACGGGCGTCCAGCCGTGCGCCTTCGGCCCGACCGGCCCGCCGCCCAGCCAAGGGGCCGCCGTGGAGGCCTTGCGCCCGGCGTGCGCGAGCTGGATGCCGGCGACGGAGCCCTGCCCCTTGATGAATGCCGTGATCCGGCGGAGGGCGGCGACCTGGGTGTCGTTCCAGATGCCGAGGTCGGCGGGGCTGATCCGGCCCTCGGGACTGACGGCCGTCGCCTCGGTGATGACGAGCCCGGTGCCGCCGATGGCTCGCGCCGCGAGATGGGCGAAGTGCCAGTCGGTCGCGACGCCCTGATCGGGCCCGTCCGGTGCGGCGCTGTACTGGCACATGGGCGCCATCCAGACCCGGTTGGGGATGACCAGCGACCGCAGGGTGTAGGGCTCGAACAGGGCACTCACGTCGGACTCCGTTTCGACGGGTACGGAAGAATCGTTAGTACGATACATCCCGTACTACGACGCTCGTCAAATTACGATGACTCTCGTACTACCCGGAGCGTGATGTCGGCGTCCGCGTCATAGCCCTGGGTCCAGCTGCGCCCGGCACCGGACCTCCAGGTCACGTGGACGGTGGCACCGTCGGCCCTGACGTCCTCCACCGTCATGGCCCGGTCGCCGTCCCGTACGTCCCCCCGGCGCAGTTCGCGCGCCTTGACGGTGACGGGCTCCACCGACCGCGCGCTGTCGGCCTCGTCCGCCGCGAGGGTGAGCGCCGCCGCCAGCTCCCGGGCCCCGGCCGGGGTGCAGATCAGCGACAGCTCCCCCGAGGGCGCCTCGGCCCTGATCGCGACCCGCGCCCCGACGGGGTTCACCGTCAGTCCTGCCGCACGCCCTTCGGCGTCCTCGATCCCGCTCGTCATCGCTCCACGCTTCCTCTCGCCCGGCCGACCCTTCGTTCGTCCGGCCGCATTCTTCCCTCGGACCGAATTCTTTCCTCACCTCCGGCCGGTTCCCGAATCCCGCGTCCGGCCGGTCGGGGGCGCACCGGCCTGCGGCTATTGCGTTGCTGACCGCCCGGGAGCCTGCGTAGCGTCACCGGCCATGACGACCCCCGCCCTGCACACCGCACGCCTGCGACTCGCGCCGTACACGCCGGACGACGAGGAGGACTTCGTCGCACTCTTCCAGGACACCCGGGTATCCCGCTGGATGGGCGAAGGACCCCAGAGCGCGGCCGAGGACCGCGCCCTGTTCGGGCGGATCTTCAGCAAGGTCTACGCACAGGACCTGTTCGACGTCTGGGCGGTCCGGCACGAGGGCCGGTTCGTCGGCCATGCGGAGATCAAGCCGTCGGCGGACGTGGGCGGCCACGAGATCGTCTACGCACTGACCGCCACCGCCTGGGGGCAGGGGTTCGGCACGGAGATCGCACAGGCATTGACCGGGTACGGATTCGAGACGCTCGGGCTCGCCGAGGTGCATGCCACGGTGGCCGCCGACAACGCCGCGTCACTGGCGCTGCTGGGCCGGATCGGTTTCCGGCATGTCCGGGACACGGTGGAGGGTGACGGCAGCACGACCCGGGTCCTGACCCGCTCCGCCGCCTCCGCCGCCTCCGACGCCGCCGGGGCCGCCGGGGCCGCCGGGGCCGGTCAGCCCCGGTAGACGTCCAGACGGCCGCACATGCCGAACTTTCCGTACGCGGAAGGCTGTTCGGCATGCACACAGGCTTCGGCGAGGTAGTCGCCGTCACCCCGTGCCACGGCGTCGAGCTGGGCGCCGGTCACCTCGGAAGCGGCGGCGGCTCCCCGCTGCCAGCGGCCGCGCCAGTCCTCGGCCCTCGGGCGTACGAGCGCGGCCGCGGCCCGATGGAACGCCGCGAGCGGCTCGGGGTCGCCCGCTTCGGTGGCCCGGCGCAGGGCGAGAAAGCCCTCCACGGCCAGATCGCGGCGGGCGCGGGCGGCCCGTTCCTGATCCGCTTCCGGGCCGCCGACGGGCAGGGCGACCGACGCCCGGTAGACATCGGGGTCCGCCAGACGGTCCGGCGGCAGGGTGAGTACGGCATCGCCCGCCTCCGGCAGTCCGCTGTTCTCCATGAGGACGACGATGCGCAGCCCGTCCTCGTTGACGAGCCGGTGGATCGTGCCCGGCGTGAACCACACCAGCGCCCCCGGGGCCAGCGGTGTCTGCCGGAATCCTGACGCGGTGAGGGTCTGCACCGAGCCCGTGCCGCCGACCACCACGTACCCCTCGGAGCAGGTGAGGTGGAGATGGGGTGTCCCGCCGCGCAGGCCGTCCGCGGTGGGCCAGTCGTACACCCGCAGGTGGGACACGGCGACGGCGCCGGGCAACCCTTCGAAGGTCGGCACAGCTGCTCCTCGGTCTCGGCCCGGCAACCGCTCGGCGGGCTCTCGGCAAGCGCTTTCCACGCCCGCTGCACCGTACCCGCGCCGGCCGTGGAAGCAACAGGGCCCGGGTGTCACGGCTGCGCTCCGGCCCTCTGTCAGTGGTCGGGGGCAGACTTGCCGATATCCGACACAACGGCGTTTCGGGAGGTTCGGCCATGACCGACGTACTGCTCACCGTGGGCACCCGCAAGGGACTCTTCATCGGCCGCAGGCGCGGCGGCACGTGGGAGTTCGACGGCCCGCATTTCAATGCCCAGGCGGTCTGTTCGATCGCCATCGACACCCGCAGGCGGGTTCCACGTCTCCTGGCCGGCGGTGACAGCGCGCACTGGGGACCCTCGGTCTTCCACTCGGACGATCTGGGCAGGACCTGGGTCGAACCACGACAACCGGCGGTGAGGTTCCCCCGGTTCACCGGGACATCGCTGGAGCGGGTCTGGCAGTTGCATCCGGCGGGCCCCGAAGCTCCCGATGTCGTGTACGCGGGGACCGAGCCCGCCGCGCTCTTCCGTTCGGAGGACGGCGGGGAGTCGTTCGAGCTGGTCCGTCCGCTGTGGGAGCACCCGACGCGTTCGCAATGGGTGCCCGGCGGGGGCGGCGAGGGGCTGCACACCATCCTGACGGACCCGAGGGACGCCAGGGCCGTGACCGTCGCGGTGTCCACGGCCGGGGTGTTCCGCACCAAGGACGGCGGTGCGAGCTGGGCTCCGTCGAACAAGGGGGTGTCCGCGGTCTTCCTCCCCGACCCGGAGCCGGAGTTCGGTCAGTGCGTCCACAAGGTGGCGAGGGATGCGGTCGACCTCGACCGGCTCTATCTCCAGAACCACTGGGGAGTTTTCCGGAGCGACGACTCCGGGGACCACTGGACCGACATCGGACGGACACTGCCCTCGGACTTCGGTTTCGCCGTGTCCGCGCACCCGCACCGCGCGGACACGGCCTACATCTTCCCGATCAACGCCGATGCCGACCGGGTGCCCGCCGAGCACCGCTGCCGGGTGTTCCGGACCACCGACGCGGGCAGCACCTGGGAGCCGTTGTCGACGGGCCTGCCCGAGGAGACGCACTACGGCACGGTGTTGCGCGACGCGCTCTGCACGGACGACGCCGACCCCTCGGGGGTCTATTTCGGCAATCGCAACGGCGAGCTGTACGCGAGCGCGGACGACGGGGACAGCTGGCAGCAGCTCGCTTCGCACCTGCCGGACGTCCTGTGCGTGCGAGCGGCGGTGATCGACGCCTGACCCACCACCGGCAGCCGGCAGGCGCAGCCGGCGCCCGGTCGAACGGCACCCGGGTCGGCGCGTGCCGCCACTGGGCCGGTTCCTCCTGGCCATCGAACCAACTCGGCTCCCCGAAGCAGCAGTTCCGCGCGATGTGACGCGGCCTGAGGCAACCCCTGGGCTTCGCTCTCCGTCCTCCGGGAGCGGGGGCCCAGGGATCTCTGCTGTTCCTGCACGGCCGTCACTACACGTGCTTCAACGCCAAGGGCGACCAGGGCATCTCCTGGCCCTGCGCGGCGGGCACGCGTCCGGTGCCGAGCCATCAGGGCTATCTGCGCGACCAGAAGCTCCTGGCCTCCCAGGGCTACGTCACGGTGTCCGTCTCGGCCAACGGGATCAATGGGCAGGACGACAGCGCCGGCGACGGTGGCGCCCAGGCGCGCTCGTCCCTGGTGCGACTGCATCTGGCCCGCTGGGCGGACTGGGCCGCCCAGCGGTCCGCAGCGCCCTTGGCCGTGCGTGCCGCACCGCCGGCCGACATGTCCCGGGTGCTGCTCGTGGGCCACTCCCGGGGCGGCGAAGGCGTCAACCGGGCCGCGCTCGACAGCCTCTCCCGGCCGCCCGCGGACCAGGACGGCTACCGCGGCGCGGTGCGCTAGCGCATTCGTGGCACCGTCCTGATCGGCCCGACCGTCTTCGGGCAGAACCCGGTCCCCGATGTGCCGTCCATGACCATCCTGCCGGGCTGCGACGGCGACGTGTCCGACCTCCAGGGCCAGATCTACGTCGACGGCACCCGGGGCGTCAGCCGTGGCGCCGCACTGCACAGCGCGGTCTACATGGTCGGCGCCAACCACAACTTCTTCAACAGCGAGTGGACGCCGGGGCAGGCGAAGGCGCCCGCCGAAGACGACTTCCGGGACGACGGCACGCCGGACCCGGTGTGCACGCCCGGCAGGAAGGCCCGGCTCACCGCCGCTTCGCAGCAGGCCGCCGGGGCCACGTACATCGCCGCCGCGGCCCGGCTGTTCGTCGCGGGCGACGACCGCGTTCCTGCCGGACACCTCGATGTCCGTGACGGGCGGCCGGGTGTGCGCGCAGGTGGATCCCGATCCGCGCCGCGCCTGTCTGCCGCCCGAGGGGGCCGCCGTCTCCCCGCACTTCGCCATGTGGGAGACCGTGCGGGAGCCCGGCCGTCACGCGGTCGCGATGCGCTGGTCGAAGCCGGGCGGGGCGGTGCGGATCCGTCCCGCGCGTCCGGTCTCCGTGGCGGGCGCCGAGTCGCTGGCGCTGCGGGTGATCGTGCCGCCCGACACCACCGGCACCCGGCTGGACATCGCCCTCACCGACACCTCGGGCCGACGGGCCACGCTCGGCCGCGCGAGGATCGACGGGCTGCCGGGAAGCGACCGGACCGCCTCCTACTGGGGACGCGAGATCCGTGTGCCGCTCTCCGCCGCCGTGCGGAGCAAGGTGGACCTGAAGCATGTGCAGAGCCTGGAGCTGACTCCGGGAAGCGGCTCGGGGCGGGCCTGGCTGGTGGACGCCTGGGGCCGGCGCCCCGGTACACCCGCGGTCCGGGCGGCCTCGCTGCCGCGCGTCGACATCGGCCGTCTGGAGGTCGAGGAAGGCGACTTCGGGGTCCGCACCTACCGCGTTCCGGTCACCGTCTCCGGGCGCGGCAGCGGACAGGTCCGGCTGTTCGTCACCGGGCCGGGCGCGGACGGGCCCCGCCACCGGACGGTGACGGTGCGTCCGGGCAGCCATGACATCGATGTGCCGGTCGAGGTGCGGGGCAACACCCGCTTCGGCCACGACATCACGCACAGCGCGTTCGTCAAGGCGGCCCGGGGCGCAGTCGTGGGCTCCCACCTCGGGGGCGTGACCGTGCGGAACGACGATCCGATGCCCACGATCGAGGTGAAGCCGGTCGCGGACCAGGTCACCGAGGGGCAGAGCCTGCGTTGGAAGGTCTCGCTCTCCGCGGTCGCCGATGTCGATGTCGACTCGGCCGGATTCGCGGTCCAGCCGGTCGGCCGGGGTACGGAACTGTCCACGGTGGACGTCGACGGACCGTGGCTGCGGGACACGTTCGGCGAGTCGCCCGACCCGGCCCGGCCCCTGTCCGAGGTGGCGGAGCCGGCGTTCCTCCTGGCCGTGGTTCCCGCCGGGAAGCCGAGTGCCGAGGTGACCGTGCCCACGGTCCGCGACGCGCTGGAGGAGCCCGAGGAATCACTGCGGATGCAGCTGATGACCTACGGCGATTCCTGGGAGCCGCAGGAAGGGCCGGTGTTCACCGGCACGGTCCGCGACGGGTCCTGAACCGTACCGGCCGGCGCATCGACGGGAAGGAGGCGTGGCCCCGGCTCCACGGAGGGGCCGGGGCCACGACCGGGGCCGACAGGGCCTACGGCAGCTGCCAGTCGACGGCCTGGGCCCCCTGGCGCAGCAGGAGTTCATTGGTACGGCTGAACGGGCGCGAGCCGAAGAAGCCGCGGTCCGCCGACATCGGCGAGGGGTGCGCGGACTCGATCGCCGGGTAGCCGTCGAGGAACGGCCGCAGGTTGCGGGCGTCGCGCCCCCACAGCACGGACACCAGCGGCTTGCCGCGTGCGGCCAGGGCCCGGATGGCCTGTTCGGTCACTTCCTCCCAGCCCTTGCCGCGGTGCGCGCCCGGTTTGCGGGGCGCCGTGGTGAGTGCCCTGTTCAGCAGCAGTACGCCCTGTCGCGTCCAGGGCGTCAGGTCACCGTTCGACGGCCGCGGAAGTCCCAGGTCCGTGTGCATCTCCCGGAAGATGTTCTCCAGGCTGCCGGGCACCTGGGGGACCTCGGGGGCCACGGAGAAGCTCAGCCCCACCGCCATCCCCGGTGTCGGGTAGGGGTCCTGACCGACGATCAGGACGCGTACGTCGTCGAAGGGCTGCTGGAACGCGCGCAGAACGTTCGCTCCGGCCGGCAGATAGGTGCGTCCCGCCGCCACCTCCGCACGCAGGAAATCGCCCATCGCGGCGATGCGTCCGGCCACGGGGGCGAGTGCCTCGGCCCAGCCGGGCTCGACTACTTCATTCAACGGTCGTGGTGCCACGGAAGGTCACTCTACCGGCGTAAACGCCACGCCCTCGGCCCGAACCCGGTCCGGGCCGCCGAACTCGCACTCCCCCGGCCCGTTCTCGCGGTACGGGGGATAGGCTGCCGCCGTCATTCGTCTTCCTCCCTGGAGTCGGCCCATGAGCTCACCGCGACGATCACCGGAAAGCACCGGCGCCGGTGTGCGTCCGGACGAGGCGGCGGCCGCATCGGGTCCGTACGTGCTCGGCGTGGACTCGGGGGGTTCGGGGCTGCGCGTGGCACTGGGCGTCGTCGGCCCGTCAGAGCCCTTGGCGACGACGGACTGCGCCGCTCCGGTGCGCACCGGAGCGGCCGGGATCGACGCGGCCCATCTGCTGGAACAACTGCTGCCCGCCGCCCGCCGGCTGCTGGAGCGGTGCGGCGGCGAGGACGGCGCCGGGATCGACGCCGTGGCGATCGGTGCCGCCGGCATGGCGACGCTCGGCGGGCAGCTGCGCGCGGAGCTGCCCTCGGCGCTGGAGAGCGCGCTCGGGGTGCGGCGGCTGGCGCTGGCCGCCGATGCCGTGACCGCGTACGCGGGGGCGGTCGGCCAGCGCCCGGGGGCGGTCGTCGCAGCCGGCACGGGCATGATCGCGCTGGGCACGGACCTGACGAGCTGGCGCCGGGCCGACGGCTGGGGGCATCTGCTGGGCGACAGCGGCGGCGGGGCCTGGATCGGCCGGGCCGGACTCGACGCGGCCATGCGTGCCCATGACGGGCGGCGCGGCGGATCCGCCGCTCTGCTGTCCCGGCTGGAGGCGGTGTTCGGGCCGGCACCGGAGCTTCCCGGGCTGCTCTATCCGCGTACCGACCGGCCTGCCGTGCTGGCCTCGTTCGCGCCCGAGGTCGCCGCGTGCGCCGGGCACGATCCGGTCGCCGCGGGCATTCTGCGGGAGGCCGCGGCACATGTCGCGGAGGCGGCCGCCGCGGTGTGCCCGGAGGCGGGCGCCGACGGCGAACCATGCGAAGTGGCGCTGACGGGCGGCTTGTTCCGGATGGGCGATCCGCTGCTCGTACCGCTGCGCGAGGAGCTGGCCCGACAGCTTCCGCAGGCACGGGCGGTCCCCGGTTCGGGTGATCCATTGGCCGGCGCGCTGTCCATCGCCCGGGCGTTGGCGACCGGGGATCTGCGGCTGCCCCGCCACCCGACGCTGCTCCGGGTGCCTGGTGAGGGACCTGAGGACAAGCCCGAGTAGGTGGCGACAGAGCAGGACAGTAGACCAGTAAGCCACTCATCGGATAAAAGTGGACAGATAACGCCTGTCCGGACCCTCCCCGAACAGAGCCGCACCCAAAACCAGTAGCATGCGGCGCCATGAGCACCCCCACTGGGCCCGCTTCCGGCCTGCCTGTACGAATGCCGCGACCTCGCCAGTCCGGACGGCACCGCCGCCCGGAGCCCGTGGTCGCACCCGAGGGCGCTGCCGCGCTCGTTCTCGCCGTCCCCGGTACACCCTCCCCGGCCACGCGCAGTCTGGCCGAGGAGGTGATCAGCATCGCCCGTTCCGAGCTGCCCGGCCTCAACGCCCGGATCGGCTACCTCGACAGCGACGATGCCGAGTACCCGACGCTCTCCGCCGTACTCACCCACTGCGCGGCCGAGCGTGTCGCGCGCTACGAGCAGGCGCAGGCCGCGGGCCGTGAGGTCGCCGCGCCCGAGGGGCCGTCCGCCGTCGTCGTGCCGCTGCTCGCGGGGCCGGACAGCGCCCTGATCCGGCGGATACGACAGGCCGTGATGGACAGCGGTACGCAGGTCGAGCTGACCGATGTGCTCGGCCCGCACCCGCTGCTCGCCGAGGCACTGCACGTACGGCTCTCCGAGGCCGGTCTGGCCCGTGCCGACCGCGCCAGGCTCTTCACGGTGGCCACGGCCGCCGACGGCATCGTCCTGGCCACGGTGGGTGGCGACGAGGCCGTGCAGGCCGCCGGGATCACCGGCATGCTGCTGGCCGCCCGGCTCGCGGTTCCGGTGATGGCCGCGGCGCTCGACGTCGAGGGTTCGGTCGCGTCGATCGCCGAGCAGCTCACGAGCTCCGGCTCGGCGCAGCTCGCGCTGGCCCCGTACCTGGTGGGTCCGGAGGTGGCCGAGGGTCTGCTGGACGCCGCCGCGAAGGAGGCGGGCTGCGCGACGGCCGAGCCGCTCGGCGCGTACCCGGCGATCGGCAAGCTCGTGCTGTCGATGTACATGACGACGCTCGGCATCACGCCCGTCGCGCCTCAGGGCGCCCAGGCGCACTGACCCCGTGCCGGGTGCGCCCGGCAGCCGGACGGTGCACGAACGCCGGACGGGCCCGGAGAACCGGGCCCGTCCGGCGTTCGTGCTGTGCGCGGCGCGGGGTCAGGCGAAGATCACGCAGGACGCTGCGGGGACGGCCAGTGAGCCCGCGCGACGCGGGATGCCGGTCTCCGGGTCGATGTCGAACCAGCTGACGTCGCCGGACCGCTCGTTGGCCGCGTACAGCCGACGGCCGGTGGGGTCGAGTGCGAGGTCGCGTGGCCAGTGCCCGCCGCAGTCCACGGTCGTGACCAGGGTCGCCCGCTCGCCGGTCGCGTCGAGCGCCAGGACCGAGATGCTGTCGTGGCCCCGGTTGGCGGTCCAGAGGAACCGCCCGTCGTGCGAGACGACCACCTCGGAGGGGTACGTCGCCGGCTCGCCGTCCGCCGTCCGCGTCGCGGGCAGCACGGAGGTCTCCCCCACCGGCTCCAGGACGCCCGCGGCCGCGTTCCACCTGCACACGGTGACGGTCGGTTCGAGTTCGTTCAGGACGTAGGCGTGGCCGCCGGCCGGGTGGAAGGCCAGGTGGCGCGGGCCGGTGCCCGGCCGCAGGGCCGTCTCGCCGTGCAGCCGCAGCGCCCCGGTCGTCGTGTCGAGCGCGCAGATCCGTACGGAGTCGGTCCCGAGGTCCACGCCGAGCACCCAGTTCCCCGACGGGTCGGGCAGCACCTGGTGGGCGTGCGGGCCCCGCTGCCGGTCGGCGTCCGGGCCGCTGCCCTCGTGCCGGAACACGGCGGTGGCCGGGCCGAGGGACCCGTCCGGCCTCACGGGCAGGACGCTCACGCTGCCGGAGCCGTAGTTGGCGGTGAGCAGATGACCGCCCGCGAGCGCGAGATGGGTCGGTCCGTCGCCGTCCACCGGGTGGATCTCGCCGATCGGCTCCGGTACGTCGCCGGTGACGTCCAGGGCGGCTGCCGCACCGGGCTCGGTCTCGCTGACCGCGTAGAGGGCGCCGCCGCCCGGCCCCGGCCCATGGCCCAGGGCGAGATACGAGGGGTCGGGCACCGCGTCCGTGGCACCGAGAACGGTCAGCGCCCCGGTCTCCCGGTCCACGGCGGCGACGGTGATTCCCCGTCCGCCCGCCGAGGTGAACGACCCGATGAACGCCCGCACCGCGCCGTCGCCGCTGCCCGCTGCACTGTCAGTCACCGCACTGCCCCTCTCAGCCGACCGACCACGGCGGCCCGTACCGTCGTGATCTTCCGGGGCGACGGTAGCAGTCAGCCGTAAGGTCCAGACCAGTGCCTCGGCTGCCGGAGCCGCCGGGGAGGGCTCGGCCATCCCGCCGCGGGCGAGGGCTCAGGCGTCGGCCGGAATGCGGCCTGCCCTCCGCAGGGGAACCGCGAGTTCGAGCAGGGCCCGCTCCAGCGCATGAAGATGGGCGAGCACCGGTTCGACGCCTGCGGGCTCCGTGGCCGTCGCGTTGTCGGGTCGGGGTTCCCGCCCGAGGGCCGGTGCGTCGGTGAGGGCCTCCACGGCAGCCTCCACACGCCAGCAGGCCGCGGCGAGCCGGACATCGTGCGAGGCCTCCGGATCGGCGGCGACGGAGGCCAGGCCGCGCACCTCGCGTGCGCAGTCGTCGAGCAGCGCGAGCACCTGCCGCGCCCGTCGCTTGCGGGCCTTCAGCGGGTTGAGCGGATGCTCCAGCGGCGCGAGCGACAGGCGCACCCGGCCGAGGATCGCCTCCAGTTCGGCAACGCGCCGGGGCGGGTCGGCTTCCTCGCTCCCGGCGATCCGGGCGGCGGCCTCCGCCGTGCACGTGTGCACGCACCGCAGCGCCCGCTCCACCCACGCCTCGGTCACCGCGTGCGTGGTCACCGGCAGCACGAACAGCACGGCCAGTACGGCACCGAGCGCCCCGACCGCCGTCTCGGCCACCCGCAGCACGAGCAGATCCGCGTCGAGCACGCCGAGCAGCCCGTACAGCATGCTCGCCATCACGGTCACGGCCAGCATCATCCAGGTGTAGGAAACAGCGGCGGTATAGAAGATTCCGAACACGCTCAGGGCCACCACCACGGCGGCCACGACCGGCTCGTGGTGCAGCGGCACAGCCACGGCGAAGCCCAGCCCGATCCCGAGCACCGTCCCCAGGAATCGTCTGAACCCGCGCACGACGGCCTCGCCCCGCGAGGTCGTGGCCACGAACACCCACCAGGTGGCGCCGACCGCCCAGTACCAACGCTGATCGGAGAGCACCTGCCCGACCGCGAGCGCGAACCCCGCCCCCGACGTCGCTTGCACTGCCTGCCGTGTCGTGATCCGGCCGAGTCCCGATGCCCCGGCGGGGAGGGCGACTGCCACGGGCACCGTGAGCCGTCGCTCGTAGCACCACACCCCGAACCGCACCACTGACGACGCGACGAGCGACAGCAGCACGGCCGCGTACAGCTCGGGCAGCCGGCCGGGCACGGTGTGCAGGAACTGGGCGGAGAAATAGGCCATGAAGCCGAACACCCCCAACGCGTGCCCGCGAGGTCCCCACCGCCGCGCGTACACCCCTGCCCCCACGACGGCGAGGAACGCCAGGTCGCGCGCGACGGGCACATCGTGCAGCACGGCGGCGAGCGTGAGCACCGGGAGACCGACGACGGGAAGAAGCGCGGTCGTGATCGCCTGCCCACGCACCGTCGGGTCGGTCACCGTGAACAGTGCGAGCAGCGCGGCCAGGCCACCGGTGACGGCCGCTGCCAATGAGTGCCCGAACGCCCCGCACAACGCGACGGCCAGCCCGATGCCGAGCACGGCCCGGGACGCGAACCGCAGCCGGATCCGCCCCGGATCGGGTGCGACGAACACCTTCTTCAGCAAGTTACCCCGTCCCTTTCGCGCACGGACCAGCGCAGACATGAGAAAGGCGCCGCAGAGATCCCTGGGGGAACCCGCAGCGCCATTGACATCCCCATCTCAGCACCTGGGGGACTAGTGGTTCAAATCAGCCCTGACCCTATGGACCAATGGCCCAGCATGGCTTCTCCATGCTTGGCCGCATCGAAGCCAACGGCCCAACCTCACGCGACACCGACGCCCGAACGACAGCCGCCGGCCCGGAACCTCCACCCGATCACCGCAGCTCCCGCCGCCGGACCCACGCCGCCATCGAGGACCGCCCCGGCGACCCGCCCCCGCGCGGCTCGCTACTCCTCGCCCGGCAGGGGCGCCGTCACCTCCTCGACGGGGGTGAGGAGGTCCGTCAGGTGGCGGGCCGAGGCGTCCCACGACCAGGACTCCCGGACCCATGCACGGCCCGCCGCGCCCATCGCCTCCCGGTCGGGGTCCAGGAGTATCCCGGTCAGCGCCTCGGCGACCGCCGCGGGGTCGGTGCCGTCCACGACCCGGCCGGTCCTGCCGTCGAGAACGGTATCCGGGGCGCCGCCCGAATCGCCGACCACCACCGGCAGGCCGCTCGCCGCCGCCTCCAGGAACACGATCCCGAGCCCCTCCGCCTCCAGGCCGGCCCGCCGGGTACGGCACGGCATCGCGAAGACGTCCGCCGCGGCGTAGAACGGCGGGGTGTCGGTGTGGGCGACGCCGCCCACGAAGCGGACCGCTCCCCCGCCATACCGCGCCGCCAGTTTGCGCAGCCGGGCCTCGTCGGGCCCCCGGCCGACCACCACCAGCTCGGCGTCGGGCACCTTGCTCCGGATCAGCGGCAGGGCCCGGATGAGCGTGTCCTGGCCCTTGCGGGGAACGAGCCTGGCCACACAGAGGATGACGCGCCCGCCGTGCGGGGCGGGTTCGGCGCGTGGGCCGAATCCGGCACCGGCGCGGGGCCGGTACGCCTCGGCGTCGACGCCGGGAACCAGCCGGCTCATGCGGGCCCGCGGGCCGAGCGCGGGCTCGATCCGGGCGCGGGTGTACTGGCCCAGATACGTGACCACGTCGACGCCGTCGCCTATCCGGCGCATCAGCCCGCGCGCACCGGGTGTCCGCGCCCACCAGATCTCGTGGCCGTGGGTGGTCGCCACCATGCGCCGTACGCCGCTGCGCCGCAGGGCCGGCGCCATCAGGGCCAGCGGGGCGGCGGCACCGAACCAGACCCGGTCGCAGCCGTGGGCCCCGGCGATCTCGACGGCCCTGCGGGTGACCCGGCCGGTCGGCAGCAGGGTGCGGCTGGAATCCCGTACGACGGGGAACGGGAGGCTCGCGTCGTAGGCGGTGTCCCCGGGCTCGTGCGAGGTGTAGACGACCACGTCGTCGTCCGGCACCCGGGTGGCCATCGCGTGCACGAAGGTCTCGATGCCGCCCTGCCGCGGCGGGAAGTCATTGGTGATGACGAGTGTGGTGCCCATGGACTCTTCGGTTCCTTCGGTCGGATACGGAATCGGTCGGACCGTGCACGGAGACGGCTCGATGCCGTGGTCCGGAGGGCGCGACGACTCGCCGGGCGGCCCTCGGCCGCTCGGTGGTCCCGGGTCGTACGCCTCCGGGTGGTGGCGTACCCGCCGTCCTCCGGGCATGCCGGAGCGAGCGACGGGCGCGGACGCCGCGCCGGTTGCGTTGTGCTGTGCTGTGCTGTTCGGGTCGTGTTGTGGAGCCGGCTCAGTAGCCGGACGGGCGCACCAGGCCCGTTTCGTAGGCGTGGACCGCTGCCTGGGTCCGGTCGCGCAGACCCAGCTTGGACAGGATCCGGCCCACATGGGACTTCACGGTCTGTTCGGCGACCACGAGTCGCGTGGCGATCTCGGTGTTGGACAGGCCCTGTGCGATCAGGGCCAGGACCTCGGTCTCACGTTCCGTCAGTTCGCCGGTGCGGTCCCTGAGCGGGGCGCGTGGACCGGCGCTCACCCGGGCGAACTCGGCGATCAGCCGCTTGGTGATGTTCGGGGCGAGCAGGGCCTCGCCCTCCGCCACCACCCTTACCGCATGGGCCAGTTCGTCGGCCGACGCGTCCTTCAGGAGGAACCCGGACGCGCCCGCGCGCAGCGCCTCGTAGACGTACTCGTCGAGATCGAAGGTGGTCAGGACGAGGACCTTGACGGTGGCGCCGTCGGCCCCGGTGATGACGCGGGTCGCCTCGATGCCGCCGAGCCGGGGCATGCGGATGTCCATCAGGACGACGTCCGGGGCGAGTTCGGCCACCTTCTCCACGGCGTCCGCACCGTCCACCGCCTGGCCGACGACCTCGATGCCGGGTTCGGCGTTCAGCAGCACCGTGAAGCCCTGCCGGACCATCATCTGGTCGTCGGCGATCAGTACGCGGATGGCCGTCATCGGGTTTCCTCGGCAGGGTCGGTGGGATCGGGGGGATCCGCAAGGTCGGTGCGGTCGACGGGCCCGGCGGTGGGCCGTGCGGGCAGTATCGCAGTGACTTCGTAGCCGCCGTCGGGGGTGGGGCCGGTGGCGAGTTCTCCGCCCAGCATCGCGGCGCGCTCGCGCATGCCGAGCAGGCCGTGGCCCTCGCCCGTGGTGGGCGGGGCGGGGCGGACCGGTGCGGTGTTGGTGATCCGCACCGTGACCCCGGAGCTCCGGTGACGGATCTCCACCCGCACCGGGGCCCCCGGTGCGTGCCGCATCGCGTTGCTGAGCGCCTCCTGCACGATGCGGAACGCCGACAGCTCGACCCCCGGCGACAGCGGACGCGGCTCCCCGGTGATCCCGGCGGTGACCTCCACCCCGGCTCCGCGCGCGTTGCCGATCAGCTCGTCCAGTCGTTCCAGCGTGGGCTGCGGGGCGTGCCGCGCGGCCTGCGGCAGGGGGTCCTCGGAGCGCAGTACACCGAGGACCCGGCGCAGTTCGGTGAGCGCGTCGACCGCGTTCCTGCGGATGCCCTCGACGTTCTCCCGCAGTTCGTCGGACGGGTTCTCGACCAGGTGCGGGACGACCTGCGCCTGGATGGAGATGACCGACATGTGGTGGGCGACCACGTCGTGCAGCTCGCGTGCGATGCGGTTGCGCTCCTCCAGCAGGGTGCGTCTGGCGCGCTCCTCGGCGGTGAGCTCCTCCTGTTCGACCAGCCGGGTACGGGCCACCGCGAGGCCGCGCAGCGCGATGCCCAGCACCACCGTAATGACGAGGACGCCGATGGCGATGCGGATGTCGTTGGCGCTGCGCCAAGGGGTGGCCGCTCCGCAGAGGAGCCCCGCCAGCACGGTGATCGTCAGGGTCTCGGCGGCGATCCGGGGGCGCAGCCGCAGCGCGAGCAGGAACAGCACCCCGGCCTGCATCGCGATCCCGGCCCCGCTCCAGGGGAACGCGCCGTTCCACGGGAATCGCACCCCGGAGCCGACGTTCGCGGCGAACGGGGTGACCAGCACCGTGGCGAGCATCGACGCCCACCAGGCCTGGAGCGGGCGGTACAGGGCGACGATGATCGCCACCGACTGGACCCCGGCGAGCAGGAGGCCGAGCTGAACGCCCATCCCGAAGTCGAAGGCGTACTGGTTGGTGCCCGCGATGAGCACCCCCACCGCGATCATCACCAGCGGCACCATGATCACCGGCCGCCACTCCAGCCAACGCGGTCTCCCCGGCTGACCGTTCGGATCGATCGCCGTGGTCGCGAGGTCCTCGCGCAGGGTACGGGGCAGTTTCCGCAGTACCCGCAGTACCCGCAGTACCCGCGCCGAATGCTTCGTCATGTCCCCCCGGTTCACAGTTCGCACCTTAGACACGTCGTGCCGTCATCGAACCGGCGGGGCGTCCCTCGCGGACGACCAGGTTCTTCGTCCGTGTGCGCCGCTGCCGTTCGTGACCGCGGAACGCCAGCAGGCAGATCAGCAGCGCCGCGGCGAACGCCGGCAGCCAGGCCAGCCGGGCGAGTACCCAGCCGGGCTCATCGGGCAGGTCGTGCAGGCCCGGCAGCATGCCGCCCGCCCACAGGCCGGTCGCGGTGACCGCGATCATCGCCGTCTGGTGCCACAGGAACACCGTCATCGACGAGAGGTTCACCGCCGCCACCACCGCCCAGAGCGCGGGGCGCCGCAGCACCCGGCGCAGCGGGCCGGTCAGCAGCAGCGCCGCCCCGCACTGCGCAAGGCCGAAGGTGACCGCGGCAAGGGTCGGCGGGTCGAGATTGGAGACGGCCGTACCGGGGACCCCGACCATGGCCGCGGGGTATCCGGCCCACAGGACCAGCGCCGCGGTCGCCGCGGCTCCGCCGAGCAGCAGCGTCCAGCCGGTGCGGCGGCCGCACAGTTCGCCCCGGGCCCAGGCCGCGCCCAGGCAGTACGGCACCAGCCAGCCCGCCGCCACGTTGACCGAGGAGAGTCCGCCGGGCGCGTCCAGGCCGAACCGGTACAGGTCGACGACCAGCACGACGGCGAACGGCCACAGCGGATGCAGCTTCGCCACCAGCGGGGTGGCCGCCGTCAGCGCCGCGAAGACCACGAGGAACCAGAGCGGGGACCAGACCAGCTTGCACAGTGCGCGCACGGTGTCCTGGTCCACGCCGGAGGCGAGCATCGCGCAGGCCGCCACGGCCCAGACGACCGGCACCACGGCCAGCGGCCGCAGCAGCCGGCTCATCCGCGCACGGAGCCACCGGCCGTAACTCTCGCCCCTGGCGCGGGCGGAGGCATGGCTTCGCGCGCCGACGACTCCGCCGACCAGGAAGAAGACCGCGAGGGTCTGGAACAGCCAGGACGCCGGGGTGAGTCCGGGCAGGTACCGCAGCGGGCTCGCCCCGTGCACGGTGCCGCTGTCGACGACCAGCGCGGTCACCAGCCAGTGGCCGAGGACCACACCGAGGATGGCGACGGCGCGCAGGGCGTCGACCGCCCGGTCGCGGTCGGCGGGGGTTGCGGACTCGGTCCGCCGTACGAAGTCACGCATGGCGCTCTCCCGTGGGGTCTGCGGATCCAGCCGCTCCGGCCACGATCCGGGCAATGTTCCTCAGTGGTTCGGAACCGGCCTTCAGGTAGTCGCTGTGACCGCCGGAGCCCGCCGCGAAGATCTTGGCGCCGAATCCGGGCGCGACCGGGTCCGCACCGAATCCGATGTCCACGAAGGGCAGTCGGAGCACGGTGTGCGGCACGTCCGCGATCCAGTCGCCGCTGCTGCGGCCGGCCCAGACGGTGGCCGCGGTGTGCAGCGCGGCGGCGTCCGGGTAGCCGGTGCCCGGGCTGCCGTACAGGACGATGCCGGCGACCCGCAGTCGGTGGGCGGCCCGCGCGCAGACGACGGAGCCGTAGGAGTGGCAGAGCAGGGTGGTCCGGGCCGCGGGCTTCAGATGCCTCAACCCATCCATGAACCGCACCAGTTCGGGAGCGGCCTCGGCGGCCCGCCCCGAGGTGAGCGAGGCCGGGCTCACCGTCGCCGGCGTCCGGTACCCGAGCCAGGCGACCACCGCCGAGCGCCCGCCCAGCTCCTCGCGCAGGGCCCGCGCACCGTTGCGCAGGCGCCAGTAGTGGTCGATGCCGATGCCCGCACCGGGGATCAGCACGGCGATGCGTTCCGCGCGGGACAGATCGCCGAACACCTCGGCCGAGCGGCCGCCGTCCCTGCCGTCGAAGGCGAGGAAGCGGCGCGCGGGATCGGCCATCTCGCGCAGTGCGGCGGCCCGCTTGTGGTCTCCGTGGCGGGCCGCCGCCCGCTCGGCCGCGCCGATGTCGGCCCGGGTCGCGCCGTACCGCTCGGCGAGGACCTCGGGTGCGGCGCTGGTCAGCGGGGCGTGGACGGCCGGGGCGGGTGCCGGTACCGCCGCCGGGCCCTCCGCGCCCGAGAGGGGCAGGGCCACCGAGGCGGCCACCAGTGCGGCAAGCATGCCTCGGCGCAGGCGGGACCTGCTCGGATGGGACGGCATGGCGGTTTGTTCCTCCCGTACCTGGTGGCTGTGTGCTCGGGTGCTCGGGTAGAGAAGCTATGAACAGGGCGCCGTAGTCGGCGTCCCACCGGGGTGTGAACCTTTTCCGTAGCTCTCAGGGACTACAGGTATGACGGGCGGTCGGCTTCGGACCAGGGCGCTCCGGACGGGCCCCGGCTGTGCCGTTGGTACAGTCGCAGCCCGGATCGTCGTACCAGGAGGAGGCCGGCGGACCATGGCGGTGGACGCTCTCGACACCCGTATCCTTCGGTTGCTCATCGAGCAGCCCCGTACCAGCGTCCGCGAGTACGCGCGTATCCTCTCCATCGCCCGGGGCACCCTCCAGGCCCGTCTCGACCGGCTGGAGCGGGACGGTGTGATCACCGGCACCGGCCCGGTCCTCTCCCCCGCCGCCCTGGGCCACCCGGTGCTGGCCTTCGTCCATCTCGAAGTCACCCAGGGGCACCTGGACGAAGTCGGCGAGGCGCTCGCCGCGGTGCCCGAGATCATCGAGGCGTTCTCGACGACGGGCGGCGGGGATCTGCTGGCGCGGGTGGTGGCCCGGGACAACGGGCACCTGGAGGATGTGATCCAGCGGCTGATCCAGTTGCCCGGGGTGGTCAGGACACGTACCGAGGTGGCGTTGCGGGAACGCGTGCCGCACCGGCTGCTGCCGCTGGTCGAATCGGTCGGCCGTACGGCGGCCGGCGGCCGGAACTGACCACCGGGGCGCTGGACGTACAACGGTTCGGTACTGAAGGCGCGGACGGGGCCGCTCCGCTGGAACGCCGGGTCCGGCGGCCCGATATCCTGATCTTGCCGCGCGCCCCCCACCTCGTCCCGACCCCGTCGGGTCGTCGCCGTGGCAGCAGAAGCGGCCCACAATTCGAGATTGGTGCACAGTGCTGGTAGCTGGTCGGTACCGGTTGGTTTCCCCCATCGGCCGTGGCGGCATGGGGGAGGTGTGGCGTGCCTCGGACGAAGTCCTCGGCAGAGCCGTCGCCGTGAAGCTGCTCCTCGGCGACCACGCCGACGAGTCGGCCACCGCCCGGTTCCGGCTGGAGGCGCAGACCGCGGCCCGGCTGAGCCACCCTCATCTGGTGGCGGTGTTCGACTTCGGGGCCTGGGAGGACCGCTTCTACCTCGTGATGGAGCTCGTCGAGGGCAGGAGCCTGGGCGATCTCCTCAACGCCGAGGAGCGGCTCGGTGCCGAACAGGTGGCCCGGATCGCCGGGCAGGCCGCCGCGGGGCTCGCCGCCGCCCACCGGCAGGGCATCGTGCACCGCGACATCAAACCCGGGAACCTGATGCTGGACGCCGAAGGGTCCGTCAAGATCGGCGACTTCGGCATCGCCCAGTTCGTCGACGACCCCTCCGCCGCGCTGACCACCACGGGACAGATCGTCGGCACCAGCCTCTATCTCGCCCCGGAACGCGCCCTGGGCCGCACGGCCGGTGCGGCGTCCGACATGTACTCCCTCGGCTGTGTGATCTACCAACTCCTGCTGGGAGACCCGCCGTTCCGCTCGGACACGGCGACCGCCACGCTCTATCAGCATGTCGACACGGCGCCCGTTCCGCTCAGACAGCGGGGTGTCGACCTGTCCCCGGCCTTCGACTCCTATCTGCTCGGGCTGCTCGCGAAGCAGCCCGAGGACCGGCCCAGCGCCCAGCAGGTCGCCGAATGGTTCCAGAGCGATGCCTGGCGGGGACAGCCGGAGCCGCTGCCGATGTACGCGCCGGATCCGCCCTACGCGGCGAGCGGTGGTCCGCGCATCCCCGCACCCGCCCCGGCCGGGACCGGCCGTCCGCATGTCCCGGCCGCGGGCCCCGCGTTCGGCTCCGCCCCGACAGCCGGCTCCGCCCAGCAGGGCGACGGTCCGGCGACGTACCGGCTGCCGCAGTCCGGTGGTCACCGACGGCGCCCGGCGGACCGGACCGCGGCCGCCCGGCGGAGCACCGGCGCCCGCGAGGCGATCAGGCGTCGGCCCAGGGTGGCCAGCGCCATCGCCGGCACGGTCGCCTTCATCGCGGCCGTGTATGTGGGGATGGTGTTGTTCTCCCCGGATTCCGGCTCGGCCGATACCCCGGACACCGGCTCGACCGCGACCACCGGGCCCGATTCGTCCGTACCCTCGTCCGCCCCGTCCGCCCCGTCCGCCCCGCTGGATCCGGCCGGGGACGAGGAGGGCGACGAGGGCGACGAGGGCGACTGACCCCGTCGCCGGGCGCCCGGCGCTCCACGGCCACCGCGTCAAGCAACCGTCAGGGCTCCGCGCCCCGGCATCAGCGGTGCGTCAACGAGAGTCCGCCGGGCCGGCGCGCCCTCTAGCGTCACTGCCATGCAACGCCACACCGGCCTGCGGTGGCCGTCTCCTGCCGGCATGACCGCCCACGACCACGGCTGGGCCGCGGACCTGCGCTTCGCGGTCCACTGCGCCGTCGCGCTCCTCGGTCTGCTCCTGGCCGTCGACGCGGCGGCCCACCATCTGACCTGGCCACGCGCCCTGTTGTGGACGGGCCTCTCCGCCCTGCTGTGGGCGGTCCTGGTGCCGCCGCGGGTCCGCGCGGGCGCTGGGTGGCTCTCGTCCAGGCGCCTGTTCCACGAGCGGACCGTGCGCACCGACCGGCTGGTGTCGGCGCGCTGGTCGGAGGGCGTCGCCCAGCGCCTGGTGCTCCGGGATGCCGACGGCCACCGGGTCGAGGTCGACCCGGAGGTGTTCCTCGCGAACCCGGCGCTGTGGCACCGGCTGGACGAGGACGTCCGCGGCTGCGTGGAGCGCGGGACGCTGCGGTGCGGGGTGACGGCACTGCGGCAGCTGGCCGACCGTATCGACCGCAGGCACGCGCGGGCGGTGTTCACGGTCTCCGGGCTGGAGTGACCGCTCCGCGCCGGACCGGAGCAACCGCCCTGCCTGCCAAGGCCGTTGTGCGATCCCACCAGCGCGGCTTGACCAAACTTGCCAAGTCCCCCGGCACCCCTCGCAGTTCATTGACGAGTCCATGACGACGTGTGAGTGTTCGGTCGCTCGATCACGGACACCACGCACGGGGACGCCCGGCGACGGCCGGGGCACGTGTGCCGACGTACGCGGCTGCCCGTGATCGAGGCCCCCCAAGTCAAGGAGCCTCGATGAAACTCAGACCGTTGACGGCCGGGACGACCCTGGCCGTCCTCGCCGCGATGCTGGTCGTCACCGGCGGGCAGCCGGCGTCCGCCGAACCGGCCCCGCCCGCCCCCTCAGCGCTCTCGGCCGCCGTGTCGGCGGCCGACCGGGCGGCCGCCAGTGGTCTCGACACCCTGGCCAAGGGACCCGAGGAGCGGTACGAGCGCCAGATGGTGACCCCGTGGGTCAAGGGCATGTACTCCGTCGCCTACCAGCGCACCTATCGCGGTCTGCCGGTCGTCGGCGGGGACGCCGTCGTGGTGGCCGACTCCGAGGGCCGGGTACGCGGCACCCAGTCGGCCGTGTCCCGGCGGATCAACGTACCGACCACACCGACCGTTTCCGCCAGGGCGGCCGAGACCACCGCCCGCAAGCAGCTCCGCACGGTGAAGCGGGTGGAATCGCGCCGGCTCGTGGTCCGTGCCACGGACAAGTCCTCCCGGCTGGCGTGGGAGACGGTGCTCACCGGACGCACCGCCAAGGCCCCCAGCCGGCTGCACGTCTTCGTCGACGCGGGCACCGGCAAGGTCATCGACAGCTACGACGACGTCAGGGCGGGCACCGGCAACAGCCAGTGGAACGGACCGTCTCCGCTGGCCATCGACACCACCGCCTCGGGCAGCAGCTACTCGCTGCGGGACCCCAACCGGCCCGGCCTGAGCTGCGCCGACTACAGCACGGGCAGTGTCTTCACCAAGTCGAGCGACTCCTGGGGCACCGGCAACGCCTCCAGCAAGGAGACCGGCTGCGTCGACGTCATGTGGGCGGCGCAGCACGAGTGGAACATGCTCAAGGACTGGCTGGGCCGCAACGGGCACAACGGCAACGGCGGCAGCTGGCCGGTCAAGGTCGGGCTGAACGACGTCAACGCCTACTGGGACGGCTCGTCGGTCTCCATCGGCCACAACAACGCCAATCAGTGGATCGGCGCGATGGACGTGGTGGGCCATGAGTTCGGCCACGGCATCGACCAGTTCACGCCCGGCGGCGCCAACAACGAGTCCGGTCTCGGCGAGGCCACCGGCGACATCATGGGCGCCCTGACCGAGGCGTACACCAATGAGCCGGCTCCGTACGACGACCCCGACTACACCGTCGGCGAGAAGATCGACCTGGTCGGGAACGGGCCGATCCGGATCATGTACAACCCGGGGCAGACCGGCGACCCGAACTGCTACAGCTCCTCGATACCCAACACCGAGGAGCACGCCGCGGCCGGTCCGCTCAACCACTGGTTCTACCTGCTGGCCGAGGGCTCGAACCCGGGCGGCGGGAAGCCGTCCAGCCCCACCTGCAACAGCTCGTCGGTCACCGGCGTCGGTATCCAGAGCGCCGGCAAGGTCTTCTACGGCGGCATGCTGCTGAAGACGAGCGGGATGACCTACAAGCGCTACCGCACGGCCACGTTGACCGCTGCGAAGAACCTCGACCAGAGCTGTGTGCTCTTCGACCGGACCAAGGCCGCCTGGGACGCCATCAGTGTGCCCGCGCAGAGCGGCGACCCGGCCTGTACGCCCAGTGGCAACAACGACTTCACGATCTCCCTGGACCCGGGGTCGGGCTCGGTGAAGCCGGGCAGTTCGGTGACGGCCACGGTGCGGACCACGGTCAGTTCCGGGAGCGCGCAGACGGTCGCTCTGACGGCGAGCGGCCTGCCGAGCGGTGTCACCGCGACCTTCAGCCCGTCGTCGGTGCAGGCCGGGGCGAACTCGACGATGACCGTGTCGGCGTCCTCGAACGCCGCGCCCGGCGCGTACACCTTCACGGTGAAGGGTGACGGCACCCAGAGCCACACCGCGCAGTACAACCTGACCGTCGACAACGGGGGCGGCAATCCGGGCGGCAGCGCACCGGACATCAGCGTCGCCAACGTGCAGGCGCACCTCACCCAGCTGAACACCATCGCCACCCAGAACGGCGGCAACCGCCGGGCAGGCAGTGCCGGTTACACGGCCTCCCTCGCCTATGTGAAGAGCAAGCTGCAGGCGGCCGGCTACACCGTCAGCGAGCAGACCTGCACCAGCTGCACCTACCGCGGCAACAACCTGATCGCCGACTGGCCGGGCGGGCCGTCCGACCAGACGATCATGTTCGGTGCCCACCTGGACGGCGTCTCGGCCGGCCCCGGCATCAACGACAACGGATCGGGCTCCGCAACGCTGCTGGAGAACGCCCTCACCCTGGCCCAGCGCAACCCCACCATGACGAAGCACGTCCGCTTCGCCTGGTGGAACGGCGAGGAGCAGGGGCTTCAGGGATCGGAGTACTACGTCGGCCAGCTCAGCTCCACCGAGCGCAGCGCCGTCAAGGCGTACTACAACTTCGACATGGTGGCCTCGACCAACGGCGGCTACTTCATCAACAACATCAACTCGGCGGCCTCGGCGCCCATGAAGGAGTACTGGGACTCGCTGAACCTCGCGCCGGAGGAGAACGTCGAGGGCCAGGGCCGGTCCGACGACTACTCCTTCCAGCAGGGTGGCATCCCCACGTCGGGCTACGCGACCGGCGCCAGCGACACCAAGACATCGGCGCAGGCCGCCAAGTGGGGCGGCACGGCGGGCCGTTCCTACGACTCCTGCTACCACTCGTCCTGCGACACCACGGCCAACATCAACGCGACCGCGCTCGACCGCAGCGCCGACGGGGTCGCCCACACCATCTGGAAGACCTCCGTCGGCACCACCGCGCCCGCCGACGACTTCTCCGTCTCGGTGAAGCCGGTCTCCGGCAACGTCCAGCCGGGCGGCTCGGTCACCGCGAGCGTGTCCACCGCGACGACCGCCGGCTCCGCCCAGACCGTGAAGCTGACGGCCTCCGGCGCGCCGAGCGGCGTCACCGTCTCGTTCGCCCCGGCGTCCGTGCAGTCGGGTTCCTCCTCCACGATGACCATCTCGGCCGGGGCCCAGGCCGCGGCGGGCACGTACACCCTCACGGTGACCGGCACCGGCACGGCCACCCACACCACCACGTACTCGCTCGTCGTCGGTGGCGGCTCCACCTGCCAGGCCCGGCAGGTCGTCGCCAACGGCGGCTTCGAGGACGGCGTCACCCCGTGGACCCAGACGGACGGGGTGATCAACAACCGGACGTCGGAGGAGCCTGCCCACTCGGGCTCGTACACGGCCTGGCTCGGTGGCTGGGGATCCACCCACTCGGACACGGTCTCGCAGTCGCTGACCGTCCCCGCGGGCTGCTCGACGTACAAGCTGTCCTTCTATCTGAGCACCGACACGGACGAGTCGGCGGGTGACCCGACCGCGTACGACACGTTCACCGTGAAGCTGGGGACCAGGACGCTCGCGACGTACTCCAACGTGGACGCCACGGGTTCCTACATCCAGAAGACCTTCGACGTCGGCGAGTTCGCCGGCCAGACGGTCACGCTCGGATTCACCAGCAATGAGGACGCCTATCTGCAGACCAGCTTCGTCGTCGACGACGTGACGCTGAACGCCGGCTGATCCTTGCCGGTGCTGCATCCGGGGCGGGGCGTGTGCACACACGCCCCGCCTCCGGCGTGTCAGCGGACGACGGCCGCCAGCCTGCGGGTGAAGTCGTCGGTCTCCCGACGGTTGTCGTGCCGGGCCGCCAACCGGCTGTGCAGTCCGCGCAGTTCCTGTCCGAGCAGCGTCGAGGCGGTGACCTCGGTGGTGTCCAGGACCGGTCCGGCGATGGCGATCGCCGCCTGCGGGTCCTGGGCGCAGGCATGCGCGTCCGCCATCCGTACCTGGAACAGCATCCGCGCCGAGTGCATCTCCGGCGGGAGCAGACCCAGCGCGGTGCGGGCCGCGCCCACCGCGCGCAGGGCCAGCCGACGGTCCCCGGTCGCCGCCGCCAGGTCCCGCAGCGCCCCGGCGGCGCCGGACTCCACCCGCAGGCGCACCGAGGCGACGGACAGCCAGGGCGCCTCCGTCTCGTCCTGCTCGCCGACCCGGTCCAGCTGCGACCAGGCACGGTCGATGTGGCCCAGCGTCTGGCGGGCGTCGCCCCGTACCGCGTGGCCGCGTGCCAGGTACAGATCGCTCATGGCGCCGGCCCAGTACCGGCCGACTGCGGCCTGCCGGATCGCGCCTCCGTAGGCGAGGGCGGACGGGCCGTCGCCCTCCAGGCGGGCCAGTGTGCTCATGTCGCTGAGCGCGGCCACCTCCGTCCCGACGTGACCGGCCAGTTGGGCCCAGACCAGCGAGCGGTCGAGCCAGGCCATCGCGGTCGCGTTGCGGCCCCACAGCAGCCGCAGACAGCCGGCGGACTGCGCGTACTCGGCTGCCAGCGGGGCGAGTTGACGTTGGTAGGGCGCGGCGGGCAGGGCCATCCAGCGGAGCATCGCGTGCAGCGTGCGTTCGACCACGACGGTCGCTCCCGGCCAGGCGCGCTCCTCGTCGGCCCGCAGGCAGACGGCGAGCAGCGCCGTGAGGGCGTGCACCGTGTCGATGTCCAGCGCGGGGTGCGACGCGGCGGCCGGGCCGAGGGAGCAGAAGGCCGAGTGCAGGGCGACGACGTCGGCGAGTACCGGGACGGTGCAGCCGTCCCGGCCGTGCACCGGGCACATCAGCCCGTAGCTGGGCAGTCCGGCGGGCAGGACGGTGTCCGGGGGCAGCATCGCGAGCAGGGCGCCTCCCGCGGGCTCCCCCGGCAGCGGCCCCTGCCGGGCGGGGGCCGGTGCGGGGCGCGCCGCCGTGCCCTCCTCGCCCGTACCGCCCGCTCCCTCGGCCTCGGCCGCCTCGCAGGCGGCGAGGAGAGCACCGTCCGCCCTCATCAGCTCGTCCAGCCTGCGGGCCAGCGGCAGCGGGGTCCTGCGGGTGCCGTGCTCCAGTTTGCTGATGGCGGTGTGGTCGTAGCCGACGCGGGCCCCCACCTGGGCCTGGGTGAGCCCGGCGCGCCTGCGCCACTGGCGCAGCCGGGTGCCGAAGGCCCGCCATGCCTCCGCGGTACGGGCGTCGGGCGCGGGGCCCATGCCCTCGGTCACCCGGAACTCCGCGGAGCCCCGCCGGATGCCCCACCCATGTCATGCCCATGGCTCATAGCGGGGAAGGATAGCGAGCGCACGGGTGCACTGTCCCCGGTGCGGCGGGAAGACGGCGCCGCCGCGCAACTCCCTTGCCCGGACGGCCGGTCGGGAGGGTCCTTCCGGCCACCCGGGCTCCGTCCGCCGGGCGGTCCCGGGAGGCCCCGGCCCGAACGGTGCCCGTGGGGGCCGGGACAGGGGCGCGTCCACCGCTGTTGGCAACTGTTCGGACTCCGTGACCGGAAGATTCACGCGGGGGCCGCATGAACGCCTCACGCGCCGGGCATATGACGGGAGACCGACAGGGGGTGGTGGCAATGGGCCGCATCAGGATCGTCCGCCGACCGCAGCTGCCGTCCCGTCCGCCGCCCCTCGATCTGAGGACCCCCTCGGGCCGCCCGTTGCCGTACTGAGCGCGGCGCCCGACGCCGCGCCGTGGAGCCGGCCGAGGACCGTCCGCCCCGCCCCGCGGGAACCCCTGGTGCGCCCTTCTGCGTAATGATGGGCAGAGCCGTCGCGGCGAGCGGCCGCGGCCGGAGGCATCGCGCCGGCCGACCCGGAAGGGAGGCCGGCCCGGAAGGGCGGCCGTCATGCACTCGTTCAGGACGTGGAGGCCGGGCGCGGCATCAGCGCTCGTGCCGGCACTGCTCACCGCCGCGCTGGCGGGCTGCCAGGGCGGGGGCACGACTTCCTCGCCCGGCAGCCCCCAGCCGTCCACGTCCGGCGGATCACGCGCCCACGTCCTCGCCGTGAAGATCGACAACGTCGGACCCGCCCGCCCGCAGACCGGGCTCGACAAGGCGGACCTCGTCTATGTGGAGCAGGTCGAGGCCGGTCTCAGCCGCATACTCGCCGCCTACTCGTCCCGGCTGCCGCCCGTGGTCGGGCCGGTGCGCAGCGCCCGGGAGACGGATCTGGAGCTGCTCCGGCAGTTCGACCGGCCGACGCTCGCCTTCTCCGGGGCCCAGAGCAAGCTCCTGCCGGTCATCGCGGCGGCCCCGCTGGATCCGCTGCCTCCCGAGAAGGCCCCGGACGCGTATTTCCGCTCCGGTGACCGCGCGGCGCCGCACAACCTGTATCTGCGCCCCGGCCGGACCCCGCACGCCACCACCGGTGTGAACGCGGCCGAGGACATCGGACTGTCCTTCGCCGCGGCCGTGCCGGGTGGCAGACCGGTCGCCGATCGAACGGTGCGCTACCCGGCGGCGCGCTTCACGTTCACCTGGTCGGCCGAACAGCGCCAGTGGCTCGTCTCCATGGACGGCGCCCCGGCCCGTACGTCGGAAGGCGCCCGGCTCGGCGCGGCCGATGTGGTGGTGCAGTACGTGACCGTGCGCCCCTCGCAGTACCAGGACCGGTGGGGCAGCAAGTCCCCGTACACCGAGACCGTGGGCTCCGGCTCCGCCGTGGTGCTGCGCGACGGCAAGGAGTACGACGCCCGCTGGTCGCGTCCCGCGGCCGGTTCCACGACCGCCTTCACCACCCGGGACGGCAAGCGCATGACGTTCGCACGGGGCCAGGTCTGGGTCGTCTTCGCACAGAAATGACGGCCGCCCGCAGCGCCGGTGAGCGGGCGCCGCCGGTCCGGAGCGGGTGCGGCCAACCCGTCGGCGCGGCGCCGGGGTTACGGAAAACCGCAGGGTGGCGGATGCGGAGTACAGCATCCGGCCGGGTGGATTTCCTCGTACCGGTGCCGGTCATCGGTTCCTAGCGTTGCCGGTGCGGCGCGGCGGACTTCTCGCGCCTCACCACAACGGCCAGGAGTCAGTTCATGGATCTCGTCATTCTCGGTCTCGCCAAGGAACCCGCGGGCGGTGTCGCCGGCTGGGCGGCCGGCCTCGTCGACACCATGGGAGGCCCGGGAGCCGGGCTCGCCATCGCCCTGGAGAACCTCTTTCCGCCGCTGCCCAGCGAGGTCATTCTACCGCTGACCGGGTTCGCGGCGGGGCAGGGTGTCATCACTCTGGCCTCCGCACTCTGGTGGACCACACTGGGTTCGGTGGTGGGTGCGGTGGCTCTGTACTGGATCGGGACGCTCTTCGGCCGCGACCGCATGCACGCGATCTGGGCGAGGCTTCCGCTGGTGCGGGGTTCCGATCTGGAGCGTACGGAGCAGTGGTTCGCGAGGCACGGCACCAAGGCCGTCCTGCTGGGCCGCATGGTGCCGATCTTCCGCAGTCTCATCTCCGTGCCGGCCGGTGTGGAGCGGATGCCGCTGCCGCTCTTCGTGACCCTGACCGCCGTGGGCAGTCTGGTGTGGAACTCGGTGCTCGTGATGGCCGGTTACTGGCTGGGCGACCGCTGGGATCTGGTGGAGACCTACGTCGGGGTCCTGTCCAAGGCCGTTCTCGTCCTGGTCCTGCTGGCCGTCGCCGGGTATGTGACCGTACGCCTGAGGTCCGGTGGCCGGGCACAGCACCGCCGGGTTTCCTGAGCCCCGTGCCCCGGCTCCGTACGCCGTCGACGGCTCCCGCCCGGCCGGAAGGATCTTGCCGTGTCCCCGCCGTACCACTAGCCTCGGCAACCGTGCAGGGGGACTTCGCGGACGGTACGACCGGTCGGCTGCCGGAGCTGTCCGGTCTTCGGCCCGGCGGGGCGGGCGCGCCGGTGACCCGGGCGTGTCCCTGGCCCCGCAGGGCCTCTGGCGCTCTGCTCGGTTGCTGCACCGCCCTGTTCGGGCTGCTGTACTTCGCCGTGCCGGGCGGGTTGTCGCTGCCGTTCGTGCTGTGGCCCCGTACCCGGCCGCGTGCGCTGGCCCTGCTGAGTGCCGGGGCGCGTGGGCTCGCCGGGCTGGAACGGATCCGCCGCAGTGTCTTCTTCGGCGACGTGTTTCCCGCGCACCACGCGTCCGACCGGGATGTTCTCCGCTACCTGGCCGCCCGCACCGGCGCGGGGACGCTGTTCGCCGTGGTCCTCGCGCTGCTGGGGTACGGGGCCGTGCTGGCCGGATTGCTGGCCGCGGGCGTGGTCCGCGACCCCACCGACTGGCAGGGGCTGCTCGCCCAGGCGGTCCTCGGGAGTGTGCTGCTCTTCCTCGATGTGCAAGGGATCCTCTCGCTGAACGCGCTCGACTCCCGGTTGGCCCGCGAGCATTTCGGGCCGTCGGAACGGGAGTTGCTGGAGCAGCGCATCGCCGAACTGGCCGCCAGTCGGGCCGGGGTGCTCCAGGCGGTCGACGCGGAACGCAGGCGCATCGAGCGCGATCTGCACGACGGTGTGCAGCAGCGGCTCGTCGCACTGGCCATGCTGCTGGGCCGGGCCCGCCGCAACCGGCACCCCGAACAGGCCGAGTCGCTCCTCCAACAGGCCCACCAGGCCTCCCGGGAGGTCCTCACGGAGCTGCGCGAGGTGGCCTGGCGGGTCTACCCTTCGGCCCTCGACGACCTGGGGCTGGAGGAGGCTCTGGGCGGGGTGGCCCAACGCTGCGGCATTCCCCTGCACATGGAGTTCGCGCTGCCGCTGCCGTTGCCCCGGCCGGTGGAGACCGCCGCCTACTTCGTGGTCTGCGAGGCCGTGACCAACGCGGCCAAGCACGCGCGGGCGACCCGTATCCGGGTGAGGGTCCGGGGCGACGGGGACCGGGTCTCGGTGTCCGTCCAGGACAACGGCACCGGCGGCGCGGATCCGCTGGGCGGCGGACTGGCCGGGCTGCGCAGCCGGGTGGACGCGCTGGACGGCCGGCTGCACATCGACAGCCCCTGCGGGGGCCCCACCACGATCACCGCGGAGTTGCCGTGCGCGTAATGCTCGCCGAGGACTCGACCCTGCTGCGGGAGGGCCTGGCCCTGCTGCTGGCGGAGGAGGGGCACGAGGTCCTCGCCTCGGTGGGGGACGGTGACTCCCTCGTCCGGGCCGTCGAGGCGGACCCGCCGGACCTCGTCGTCGTCGACATCCGGATGCCGCCGACCCACACCGACGAGGGGCTGCGGGCCGCACTGGCGATCCGCGAGCGGTGGCCCCTGGTCGGTGTGCTGGTGCTCTCCCAGCACGTGGAGCGCAACTACGCGGTGCGGCTGCTGTCCCAGAGCGCCGAGCGGGTCGGCTATCTGCTCAAGGACCGGGTCGCGCAGGTCGACGAGTTCCTGGAGTCGCTGGAACGGATCCACGCGGGCGGGGCGTCCATCGACGCGGAGGTCGTAAGGCAGTTGGTGGTGCGGACCACGCACGTCGACCCGTTGGCCGGGCTGACGCCCCGGGAGCGCACCGTGCTGCAGGAGCTGGCGCAGGGCCGCAGCAACGCGGCCATCGCGCAGCAGCTGCACATCTCGCTGAGTTCGGTCGAGAAGAACCTCAACTCGGTCTTCGAGAAGCTCGATCTGCCACGCGCCACCGGCTACAGCAGGCGGGTGCTGGCGGTCCTGCGCTATCTGGAGTCGTAGCGGGGCCTCGACCGCTCAGTCGCGCCGCGCGGCGGCGTACCGGCTCAGGAAGAGGGCCTCGACATGGGCCATGTGCTGGATCTCGGTGGGGTCGACGCTCTCATTGGGGGCGTGGATGAGGCATTGCGGTTCCTCCACGCCCATCAGGACGATCTCGGCGCGCGGGTAGGCGTTGCCGAAGACGTTGCACAGCGGGATGGAGCCACCCTGCCCGAGGGCGGCCATCGGCTCTCCGTAGACGTCCGCCATGGCCCGGCCCAGGGTCGCGTAGGCCGGTCCGTCGGTGGCGGCCCGGAACGGTGCGCCGGTCCCCTCGGACTCGACCGAGACGTGCGCTCCCCAGGGGGCGGCCTTCTCCAGGTGGGCGGTCAGGGCCAACAGCGCGGCGTCCGCGTTCGTCCCCGGCGGTACGCGCAGGCCGACCCGGGCCCGCGCGGTGCCCTGGATCGCGGCGGACGAGCCGACGACCGGTGGGCAGTCGATACCGAGGACGGTGACGGCGGGGCGGGCCCAGAGCCGGTCGGAGACCGTGCCGGAGCCGGTGAGCGAGACCCCGTCCAGCACATCGGCGTCGCGCCGGAACTGCTCCTCGTCGTAGGGCGCCCCCGACCAGGTGCCGGAGGAGTCGAGTCCGTCGATGCGCGTTCCGCCGTCCGGGGCGCGCAGGGTGGACAGGATCTGGATGAGGGCGGCGAGGGCGTCCGGGGCCGGTCCGCCGAACATGCCCGAGTGCACTTCGGCGCCGAGCGTGGACACGGTCACCACGACACCGGCGAGGCCGCGCAGGGAGGTGGTGACGGTCGGCCGTCCCACGGCTGCGTTGCCCGTGTCGCAGATCAGCAGCGCGTCGGCCAGGAACTGCTCGCGGTGCTGCTCGACGTACGCCTCCAGGCCGCCGGTGCCCTGTTCCTCCGAGCCCTCGGCGACGAACCGCAGCCCGACCGGCAGATCGTCCCCGAGGGCCCGCAGTGCGGTGAGGTGCATGACGATGTTGCCCTTGCAGTCCGCGGTGCCGCGTCCGTACCAGCGGCCGTCGCGCTCGGTGAGCGTGAAGGGGGGCGAGGTCCAGGCGTCGTCGTCGAGCGGCGGCTGGACGTCGTAGTGGCAGTAGAGCAGCACGGTCGGCGCGCCGGGCGGCGGCGGGCGGTGGCCGAGCACGGCCGCGCTGCCGTCGGGCGTCTCGGCGAGGTGCACATCGCGCAGCCCCGCCTCGGTGAAGGCGTCGGCGACCCACTGGGCCGCCTTGCGGCATTCCTCGGGCGGGTACTGACGGGGGTCGGCGACGGAGGGGATCGAGACCAGTTCGGTGAGGTCCGCCTTCGCACGCGGCATCAGGGCGGCGATCCGGTCGGCCAGTTCGTGCTCGCTCATCGTTGTCTCCCGGTCGTCGGTCCGGACCTGGATGGTCCGGGGGCTTGTTGCTCTGCTTCGGGCGGCCTCTGATTCGGGGCGGCCCCGGCTTCGGGGCGGACGGGTTCAGCGCCGGACCGTGCTGTCGGTCCTGAGCTCGTCGACGGTCCGGTCGAACGCCTCGACCTGGTCCGGGCAGTAGACCTCAAGGACGATCCGCTCGGCTCCGATCGCCCTGGTGTCGGCGATGACGGGGCGTTGCCCGGGGCCGCCCGAGCCGTTGGACAGCTGGATCTTCCACAGGGCGGTCGTGAGCGCGTCGTCGGGGGACTCGCAGACGATGCCGCCGTCGGTGCCGAGGAGCCGCTGGACGGTGCCGGTGTCGGGGGCCGGGTATCCGGCCTCCACCAACTGGCCGCTGAGCTCCTCGGCCTTCCGGTGGGACTCGTCGGTGGCCTTGACGCCCGTGTACTGGATGACTCCGACGACGACCAGACCGATCAGCAGCACGATCGCACCGAGGTAGATCCAGCGGTGCTCGGAAGCCATGCGCGTGGGGCTCATGCGCCACCGTCCGCCGCCGCGCCGTCCTGCCCGGCGGGAGTGCGCCAGTTCGGCTTGCGGAGCCTGAGGAAGAGGTACGGCACGAGCAGACCGAGCACGACGAGCCCGCCGCCGACCAGAGCGATGTACGACCAGACGCTGCCGCCGCCGAACTGCGACGACGGTACGAAGCCGATCACCAGGGCGGCGAGCGAGGCGAGCAGACCGAGGACGCACAGCGGTACGAGGGCGGGGGCACGGTAGCCGCGCGGGTGGTCGGGCTGGGTCCTGCGCAGCCGGATCGCGGCGGCGAACATCAGCAGGTAGACGATGAGATACACCTGCGTGGTGATCACGGAGAAGATCCAGTAGGCGCTGGAGACATCGGGGATCAGCGCGTACATGAGGGCGATGGCGGTGGTCACGACGCCCTGGGTGACCAGGATGTTCTGCTGGATGCCGTTCTTGTTGAGCTTCTGGAGGAAAGGTGGCAGGTAGCCCTCCTCCCGGGAGATCAGCAGCAGGCCCTTGGACGGCCCCGCCAGCCAGGTGAGCATGCCGCCGAGCGCCGCCGCGACCAGGGCGACGGCCACGACCGGGGTGAGCCAGCCGATGTGGAAGTACGAGAAGAACGCGTCGAACGCCTGCATCACACCGGCCGTCAGGCTGAGCTGATCGGCCGGGACGACCCAGCTGATGGCCAGCGCCGGAAGGATGAAGATCAGCAGCACCAGTCCCATGGCGAGGAACATCGACCGCGGGTACTCCCTGGCCGGGTTCTTCAGCGACGAGACGTGGACAGCGTTCATCTCCATGCCGGAGTAGCTGAGGAAGTTGTTGACGATCAGGACGAGGCTGGCGAGCCCGGTCCACTGCGGAAGCAGATGACCGGCGGTCATGGGAGCCGCGGAGCCGTTGCCCTGGCCCAGGAAGACGAAGCCGAGCACGACGAGCACGGTGCCCGGAACCAGCGTCCCGATGATCAGGCCCCAGGACGAGAGCCCCGCGACGGCCTTCGTGCCCCGGGCGGAGACCCACACCCCGGTCCAGTACAGGACCATGATCACGATCGCGGTGTAGACGCCGTTGCCGGCCAGGCCCGGATCGATGACATAGGCGATGGTGCCGGCGACGTACGCGAGCAGGCTCGGGTAGTAGAAGATCGTCATCGCGAACTGGCACCACACGGCGAGGAATCCCAGCGGCTTCGACAACCCCTCGCTCACCCAGCGGTAGACCCCGCCGTTCCACCCCGACGCCAGTTCGGCGGAGACCAGCGCCGTGGGCATCAGGAACACGATCGCCGGGACGACGTAGAGGAAGACGCAGGCCAGTCCGTACACGGCCATCGTCGGGGCGGACCGCAGGCTGGCCACCGAGGCGGTGGTCATCAGCGCCAGCGTCACCCAGGTCATCCCCGGCACCGCGGGCTTCCTGGCCCGGGACCGCGATGCGGGGATCTCCGACTCGGCTTCCGAGGGGACGTCCATGGTGCTCATACGGCACTCCTTGCGGCGGCAGAGCCTTGCTGGCGGGAAGGGGCGACGGAACTCGTGCGGCCCGGGGGCGGGCGGGAGGGGGCCTCGGTGTGCGGCGGCCGGGAGGAGCCTGGTGACGCGGCGTCGGCCGGTGCGCGGGGTGCGCCCCCGGGCGGGTCGGGATCGGCCGAGAACCTCCGACTCGCCGGACGACACTCCATCAGAGGTGCCCCTTTCACCCGAGCAGCTGGTCAGCAAGGGTAAATTGTCACGGTTTCAGATGGTTCGCATCTTGAGGTTCCTGCCGGAGGGTGCCGGATTTCCGGACCGGGTCACACACCGGCCGTCCTTGATCGATGATGAAGCGGACGACTGCCGTCCCCGGTACGGCACCGGCTTCAGGAAGGGGTTCCCGATGCGGGAAACGACGCCAGACCGGTCCGGGGCGGACGCCCGGTCCGACCACGGCTCGGACGAGGAAGCCCAGGTGATCGTGGTGGGAGCGGGGCCCGCGGGATCCGCTGCCGCCTTCCACCTCGCCAGAGCGGGCGTCGATGTCCTGCTGCTGGAGAAGTCCCGCTTCCCCCGGGAGAAGGTGTGCGGGGACGGTCTGACGCCGCGTGCGGTCCACCAGCTCATCAGAATGGGCGTCGACATCAAGGCTCCGGGCTGGACCCGCTCGCGCGGGATGCGCTGGGTGGCCGGGGAGCATCAGGTCCACATCGACTGGCCCGCGCTCGGCCGCTATCCGGACTTCGGCCTCTCACGCAGTCGGCACGACTTCGACGACATCCTCGCCCGGCACGCCGTCGCCGCCGGAGCACGGCTGCGCAGCGGGGTGAAGGTCACCGAGCCGCTGACCGACCGGGCGGGCCGCATCACCGGTGTCACCGCCGTCACCGAGGAGAAGGAGCCCCTGGCCTTCCACGCCCCGATCGTGATCGCCGCCGACGGCGCCTCCGCCCGCCTCGCCCTCGCCATGGGTCTCCAGCGGGACCGGAACCGGCAGATCGCGACGGCCGCCCGCCGCTACTACCGCAGCCCCGAGCGCTCCGCGGAGGAGTACCTGGAACTGTGGGCCGACCTCCGGTTCCCCGGGAGCGATCACTATCTGCCCGGGTACGGCTGGATCTTCCCCATGGGCGACGGCCGCGTCAACGTCGGCCTCGGCGCGCTGCCGCACCGCCGGCACGGAAAGGCGGACCTGCGCGCCACGCTGGACGCATGGCTGGCCCGCACCCCCGAGGCATGGGGGCTGCGCGAGGAGAACGCGGAGGGCCCCGTCCGCAGCGCCGCCCTTCCGCTGGGCTTCAACCGCCATCCCCTCTACACCCGCGGGCTCCTGCTCGTCGGCGACTCCGGAGGCATGATCAGCCCCTGGAACGGCGAGGGGATCGGCCAGGCCATGGAAGCCGGCGAGGTCGCCGCCGAGACCGCCGCGCTGGCCCTCGCGATGCCCCGGGGCCCCCGGCGCGAGCAGGTGCTGCACGGCTACCCGATCGAGATGAACCGCCGCTGGGGGCGCTACTACCGCCTCGGCAACACGGCCGCCGACCTGATCTTCAGCCGCTCCGGATTCCAGCCGGTCCTCAACCGTTACGTGATGGGGTCGCCGTTCCTGCTCAACACCCTGGCCCGGCTGCTCACCAACCTCACGGACAAGCCCTCGCACGACCTGGTCGACCATCTGCTCAACGGCGTCGTGCGCCTCGTGCCGGAGCCGAAGGTACGGCGCAGGCGCTGAGCGCGGGACCGTGCGGCGCACCGGGCGGTCCCCGGTGCGCCGTACGTGCGCGCTCGCCTCAGGGGCGGCGACGGGGTTTGCCGCGTCTGGCGGCCTTGGGGGCGGCGGAGCCGCCGCTCCGGGGGCTCTTCCCGCCGGACTTCCCGGCGGTCCTGGCCCCCGGCTTTCCGGCCGACTTGCCCGCCGACTTTCCTGCGGCGGGCTTCCGCCCGGTGCCGCCCTTGTCGGCGCGCTCGTCCTTCGCCGTCGCCTTCGTCCGGGCCTGGGACCTGGGGCGGCCCCGTGTGCTGTTGACGGTCCGCCCGCGGACGATCCCGATGAACTCCTCCACCAGATCGGTGGTCTCGTCCTCCAGCCACGACAGCGCGACGCGCGATTCGGGTGCGTCGGTCACCGGCCGGTACGTGAGGTCCTTGCGGTGGTGGAGGCGGGCGAGCGACTGCGGTACGACGAGCAGCCCCACCCCCGCGGCCACCAGCTCGACGGCGTCCGCCGTGGTGGCGGGACGCTCGTTGGCCGGCCGCCCGGGGCGGTCCTCCCAGTCGAGGGTGTCGTCGAGGGGGTGCAGCACGATGTCGTCGGCCAGCTCCGCGGCCGAGACCTCGTCGACGGTCGCCATGACGTGGTCCTTCGGGACCACGACCACGGTCGTCTCGGTATAGAGGGGGATGGCGCTGAGAGCCGTCCGGTCGATCGGCAGCCGTACGAGGCCGACGTCGGCCTCACGCCCCCGCAGCGCGTCGGACGCCTCGGCGGCCGACACCCCCACGAGGGTCAGCGGGACGTCGGGCAGCCGCTCGTTCCAGATCCGCACCCACTTTCCGGGTGTCACCCCCGGGACATACGCGAGCCGGAACGAAGGGGTTTCTTCCGAGCTTGTCACTCCGCCAGGTTACCGGCCCTGGTCAGAGGTAGCGCACATGCTCGATACCCTTGTCCGTATGACGTCGCACAAGACCGCCCAGACGATGAAGCCCGCGACCGCGGCAAAGAAGCTGGGTGTGTACCTAGAGGCCACCCCCGCCGAGTTCCAGGAGGGTGTCGTCTCGCGCACCGAGCTGAACGCACTGCAGGCCGATCCGCCCGAGTGGCTGCAGGAGCTGCGACGCAACGGCCCGCACCCCCGGCCGGTGGTCGCCGCGAAGCTGGGTGTCTCGATCTCGGGGCTCGCCCGTGGCGGAATCACCGAAGCTCTCACGACGGAGCAGATCGAAGCGCTGAAGAAGGAAGCCCCCGACTGGCTCCAGCAGGAACGCACCACCCAGGCGGAGGTCCGCAAGGAGGCGGTGCGGATCAAGGAGAAGAACGCTGCCCGCGCGGACCGGTCCGACGACCAGCGTTCCTGAACGCCCCCGCCCGGGGCGAACGCGGAATCCCGCCCCGGGGTCTTCCTGCCTGCCCCTGTCCGGGGCGGGCAGGAAGACCCCGGGAAACCCGGGAAAGAACCCTCAGCCGTCGGTGGCCACGCCCAGCATCCGGGCGTGCAGGGCGCGGACCTCGTCGGCGAGCTCCGGATCGGGGCCTGCCACCGGGATGCCCGGAGCGACGGCGTTGATGGGGAGGGCCGCGACCGGCCCCGCGTCGAAGCCCCAACTCCGGCGCCACTCCACGAGTTGGTCGCAGCCGGACGCGTACACGATGCGGCCGAGGCCGACCCAGGCGTGGGCCGCGCTGCACATCGGGCAGTGCTCGCCGGACGTGTAGACCACGCCGGCGCTCCGCTCCTGCGGGGACATGTTCTCGGCCGCCCAGCGCGCGATCTCGAACTCCGGGTGGCGGGTCGCGTCGCCGCCCTGGACCCGGTTGCGGTCCTCGAACCGGACCGTGCCGTGCTCGTCCACGAGCAGCGAGCCGAACGGCTCGTCACCGGCCGCGAGGGCCTCACGCGCGAGATCGACGCAACGACGGAGGAACTCGCGGTCTTTTGCTGTGACAGACTGCGGATCGTTCATTGTGCTCATAGCACCAGGCTAACAGTCGAGCGGTATTCGGTATACCATTTACGCGCGTGGGCGGCCCCTGTTGCCGCCCTCCTTCGCATGCCGGCCGGCCGCGACGGCCGGTCCGTCGACGGCGCCACGGAGGCAGCAGCCAGTGAGGAACGCTCCGGCGGAAAGCGCCGCCCGGGAATCGGTCAGGAACGCACCGGGCATGCCCGCGCTGCTGCTCATGACGGCGACAGGGTTCGCGGGGTTCGCGGTGCTGCTGCCCACCGCACCGCTCTGGGCCGTGCACGGCGGGGCCGATGCCGCCGGCGCCGGTTCGGTCAACGCGGTCCTGATGCTCTGCACCGTGCTCGCCCAGACCCTGGTCCCGACGGCGATACGCCGCGTGGGCTGGCGGACCACCCTGGTCTGCGGGATGGTCCTGCTCGGCGTTCCCGCGCTCCTGCACCTGCTGACCGCGCAGCTCGGCGCGGTGCTCGCGCTCGCCGCGGTGCGCGGACTCGGGTTCGGGGTGCTCACGGTCTGCGGCGCCGGTGCCGTCGCCGAACTCGTCGAACCCGCGCGGCGCGGGCAGGCGATCGGTGCGTACGGTCTGGCGATCGCGGGGCCCCAGTTCATCCTGGTGTCGACCGCGCCGTGGGCCGCGCAGAACCTGGGCTTCGAGGTCGTGTTCGCCATCGGCGCGCTGCCCCTGCTCGGCGTGGTGCCCGCGCTCCGGCTGGCCCGCCGGCTGGACGGACAGCCGGCCGGGGCCGAGAGCGAGCCCGACCGGGCCGCCGCGCCGGACAGGCGCGCCGTGTACCTTCCGCTGCTGCGGCCGATGCTGCTCCTGCTCGGCGTCACCACGGCCGGCGGCGCCCTGATCACCTTCGCCCCGCAGATGAGCGGGGACTCCACCGCGACGACGGCCGGGCTGCTGCTCCTGACGGGAACGGCGGCCGTCTCCCGCTGGCGGTTCGGCGCGCTGGCCGACCGGTACGGGACGGAGCCGTTCCGCTGGCCGCTCGTGATCGTCACGGCGGCCGGACTCGCCCTGACGGCCTGGGCGGTGGCCGAGCCGGAGGCGACGGCCCTGGTGCCGCTGCTCGCCGGGATGGCCCTGGTCGGGATCAGCTACGGCGGGCTCCAGAACCTGACCCTGGTCGACGCCTTCGCCGCCGTCGACAGCCGGTCCAGCGGCGTCGCGAGCGCCGTGTGGAACATCGGTTTCGACGGTGGTACGGGAGTGGGCGCCCTCCTCGTCGGCTACCTGGCGACGGGGGCCTCGTTCTCCCTGGCGCTCCTGGCCACGGCCGTGCTCTGCCTCGCCACGCTGCCGCTCGCCTTCACGGGCCGGCGCGGCGCCGCTCCCCGCCGACAGGCCGGCTGACCCGAATCCATTCGGTATACCATAACTGCATGGCTCATGTGATACTGACGAACGTCCGCCCCTGGGGTTCGGCGCCCGCGGACATCGTGCTGTCCGGCGCCGAGATCCTCTCCGTAGTGCCCGCCGGAACGGCGGTCGACGAGGGCGAGCGCCTGGACGGCGGCGGCCTTCTCGCCCTGCCCGGCTTCATCAACGCGCACGCCCACCTCGACAAGAGCTGGTGGGGAAAGCCGTGGGTCTCCTACGGTGGCGAGGCCACGACCCAGGGGCGCATTTCCCACGAGCGCGCGGAGCGTGACGGACTCGGTATCCCGGGCACGTCCTCGACCACCGCCACGCTGGGCGAGTTCCTCCGCCATGGCACGACGGCGGTACGCAGCCACGTGGACGTCGACCTCGGTGTCGGGCTGCGCGGCATCGAGGTGGTCCGCGAGGCGGTGGCCGGGTTCGGCGGCGCGATCGAGGTGGAGATCGTCGCGTTCCCGCAGGACGGTGTGATGCGCCGTCCCGGCGTGCTGGAACTCCTCGACAAGGCGGCCGGGGCCGGGGCCACCTCCATCGGCGGCCTCGACCCCGCTTCGATCGACCGCGACCCGGTGGCGCAGCTCGACGGCCTCTTCGACATCGCGGAGCGACGCGGCGTCGGGCTCGACATCCACCTGCACGACGGAGGTGAGCTCGGCGCCTTCCAGATCGAGCTCATCGCCCAGCGCACCCTGCGCGCGGGGCTGCAGAACAAGGTGACGGTCTCGCACGGCTTCGCCCTGGGCGAGCTTCCGGCGGACCGGCAGCAGCGGGTGCTCGAAGCCTGTGAGGAGGCCGGTGTCTCCTGGGCGACCGTGGCCCCGGTCCGCACCGCGCCGCTGCCCTGGCGCGGGATGCGGGACCGCGGTGTCGCGATCGGCCTCGGCACCGACGGGATCCGGGACCTGTGGTCGCCGTACGGGGACGGCGACATCCTTCGCGTCGCGCTCGACTTCGCCCGGCTGCACGGCCTGCGCACCGACGAGGAGCTCGCGTACGCGGTGGAGCTGGCCACCACGCGCGCGGCGGGCTTCGTGCACCGAGACAGCCACGACATCGTCGCGGGGGCACGTGCGGACATCGTGCTCGTGGACGCCGAGAACGTCCAGGACGCCCTGGTCCGCGCGCCGCGCCGGCAACTGGTGGTGGCCGGTGGACGCGTGGTGGTCCGGGACGGCGAACTCCAGGTCTGATCCGGGTCCGATCCAGATCCGATCGGGGTCGGTGACGACCGGTACGGCCGCGGCGGACACGTTCCGCCGCGGCCGTTCCCGCACCCGGTCGTAGCGGTCGCAGAGCACTCCGGCGAAGGGCCCCAGGAGCATGGGGGCGAGCCGTACGGCGGTGAACACGGCGAGCAGGAACTCGGACCCGGTGGCGTCGAACACGAGCCAGCCCATGACGAACGTCTGGGTCCACGCGCCGCCGTAGAAGAACAGGTTGGAGACCCACAGCAGGCGGAAACCCGGGCTGCTGCGCAACGAGGCCAGTGCCTTGCCGGCACCCGCCGCCGCCCGCGGTTCCCCCGGTTCGAACCACGCCGATGCCTCCACCGGCTCCTTCTGCGACAACGCACCCCTCCTCGTCCGACGCCCCGCCCCGGTCCGCGGACCGGCCGGTCCTCCCACAGGAGCGGGTCGACGAAGGGCAGGGTGATCCCCGCCGGAAATGGTATCCCGAAAGTGCGGGGCCGGTCGGGGCGGTTCGCCGGGCCCTGTTCGCGGCTGCGGCCGGACAGCCCCTCAGCGGGTGTCGCCGGTCAGGCGCCGCGCCCGCAGGGCGACATAGAGCTCGGCGGCGTCGACCGGGCGGGTCGGGGCGCGGCCCGTCAGCTCGGTGATACGGGCGATCCGGTACAGCACCGTGTTGCGGTGGCAGTGGAGCCGGCGTGCCGCCTCGGCGGTCGAGCCGTCCGCGGCGAACCACGCGTCCAGGGTGTCGAGCAGGGCCGCGTCGCCGCCGTCGCCGGAGAGCAGCGGCCCGAGCACGTTCTCGCCGAGCTCGGCCGCGGACTCGGCGTGGGCCGCGACGAGGGCGTCGATCGGGGCGCTTCCGTAGCAGTGGACGCCGGTCCCTGCCGGGGCCACGCACTCCAGGGCGATCCGTGCCTGGCGCACCGCTTCGGGCGCCGCGGCGAGCGTGGTGAACGGCCGGCTCACGCCCACCCGGGCGGTCGCCGTCTGCCGTACGGTCCGGAGCACCGCGGCGGCCGCGGCCTCGCCGGCCGGGGCGACCAGGCCCAGCCGCTCGCCCAGTTCGGTGGTCCACGCGGATGCCACGTCGATGTCGGCCAGCCGGGCGGCGATCTTGGGGAGCGGGTCCTCGCCGTCGCGCCCGAGTTCGCCCGCCACGACGTGGAACGAGGCCCGTTCCGGCAGGCCCAGAGCGCGTTGGACGCCCGCGGCGCTGCCGAACCGTACGTCGTCGGACCCCTCGAAGACACGGAGCAGCGTGACCCGTCGCGCCACCTGCTCCTGCTGTTCCCGGTCGTCGGCGACCTCGCGGTAGGCCTCGGTCGCGGCGGTGGAGCAGCGGTCCAGGACGGCCCAGAAGTGGGTGGAGCGGCGCAGCAGCGCGTCGGCCTGCTCGCCGGGCGTGGCTCGGGCTATCGCACGCTCCCAGATCTCCATGCCGCCGAGCCGGAAGGCATGCAGCAGCGCCGGGAGCGGGACGCCGTGTTCGGCCTTGGTCCGCCCGGCCCGCCGGGCCGTCTCCTCGCAGACGTCGGGGCCGCCGGTCTCCTTGCGCAGAAGGGCCTCGATGTTGGCGTGGACGAGGTCGCGGAGCAGATCGGGCGGGAACGGGCTCGCGGTGTAACCGGACTCGTCCGCGGCGATCTTCCGGACGGTCACGTCGGTGAGTTCGCCGACGGAGGCGAGGATCCCGGCGAAGACGGGGCCGCAGCCCGTGGTGTCGCGCATGCCCCCACCGTACCCGCCCCGTCCACGGTCGAATTGTGCGGCCGCACAGTACAGTTCGGCGGATCTTGCGGTGCCCGCCCATGGTGGGCCGTTCGGATCTCCGTCATCTTGGTGTGGTCCGAAGAACCTTGTGCCACGGACCAACTCCGCAGCACGGCGCCTGTCCGTGCGGTCGCGATCGAGGGAGAGCACCATGACTGCCGCAGCACCCGAAGGCAGCACCGGGACGACGACCGGGGACACACCCGGACTCGACACGGTGCTGGCCGAACTCGCGGAGGGTGAACGGCGTTGGGCCGCGACGTCCCTGGCCGAGCGGGGCGCCCTGCTGACCCGGGTCCACGCGGCGGTCTGCGCCGAGGCCGAGAACTGGGTACGGATCGCGAGCCGGATCAAGCTGCTGCCGGACGACTCGCCGCTCGTCGGTGAGGAGTGGCTCTCCGGTCCGTACGCGCTGCTGACCTCCCTGGACGCGCTCGCCCGCACGCTGCGGACCATCGCGTCGGGCCACGGCCCGCTCGACGGTGCGAAGTTCGGGCAGGCGCCGGGCGGCCGGGTGAGTGTGCCGGTCCTTCCGCTCACCGCGCGGGACCGGCTGCTCATGAACGGCTTCAGCGCCGAGGTGTGGATGCCGCCCCGGGTCGACGCGGACACGGTGCGGCGCCGGGCGGGCCTCGGCGCGCTGCACCCGGAGCGCACTTCGGGCATCGGTCTCGTCCTCGGCGCAGGCAACATCACTTCCATCGCGCCACTCGACGTGCTGTACGAACTGGTCGCGCACAACCGGGTCGTCGTACTGAAGCTCAATCCGGTGCTGGGCGAGCTCGAACCGGTCCTGCGGCGCGCGCTCGCACCGCTCGTCGACCACGGTGTCCTGCGCATCGTCACCGGAGGGGGCGACGTCGGCGGCTACCTCGCCCACCATCCGGACGTCGCGCACGTCCACATCACCGGCGCCCTCGCCACCCATGACGTCGTCGCCTTCGGACCGGGCGAGGAGGGCCGGGCCCGCAAGGCCGCCGGCACCCCGCTGCTCGACAAGCCCATGACGAGCGAACTCGGCGGCGTCTCCCCGGTGATCGTGGTCCCGGGCGCGTGGAGCACCGCCGATCTCCGCTACCAGGCCGAACACATCGCGACCCAGCGGCTGCACAACAGCGGCCACAACTGCATCGCCTCGCAAGTGGTCGTGGTCAGCGGCGACTGGCCGCAGCGCGAGGCCTTTCTCGGGCATCTCCGGGACGCCCTGCGGACGGCCCCGGCCCGGCCCGCCTGGTATCCGGACAGCGCCGACCGGCTGGCCGACGCGGCGCACAGCCATCCGGGTGCCGAGTGGCAGGGCGCGGCGGGGTCACGTCTGCTGGTCGAGCTCGGCGGCGACGAGAGCCCGGGGGCGGCGGTGGAGACGACCGAGTACTTCGCGCCCGTGCTCGGCGTCCTCACCCTGCCGGGCCTGGGCTCCGAGTTCCTGGACCGGGCCGTCGAGCGGGCCAACCGGGACCTGTTCGGCACGCTCGGGGCGAACATCGTGATCGACCCGGCCACCATGAAGCGCCTGGGCCGGTCGTTGGACCGTGCGGTGGCGGAGCTGCGGTACGGGACGGTCGCCGTCAACGCCTGGACGGCGCTCGGCTTCCTCACCGCGACGGCGCCGTGGGGCGCCTTCCCCGGCCACACCGTCGCGGACGCCGGCAGCGGGACCGGCGTCGTGCACAACGCCCTGCTGATCGACGCACCGGAACGCACCGTCGTCCGGGGGCCGTTCCGGCCCTTCCCGAGGTCGGTCGCGGGCGGCGAGTTCGCGCTGTTCCCGAAGCCGCCGTGGTTCGTCACCGCGCGCAGCGCCGCTCTGACGGGCCGCCGGCTCACCCGGCTGGCGCAGCGGCCGTCCTGGGCACGGATGCCGGCCGTGTTCGCCGCGGCCTTCCGGGCCTGAGCACGCGCCCGGTCCGTACGGAGCCGATGGCGCCGGGGCTTCGACCCGCGCACCGGGCGGTCGGCACGGCAGCACTACCAGTAGTGGCGCCGGCCGCCCACCGCGTGCCCGACGGCGCCCAGGATCCACAGGACGGCGCCGATCACGACGAGCACGATCCCGATGGTCCACAGGATCGAGATTCCGGCCACCAGGCCGATGAGCAGCAGAATGACACCGAGGACGATCATGACGTCCTCCCATCGTGCGGCTCCTCCCAGTATGCGCCCGGGCCCCGGTCATACGCCGGGCAGCCGGCCCTCGGACCGGCGCAGATAGCAGGTCCAGGTCACCACCAGGCACAGACCGTAGTACCCGAGGAACGCCACGTACGCCGCCTGCCCGTTCCCCGTCTCCAGGAAGGACTGCCGGAAGGCCAGGTTGACCAGTACTCCGCCGAAGGCGCCGATGGCCCCCGCCGCTCCGATCAGGGCCGTGGTACGGCGCCGTGAGCGTCGCTCGGCCTCGGCCTGCGGGACCCCCTGCGCGACCTCCGCCCGTGCCGTGGCCCGGAAGATCGCCGGGATCATCTTGTACGTCGAGCCGTTCCCCGCCCCGCTGAGGACGAAGAGCGCGACGAACCCGCCGAGGAACAGCGTCAGGGAGTGCTGCCGTGACGCCTCCAGCACCGCGCCCGCGCCCAGTGCCATGGCTGCGAAGGTCCAGAAGGTGACCCGGGCGCCACCGTGGCGGTCCGCCAGGAGACCGCCCAGCGGGCGGGAGAGCGAGCCGAGCAGTGGCCCGAGGAAGGTGAGGGCCGCCGCCTTCGCCGGGGTGTCGAACTGCTGGTGGAACTGGACCTGGAGGACCTGTCCGAAGGCGAAGCCGAAGCCGATGAACGAGCCGAAGGTACCGATGTAGAGCAGCGACATCACCCGGCCGTGCGTGTTCCCCAGCACCTCGCGCATGGCGCCGCGCTCGCCGCGTGCGGTCGCGAGGTTGTCCATCCGCAGCGCCGCGCCGAGCGCCACCAGCACGATCAGCGGCAGGTAGACGAGGATCAGCAGCCGTGGGTGGCCGGCGCCCGCGGTGGCCAGCACCAGGAGGCCGAGCAGCTGTACGGCCGGAACGCCGAGATTGCCGCCGCCGGCGTTCACCCCCAGTGCCCAGCCCTTGAGGCGCTGGGGGTAGAAGGCGTTGATGTTGGCCATCGAGGAGGCGAAGTTGCCGCCGCCGACCCCGGCCACGGCGGCCACCGCGAGCAGCGTGCCGTACGAGACCCCGGGCTTGAGCACGATCCCGGCCAGGACGGTCGGCACGAGCAGCAACAGAGCGCTGAACACGGTCCAGTTGCGGCCGCCGAAGCGCGCCACGGCGACGGTGTACGGGATCCGCAGCACCGCTCCGAGTGCGGTGGGCAGCGCGGTGAGGGTGAACTTCCCGGCCGCGTCGATGTGGTACTCGGGGCCGAGGAAGAGGACCAGTACCGACCACAGGCTCCAGACGGAGAAGCCGATGTGTTCGCTCAGGACCGAGTGGACCAGGTTGCGGCGGGCGATCCGGGCGCCTGCCAGGGTCCAGAATTCGCTGTCCTCGGGATCCCAGTCCTCGATCCGCCGGGAGCCGGTGCGGCCGGTGGTGACGCCTGCGGTGGTGGTGGTGCTCATCGGTTCACCTCCGCAGGGGTGCCCGCGACCACACGCACGGGCCAGACGCGCAGGTCGGCGGGGATGCCGTCGGGGGTGTGCGGCTCGTCCAGCGAGCGTCCGGTGCGCAGTTCGAAGGCATGCTTGAACATCGGCGAGATCACCACGGGCACCCCGAGCCGGCTGCCGAGCAGCCCCCGGGAGATGACGTGGGCGCCGCTGAACGGGTCGCGGTTGGCCAGTGCGTGCACCGTGCCGCCGCGCTCGCGGAAGAGCGCGACCTGCTCGTCCCGCGGGCCGACCAGCACCGCGATCCCGCGTCCCGGGTCCAGATCCCGGTACCGGCACACCGGCGTCCAGGTCCGCCCGTCGTCGATCTCCACCACGGGTTCGATCTCCATCACGGGTTCGGTGTTCGTGTCGGGGGTGGCGCTCGTTCCGGGGGTGGTGTTCGTGTCGGGGGTGGTCCCGTTCATCGTGTGCGTACCTCCAGGGCCGGGCCGGCGATCAGGGCCGGAGTGAGGGGGAACCCGTCCTCGTCGGGGCGGGCCGGGCGGATCCCGTCGCGTTCGTGGACGAAGCGCACGGTGGGGTCGGGCGTTCCCGGGGCGTTGGCGAAGGAGACGAAGCGGCGTACCCGCTCGGGGTCGGCCAGGGTCGCCGCCCACTCGTCCTCGTACGTCTCGACGTGCCGTGCCATCAGTTCGTCGAGGTCCGCGCAGATGCCGAGCGAGTCGTCCAGGACGACGGCGCGCAGGTGGTCGAGGCCGCCCTCCAGGCGTTCCAGCCAGGGGGCGGTGCGCTCCAGGCGGTCGGCGGTGCGGATGTAGAACATCAGGAACCGGTCGATGGTGCGGATCAGGGTGTCGTGGTCCAGGCCGGCCGCCAGCAGATCGGCGTGGCGCGGGGTCGTTCCGCCGTTGCCGCCGACGTAGAGGTTCCACCCCTCCGACGTGGCGATCACCCCGAAGTCCTTGCTCTGCGCCTCCGCGCACTCGCGGGCGCAGCCGGACACCGCGGACTTGAGTTTGTGCGGTGCCCGCAGGCCCCGGTAGCGCAGTTCCAGTTCGATCGCCAGGGCCACCGAGTCCTGGACGCCGTAGCGGCACCAGGACTGCCCGACACAGGACTTGACCGTGCGCAGGGCCTTTCCGTAGGCGTGGCCGGACTCGAATCCGGCGTCCACCAGGCGGCGCCAGATCCCCGGCAGCTGGTCGACGGTGGCGCCGAAGAGATCGATCCGCTGGCCGCCGGTGATCTTGGTGTAGAGGCCGTGGTCGCGGGCGATCTCGCCGATGGTGATGAGCCCTTCGGCGGTGATCTCGCCGCCGGGGATCCGGGGCACCACGGAGTAGGAGCCGTTGCGCTGGAGATTGGCCAGGAAGTGGTCGTTGGTGTCCTGGAGTGCGGCCTGTTCGCCGTCCAGGACGTGGCCGTTGCCGAGGGCGGCCAGGATCGAGGCGACGGTGGGTTTGCAGATGTCGCAGCCCTCGCCGTTGCCGTGTTCGTCGATCAGCCGGGAGAAGCCGGTGATGCCCTTGACGCGGACGATCTCGTAGAGCTCCGCTCGGGTGCGGGTGAAGTGTTCGCACAGGCCCCGGGCCACCTCGTGCCCGCCCGCCGCCAGCTCATCGGCCACGACGGAGCCCAGCAGTTCGACGCAACTGCCGCATCCGGTACCGGCCTTGGTGCACTTCTTGACCTCGGGGACGGTACGCATGCCCTGTTCCGAAACGGCCGCCCTGACGGCCCCCTTGCTGACGTTGTGACAGGAGCAGACCACCGCCTCGTCCGGCAGTACCGGCGGGCCGCTCCCCCGGCCGTCCGGAGCGGCCGGGAGCAGCAGTTGTTCCGCCGGCGCCGGCAGTCGGGAGCGGCTCGCGGCGAGCGGGCGGAGTACGGCGTACGAGTCGGCGTCGCCGACCAGCACTCCGCCGAGCAGCCGGCCGTCCGGGCCGACGACCAGCTTCTTGTAGATTCCGGCCCTGCTGTTGGCATAGAGCACTTCCAGAGCGCCTTCGGTGGTGCCCAGCGCGTCGCCGAAGCTGGCCACGTCCACACCCAGCAGCTTGAGCTTGGTGGAGGTGTCGGCCCCGGTGAACCCGGCGGTGGTGCCGGTGAGTTCGCGGGCCACCGTGTCGGCCATCGCATAGCCGGGGGCGACCAGGCCGTAGACCCGGCCGTCGGCGGCGAGCGCGCACTCACCGATCGCCCGGATGTGCGGGTCGGCCGTGCGGCAGTGCTCGTCCACCACGATCCCGCCGCGTTCGCCCACCGGCAGCCCGCAGTCGCGGGCCAGCTGGTCGCGCGGGCGCACACCGGCCGAGAAGACCACCAGGTCGACGGCGAGGCGGGTGCCGTCGGAGAGCGCCATGGTGCGGACCCGGCCGTGCTCGTCGGTGTCGATCCGCTGCGTGCCGGCCCCGGTGTGGACCTGGACTCCGAGGTCCTCGATCTTGCGCCGGAGCACCGCGCCGCCGCCGTCGTCCACCTGGAGGGCCATCAGCCGGGGTGCGAACTCCACCACATGGGTCTCCAGGCCCATGGCCCGCAGCGCCCCGGCCGCCTCCAGGCCGAGGAGCCCGCCGCCGACCACCGCGCCGACCGCGGCCCGGCCCGCGCTCGCGGTGATCGCCTCCAGGTCCTCGATGGTCCGGTAGACATGGCAGCCGGTGGCGTCGTGGCCGGGCACCGGCGGCACGAACGGGTAGGAGCCGGTGGCCAGCACCAGGGCGTCGTAGCGCAGTACGTCGCCGCTGCGGGTGGTGACGGTACGGGCCTCCCGGTCGATCGCGGTGGCCGGGTCGGCCAGACGCAGCTCGATGCCGTGCCGCTCGATGAACCCCGGCGGGCACAGGGTCAGTTCCTCCGCCGACGTGCCGGAGAACCAACTGGTGAGATGGACCCGGTCGTAGGCGGGGCGGGGTTCCTCGGCGAGCACGGTGACGCGCCAGCGGTGTGTCTGCTCGGTGGTCGCCGGCTGCTCGTGCAGGGCTTCCAGGAAGCGCTGTCCGACCATGCCGTGGCCGACCAGGACCAGGGATTTCTCGATCACGGACGGTCTCCTCGGGTGATGTCACGGGGGGTCATCGGATGGTGGGGGCGAGCAGGTCGAGGGGGTCCTCGGGCAGCGGGTCGTCGCGCTCGTAGGCGCGGGCCAGATCGCCGGCCGCGGCCAGGTCGCCGAGCAGGATGCCGCCGACGAGCCGGTCGCCGCGGAGCACGAGCTTCTTGTACGAGCCACGCGTCGGGTCGACCAGGCGCAGCACGTCGGTGCCGGGGACGTCCTCGCCCACCTCGCCGAAGGCCGCGTACTCCAGGGTCCCCGCGGTGAGCCGGGTCATCGGGCGCGAGCCGGTGTAGCGCGCGTCCCCGTCCGCGCCCGCCAGCCGGGCCGCGAGCAGATCGGCCTGCTCCCAGGCGGGGCCGGCCAGTCCGTGGACGGTGCCCCGGTGTTCGGCGCAGTCGCCGATCGCGTACACCCCGGGCGCGGAGGCCGCCAGCCGGTCGTCCACCACCACACCCTTGCGTACCGTGATCCCGGCCGCCTCCGCCAGGCCGGTGCGCGGGCGGACCCCGCAGGCGAGCACCACCAGGTCCGCTTCCAGCAGGTATCCGCCGGCCAGTTCGACGCCGGTGACGCGCGCTCCGCCGCGCAGGGCACGGGCCCGGTTGCCCGGGTAGGTCTCCACGCCCAGCGCGGCGAGGTGGGCGCGCAGTGCGTTCCCGGCCCGCTCGTCGAGGTGGCGTTCGATCAGGTACGGGGCCTGGTGGACGATCTCCACCGGAAGGCCGAGCGCGGCCAGTGCGCGGGCGGCGCTCACCCCGAGCACCCCGCCGCCGATCACGACGGCGCGTTCGGCTGCGGCGGCTTCCTCGGCGAGGCGGGCGCAGTCGGCCAGGGTACGGAAGGCGTGCACACCTTCCTTCAGCCCGGCCCTGTGCCCGTCCTTCCGTCCATGGGGTTCGAACAGGCCGCGCAGGGGCGGCAGTACGGGGTTGGCACCGGTGGCCAGGACCAGTTCGTCGTAGCCGGCCGACTCGTCCCCGGACAGCCTCAGCCGACGTTCCACCGGGTCCAGGCCGACCACTTCGCAGCCGCTGCGCACGATCGTGCCGGCACCCTGGGGCAGCGCGATCGCCTCCGGGTCGTGCCGCCCGGTCAGCACATCGGCCAGCAGCACCCGGTTGTACGGGCCGCGCGGCTCGGCCCCGTACAGCACCACTTCCGCTTCGCCGCCGTGCGCCCGGTACTGCTGCGCGAACCTGGCGGCCGCCATCCCGGCACCGGCCACCGCGATCCGGCGGCTCATCGGATCCGCTCCACCCGCACGGCGCAGACCTTGAACTCGGGCATCCCGGAGACCGGGTCGAGGGCCGGGTTGGTGAGCGTGTTGGCCCGCCCGGCGCCCGCCCAGTGGAACGGCATGAAGACGGTGTCGGGCCGGATCGCCGCGGTCACCCGGGCGGGGGCGACCGCGCGGCCGCGCCGGCTGGTGACCCTGAGCGGCTCCCCCTCGGCCACGCCGAGCCGCGCCGCCAGCTGCGGGTGGAGTTCCACGAACGGGCCGGGCGCCGCCCGGTTCAGCTCGGGCACCCGGCGGGTCTGGGCGCCGCTCTGGTACTGGGAGAGGACCCGCCCGGTCGTGAGGTGGAGCGGGTACTCCCGGTCGGGTTCCTCGGCGGCCGGGCGGTGGGTGACCGGGGCGAAGCGGGCCCGGCCGTCCGGGGTGGCGAAGCGGTCCAGGAACAGCCTGGGTGTGCCGGGGTGCTCCGCGTCGGGGCAGGGCCAGAAGACCCCGTTCTCGGCCCGGATCCGCGGGTAGCTGATCCCGGCGTAGTCGGCCGGTCCTCCGGCCGAGGCGCGGCGGAGTTCTTGGAAGGCCTCCTCGGCCTGCTCGGGGAAGCCGTCGTCCACGCCGAGCCGGGCGGCCAGTTCGTGCAGGATGTGCAGGTCGGTGCGGACGCCCGGCGGCGGGGTCAGTGCCGCCCGGCGCAGGATCACCCGGCCCTCCAGGTTGGTGGTCGTGCCGGTCTCCTCCGCCCACTGCGCCGCGGGCAGCACCACGTCGGCGAGGTGCGCGGTCTCGGAGAGCACCAGGTCGCTGACCGCGAGGAAGTCCAGGGCCCGCAGCCGCTCGGTGACATGGGCGGCGTTCGGCGCGGAGACCACCGGGTTGGAGCCCATCACCAGCAGTGCCCGGGCGCCGCCCGCCGTGCCCAGACCGTCCAGCAGCTCGTAGGCCGAGCGGCCCGCGCCCGGCAGGTCGTCGGGGTCCACGCCCCAGATGTCCGCGATGTGCGCGCGGGCGGCGGGGTCCGTGATCGAGCGGTAGCCGGGCAGCTGGTCGGCCTTCTGGCCGTGTTCCCGCCCGCCCTGTCCGTTGCCCTGCCCGGTCAGGCAGCCGTAGCCGGAGCCGGGCCGGCCGGCCTTGCCGAGCGCCAGGCAGAGGTTGATCCAGGCGCCGACGGTGTCCGTCCCCTTGCTGTGCTGCTCGGAGCCGCGTGCGGTGAGCACCATGCCGGTGGCGGCGTCGGCGAAGAGCCGCAGGGCCTCGCGGAGTTGGTGCACCGGCACGCCGGTGAGGGCTTCCACCCGTTCCGGCCAGTGCGCCGTCGCCGCGGTGCGGGCCGCCTCGAAGCCGGTGGTGCGCCCGGCGACGAAGCCCTCGTCCACCCTGCGGTCGGCGATGGCCAGGTGCAGCAGGCCCAGCGCGAGCGCCAGATCGGTGCCGGGGACGGGTTGCAGGTGCAGGTCGGCCTGTTCGGCGGTACGGGTGCGCCGCGGATCCACCACGATCAGCGTGCCTCCGTTGGCGCGGAGTTCGCTGAAGTGGCGCAGGGCGGGGGGCATGGTGTCGGCCGGGTTCGCGCCGACCAGGATCACGCAGCCCGTGGTGGCGATGTCGGCCATCGGGAAGGGCAGTCCGCGGTCCAGGCCGAAGGCGATCCGGTGCGCGGCGGCCGCCGAGGACATGCAGAACCGGCCGTTGTAGTCGATGTTCGGGGTACGGAGCACCACCCGGGCGAACTTGCCGAGCAGGTAGGCCTTCTCGTTGGTGAGTCCGCCGCCGCCGAAGACCGCGACCGCGTCCCGCCCGTGGCGCCGGCCGGCCGCCGCCAGCCCGGAGGCCACCCGGTCGAGGGCCTCGCCCCAGGAGGCCTCGCGCAGCTCGCCGCCCCGCACGTCGCGTACCAGCGGCGCGGTCAGCCGGACCCCGGCGCCGAGCACCGCGGTGGCCGACCGGCCCTTGCCGCACAGCGCGCCGCGGTTGACGGGGAAGTCGGGGCGTTCCAGTACCTGCGCCTCGCCGCCGTCCTGCGCCGCCCGCAGGCGCATGCCGCACTGCAACGAGCAGTACGGGCAGTGGGTGTCGGTCGTCGTCATGCCCCGAGCGTCGATGGCCGCCGTTTCGCGGCCGGGTCGGCCCTGTTGCGTCCGGGGTACGACTCCTTCACCGGCCGCCGGACCCGGGGTGACCAGGCGGAAACCTCGCGTAACGTCAGGGGGCCTGCCGCTTACGACGACGTGACGGGGGTGACACGTGACCGAAACAGCGCCGCCGGAACCTTCAGGACATGAACAGCACCCAGCCCGCGGGCCCGCTCGTCGGCTTCACCATCGGGGTCACCGCCGCACGCCGGCGCGAGGAACTCGTCGCGCTGCTGCGCCGGCGCGGGGCCACGGTGGTCGAGGCGCCCGCGCTGCGGATCCTCCCGCTGGAGGACGACGCGGCGCTGCGCCGGGCCACCGCGCGCTGTCTGACCGGGCCGCTCGACTATGTGGTGGCGACCACCGGGGTCGGCTGGCGCGGCTGGCTGAGCGCGGCCGACGGCTGGGGGTACGGCGCGCGGCTGGCCGAGGTGTGCCGGGACGCCGTGGTGCTCACGCGCGGCCCGAAGGCGACCGGTGCGGTGCGTGCCGGGGGCCTGAGCGAGACCTACTCCCCCGTGACCGAGACCACCGACGCGCTGCTGACCTGGCTGCTGGCGCGCGAGCTGCCGGGCAGACGGATCGCCGTGCAGGAGCACGGAGTGCCGCTGGACGCCTTCTCCGCCGCGCTGCGTGAGCGGGGCGCCGAGGTGATCCCGATCCCGGTCTATCGCTGGGGCCCGCCGCCCGATCCGTCGCCGCTGCGCCGACTGGTCGAGCAGACGGTCCGTCGTGAACTGCACGCGCTCACCTTCACCAGCGCGCCCGCGATCGACGCCTTCCTCGCCGCCGCGGCCGGACTCGGGCTCGGCGACGAGGTGTTGACCGCGCTGCGGGAGGATGTGCTGCCGGTCTGCGTGGGGCCGGTCTGCGGCCGCCGGCTGGAGGAGGCCGAAGTCGCCGTGCTCCACCCCGAGAGGGGGCGGCTCGGCGCCATGGTGCGGACCGTCGAGGCCGCACTGCCGGCGCACGCCAGGCGTGAAGTACGCGCCGGTTCCAGCACCTTGGTGCTCCAGGGAAACGCCGTACTGATCGACGGCGGCCCGCCGGTGCGGCTTCCGCCGCTGCTCGCGGCCGTGCTGCGGGCGCTGGCCGAGCAGCCGGGGCGGGTGCTCAGCCGGGCCGAGCTGCTGCGCCGCGTCTGGGTCACCGGCCAGGCCGACGAGCACGCGGTGGAGGCGGCGGTCGCCCGGCTGCGCGGGGCGCTGGACGGGCACGCCCGGCTGGTGCGTACGGTCCCCAAGCGGGGCTACAGCCTGGCGGCGGCGACATGAGGGACGAGACGGCGCCGGCGCTGCTGGCCGTGGCGCACGGCACCCGGGACCGGGCGGGCATCGCCGCCTACCGGGCCTTGCTCGACCTGGTACGTGCCCGGCGGCCCGGTCTGACGGCCGAGCTGTCCTTCCTGGACCTCGCGCCGCCGACACCGGCCCAGGTGCTCGCCGCCCGTCGCGGTCCGGTGGTGCTGGTGCCGCTGCTGCTGAACACCGGCCACCACGTGACGGTGGACCTGCCCGCCGTCCGGGCCGCCGCGCCCCACCCGGGCATCCGGCAGGCGGCACCGCTCGGCCCGGACCCGTTGCTGGCCGCCGCCCTGGCCGACCGGCTCGCGGAGGCGGGCCGGAGCGCGGGCGGCCACGGATTGTCCGGGCCCGACGCCGTCGTACTGGCGGCCGCCGGGTCCACCGACCCGGCGGCCCGTGCGGACACCGAGGTGATGGCCGGTCTGCTCCGGGAGCGGCTCGGGCGCCCGGTGCTCGCCGCCTACCTCTGCGCGAACGCGCCGTCGCCGGCCGAGGCGGTGCGGGCCCTGCGGGCCGCGGGTCATCGCCGGGTGGCGGTGGCCCGCCATCTGATGGCTCCGGGCCATTTCGCCCGCCGCGCGCAGGAAGCCGGCGGCTGCCTCGTATCGGCCCCGCTGGGCGCGCACCCCGAGGTGGCGCGCCTGGTGCTGAAGCGCTTCGACGAGGCGTCCGGGGAGACGGCGCGGCATCCGGCCGGGGCGGCTATTCGAACCGTGTGACGTCTCCGGCGCCCCGGCGGACGATCTCGGGTTCGCCGCCGGAGAAGTCGATGACGGTGGTCGGCTCGGTGCCGCAGTCGCCCGAGTCGACGACGGCGTCCACCACATGATCGAGGCGTTCCTTGATCTCCCAGCCCTGTGTCATCGGCTCGTCCTCGTCGGGCAGGAGCAGGGTGCTGGACAGGAGCGGCTCCCCGAGTTCGGCGAGCAGCGCCTGGGTGACCACATGGTCGGGGATCCGTACGCCGACCGTCTTCTTCTTCGGGTGCAGCAGCTGGCGCGGCACCTCTCTGGTCGCGGGAAGGATGAAGGTGTAACTGCCGGGTGTCGCGGCCTTGATCGCACGGAACACGTCGTTGTCGACCTGCACGAACTGCCCCAGCTGGGCGAAGTTCTGGCAGACGAGCGTGAAGTGGTGGCGGTCGTCGAGGTTCCGGATCGAGCGGATCCTGCTGATCCCGTCACGGCTGCCCAGCTGGCATCCCAGTGCGTAGCAGGAGTCCGTCGGATACGCGACGAGGGCGCCGGACCGGATGCTGTCGGCAACGCTGCTGATGGTGCGCCGCTGAGGATTCTCGGGGTGCACGTCGAAGTACTTCGCCATTCGCGGAGTCTAAGCGCTGTCCGGTATCCGCCCCCTCGCTTCAAGGCGGACGCCGCCGTATCGGGTGAGTGGCGGGCGGCTCCGCGAGGCGCCCGGGCGCCGGCTCGATTCGGTCATTGCTCGGTCAGCGACCGCCAGGCCCGGGTCATGGCATGGAGCAGTGCGATCCTGCTTCGGACCGCCATGTCCACCACCTCGGCGTCGAGGCCCTTCAGTTGCGCGTCATCCTTGATCTTCTTCTTGAGTCCTGCGGCGTACCTGGTGTCGTCGGCGGCCAGGTCCATGTCCGCCAGCTTCCCGAGCACACCCACGTCGGTCACCTTCGTGTAGACGAGGTCGGCCAGGGCCAGCTTCTGCCGGGGGTCCAGTCCGTACGCCGCGGCGACGCGGTCCTGCCACTCCTGCTGCCTGGCGTGGCTCTGGGTGAGATCGAAGAGCTTGTCGAGGGTGGCTCCGGTGACGGCCGCACCGCGCTCGTGTCCGCCGACCTTCTTGCCGATCCGGCCCATGTCGGTGGTGATCGCGTACCGGGAGTCGAAGCCCTGCGTCGCGCCCGTGCGCCGGGAACGCAGCGACTCCACCAGTTGCTCGCCCTCCTCCTTGCCGGTTCCGAAGGAGATGCCGTCCTCCAGCTGGTACATGTCCCATTCCGTCTTCACCTTCACGAAGGTGTTCGGCTCGGGGTAGTAGACGGCACTCGGGTTCAACGCGGCCATGGCGTCCCGCACGGCCTGGTCCACCTGGCCGGCGTGCCAGATCAGGATGCCGTCGGCGGTGGCCCTGGTGCTCGCGGGAGCCGTGTAGCCGCCGCTGAAGAGGTCCGTCTCCCCCGTGCCGAGGGCGGTGTCGGCCGCGGAGAAGAGCGGCCCCGCCGCCGTGGCGAACGACTGGGTGTCGGAGTCGCCGATGTGCAGGTAGACGTGTTCCCTGCCCCGTTCCTTCAGCTTCTCCACCAGTTCGGCCACCTTGGGGTCGCGCTGGATCCGGTCCCTTATCTCGCCGTACGGAATGGTGTCCTGGCCGATGTCCGTGGCGGAGGTGACGCGGTGGTCGGACCAGGTGAAGCCGATGATCTCGACCCGGAACCGGTCGGCGTCCCAACGGCTCGTGAAATTGCTGATCTTGTTCCTCAGCAGCTTCTCCGGGTCGGTCCCCGGGGCGCGCCAGCAGTTCACCCCGATCACCAGGGCGAATCTGTCCACGAGCGAGACGCCCTCGTCGAATCCCGTGGTGTACATGTCGGCGATCGCGAAGAGGTCCAGGTCCTCCCTGAGCAGGGCGGGGACGAGCGCCACCGTCCCGACACCGCCCTCCTTCACCTGGCCCTCCCCGAACGCCCCAGCGCTCGCTGCCACGTCGAGGCCGGTGAGCGTCGCCCTCCGCTGTACGGCCGCGGGCCCCGCCGTGGTCGCGGACCGGGGAGCCGAACGCCCTGCCGCCCGCTGGACCGCTGCCCCGGCAGTGGTACGGAGTCCCATGGCGTGCGTGGCACTCGCCTCGGCCTCGCGCTCGAAGCGGTCGGACGGGTCGCTGACCTTGAGGCCGTCCCCCCGGTCGGTGCCCGCGACGGCGCCCCGGCGTTGCTGGATGACGTGGGTGAGTTCGTGGGCGAGGGTATGGGGGTCGCCGCCGCCGGTGCCGAACACGATGTGGTTGCCGCTGGTGTACGCGTGCGCGCCGACCTCGGCGGCGGAGGCCCTCGCCGCGGCGTCGGTGTGGATGCGGACGTCGGAGAAGTCCGCGCCGAGGCGGGCCTCCATGTCGGTGCGGGTCTCCTCGTCCAGCGCCCGGCCCGGAGTACGCAGCACGTCGTGGACGGTGGACCGCTGCACCGCCGGGTACGGGGGTGGCTCCTGGGCCCAGGGGTGGCCGGCCGCACGGAGCATCTGGACGACCACGGCATTGCCCGGTCCGGCCTGAAGCGCCGCCAGTGCGGTGGGCGGATCCTCGGTCCGGGTGCCCGGTGCGGGGCGGACCGTGGTGGTGACGGGCGGACCGGCCGACTTCTCCGGCCGCCGAGGGGTGTTGTGGCGGTGCGCGTGTGTCATGCCGCTGCTTTCCCTGTCGCTGTCCATGGCCGCCTTCTGATCCTTGCCGAGCATAGGTGCCGGTCCGTCGTCATGGCGACGCGTTCGTGAACGGCCGGATCGTCATCATTCCGTCGGGCGTGAACGGCTCCGACAGCGAACACGAGGCCCGCATGCCGTCCTTCGCCCGCGCGCAGCCGTGAGGAGCGGACCGGACCGGCCGGATCAGCCGGTGACGATTCCGGCGACGAGGTTGATGGTGGTGGCCAGGATGCTCGCGCCGAACACGTAGGACAGCAGGCAGTGCCGCAGGACGACCGCGCGGATGGCGGAGCTGGAGACTCCGGTGTCGGAGACCTGGTAGGTCATCCCGAGGTTGTAGCTGAAGTAGAGGAAGTCGACGTACTTCGGCGGGTCCTGCGTGTTGAAATCGATCCCGCCCTCGGACGGCACGTAGTAGAGGTGTGCGTAACGGGTGGCGTACATCAGGTGGAGCGACGCCCAGGCCATGAACACACCGCAGAGCGCCGTCGCGGCCGCCGCATGACTCAGGTCCGTATGGCCGACCAGGAGCAGCACCACGATGCCGACCAGTCCGCACAGGGAGGCGGCGACGACGGCCAGCTCCTCCAGGACGGGCCGGAACTCCTCGCGCCGGACGTTGCGGTGGGTGGTGGCCGCGTCCATGGGCCACAGCACCATCCACCCCGTCACCACGAAGAGCGTCTCCGCCACGGCGATTCCGGTCAGGACGCCCAGCGGCCCGTTGGCCGGCACGGCGGTGACCACGCCGACCGCCGCGCCGGTGATCACCGCGGCGACGAGGCGTGGCACCGCGGAGAGCGTCGGCCACTGCTTCCTGGACATCAGGGGTGACCACCTCGATGGCTCGGCGGATCACCGTGCCCGGCCGGGACGAGTACGTCCACGCTATCGGCGCCCGCGCCGGGGTGCAGCCCGGCGCGGGCGCCGATAGCCTGCCCGAAAGGATCGGTTCCGTCCGGAATCGCACTCCTTCTCGGGATCGCCCCCCACCTCGCCCGAACGGCGGAAGGGTTGAAGACCTTGAGCACCGACCACGACGAGCAGCAGCCACTGGAACCCGCGGTCGGTCCCGCCCCCGAGGCCGATCCGGAGTTCCGCCCCTACCACCACCCCGCGGCGGGCTGGGGCGCGGCGAAGAGCGTGACCGGTTTCCTGGTGCGCGAGGGTGCTCTCGTCGACGGTCCGCGGGCCATCATGCGGATGAACCACGAGAACACCGGGTTCGACTGTCCGGGATGCGCGTGGCCGGACGACACCAAGGGCCTGCATCTGGACATCTGCGAGAACGGAATCAAGCACGTCACCTGGGAGATGACCCGCAAGCGGGTCGGGCGCGAGTTCTTCGCGGCCCATTCGGTGACCGAGCTGTCCGGGTGGAGCGACTACGACCTGGAGAACCAGGGCCGGCTGACCGAACCGATGGTGTACGACCCCGAGTCGGACCACTACGTCCCGATCAGCTGGAAGGACGCCTTCGAGCTGGTCGGCAGCACACTGCGCGGGCTCGACGACCCGAATCAGGCGTCGTTCTACACCTCCGGCCGGCTCGGCAACGAGGCCACCTTCCTCTACCAGCTGATGGCCCGTGAGCTGGGCACGAACAACCTGCCGGACTGCTCCAACATGTGCCACGAGGCCAGTGGCCGCGCCCTTCAGGCGTCCCTGGGCACCGGCAAGGGCACCGTCGACCTCAAGGACTGGGAGTCCGCCGACGCGCTGTTCATCCTGGGGGTCAACGCCGCTTCCAACGCGCCCCGGATGCTCACCTCCCTCGCCGAGGCACACCGCCGCGGCGCACAGATCGTGCACATCAACCCGCTCGTCGAGGCGGCGGCCACCCGCACCATCGTCCCCCACGACTTCACGGACATGGCCCTGTTCAGGACGACCCGGACCAGCACCCTCAATCTGCAACCGCGCATCGGTGGCGACATGGCGCTGCTGCGCGGCATGGCCAAGTGGGTGCTGGAGCAGTCCGAATCCGATCCCAGGGCACTGGACCGGGAGTTCATCGACCGGCACACCTCGGGCTTCGAGGAGTACCGGGCGCTGTGCGAGGCCACGTCGTGGGAGGAGATCGAGACCCAGTCCGGGCTGAGCCGCGCCGACATCCTCAAGGCGGCACGGGTGTACGGCGAGGCCGACCGCTCCATCGTCAGCTGGTGCCTGGGGCTCACCCAGCACGAACACGGTGTCGACACCGTCCGGGAGATCGTCAACCTGCTCCTGCTCCGCGGCAACCTGGGGCGGGAGGGCGCGGGCCCCTCCCCCGTACGCGGGCACAGCAACGTACAGGGCAACCGCACCTGCGGCATCGACCACCGGCCCGGCGACGCGTTCCTGGACCGCCTCGCCGAGGTGTGCGGGATCGAGCCGCCCCGTGAGCACGGCCTGGACACCGTGAACACGATCAAGGCGATGCGGCGCGGCGACGTGAAGGTGTTCGTCGGCATGGGCGGCAACTTCGCCCTCGCGGCGCCCGACACCCCGGCCACGTACGCGGCGCTGCGCACCTGCGAACTCACCGTCCAGGTGAGCACCAAGCTCAACCGCAGCCATCTCGTCCACGGTCGCCGGGCCCTGATCCTGCCGTGCCTCGGCCGTACCGAGAAGGACCATCAGCGCAAGGGCGTCCAGAGCACGTCCGTCGAGGACTCGATGAGCATGGTCCACCTGTCCATCGGCATGAAGCGCCCCGCCTCCCCGCACCTGCTGTCCGAGCCGGCCATCGTCGCCGGCATGGCGCAGGCCGCGCTGCCCGACAGCGACACGCCCTGGCACTGGTACGTCGAGGACTACGACCGGATCCGCGACACCATGGCCCGGGCCCTCGACGGCTTCGAGGACTTCAACCGCCGGGTACGCCTGCCGCTCGGCTTCCGGATCAAGCAGCCCGCCCGTGAACTGGTCTTCCTGACCCCGTCCGGACGCGCCGAGTTCTCCACCGCCGCCCTGCCCGACGTCGTTCCCGCCCCCGGCACGCTGGCCCTGGGCACCATGCGCTCCCACGACCAGTGGAACACCACCATCTACTCCGACAACGACCGCTACCGCGGCATCAAGAACCTGCGCACGCTCGTCTTCATGAACCGGGCCGACATGCGTGAACGCGGCATCGCCGACCTCGGCCCCGTCGACATCACGAGCACCGCCAGGGATGGCAGCCGGCGGTCCCTCAAGGGCTACCTCGCCATCCCCTACGACATCCCCCGGGGCTGCGCGGCCGGCTACATGCCGGAGATGAACGTGCTGTGCGCGCTCGGCGACTACAGCACCCAGAGCGACCAGCCGATCATGAAGCACGTCAATGTCACCATCGGCCCCGCGGCCGGCTGAGCCGTCCGTGCACGGGGTCGCCGCGCGTCACCGCCACCGGACGAACCGTTCCAGGAGCAGGTAGGCCCGCTGTTCCGTGGCGGCGAGTTCGGCGGGGTCGATCTCGGCGGGCCAGAGCTCGCCCGCCGCCGCGTCGTCGGCCTCGCGCAGCTCCACCACCGCTGCCGCCAGGTAGGTCTGGACGACCGGGAACGACGCCTCCAGGCGGTTGTCCAGGAAGTGCTCCGCGTGTTCGGACGCCTGCGTGCACGCGGCCAGCGCGCGTTCCGCCCGGAGCGCGGCGTGGTCATGGACCACCAGCAGCGCACAGCCGAGCGCGACGACGATGCCGAGGACGCTGCCCAGGGCCCGGTCCAGGACGAGGGCCCCGGTGGGTGAGGGCGCGGCCAGGTCGGCCATCAGGAGCGCCAACGGGGTGAGGAAGACGACGCCGAGGCCGTAGTTGCGGGCCACGACGTACTCCAGCAGGAACTCCAGCAGCACGATCACGAGGACGAGCACCAGGGGATCGGGGTGCACGGCGAGCACGCCGAGCGCGAGCAGCAGCCCGGCGACCGTGCCCAGGGTGCGCTGCACCGCCCGCCGGGCCGCCGTCCGGACGTTGACCGAGTGCAGTACCGCGGCGGCCGAGATCGCCGCCCAGTAGCCGTGGCCGAGGCCCAGCAGGAGGGCCGTCCATCCCGCCAGGCCGGTGCCGAGGGCCATCCGCAGGGCGGGCACGAGCAGGACCGGCCCGTGGCCGTGGCGGCCGTGGTGCCGTCCCGTCACCAGTTCCGCGGCGCGCAGCTCGGCGGCGCGCCCGTCGGCGGGACCGGCCGGGGCGGGCCCGGGACCGGCCTCGGGGGCCGGGCCGGCCCGGTCGGTCGCGGGTGGGAGCGACAGCTCGGGCAGCAGTCGCGGTTCCCGGCGGCGACGGCTCACCAGCAGCCGGACCTGGCGGCGCAGGTGCCGCTCCAGACCGGCGGGTGCGCCGGGCGTCCGGCGGGCGGAACCGATGAGCAGCGACCAGGAGAAGTCGGTGAGGCGCAGGCAGGTGCCGCCCCGGGGGCCCCGCGCGGCGGCCGTCGGGGGCAGGACGCCGAGGGTCCGGTACGCCTGGAGCACGGCGGCGGTCGCCCGGTGCCTGCCGGGACCCCCGCCGCGCCCCGCGTCGGCCGCCCCGCCCAGCTCGGCGAGCTCGCGGAGTGCCGCGGCGACGGCGAGCCGCTGCGGACGGTCCGGGTGCACGAACCAGCCCGCCACGGCCAGCACCCAGGCGACGGCCGCACCCGACGCGGCCAGCGCGGTCTGCGGGAGTACGTCGGCGGGGGCCGGGGAGCCATTGGCCGCCACGGCGAAGGAGAAGAGCAGCAGCACGGCGCCCAGCCCGCTCAGACCTGCCGCGTCGCAGGCGAGCTTCGCGGCTCCGGCCACCACGGCCATGGCCGCGACCACCACCGCGGCGCCCGCTCCCCCGTCCCGCGGGTGGGCCCAGGTGGCGAGCGCCGAACCGCAGCCCACACAGGCGGTCATGGCCACCGCGACCAGTGCGAGGGTGCGGGCCCGACGCCCGTAGGGCAGGTTGCGGCCGAACGTGGTGGTGAAGGAGCCCAGCATGGCGTACACGGCCTGGTCGGCCCGCCCTGCGAGGGCCATCGGCAGCGCCGGCAGCGCCATGGCCAGCGCGGCACGCAGGGCGAAGGAGAAGGCGCCGTCCACCCTGTGCAGGGCGAGTGCGCCGCGTGGGGAGAGCGCACGCCCCAGATGGTCTGCCGAACGCCGCATTCCGCTCCCGGTGACCACGGGGAGCGGAATGCGCAAACGGGGCATATCTGGTGTATATCACCCGCTCTTGCGCCGGGGCACCTGCTCCCGTGCCCGGCCGTGCGATGGCTCGCGGCTCATGGCCTCCTGGCCTCGGTCCGGGGCAGCCGCGTCGCCCCTACGGCGGCGAACAGGCAGAAGCCGAGCACCCACCAGAACGTGTCGCCGAACGCGGCGGAGATGTCCGGGCCGCGGGCGGACAGCCGGTTCTGCAGGACCACCGCGAGGGCGGCGGTGCCGACCGAGCCGCCCACGGTGTTGAGCAGGTTGAGCGCCCCGGAGGCACGCGGGAGCTGCTCGGGCGCGATGCGGCTGTAGACGATGTTCATCACGGGCGCGCCGACCATGGCCATCCCGAAGCCGCGTACCACCAGCGCAGCGGCGATCACGGCGTCCGGGACCCCGTGGCCGAGCCGGGTGAACGGCACCGTGCCCGCGAGGATCAGCACGATGCCGGTGACGACCAGGGTCCTCGGCGCGACCCTGCGGATGGTCCGGTTGACCAGCACCGACCCGGCCGCCGCGCCCAGCCCCTGGGGGGCGAGCAGCAGCCCCGCCTGCCATGCCGTCATTCCGCGGCCGGCCTGGAAGTACAGCGGCAGCAGGAACATCGTGCCGAAGACCGACGCGCCCAGTACGAGCAGGGCCACGGCGGCGGCGCCGAAGGGCGGCCGGGCGAACAGCCGGGGATCGATCAGCGGTGTGCGGCGGGTCCGCAGCCCGTGCACGGTGAAGCCGGCCAGCAGCGCCAGCCCCGCGGACACTCCGGCCACCGCCGGGAGGGTCCGGTCGTGGGCGACCTCGGTCAGCCCGTACACCAGCACGGCCAGGCCGGGTGAGAGCAGCAGGGCGCCGCGCAGGTCGAACGCCGTCCGCCGCGTCGAGGGCGGTACGGCGGGCACGTGACGGCGGGCGAGCAGCACCGCGGCCACCCCGATCGGCAGGTTGACCAGGAACAGCCACGGCCATGGCGCCACCGCGAGGATCGAGCCACCCACGAGCGGGCCGAACACCGGTGACAGCAGCGGGACGACCGCGACGACACTGATCACCCGCCCGGTGCGGGCGGGGCCCGCGACGCGGGCCAGCAGCGCCTGCCCGGTCGCCGGAAGCAGCCCGCCGCCGAGGCCCTGGACCACCCGGAACACGACCAGGCTGGTCACCGACCAGGCCGCCGCGCACAGCACCGATCCGAGCAGGAACACCCCCACGGCGGCGAGCCAGGTCCGCCGGCCGCCGAACCGGTCGGCCAGCCAGCCGGACGCGGGCACGGCGGCGACGACGGCCAGCAGGTAGGCGGTGCTGACCCACTGGATCCCGGCGACGGAGGCGTCGAACTCCTCGGTCAGGCTGTCGATGCCGACGCTGACGATCGTGGCGTCCAGCGTCGCCATGAAGGTGCCGAGCACCAGGATGAACGCGGTCCGCAGCAGCTGTCCGTCCACCCGCTCGTCCGGCGGCGCGGCTTTCGCGGTCACCGGCCCTCCAGGAGATCGCGCACGTCGTTGTCGAGGTGCTTGTCCAGGGAGCGGAGCAGGCCGAGGAGCTCCTCGGCGAGCCCGTCGACGGACACGCCGGCCCGGTGGGCGAGCACACCGGTCCAGCCGTCCCCGTCCGGCATGACGGTCAGCGTCACGGGGTGGTGGGTGGCCTCGCGGAAGCGGGTGGCGAGGACCGTGAGTCCCGGGGCGGGTGCGCGGAGGCGGTCCGGGTCGACCGGGTAGTTCTCGAACACCACCAGGCTGTCGAACAGCCTGCGCCGCCCGGTCAGCCGTTCCAGGTCGGACAGGGCCACGTGGTGGTGCTCGACCAGCGACCGCTGCCGGGACTGGAGGCCGGCGAGCGTCTCGGCGAGCGTGCCGCCGAGACGTGCCCGTACCGGCACGGTGTTGGCCAGCAGCCCGATGATCTCCTCCACGCCCGCCAGCTCCGGGGGACGGCAGGAGACCATGGTGCCGAAGCAGACGTCCGCCCGGCCGGAGCGCCGGGCGAGCAGCACCGCCCACGCGCCCTGCACCAGTGTGTTGCGGGTCAGACCGCGCCGGGCCGCGAGGCCGGTCAGCTCGGCGACCAGCGCCGCGTCGAACTCGATGACCTCGGGTTCCTGCCAGGCCGGACCGGGTTCGCCGGTGCCCAGGTGGTCGCCCTCGGGCAGCCCGTCCAGCTCGGCCGCCCAGGCACCGAGGCCCGGTTCGTGGTCCGCGCACCAGTCCAGGTAGTCGGCGAACGGCACGGGGGCGGGCAGGTCGGGGGCCTCGCCGCAGACCCTCGCCGTGTAGAGCGCGAACAGCTCGGTGAGGATGCGCGGGGCCGACCAGCCGTCGGAGAGCACATGATGGCTGGTCAGGACCAGGTCGGCGCGCTGGGGGCCGCTCCGGATCACGGTCAGGCGCAGCAGCGGGCCCCGGGCCAGGTCGAACGGCTCGGCCAGATCCGCCGCCAGCACCTCCTCGGCCTCCCCGTCGACCACCCGGAAGTCCGGCCGGGGCGCGGCGGGGATCACCGCCAGGTCGGCGGGGAACACGGCGCCCAGGTTCGGGTGACGGACCAGCAGGTCGGCGCCCGCGGCGCGCAGGGCGTCGGTGTCGAGCGGCCCGGCGAGGGTGAACGCCGACTGCACGGTGTACGGGTCGGGGCGCTCGGTGCGCGAGTGCCGCAGCATCACCTCCTGCAAGGGGGTGAGCGGTTGTACGTCGGCGACCGGGCGGTCGCGGTCGAGCGCCCCGGCCTCCGGTGCGGCGGCGACCCGCAGGAGCGCGGTCCGCAGCTTCTCGGCCAGGTCCTCGACCTCGGCGGCGGTGAACAGCTCGGACGGGTGGGTGATCCGGACCCCGAGCAGGCCGTCGCGTACCAGGGCGTTGACCATCAGGGCGTACGGCAAGGGCATCGCGTCCCGGCCGCCCGAGCCGAGCGGGTCGGCGTCCGGGGGCGCCTGCCACGGCGTCTCCCGGTCGGGGGCGCCGGGGTACCGGCCGAGGTAGTTCCAGGCGATCTCCGGTGCCACCGGGTCCAGCAGGCCCGCCGTGGTGAGGATGCCGTGGCCGAGGCCGTCGCCCTGTGCGCGCAGCCGCTCCGCGACCGCCCGCACGTCGTCGTCCGCGTCGAGCCGTACGGGGTGCACGGCGGTGAACCAGCCGACGGTCTGGGACACGTCGACGTGGCGCGGGCGGCCGTGGCTCTCCAGCGCGACCAGCACCTCGGGGGTCCCGCGCCAGTCCCGTACCGCCCGGGCGAGTGCCGTCAGCAGCACGGCGTCCGGTGTGGTGCGGCAGGCGGCCGGCAGGGTCGTGATCAGTGCGCGGGTCGAATCGGCGTCGAGCCGGATCTCGTGGTGCGCCGCGGTGGCCGCGGTGTCCCGCGCGGGGTCGAGCGGGCGGGTGGTGAGTGCCGGGGTGGCGTTCATCCGCCGCCAGTGCGGCAGTTCGGCCCGGCGGTCGGCGTCGCGCAGCGACCGCGCCCAGCCGAGGAAGGACTGCCCGTGCCGGGCCGGCGAGCCGCCCGCGTACACGTGCTCCAGGTCGTCCAGCAGGACGCGCCAGGACACCGAGTCGACGATCAGGTGGTGCGCGATCAGGGCGAGCCGGCCCGGCCGGCCCGGTCCGGCGTCCACCCACACCGCGCGCAGCAGCGGACCGGTGCGCGGGTCCATCGCGTCCCGGGCTGCGGCGATCGCGGCGTCCACCGGGGCCCGCAGATCGTGCGAGGCCCGTACGCAGGTCAGTACCTCGGCGCCGGTCACCGCACCGGCCGGCGGGATGCGCAGGGCGTCGCCGGCCAGGTGGGCCCGGAGCACGTCGTGCCGGGCCAGGAGCGTGTCGAGCACCGCCCGCCAGCTCGTGGCGTCGCCACCGGGCGGGACGCAGATCTCCACCCACTGGCAGAAGCCGTCCGCGGCGGCCCCCGCCCGGCGCAGCAGGTCCCGCATGACGGGGGTCAGCGGCGCGTCCCCGGTCGCGGGTGCGTCACCGGCGTCGAGTGCGCGGGCCCGCGCCGCGATCCCGGCGACCGTCGCGCCCTCGAACACGTCCCGCGCGCTCAGGCCGAGTCCCCGGCGCCGGGCCCGCGACACCACTTGCAGCGAGACGATGCTGTCCCCGCCGATGGCGAAGAAGTCGTCGTCGGGGCCGATCCCATCGGTGCCCAGGACGTCCCGGAACACGTCGAGCAGCAACGCCTCGGCCTCGGTGGCGGGTTCGCGCCGGGCCGTGACCGCGGTCTCGGGAGCCGGCAGCGCGGCGGCGTCGAGCTTGCCGCCGGGGGTCAGCGGCAGCCGGTCGATCGGCACGAGCGCCGTCGGCACCATGTGGTCGGGCAGTTCCCCGGCCAGGTACTCGCGCAGCCGCGCGGTGTCCGGTTCGGCGCCGTCGGCCGGGATGACGTAGCCGACGAGCCTGCCCTCCCGCATGATCACGGCGCAGGCGCGTACGTCGGGGTGGCCGGTCAGTGTGGACTCGATCTCGCCCAGCTCGACCCGGAAGCCGCGGACCTTGACCTGGTGGTCGGCCCGGCCGAGGAACACCAGCTGTCCGTCCGGGCGCCACCGCACCAGGTCGCCCGTGCGGTACATCCGCTCGCCCGGCGGGCCGAACGGGTCGGCCACGAACGCGGCGGCGGTCAGGCCGGGGCGGCCGAGGTAGCCGCGGGCCAGGCTCGGCCCGGCGAGGTACAGCTCACCGGTCACGCCCACGCCGGCCGGCTGGAGCCCGCCGTCGAGGACGTAGGCGCGGACGTTGGGGTCGGGGCGGCCGATCGGCAGCGGTCCCTCGTCGTCCGGGGCGTAGTGCCATGTCGTGGAGTTGATGGTGACCTCGGTCGGCCCGTAGGCGTTGAACAGCGCCCTGCGGCCCGTGCCCCAGCGCCGCGCCAGTTCGGGGTCGAGGCGCTCGGCGCCGACGACGAAGAACACGTCGGGGTCGACGGTGCGGTCGTCGGGCATCGCGGCCAGGAACGACGGGAGCAGATTCACTCCGGTCACCCGGTGCTCGACGATGTAGTCGAGCAGTTCGTCGCCGGGGACGCGCACCTCCTCGGGCGCGATCACGGACGTACCGCCGGAGAGCAGCGGCACCATGGTCTGCCAGAACGCGACGTCGAAGCCGGTCGACGCGAAGTGCAGGTACCGGTCGTGCTCGGTGACCCCGACGACCTCCTCCTGGAGCGCGATCAGGTCGGGCACGCCCCGGTGGGTCACACCGACGCCCTTGGGCCGCCCGGTGGTGCCGGAGGTGTAGATGACGTACGCGAGGGCGTCCTCGGTGAGCCTTTCGCGTGCCTGGGCCGGGTCCGTGTCCGGTACGCCGGCGAGGGTGGCGGGGTCGTCCAGCCGCAGGACGGGGATGTCGCGGTCGACGGGCAGTTCGGCGCCGGTCGTCACGGCGGCGGCCGGGGCGATGTCGTCGAACATGTAGGCCAGCCGTTCCCGGGGGTAGCTCGCGTCCATCGGCACGTACACGGCGCCGGCCCTGGCCACACCGAACAGGGCCACGGTCATCTCGATGTCGCGTCCCGTCAGGACCGCGACCGGGTCCTGGGGCCGCACCCCGCGCGCGATCAGCGCATGGGCGAGCCGATTGGCCCGGCGGTCCAACTCCTGGTAGCTCAGGCTGCGTTCGCGGCAGACCAGGGCCTCGGCGCCGGGCCTGCGGTCCACCTGGGCGGCGAACTCGTCCAGCCAGTGGCCGCGTTGCCTGGCAGGGACGGCGGAAGTGCCGGTGCGCAGCATCCGGGCCCGCTCGTCGGGGGCGAGCGGGGACAGCCGGAGCACGGGCCGTGCCGGGTCGTCGACGATCTCCCGCAGCAGGTTGTGCAGCCAGCGGCCGTAGTCGCGCACGGTCTCCCGGGTGAAGGCGCTCGGCTGGTGTCCGAGGCCGATGGTGATCTCGTCGTCCGGGATCACGATGACGGTCAGCGCGTAGTGCGTGGCGTCGGTGATGTCCACCCCGGCCAGGTCGAGCCCGGGGGCGAGCGGAGTGCGCTTCCGGCTGGAGAGCGGGAAGTTCTCCATGACCAGCATCGTGTCGAAGAGTTCGCCGAGGCCGGCCGCCCGCTGGATCGCGGGCAGCCCCACGTGGTGGTGCTCGGCCAGTACGACGCTCTCGGCGTGCACCCGTGCCATGAGGTCCAGCACGGTCTCGTCCTGGGTGTGCCGCACGCGCACCGGGATCGTGGTGCCGAGCTGTCCGATCATCGACTCCACGCCATCGACCTCGGCGGGCCGCCCGGACACCGGGCAGCCGAACACGACGTCGCGGCGGCCGGTGAGCCTGCCGAGCAGCAGGCCCCAGGCCGTCTGGAGCACCGTCGTCAGGGTGACGCCCCGCTCACGGGCGAACGCGCGCAGCCGGTCGCTGAACCCGCGCCCCAGCCGGACGGTCTCGCGGCCGGGCCGCTCGACGGCGGTGCCGGTGCTCGCGGGTGCCAGCCGGGTCGATTCGTCGACGCCCGCCAGCGCGTTCCGCCAGGCGGTGAGCGATGCCTCCCGGTCCCGGCCCGCCAGCCAGCGGAAGTACTCCGACAGCGGCGGGGCGGCGGGGGCGGCGGGGCCGCCGCCCAGCTCGGCGTAGACGGCGAGCAGGGTGCGGCCGACCAGCGGCATGGACCAGCCGTCGAGCAGGGCGTGGTGGTTGGTGATCACGAGCTTGTGCTCGGCGGGCCCGACCCGGGACAGCAAGAAGCGGATCAGCGGCGGCCGGGCCGGGTCGAACGGGCGCTCCAGGTCGGCGCGGGCCGCTTCGGGGAACCGGTCGTCCTCCCGCCAGTCCAGGGCGACTTCGGCGGGAATCACCTGCACCACCAGGTCCCCGGCCGTGGCCAGGTGGGCCCGCAGGGCGGGGTGGCGGCGCAGCAGTTCGTGCGCGGCCCCGGCCATCCGGTCCGGGTCCAGCTCGCCGAGCAGCGTGGTCACGGCCTGGACGACGTAGACGTCGGCGGCGTGGTCGTCGCGGACCAGGGTGTGGAAGGACAGTCCGACCTGGAGGGGTGTGGCGGGCAGTACGTCGGCGATGCGGCCGGTGCGTTCGAGGGCGTCGATGGCTGCCTGGTCGAGGCCGGCCAGCGGGATGTCCGACGGGGTGAGCCCGCCCCCGGTGTGCAGCGCGTGCGCGGCCAGCGCGTCCAGCGCCGCCGCCCAGGCCTGCTGAAGGGCCGACACGGCTTCGGTGCCGAGCACCCCGGTCGCGGCGACCCACTCGACGGCGAGCCGTGGCGCGCCCTCCTCGTGGACGAAGCAGTTGAGCGCCAGCACCTGTTCCAGGGCCTTGGCGCCGGGCTCGATCACCCGGAAGGCGTCCTGTTCCGGCAGGCGCCAGCCGGTCTCCGGGAGCGGGGCGAACCGGCCCAGGTAGTTGAGCAGCACGTCCGGTGGCGGGGTGGCCGCGAGTTCGCGGGCGGCCTCCGGGTCGAGGTGGCGCAGGACTCCGTAGCCGACCCCGCCGTCGGGGACGGCGCGCCGTGCTTCCTTGGCGGCCCGCAGCGTCCGCCCCACGTCGTCGGAGGCGGGGACGCGCACCGGGTACTCGCTGGTGAACCAGCCGACGGTACGGGCCAGGTCGAGGTGTTCGCGGCCGTGGCTCTCCATCGACACGGTCACCGCGTTCTCTCGCAGGCCCCAGCCCCGCAGGGCGAGTACGAGCGCGGCGAGCAGCACCTCGTCGACACCGGCGCGATACGCCGCGGGCAGGGTGGTCAGCAGCGCCTCGGTGGCCTCGGCCGAGGCCACGGTGACCGAGCGGTGGGCGGTCGACACCTTGTCGCGCGCCGGGTCCAGCGGCCGGGCGCCCAGCCGGGACGCGGCGCCGAGCGCGGTCCGCCAGTGGTCGAGTTCGCCGCGCCGCGCACCGGATTCCCCCTGACGGGCGAGGAGTCGGGCGTGGAACCGCCAGGACGCCCCGACGGGGTCGAGCGTGCCGCCGGTGCAGGCCGTGTGCAGGTCGGGCAGCAGGATGCGCCAGGACACGCCGTCCATGGCGAGGTGGTGCACGACGACGACCAGCCGGTCCGGGGTGCCGTCGCCGGTGCGCAGCAGGGCCGCGCGCAGCAGGTCGCCGGAGCGCGGGTCGAGTTCGCCCGCGAGCCGCCCGGCCAGGGCGGTCACGTCCTCGCCGTGCACCTCGTCGACGACGGCCCGCACCAGGCCGCGGGGCAGTACGTCCAGGCCGTCGCCGGCCCGCAGCCGCAGCGCGTCGTGGTGGTCGAGCACCGTCTGCACGCCCGTGACCAGGTCGTGGTGGTCGAGTCCGTCTACCTGCAGGGCGGTCCACTGCGCGTATCCGGCGACGGCGTCCACGTCGGGGTGCGGGTCGAGCAGGCCGCGCGCGATCGGCGGGGCGGGCACGGGCCCGGTCGGGTCGTCCGCCGGCTCGGGGGTCCGCGACAGCGGTTCGGCCGAGGCCGCCAGGGCGGCGAAGCTGCGGCGTGCCAGCAGGTCCCGGGGCCGCAGTCCGAGGCCCGCCGCCCGCAGTCTGCTGCTGGCGGTGATCGCGGTGATGCTGTCGCCGCCCAGCGCGTAGAAGTCGTCGTCCACGCCGACCCGTTCGACGCCGAGCGCCTCGGCGAGGACCGCGCAGAGCAGCCGCTCCCGCTCGGTGCCCGGCTCCCGGCCGCCGCTGTGCAGGGCGGGCGCGGGCAGGGCTTCGCGGTCGAGCTTGCCGTTGGGCGTGACCGGCAGCCGGTCCAGTACCACCACCGCCGCGGGCACCAGGTGTTCGGGCAGCCGCTCGGCCAGGTGGGCACGTGCCGCGTCCCCGGTGACCGAGGCGGACACGACGTAGCCGACCAGCCGCGACGACCGCACCGCGGCGGCCGCCGCGGTCACCCCGGGCACCGCGGCGAGCGCCGCCTCGACCTCGCCGGTCTCCACCCGGTGGCCGCGGATCTTGACCTGCCCGTCGCCCCGGCCCAGGTACTCCAGGCCCCGGCCGGGCGCCCAGCGGGCCAGGTCGCCGGTGCGGTACATCCGCTGCCCCGGCACGCCGAAGGGGTCGGCGACGAAGCGTTCGGCGCTCGCCCCGGGGCGGCCGAGGTAGCCGCGGGCCAGGTGCGGCCCGGCCAGGTACAGTTCGCCCGCCGTGCCGTGCGGCACCGGTTGCAGCGCGCTGTCCAGGAGGTAGGTGCGGGTGCCCGCGAGCGGGTGGCCGACGGCCGGCTCGTCGCCCTCGATCCGTGCGGTGGTGCTGTCCACGGTCGCCTCGGTCGGCCCGTAGATGTTGCGTGCGGTGATCCCCGATCCGGCGATCCGCCGCCACAGTGCGGGCGGGGTGGCTTCTCCGCCGAGGACCAGGAGCGTGGGCCGCAGGTCCAGCAGGCCGCCGTCGACCAGTGGCGCGGCCATGGACGGTGTGGTGTCCACGATGTCGATGCCGTCGCGGGCGTACGCGGCGAGCAGGGCGTCGGCGTCGCGGGAGGTGTCGGCGTCGTAGACGTGCAGTTCGTGCCCGCACAGCAGCCACACCAGGTGGTCGAAGGCGGAGTCGAAGGCGAACGAGTAGGTGTGCGCGGCGCGCAGCCGCCTGCCCGCGGCCCGTTCGGCCTCGGCGACGACGGTCGAGCGCTGGTGGTGCAGCAGCGCGGCCAGGCCGCCGGCGCGGCCGAGTACGCCCTTGGGGCGTCCGGTGGACCCGGAGGTGTGGATGACGTAGGCGAGGTGCTCGGAGTGCCGGGGCGCGGCCAGTTCACCGGTGGTCAGGGGCGCGCCGGACAGCCCGGCGGCCTCGGCGAGCAGGGTGTGCCACGGCAGTCCGTCGACCGCGCCGGCGGTCAGTACCAGCGCGGGGCGGGTGTCGTCGATCAGCTCGCGCAGCCGCTCGGGCGGGTACGCGGTGTCCAGGGGCTGGAACGCGGCGCCCGCGTCCAGCACGGCCAGCAGGGCGGTCACCGAGTCGGCCGAGCGGGGCAGGGCGAGGGCCACGATGTCGTCGGCCCCGATCCCGCGCGCCCGCAGGGCGCGGGCCAACCGGTGCACCCGGTCCGCCAGTCCGGCCGCGGACAGCCGGTCGTCCCCGCAGACCAGGGCGGTGTGCCCGGGGTGGGCGGCGGCCATCGCGTCGAAGGCGTCCGGCACGTCCACCGGTGTGCCGGGCAGCGCGGGCGGGCACCAGTCGGCGAGCAGCCGGTCCACGTCGTCGGTCAGGGCGATCCGCCCGACGGGCAGGCCGTCGGCGAGCCCGGACAGCAGCGCCCGCAGCCCGGCGAGCAGGCCGTCGACGGCGGCCTGGTCCTTGGAGCGGGCGTCGACCTCGAAGCCGAGCAGCAGCCCGCCGTCACGGGTCGGCAGGACGCTGAGGCCCATGTCCTCGGGCGGGCCGCCCGCGACGTTGCGCATCACACCGGCGGCCCCGGCGAAGTCGAGTGCCAGGTCGAACGCCTTGAGGTTGATCCCGCGCCCGTGCAGCAGCGCGCCCGCGCCGGGCGCCGCGAGGTCCCGGGGCAGGTCCTCGCCCCGGTAGCGCTGGTGGTCGCGCATCTCGCGCAGGGCGGTGGCGACCCGCCGGCTCAGCTCCACGAGGTCGTCCCCGGCGCGCACGGTCACCCGCAGCGGCAGCACGTTGACGGCCATCGCGGGGGTGCGCAGTTCGGCCGAGCCGGCCCGGCACATCAGGGGCAGTGCGAACACCACGTCGGTGCGGCCCAGCATGCGGTGCAGGAAGGCGGCGTAGCCGGCGATCAGCGCCTCGCCCCAGGTGACGCCGGCCCGGTCGGCGAAGGCGCGCAGCCGGGCCGTCTCGTCGGGGCGGACGACGGCGCGGGCGGTCAGGGTGCGGCCGGGCCGACCGCCGGCGGCGAAGCCACCGGGCTCGTCGAGGTCGGGCAGCGGGGTGAACCGCTCGACCCAGTACGCGCGGTCCTCGGCGCTTCGGTCGCTGTCCCGGTAGGCCCGGTCGGCGGCGACGAGGTCGGCGAACCGGCCGAACGTCGACCGGGGCACATCGGTTCCGCGCACCAGGGCGGTGTAGCGGGCGGCGGTGCGGCGGGCGAGCAGGGAGGCGGTGTAGCCGTCGAAGACCAGGTGGTGGCCTAGCTGGGTGTACCAGACCTCGTGGTCCGACAGCTTGATGACGGTACGTGAGCAGAGCGCCCGGTCGACCATGCCCCGGCAGGCTTCGGCGGCCCGCCCCCGCTCGTCCTCGACGAGCGCTTGAGCGGCGGCCGCGGGGTCGGCGGCACCGCTGACGTCGATCACCTCGGGCAGCGCGACCGGTTCCCCGCTCACCGCCTGGCGCGGCCCGTCCGGGGTGTCGTACACCCGCAGTCGCAGGGTCTCGGCCTCTTCGGTGGTCGCCCGGACCGCTTCCGCGAGCGCGTCCACGTCGACCGGTTCGTCGCCGGATATCTCCACCACGTCGCCGACCAGGTAGTACGGCGAGTCGGGTTCGAGGCGCTGCGCGTGCCAGATGCCCCTCTGGGCGCCGGTCAGGGCGAGCAGGCCGTCCGAGGAGGCGCTTGCGGTGCTCAACTTACTCTCCTAGCAGTGTGGGAACGACCATCGGTGTGCCGGTCACCGGGTCGGGGACGATGACGCTCGGCAGGTCGAAGACGTCCTTGATCAGTGCGGCGTCCACGACGTCCCCGGGCTCGCCCTCGGCGACGACGCGGCCGTCCTTCATGGCGATCAGGTGGTCGGCGAACCGGCATGCCTGGTTGATGTCGTGGAGGACCGCGACCACCGTGCGGCCCTCGTCGCGCAGCCGCGCGAGCAGGCCGAGCAGTTGGTACTGGTGGGTGATGTCCAGGAACGACGTGGGTTCGTCGAGCAGCAGGTACGGCGTCTGCTGGGCGAGCACCATGGCCATCCACACCCGTTGCCGCTGTCCGCCGGACAGCTCCCGCACCGGCCGGTCCCCCAGGCCGCCGACGCCGGCGGCGGCCATCGCCGTGTCGACGGCCGCCTCGTCGTCCGGCGACCACAGGGCCAGCATCGACTGGTGCGGGAACCTTCCCCGGCCCACCAGTTGCCGGACCCTGATGTCGTCGGGCGCCGGCGGGTCCTGCGGCAGGAAGCCGAGTTGCCTGGCCAGTGCCTTGGGGGCGTAGCGGCCGACCTCGCGGCCGTCGAGTTCCACCTGCCCGGAATCCGGGCGCAGCAGCCGGACCAGCGCGCTCAGCAGGGTCGATTTCCCGCAGGCGTTGGGGCCGACGATGGCGGTGAACGCGCCGTCGGGGACATCGGTGCTCAGCCGGGTGGATACGACCCGGTCTCCGTGGCGCAGGGTCAGGTCCCGCGCCGTCAGGCGTGCGGTCACGCGCGCCTCACCTCCTTGGTCAGCAGCCAGATCAGGTAGCAGCCGCCGATCGCGGTGCTCACCACGCCGACGGGCAGCGCGACGGGGGCCAGCAGCATCTGGGCGATCAGGTCGGCGCCCAGGAGCAGTACGGCCCCGGCCAGGGCGGCCGGGAGCAGTGGCACTCCGGCGGCGCCCGCGAGTCTGCGGCCGATCTGCGGGGCGGCCAGGGCGATGAACGCGATCGGGCCGGCCACCGCGGTCACCGTGGCCGTGCAGCCGACGCCGACCAGCACCATCAGCAGCCGCAGCCGGTCGATCCCGACGCCGGTGGTCACCGCGACCGCGTCGCCGAGCGACGCCTGGTGCATGGCGTGCGCCCGAGAGGCCATCAGGGCCAGCAGTACGGCGATCACCGTGAAGGGGATCCCCAGGTCGGCCCAGCCCACTCCGTTGAGCGAGCCGGCGCTCCAGCCGACGGCGGCGATCGCCACCTCCAGTTCGGCGCGCAGCACGATCCAGGAGTTGACCGCGGTCACCATCGCGTTGATCGCGATGCCGATGACCACCAACCGGAGCCCGGAGAAGCCCCGTTCGAACGACAGCAGGTAGATCGCGGCCGCGACGGCCAGCCCGCCGAGCACCGAACCGACGGCGAGTTGCGCGGAGGTGCCCGAGAGCACGGTGAGGGCGACCAGGGCGCCGGTGTAGGCGCCCGCGTCGAGGCCGATGACGTCCGGGCTGCCCATCGGGTTGCGGGTGAGGTTCTGGAAGATCGCCCCCGCCACACCGAGTGCGGCGCCGAAGACCAGCCCGGCCAGTACGCGTGGCAGCCGCCAGTCCCGGATCACCACGGAGCGGTCCGTCCCGGTGAGCGCGGCGAACACCTCGCCGGGGGTGGACCATGACGCCCCGTAGCACAGCCCGAGCAGGCCCAGGCCCAGCAGCAGGGGGACCAGCGCGGCGCAGAGCAGCAGGGTGCGGCGCTCGATCCTCGGTAGGGGTACGGTCACAGCGACCCCGTCCCGTGCCGGCGGACGGCCCGGATCAGCATGGGGCCGCCGAGGAACGCGGTCACGACGGCCACGGGCACCTCGCCGGTGGGCAGCAGGACCCGCGCCCCGATGTCGGCGACCAGGAGCAGGATCGGCCCCAGCACCATCGCGTAAAGGATCAGCCAGGGCACCGAGCCCGCCGCCGGCCTGCGCACCAGGTGCGGCACGATCAGCCCGACGAAGAGAATCGGTCCGGCCACCGCCGTCGCCGCCCCGCTGAGCACGGTGATCAGCACCAGGGCGGCGGCCCGTGTCCGGCCCACGCCCGCGCCCAGTGTCCGTGCCACGTTCTCCCCCAGCGTCAGGGCGTTCAGTGCCCGGCTCAGCAGCAGCGCGCCGAGCAGGGCCACGGCGATCGCGGTCAACGGCAGGGCCAGTGGCGCCTGTTCGCGGCCCGCGAGCGATCCGACCGACCAGAACCGGTAGGTGTCGAAGACGTCCGGGAGCATCAGCCGCATGCCCAGCGCGACGCCGCCCAGTACCGCGGTCAGGGCCACTCCGGTGAGGACCAGGCGCAGCGGTGAGCGCTGTCCGACCGCGGCGACCAGCAGCGCGGCGAGTACGGATCCGGCGATCGCGAAGCCCAGTTCGCCCGCCTGTCCGCCGGCCGGCCCGAGCGCCGAGCCGATGGTGACGGCGAATCCGGCGCCCGCGGTGACCCCGAGGATGCCGGGCTCGGCCAGCGGGTTGCGGGCCAGCGTCTGGATCAGCGCGCCGGCCACCGCGAGCGCGGCGCCCACCGCGATGGCCAGCAGTGCGCGCGGCGCCCGGATGTCGCGCACGATCACCTGGTCGTCGGTGCCCTGGTGGTCGAAGAGTGCCCGCACCACCTCGGCGGGCGGAACGTGGCGGGCCCCGACGCCCATGCCGATCACGGCGATCGCTGCCAGCAGCAGCAGTCCGCCGACGAGCAGGCCGATCCGCGGCCCGGCCCGCCCGGTCCCCGCCGTCCGGGAGACGCGGCCCGCGACGGTCACCGGTTCAGCAGCGGAGCGAGCGACTTGTCGATCGCGTCCAGGGTCTGGACGGCCTCGCCGTAGGTCGCGGCCTCGGTGTAGCGGAACGGGAACGCCTTGCCGGCCTTGACGGCGGGCAGGTTCTTCCAGAGCTTCGAGTCCAGGACGTACTGGACGGACTTGGGGACGCTGCCGTCGGCGGCGACCGAGTACGTCAGGACGTCGGCCTCGCGGAAGGCGGCCGGGAGTTCCTCGATGGAGGGGTACTCGCTGACCGATTGCGAACCGGGGCCGGGCTTCTTGACCTTGCCGTAGTACTTCGCGCCGAGGTCCTCGGCGATGTTGGTGCCCCACGAGCCGTCGAACTCGCGCTGGAAGGTGCCCTTGGCGGCGTCCCCGTACGCGCCGACGTGGCCCAACTTGAGCTGCGGCAGCACGTCCTCGTACTTCTTGGCCAGCTCCGCGGCCTTGGCCTCGTACGTGTCCTTCGCGGCGTCGAACTGCTTGAGCGAGCCCGCGGCGTCGGACTGCTTGCGGGACAGTTCGCGCCAGGCGGACGGCACGGTCGGGCCGATCGCCACGACCGGGGCGATGGACTCCAGCCGCTTGACGTCGATGTCGCCGAGCACGGGGGCGGGCACACCGATGACGATGAGGTCGGGGTCGGCCTCGGCGACGGCCTCGTAGTTGGTCTCGGCCGCCTGCTCCCCCGCCACCTTGGGGAGCTTCTTGTACTCGGCCAGGTCCTCCGTGGACATCATCGGCTCGCCGCGCTGCCACGACGAGATCCCGACCAGCGGTGCATCGGCCTCGATGAGGGCGGGCACGGCATAGCCGGTGGCCACCACGCGCTTCGGGTCGGCCGGGATGGTGATCTTGCCGTTGTCCGCGGCGAACACCCGGGTCGCGCCCTGGTCCGAGGCGTCCGACCCGCTCTGCGAGGAGAACCCGCAGCCGGTCAGGATCAGTGCCAGCGAAGCGGCTCCGACCAGGCCGGACGATCTGCGTATGGACATGGAACACTCCTTGTTGCTCAGGTGAGGCACACCTTGTTCGGTGGCCTTTTGGTCAGGACGGACCGGAGAGCGGCGTCACGCCCGCCCCCTGTCCGGCCGGTCGGTCAGTGGTCGTCCTCGTCGAAGTCGGCGACGCCGCGCTTCCAGTAACCGGTGATGTCGCTGTCGGCCTTCTCCAGGCGCAGTTCGTCGCGGGCCCAGCGGCGCAGCGGTTTGATCTGCCCCGCCTCGCCGGCGGCCCACACGTACACCCGCTCCCCCTCGGGCACGGTCACCGCGGTCACGGACCGTGCCAGCGCGTCGCCGGTTCCGGCCGGCCGGTCGCCGCGGTGCAGCCAGCACACCTCGACGCCCTCGGGCGCGGACAGCTCGATCTCCTGCGCGGCGTCGACGACTTCGACGAACGCCCAGCCCTTCGAGCTCCTGGGCAGTTCCTCCAGCCATCGCGCGATCGCGGGCAGGGCCGTGATGTCGCCCGCGAGCAGATAGCGGTCGTAGGTGTGCGGGACGATCGTTCCGCCGGGCGGCCCCGCGATGTGCATGATGTCGCCGGGCCGCGCCCCCTGCGCCCAGTCCGAGGCGAGGCCGCCGTCGTGCAGGGCGACGTCGAGGTCGATCTCGCCCGCGACCAGGTCGTGGCGGCGCACGGTGTACTCCCGCGAGACGGACGCCGGTCGCGGCCAGCTCAGCATCAGTCCGTTCCGCTCGGGCAGCCGCAGCGAACCGTCCGGATCCGGGAAGAGCAGTTTCACGTGTTCGTCCGGCGCGTGGGCCTCGAACCCCTCGGCGCCGGGCCCGCCCAGCGTCACCCGCAGCAGGCCGGCGCCGACCATGGCGGTGCGTACGACCTCGGTCGCCCGGATGCCGATCGGGTAGCCCACCTTCTCGGCGCGGCGGCCCGCCCGGACCTCCGCGATCCGGTCCAGGTGACGGTGCCGGTGATCGATCCGGCTCATGCGGCACCGCCCGTCAACAGCTGGGTCCAGTGCCCCAGTTCGGGCTGCTCGGCCAGATCGGCGAACTCCAGCGCGGACGCTCCGGCGCCACGCCAGCGGTCGACCAGGACCATGATCCGCACCGAGTCCAGGCCGAGGTCGACGAGGTTCTCCTCGGGCGCGATCCCGGCGGGGTCGCAGCCGAGCAGTTCCGCGACGTCCGCACGGACGCGTTCGGGCGACAGGGTCTGATTCATCGGGTTGCTCCTGCGGAGATGGATGCCGGCAGCGCGGTCGACGCGTCGGCGGTGATGGGGAGACGGCGCCACGGCGGAGGATCGGCGACCCACTCCACACTAAGGCAAGGCTAACCTAACTTACGCATCGGGCGTAGAGCACCGGCCCTTCTCGCATTGCGGGACATCCGCACCCCAACTCCCCGCACGGGCCCGCCCGTCAGGTCACCACGAGCCCGCAACGGCACCCTCTCCATGCAATTTAAGTTAGGTTAGCCTTACCTGACTTTCCCGAACGGAGGTTACTCATGCCTGGCCTCACTCCTACGCACATATCGGGCAGGAGCGGCGAGTTCGACGGTCGTACCGTCCTGGTCACCGGTGCCGCACAAGGCATCGGAGCGGCTGTCGCCGAGCTGTTCGCCGGCCTCGGCGCCAAGGTGGCCGCCACCGACCGCGCGCGGGACGGCATCGATGCCCTGGCCGCCCGGTGGAAACGGCGACAGGCGGAGAAACCGGGGAGCGGACGCCCGACGGGCCGTCTGGAGCCGTACGTCATGGACGTCACCGACCGGCCGTCGGTGGAGCGCACCGTGGCCCGGACCGAGCGCGAACTCGGCCCCATCGACGTACTCGTGAACGTCGCGGGCATCCTGCGTCCCGGCCCCGCCACCGAACTCCGCGCCGAGGACTGGTCGGACACCTTCGCGGTGAACACCGACGGCGTCCTGCACACCTCGCAGACCGTCGCACCGCTGATGGCCGGCCGGGGCAACGGCTGTGTCATCACCGTCGGTTCCAACGCCGCCGGGATCCCCCGCACCGGCATGGCCGCCTACGCCGCTTCGAAGGCCGCGGCGGTCATGTTCACCAAATGCCTGGGCCTCGAACTCGCCCGCAGCGGCGTACGGTGCAACGTCGTCGCACCCGGATCCACCGACACGGCGATGCAACGCGCCCTGTGGACCGGCTCCGACGCCGAACAGCGCGTCGTCGACGGAGACCCTGCGACCTACCGCACCGGTATCCCGCTGGGCCGGATCGCCGCCCCCGAGGACATCGCCGACGCCGTCGCGTTCCTCGCCTCGGACCGCGCCCGCCACATCACCATGCAGGAGCTGTACGTCGACGGCGGCGCGACCCTGCGCTGAACCACCCGCAACTCCCCACCCCCCTCAGGCACAACCATCGAGAATGGAGTCACCGTGTCGACGGCTTCCCAGGTCGCCACGCACCTGCCCCCGGCCCCTCCCGCCCACCCGGCCCACCCGGCCGTAGGCGCCGCCACCTCGCTCCTGGACTCCTACGCCCCGGGCGACCACTTCCTCGCCACCCCCGGCCGCACCCTGCTGGCCCGCGGCGCGGCACGCCCCGTACCCGACGACGCGCGGCCCCTGGACGAGCGGGTGGACGCCACCCTGGCCGAGGCCGCCGCGGCCGGGCAGGAATCGCCCGTGGTCATCGGCGCCGTCCCGTTCGACCACGAGGCACCGGCCGCCCTGAGCGTGCCGACGGCCCTGCGCATCGCGCCCCCGCTCGCCTCCGACCCGCTGATCGCCCTGCCCGCCGACGCCACCGGCCCGGCGGACTGGCGGATACGCCCGGTCCCCGAACCCGAGGTCTACGGAGCGGGCGTCGCCTCGGCCGTGGAGCGCATGTGGCGCGGAGAGTTCAGCAAGGTGGTGCTCGCCCGCACCCTCGAACTCACCTCCCCCGCCCCGCTCGACCTGCCCGGGATGCTCCAGCGCCTGGCCCGCCGCGACCCCACCGGCCACACCTTCGCACTGCCGGCCGGTGACGGACGCACCCTCATCGGCGCCAGTCCGGAACTCCTGGTCTCCCGGCAGGGACGACGGGTGGTCGCCAATCCGCTCGCCGGGTCCACCCCGCGCAGCACCGACCTGGCCGAGGACGTCCGCCGCGCCGCCACCCTCCTGGAGTCCGCGAAGGACCTGCACGAGCACGCCGTCGTGGTGGACGCCGTCCACCAGGCCCTGGCCCCGCACTGCACGGAGCTGACCCTCCCGGCCCGGCCGACCCTGATCCGCACCGCCACCATGTGGCACCTGTCCACCACGGTCACCGGCACGCTCGCCTCCCCCGACGTCTCGGCCCTGGCCCTGGCCCGCGCCCTGCACCCGACCCCGGCCGTGTGCGGCACCCCCACCGAAACGGCCCGGCGGATCATCGCGGAGACCGAGCCGTTCGACCGCGGCTTCTTCACCGGGATGGTGGGCTGGGGCGACGCCCGGGGCGACGGCGAGTGGGTCGTCACGATCCGCTGTGCCGAGGCCGAGGAACGCACACTGCGCCTCTACGCGGGCGCCGGCATCGTGGCGGCGTCCGTGCCCGAGGCGGAGACCGTCGAGACGGCGGCCAAGTTCCGTACCTTCCTCAGCGCCGTGGGGGCCGAACTGTGAGCCCGTACGACGCCCCCACCTGGCCGGCCGAGTTCGCCGAGCGGTACCGGGCCGCGGGCTGGTGGCGCGGCGAGACGTTCGGCTCCATGCTCCGGGAGCGCGCCGAGGCGCACCCGGACCGGATCGCCGTGGTCGACCCCGTCGCGGGAACCCGGTGGAGCTACGCGGAACTGGACCGGCGCGCCGACCGGCTGGCCGCCGGCCTCCTCGCCCGGAACATCACCAAGGGCGACCGGGTGGTGGTCCAACTGCCCAATGTCGCGGAGTTCTTCGAGGTCGTCTTCGCGCTGTTCCGGATCGGCGCGCTGCCCGTGTTCGCGCTGCCGGCCCACCGCGAGAGCGAGATCTCCTACTTCTGCGAGTTCACCGAGGCGGTCGCGTACGTCGTCGCGGCACAGCACGACGGCTACGACTACCGCGAACTGGCGGCCCGCACCCGGGCCGGCGCACCCGCGCTGCGGCACGTGTTCGTCGCCACCGGGGACCCCGGCGAGTTCGAGGCGCTGTCCGACGTGGCGACGGATCCGGTCGGACACGATGCTCCGCGCCCGGCCGACCTGGCCTTCCTCCAGCTCTCCGGCGGCAGCACCGGCGTACCGAAACTGATTCCGCGCACCCACGACGACTACATCTACTCGCTCCGCGGCTCCAACGAGATCTGCGGGGTCGACGAGGAGAGCGTCTACCTCTGTGCGCTGCCCGCGGCCCACAACTTCCCGCTTTCCTCCCCCGGTTCGCTCGGCACGCTCTACGCCGGAGGCCGCGTGGTGCTGTGCCCGCACCCCTCACCCGAGGTGGCCTTCCCGCTGATCGAACGGGAACGGGTCACCCTCACCGGACTGGTCCCGCCCCTGGCCCTGCTCTGGACCCGGGCGGCCACCACCACCGCGCACGACCTCGGCAGCCTCGACGTCCTGCTGGTGGGTGGCGCCAAGTTCAGCGAGGAGGCCGCGCGTCGGGTCCGGCCTGCGCTCGGCTGCACCTTGCAGCAGGTCTTCGGCATGGCCGAGGGCCTGGTCAACTACACCCGGCTGGACGACCCGGTCGAGGTGATCGTCACCACCCAGGGGCGGCCCATCTCACCGGACGACGAGATCCTGGTCGTCGACGACCAGGACCAGGAGGTCGCACCGGGCGAAACGGGCCATCTGCTGACGCGCGGCCCCTACACGATCCGGGGCTACTGGCGAGCACCGGAACACAACGCCCGGTCGTTCACCGAGGACGGCTTCTACCGCACGGGCGACGTCGTCCGGACCACCCCCACCGGCCACATCGTCGTCGAGGGCCGCGCCAAGGACCAGATCAACCGGGGCGGCGAGAAGATCGCCGCCGAGGAGGTGGAGAACCACCTCCTGGCCCACCCCCGCGTCCACGACGCCAACGTGGTGGCCGAGCCGGACCCGTACCTGGGCGAACGCACCTGCGCGTACGTGATCCTGCGGCCGGGCGCGGGTCCGCTGAAGGCGGTGGACGTCAAAGAGTTCGTACGTGAACGGGGTCTGGCCGCGTACAAGGTGCCCGACCGGGTCGAGTTCGTGGACGCGTTCCCGCAGACCGGCGTCGGAAAGATCTCCAAGAAGGCGCTACGGACCGCCGCGGCCCGGAACACGTCCGTCCCTCCATCGGCCTGACCCTCCCGTGAACATCCTCCCCTGAACGGAATCCCCGCACCATGGCCCTGCCCGCCATCGCCCCGTACCCCATGCCGGCCGCCGGCGAGCTGCCCGCCAACCGGGTCGGGTGGACCGTCGACCCGTCACGTGCGGTGCTCCTCGTCCACGATCTGCAGAACCACTTCCTGTCGGCCTACGATCCCTCTGCCGCGCCGATCCCCGAACTCCTTTCGCACGTGGCGGAGTTGAAGAGGGCGGCGACGCGGCTCGGCGTCCCGGTGCTCTACACCGCGCAGCCCGGCGGCCAGAGCCCCGAACAGCGCGGACTGCAACAGGACTTCTGGGGTCCGGGCCTGCCGGCCGACCCGCACGCCGCCGCGATCGCCGAGGCCGTCGCGCCCGACGAGGGCGACACGGTGCTCACCAAGTGGAAGTACAGCGGCTTCGTCCGCACCGACCTCCTGGAACGCCTGCGCGAACAGGGCCGCGACCAGATCGTCATCACCGGCGTCTACGCCCACATCGGCGTCCTGATGACCGCGTGCGACGCCTGGATGCAGGACATCCAGGCCTTCGTGGTGGCCGACGCGGTGGCCGACTTCTCCGCCGAGGACCATGCGATGGCCCTGCGCTGGGCGGCGGGCAGATGCGCGGTCGTCACGAGCACCCGGGCCGTCTTCGAGGGGAGCTGACCGTCGCCGTACGCAGGATCGGCGCGGGCGCGCGGACCGGCCCGGCGTAAGCTGCGTTCGGCATGGACACGGCTGGGGGCGGAGCACATGACGGATGAGTCGGCACGGCGTTGGGGCTCGGCCCTCGATTCGGTCGTGGTGTACGCGCAGGGCGCGATCTGCCGGCGCCTGGCCCGGGGCAGCGTGTCGCCCGACGGCCGGGTGCGGGTGACGGGTCTGCCCCGCTCGCTGGACCCGGGCTCGCTGCGGGCCGGTGTCCTCGGCTCCCCCGGGGTGCGCGTCACCGAGGCCCGGGTGGAGGTCGAGGCCGAGCCGGTCGCCCCGGGCACGCCCGACGCGTTGCGGCGCGAGGTCGAGCGGCTGAGCGACGAGCACGCGGCAGCGCAAGGACGCCGCGACCGGCAGCTGAGCCTGATCGAGGAGGTCAGGGCTCTCCACCCGGTCCCGCCTGCCCGCAAGCGGGACGATCCGCACCGCCGTACCCCGGTCGACGCCTGGCTGGAGCTCGCCGGCTTCGTCGACGAGCGGCTGGCGGGGCTGCACGAGCGTCTCGTCGAGTTGGAGGAGGCGCTGCGCGCCGTCGAGCACGAGCTCGACGGCGCCGCCGACCGGCTCGCGCGGGCCTCCACCGACGCGCCGTCGGCACATGTGGAGACCACGGTCTGTGCGGTGCTGACCCTCACCGGCGCCGACACCGGTGGCGCGGAGGTGGAGGTGGAGCTGGAGTACGGGGTGCCGGGCGCCGTCTGGGTGCCGGCCTACCGCCTGGCTCACCGTCAGGGCGACGGCAGCGGCAGGCTGATGCTGCGCGCCTCGGTCGCGCAGCGGACCGGCGAGGACTGGACCGGTGTGCGCATCGCCCTGGCCACCGCCGATCTCCGGCGCCGCACCGACCTGCCGAGGCTCCGGTCGATGCGGATCGGACGCAGCCAGCCCGCCCCCGCGCCCTCCGGCTGGCGCGAGCCCCCGGCCGGGCTCGTCGACCTGTTCTCCGGGTACGACGCGGCAGGTCCCCGCCCGGTCCCGGCATCCGCGGTGTTGGTGGGCGGCAGCGCCCCGGTGGCCGTCGCGGCCGAGCCGGCTCTGCCCCCGCCGCCTCCCCCGCCCCCTACACCGGCCCCGGCCCAGGCCCCGCTGAGCTACGGCGCTGCGCCGGCCGTGTTCCCGGCGCCGAGCGGCGGGTACGGCGCTCCCCCGGCAGCCTCGGGCAGCAGGTCCTTCCCGCGTGCCGCCGGCGCCGCCATGGCTCCCCCGGCTCCAGGCGGGGCCGTGCCACCGCCGCCGGCCCCGGCAGCCGGTCCGCCGCAGCCGAGCGGCGCCGAACTCGACTACGCCGAGCTGGTCCTGTGCGGCCCCGAGGAGACGGGCGGTCGCAGGGGCCGGCTGTTTCCCGGCTCCCCCTACGACCCGGTGGCGGCCGAGTACCGCCGCCGCGCCGAGACGGTGGCCTCGCTGCCGCTGCCCGGTCAGGCCGTACGGCCCCGCGAGTCGGCGGGTTCCTTCGACCACCGCTTCGATGCCGCCGCCCGCGCGGACATCCCGTCGGACGGCACCTGGCACACCGTCACCGTCGGCGAGATCCCGGTCGGTCTGCGGACCGAGTACCTCTGTGTGCCGTCCGTGGAGCAGACCGTGTACGCGACGCTGGTGCTCTCCAACTCCACCGACCAGGCGCTGCTGGCCGGCCCGGTGGAGATCACCGTCGACGACGACTACCTGCTGACCGCCGCACTGCCCACGCTCGCCCCCGGCGGGGTCCGCCGGGTGGGGCTCGGGCCGGCCGAAGGCATCCGGGTCACCCGCCGCACCAATCTGCACGAGTCCACCGCGGGGCTGCGCAACAACACCACCGTGCTCGACCACCGCGTCCACGTGGAACTGTCCAATGGGCTGGCGAGGCCCGTCACGGTGGAGGTCCACGAACGGGTTCCGGTCTCCTCCGAGCCGGACGTCCGGATCGAGGAACGGGCCGACTGGACGGCGCCCGAGGAAGACACGGGGCCCGACCGGCATGCGCCGGGCACCCGCGTCTGGCGACTCGCCCTGCCCGCAGGCGCCACCGCCGCTCTCGACGGCGGCTACGAGATCCGCATCCCGACCGGCAAGGCCCTGGTCGGCGGCAACCGCAGGAGCTGACACACCATGTCCACGGCCCCGAAGCCGATCGCCCTCCCCGTCACCGCCGTCACCTGCCTTGAGGACCGCGCCCACGTCGAGCGCGCCGTCGTGCTCGATCTGGAGGCCGGGGTCCAGCGGCTGCGTCTCGGGCCGGTCAGCGCGCTGGCCGTCGACCGGACCCTCCATGCCGAGCTGACCGCCGAGCACCCCGCGACCGTGCTCGACGTACGGATCGTCCGCAGCTGGACGCCGCGCGCGCCGCTGCCGCCCACCCAGGACGACTCCGCCCTGCGCCACCGCGTACACGCCCTCGAAGAGGAACGGCTGACCCTGGGGCAGCGGCGCGACCGGCTGAAGACCCGGCTCGACCTGCTCGGCCGCCTCGCCGCCGATCTGCTGCGGGAGATCGGCGAGGGCGCGGGCCACGGGGAGACCGAAGGGGCCCGCTGGTCCCGGGAACTGGACCGGGTGGACGCCGAACGCGACGAACACGGCGAGCAACTCCGCGCCACGGACGCCCGGTTGGCCGCCATCGCCGCCGAACTGCGGGCAGCCGAGCGGGCCATGGAGCTCGCCGAGGAGGAGCCCGCCGAGCTGGTCGGCCATGTCGAGCTGACCGTGGAGGCCGCGGCCGCCGGGCCGGCCGGGCTGCGGCTGAGCCACCTCACCCCGTGTGCGCTGTGGCGGCCCGCCTACCGGGCCGTGCTCGACGGGGACTCCTTGACGCTGGAGACCGACGCGATGGTCTGGCAGCGCACCGGCGAGGACTGGTCGGACGTACGGCTGACACTGTCGACGGCCCGCTCGGCCCTGGCCACCGATCCGCCACGGCTGGACGAGGACCGGCTGACCCTCAAGGACCGCTCCGCGGCGGAGCGCCGCACGGTCGACGTGGAGCTGCGCGAGGAGGAGATCGGGGCCCTCGGCCCGGCCCCGGTGCTCGGTCTGCCGGGGGTGGACGACGGCGGCGAGACGCGGGTGCTGAGATCCCCCGCGCCGGTCTCGGTGCCCGGTGACGGCCACGCCCACCGGGTGCCGCTGTCCGCCTTCACCACGGCCGCACGCAGCGAGTACGCCTGCTCACCGGAGCTTTCTCCACTGGTCACCCAGGTGGTGCGGTTCGACAACCTGTCCGGCCACGCGCTGCTCGCCGGGCCTGTGGACCTGGTGCGCGGGAGCGGCTTCGGCGGGCGCGGCACGCTGGACTTCACCGCCCCCGGCACCCCCGCCGAGCTGGCCTTCGGCAGCTGCGACGACTACCGGGTGGTCCGGCGGGCCGAGGAGTCCCGCGACTCCACCGGGATCACACAGCGGACCGTGGTCACCCGCACGGTCCGGCTGCACCTGTCCCGGTTCTCCGCCCCCGGGGAGCAGGACGATCGGGTGGTCGTCCTGCGGGAGCGGGTTCCGGTGTCCGAGGTCTCGGCGGTGGAGATCCGGTTGCGGAAGGGTTCGTGCTCCCCGGCGCCCGACGCGGTCGACGCCGAGGGCGTCGTCCGCTGGGACGTCCCGCTCCCGCCCGGTGGCCGACGCACGGTCACCCTGGTCTACGAGGTGTCGGCGAGCGCCAAGGTCACCGGGCTCTGAGGCCGGTGGCCGGTCGCCCGGGATGTCACGGGGTGGCCGGGGCGGAACATCCGTGGCCCTTCGCCGAACGCTCGGCGAAGGCCCGCAGTGCCGCACGTTCGTAGGCGAGGTCCGCGTCGCTTCTGGGGTAGTCGAGGCGCTCGCGCGCATCGGCCCACGGCTGCAGGGTGAACAGGGCCCGGCCGTCGGGGCACTCGGCCGTTGTCCAGCTCATCCGGCCGCCGGGGTCGCGCTGATGTGCGGGTGTGCCGGAGTCCGGTGCGCCCATGAAGGATCGCTGCTTGGCCAGGAACAACTGCTGTTGCGCGTAGGGGCCGAAGTCCGCTTCGAGTCTGTAGCGCCTCCTGCGGTCGGCGTCGCCGAGCAGGCAGGTCTCGTGCGGGGCGCCCCCGCGGGCCGTCTCGGTGGCGATCGCCATGCCGTGTGCGGCGGGAATGCCGGAGCAGGTCCCGTCCGCCGTGCCGAGCGGCTCGTAGTCGTCCTCGGTCACCGGCAGGCCGAGGCTGCTGACGGGCTTCCCGAGCTCGGCCCCGCAGTGCCGGGCCTTCGAGGCCCTGGACGCGGTGGAGGTGGCGATCCTGGTGAGCTCCGGTCTTTCGGCCGGGTCGTCCAGTGACGTGGAGCCAGTTGTCGTGACGGATACGTACAAGCCCTTGGCACTGCGTGTCCCGGTGCACTTCAGGACCAGGCTCGTGGTCACGTCCTCGTACTCGGCGGCACTGAAGAGATCCGCCTCCGCGTCGTCTCCCGGGTCGGCTCCGAAGAGCCCTGTCCATCCGTGGCCGACCGGCACGGCGAACGCCCACGGAGCGCCCGTGAAAAGGGAGTCCGGGCGCTTCCCGGTCTGTGGGGTGTCGAGGACGCGGATCTCGACGGTGCCACCGTCGTGCACGCCCACCGCACAGCCCACCAGGCCCGCGCCGCTTGCTTCGTTCTCGACCTCGACGGCTCCCGCGCCGAGCACGCCGCGCACCACGTTCCGGTCGAGCAGGCCGCCGCAGGCTCCGTCGAGCGCCGACTCGTCGCTCCAGCGCTGGAAGTCGCCGTGCACCTGGAGATACCCGGCGACGACGACGGCCGCGGCAGCCAGGGCCACGACCGCCCGCAGGACGTTGCGTCTCACCGCCATCCCTCCACCTCTCCCAGGATCCTGGATTCATGACACCCCTGCTGCCGGGGCCAGCCGTCGGGGTCGGCGAGATAGCTGTCCATCAGCTTGCGGGCGTCCTTGGAGTACTTGGTCCGCTCCGTCCCAGTGAGCGTGTACGCACTGAGATCGTTGGTCTCCATACGGATGGTGACCCGGTGGTACGTGCTGCCCGCGGCACACTCCGACCCTGCCCACAGGGCGAGTTCGCGCGACCCCGACTCCGGGATGTCCCTGGTCCGTTCCCCTTCGCGGAAGCCGAAGCCGTCACCGTCGTTTCGGTACTGGGCGTCGGCCGAGTCCCTGAGCGGCCCGGACCAGCTCGCCGCCGAGACCTCGACGACCGCACCGTCGGGTGGCGTCGGGTCGGTGTGAATCGGGTCCATGCGGTCCAGGACGGTGGCGGTGCAGACGCTCACCAGCCGTGAGTCCTGCAGATCACCGCTCGCGGTCCACTTGCCGGGGAAACCCGCTCGCCTGCCGACCCCGCGGCACTTCTTCACACCCAGACCCGGCTCGTCGATCCGCACGACCTCGATGTTGCCGCCGTCCGCGTCCTTGGTGACATGGGCCTCGTACGTGTCGAGGACCCGCGTGGGCGGCTTCAGCGGGGAGCCGCCGCACTTCTGCGCGGCGGTGATCCCGTTGGCGACCCGGACCGCGGTACGGAGGCCGCGGAGGTACCCGGCCTGCTTCCCCTTGCCGGGAACGGGCAGATCGACATCGGCCGCGACGTACATCCCCGGCACCTCGCGGGCCCGCCCCGCCAGCCCGCCGGGACACTCGGCGACGACCCACGCCCGCCCCCGCTCGTCCACCCGGCCGGTGAGTCCGGGTGCCTCGTACCCGTCGTTGTCGACGCCGGGCAGGATGTCCTCGGCCCGCAACGTCATCGGTATCCCGGAAATGATCGCGACGGCCCGTACCCGCACCGATCCGTGCCCCGGCCAGGTGACGGAGCAGTTCACCAGGGAGTGGCTGTCCTCATCGGGATCGAGCACGGTGCCGTACTGAGTGACCTCGCCCGCGACGTCGTCGGGCACGAGGCCCCGCAGCTCCTCGTACGGCAGCAGCCCCGCACAGGCACGCTTCAACTGCGCCCGGTTCGCCGCCACATGGCGCTGCTCGTCCGGCCGGCCGCCGCCCTCCGGGAAGAGCACCACCCCCGTGACGAGCAGCACGAGCGGCAGCCCTATGAGCAACGGCTTGCGCAGCCTTGACGGCACTCGGCCCACGGAGCCCCCTCCCCCAGTACCACTGGCGCATCCAAGTCATCGCCGGTGAATCGAACAATGGAACCTATCAGAGCCCGCAGCCCCGACCGCTGAGTGCTTCCAGGGCTCTGGAGAACGGCCGGGCGCCGTCCTCTCCGGCTGAGCGCACCACCAGTGGCCCGGTACCCTCGCGACCAACACGAGGGGGAGCTGAGGCCCGTGCCGAGGCTGGCGCTGCACAGCGAGTTCCGCTACATCCACGAGCCGCTGCCCATGTGCGGGCCTTGGCGGAAGCCGCCGGGACACGGCCGGCAGGGGATGTGCTGCTCCTGGCGGACCTCGACGCGATGGCCTGAGGGCTGACGGGCCCGGCCTGACCACGCCCCCCGGCGCGGTCAGACCTCCCGTCTCAGGCTTCAGGCCTCAGTCGAGGTACGCGAACGACTGCACCTGGGACGCGGTGAGGGCTCCCGTGAAGACACGGACGGTGTCCGCCCCGCCGTGGAAGTACTCGCCCCAGCCGCCGTCGGCGGTGTGGCCGCGGCCGATCTGGAGCGGGCCCGGGGCGTTCCAGGAGGCGTTGAACTCCGTGTCGGCCACGGCCTCACCGTCGACGTACAGGGTGATGTGCCCCTCGGAGTCGTCGTACACGACGACCACTTCGTCGGAGAACGAGGTGGGAGCGCCTGGTCCGGCGACAACGGTCTCCGTGGCGCCCGGTCCGCCGGCGTCGGTGACGATCAGCTGCCACTGGGACGCGGCCGGGTCGTAGCGGACCTTGAAGGCGTCGCTGTCGGCGTCGCCCTGCGACAGCACGGTCATCGGCCGGTCGGGGGCGGTGTCCGCGAAGCGGACCCGCAGGCCGGCGCTGAAGCTGTCGGCGGTGTCGACGACGGGGCCGCTGGTGGCGGCGTAGTCGTCCGTACCGTCCAGGGCCAGGTGGTCGTTGCCGTCGAGGGCGCTCGCCGGGAAGTCGACGCAGTCGGGGTCTTCGAGGCAGCCCTCGATATCGGGGGTGTAGAAACCGGCGCCGCCGTGCAGGGTGAGCGGCTGGTCGCCGTCCCGGCCGGGGATCACACCGTCGTCGGTCCGCTCGATGTCCCAGGCGGCGACCCGTTCGGCGGGGCGGGCGCCCAGTCGCTCGATCTCCTCGCGGGGCACGACCCGGTCCCAGACGCGGACGTCGCCGATCTCGCCCTGCCAGCGCTCGCCGGAGTCGCCGCGGGCGCGGCCGATCTGGAAGGCGCCGGGGGCGGCCACCGGGGCGACGCCGGTCTCGGAGTCGACCTCCTTGCCGTTCACGTAGAGCCGCAGTGTGTTGTCCTCGGTGTCGTACAGGCCGGCCAGGTGGGCCCAGCCGCCGGCCGAGGCGCTGCCGCCGGTGAGGGTGGTGGCGCCGTAGCGGAAGGCCCAGGTGGCGGAGGAGTCCGAGGCCGGGCGCAGGCCGAGGGTGAAGGCGGAGGTGTCGTCGGCGGCGTCCTGGCCGGCCACCGTCATCGCGGTGCCGGTGGCGGCGGGGCGGACCCAGGCGGAGAGGGCGAAGGTCTTGGTGGTGTCCGTCGCGGGGGCGTCCGGGGTGAGGTAGCCGTTGCCCCGGCCGTCGAGGCTGACGGTGGCGGTGAGGTCGGTGCGGGAGGGAGCGGAGGCGCCGAAGCGGACGCCGCTGCCGGCGCGGGCCGCGGGGCCGGTCTCGGCGGCGGCGTGGTCCGCTCCTGCCGGGTCGGCGAGCTTCCAGTGGGCGACGGGTGCGCGGCCCTCGGCGACGCGCATCCAGTAGGTCGTCTCGGAGCTGTACCGCCCGGCCCGGTCGACGGCGCGGACCTGCATGTAGTAGGGCCCGCCGGATTCCGGCATCCACCGGACGGTGGCCGGTCCGCCCGGCTCCTCGGGCCGGACCCGCTTCGGTACGGAGCCGAGAACGGTGTAGACGTACTCGACGACGTCCTGGGACGGGGAGTCGAAGGTGAAGCTGCCGTAGACGCCGACGCCGTCGTGCCAGCCGCTGTCGTCGTCCGGGTACTGCTCCGAGGCCACCGTCGCGGGCTCGGGGCTGACCGTGTCGATGATGAACCGGCAGGTGGCGCCAGGGGTTTCGTCGCTCCAGGCGGACGTCGCGGCCTCGTCGTCGACGGCCCGGACGTGCCAGGAGATGACGGTGTCGGCCGGGAGGTCGGCGGGGGTCCGCCACAGCTGGGTGATGGGAGACTTCACGATGCCGGAGGTGTGGGTGCGGCGCTGCTGGGCTCCGTCGGCGTCGGTCCACCACGCCTCGAACTCGGCGCCGGCCCCGTTGGACTCCCACTCCTCGTTGTCCTCCGTCGGGTCCTCGACGACGGCCCGGAGTTCGGGTGCGCGGGGCACGTAGACGGGCTCGTCGGAGCAGGCCTTGGTGGAGTCGACGGTGAGGGTGTCGATGCCCGGCTGATACGGAGGCAGGTTGCCCCCGGCCGCCGTGGCGATGCCCGGGGTGGCGGCGAGCAGCACGGCTGCCAGCCCCGTGGCCGCGGCGGCGGTTCTCGCGCGCCGACCGGAATGCGTCTTCATACGGTGGGGTCCCCCCTGTTTCGGTTGTCCAGTCCTGCGCGGGGCGGTTCGCAGCGTTCGGCTCGCGCAGGGGGCTGCGCGGAGACCGGCAGCCGTCATGCTCGCCGTCGGTCTCGGGCTGCATGACTCTAGAGCGCTGTTCGAACGCATTCAAAACGATTTCCGCAACTGGCGGAATCGCGACGTCACCGAGCCGCAACAGGCCTGCCCCTGCGACCCGTTCCTGCGGTGGCGCGCCCCTTGTGCGCCACGGGCAGCCGTCCCCCGGTCCTGACCATCGCCGTCAAGAACGCGGGAAAAGATCGGCCTGCGGCGCCAAGAACGCGCCAGCAACCGACCCGACCGGCCGGAGACAGGCGCACTCTGAGCGAGACCTGCACGGAGGAGCCCTTACCCATGTCCGTTCTCAGCTCGGAGTCCAGCGCGGCGCCGATCGTCGAAGTGCCTCCTGATGACGGGGCCCGTCACAAGCTCACGACCATTACGGGGCTGGCCGCCCTGTCGCTCGACGCGATGGCGTCGGTTGCGTACGGGCCGGAGGCCATCGTCCTCGTCCTGGCGGCCGCGGGCGGATACGGGCTCGGCTTCACGCTCCCCGTCACCGTGGCGATCGCCCTGCTGCTGGCGGTGCTCGTCGCCTCGTACCGGCAGGTCATCGCGGCGTTTCCGGACGGTGGAGGAAGCTACGCGGTCGCCAGGACACATCTGGGCCGCCGCACCAGTCTGGTCGCCGCCGCGTCCCTGGTCCTGGACTACGTCCTGAACGTGGCCGTCGCCGTGACCGCGGGCGTGGCAGCGCTGACCTCCGCGTTCCCGGAGCTGTACGGCGATCGCCTGTGGCTGTGCCTCGCGGTACTGGTCCTGATCACCGGCGTGAATCTGCGCGGGATCGTGGACTCGGCGCGTGCGTTCATCGTGCCGACCGCGGTGTTCGTCGGAGCGATCTTCGCTCTCATCGTGGTCGGCCTGTTCCGCGACGCCCCGGTGAGCACGGAAGCGGCCGCCGGCCATGCGTCCGTACTCGGCACCGACGCCACCACGGTCGGTGCGCTGCTCCTCCTCAAGGCCTTCGCCTCGGGCTGTTCGGCACTGACCGGTGTCGAGGCCATCGCCAACGCCGTGCCGTCGTTCCGTGCCCCGGCCACCCGCCGCGCACAGCGTGCCGAGGTGGCCCTCGGCGCACTGCTCGGCGCGATGCTGATCGGTCTGTCCGTGCTGATCTCCCGGTTCGGGTTGCAGCCGGTCGAAGGCGTGACCGTGCTGGCGCAGCTCGCCGACGCGTCCTTCGGGCACGATCTCGCCTTCTACGTCGTGCAGTTCGCCACGATGGTGCTGCTGGCCCTGTCCGCGAACACGTCGTTCGGCGGTCTGCCGGTGCTGCTCAAGCTGCTGGCCCGCGACAACTACCTGCCGCATGTCTTCGGGCTCAAGGCCGACCGGCAGGTCCACCGCCACGGGGTCCTCACGCTCGCGGCCGTGTCCGCCCTGCTTCTGGTCTTCTCCGGGGGCGACACCAACACCCTCGTCCCGCTGTTCGCGATCGGTGTGTTCATCGGCTTCACCATCGCTCAGACCGGCATGGTCGTCCACTGGCGCGCGGTCCGCGGCGACAAGTGGGCGGGCAAGGCCTTGTTGAACGGTCTGGGCGCGCTCCTGACGGGTGTCAGCGCGGTCGTCGTCACGGCGACCAAGTTCCACGACGGCGCGTGGCTGATTGTCGTCACCCTGCCCCTGCTGGTCGCCGGCTTCGAGTCCGTCCACCGCGCCTACACCGGGATCGGTGAGCGGCTGGGCGTCGGCCGTATCCCGGAGCCCCCGCACCGCGACCGGTCGCTGATCGTGGTTCCGGTCTCGTCCCTGACCCGGCTCACCAGCGAGGCTCTCACCGCGGCGGTGTCCCTCGGCTACGAGGTCCACGCCGTGACGGTCTGTCACCCGGACCCCGAGGACCGCGAGCAGACCGAGGCGCTGGAACGGGACTGGGCACTGTGGAATCCGGGTGTCCCCCTGATCCGGATCACCTCCGGCCGCCGCACGGTCGGCCGCCCGGTCGCCGGGTACGTACGGAAGCTGGCGTCCGCCGATCCGGGCCTGCGGGTCACCGTGCTCATCCCCGAGGTCGAACCGGCCCATCTGTGGCAGCGGCTGCTGCAGAACCAGCGTGGTGCGGTCGTCGCCCACGCGGTCCGGCACGAGACGAACGCAATCATCTGCCGCCTGCGGTTCCGGCTCCTGGACGGCTCGGCCGAGCTGCGATGATCGGGAGGCACGACACGGTGTGCCCACCAGGGCCCGCGTCATCAAGACCTCATCAAGGCCGGGCGGAAATCGAGTACGGGAGCGTCCGTCCCGGTTACACCTGAGGTGGAGGTGGGGCTCATGCTCAAGTACCTCACCAGAGGCCGAGTGGCGGTCGGGGCCGCCCTCGCGCTGCCGCCGGCCGACAGGGGTCCACGTCGGCTGAGTCGGTGGAGCGCCGGGCCGTCGTCAGTGGGTGATGGTGGTGCGGAGTTCACCGATTCCTCTGATGGCGACGGTGAGTCGGCTGCCGTCGTGGATTCGGCCGGTACCGGTCGCGGCAGGGGTGCCCGTGGTGATCAGGTCGCCGGGCATCAGTGTGGTGCGGGTGCTGGTGCGTGCGATGAGGGTGGCGACGTCGAAAAGCAGATCGGAGGTGTTGGCCTTCTGTCTCGGGTGGCCGTCGAGGGTCGCGGTCAGAGTGAGACCGCGGGCGCCGGGCGGCAGTTCGTCGGGGGTGACGAGCTGGGGTCCCAGGGCGACGACGGCCGGACGGCCGGGGACGGCGACGGTGTTGACGGTGGTGTAACCGGCGATGCTCCGCAGGGCTTTGGTCACGGGGACGTGAGAGGTCTCCCGCCCGATCACCACTCCGAGTTCGGCCCCCCATCGGATGTCCGGTGCGGGAGCGATGCGGATGGTGTCCCGGTCACCGACGACGCGGTCGACGGGGGTGGTCAGCAGCCGGGGTGCCGGTGGTTGCGGGGTATTCAGTTCCTTGGCGCGGGTCGCGTAGTTCACCTGCACCTGGGTGAAGGTGACGAGCCGGGTGGTGAGCGGACCGGTGTCCGTCGGGGCGTGGGTGCGGGTGAGGACTTCGCCGGGGGCGGCGGCGCGGTCCTGCCACGCCTCGCCGGTGGTGACGAGGGTGCCGACGTCGGGGAAGGGCAGGAGGGTGAGGCGGTTCCTGTCCACGCGGGCGGCGGCGGTGCGGGTGCTGGTGATGCGCAAGGTGGTCAGTCTCATCGGTGGGCTCTCTCCATGCACTGACTCATCGGTGGGCTCCCTCAGTGCACGGACAGAAGGAGGCGGAAGGTGCATCCGGCTGCGGGTCGGGTGTCGAGTTCCATGCGGCCCTGGTGGGCTTCGGCGATCGCCGCGGCGATCGCGAGGCCGAGACCGCTGCCGGGCTCGGCGGCGTCCGCCGGGGCGGCGCGGAAGAAGCGGTCGAAGACGTGGAGTGCATCATCGGGGGTGAGACCGGGGCCGGTGTCGGCCACCTCGATCACGGCGGCCGCGGTGCCGGGCTCCAGTGCGGGGGTGGCGCTGGTGCGGCCGGGCCGGTCGACGCCGCCGGTGGCGGGACCGGTGCGGATGGTGCCGACGCGGACGTGGATGCGGGCGGTGGCCGGGGTGTGGGCGCAGGCGTTGGCCAGCAGGTTGCTCACGACCTGGGCGAGCTGGTCGGCGTCGCCGACTGCCTCGACGACATCGAGTTCCTGACCGCTGCTGTCGGCGGAGCCGCTGAGGAGCGGTTCGAGGGTGATGGTGCGCCCGGGGTGGCGCACGGCGGTGCTGGTGATGCTGTCGGCTGCCAGGGAGAGCAGGTCCACGGGTTCTCGGCGGGGGTCGGGGGCGTGGCCGAGTTTGGCGAGCAGGAAGAGGTCGTCGACCAGCCGGCTCATGCGGTCGGCGTTGGCGGCGATCAGCGCGTGGGCCTCGGTGCGGCGCTCGGCGGGCATGCGGGGGTCGTCGTGGAGGAGTTCGGCGAAACCCTGGATGGCGGTGAGCGGGGTGCGCAGTTCGTGTCCGGCGTCGGCCATGAAGCGGCGCATCTGCCGTTCGGAGGCGGCGGTGCGGTGCAGGGCGGTGCGCAACCGGTCGAGCATGGTGTTCAGGGCCTGCCCCAGCCGGCCGACCTCGGTGGCCGGGTCGGTGTCGGGCACGCGCAGGTCCACGTCGCCGTCGGTGATCTGCTGGGCGGTGCGCTCGACCCGTGAGAGGGGGCGCAGGCCCAGGCGTACGGCGGCGTTGCCGAGCAGGGCGACGCCTGCGGCGACGATCAGGCCGAGGAGCATGCTGATCCACAGCAGCTTGGTGGTCGCGCCGTCCACGGTGTCCAGGGGCAGGGCGACGACGGCGCGCATGCGGTCGGGTCCGGAGTCGGCGACCACGCGCCAGCTGCCGCTGCCGTCGGTGGCCTCCACGGTGGCGGGCTCGCCGTTGCGCAGGCTCAGTGCCCTGGCGCGGGAGGGCAGCCGGGGTCCCCGGTCGTCGCCGCGGCCCAGGGAGGCGTCCATCAGGCGGCCGTCGGAGTCGTAGAAGAAGACGCGGTAGTCCGAGGGCAGGATGTCGTGGTCATCGGGGGTGTGCAGCCGGCCGTCGTCGGCGATGTCCTCGTAGACCCGGGTGGGTGGCTGGAAGCCGGTGAGCTGTTCGTCGACCTGATCGGTGAGCCAGGAGCGCAGCACGGTCAGTCCGGCGGTCTGGCACAGCAGCACGGCGCAGGTCGCCAGGACGGTGGCGATGAGCACGAGCCGGGTGCGCAGCGAGCGCGGGGGTCTGGCGCGGCTGCTCACGGGTCGAGGGTTCCGGTGCCGCCGCCCGGCAGACGCAGGCAGTAGCCGACGCCACGGACGGTGTGGATCAACGCGGGCGGGGTGGTGTCGATCTTGCGGCGCAGGTTCTTGATGTAGGTGTCGACGATCCGGGTGTCGCCGGCGAAGTCGTACCGCCACACCTCCTGCAGGATCTCCCTCTTGCCGAGCACCCGGTCCGCCTGTGCCATCAGGCAGGCCAGCAGCCGGAACTCGGTCGGTGACAGCTTCAGGTCGCGTCCGGAGCGCCGGACGGTGTGGGCGTCCTCGTCCAGGACGAGGTCGGCGTGGCGCAGGGGCGGCCGGGTGCGGGCCGAAGAGGCCGGGGCCGCCGCGCGGCGCAGGATCGCGCGGATGCGCAGCAGCACCTCCTGGACGTGGAAGGGCTTGGTGACGTAGTCGTCGCCGCCGGAGCTGAGACCGATGATGCGGTCCTCGACCTCGGTGCGGGCGGTGAGGAACAGCACCGGTGTGTACAGGCCCTGGGCGCGCAGCCGGCGGGTGAGGTCGAAGCCGTCGGCGTCGGGCAGCATCACGTCCATGACGATCAGGCCGGGCCGGCTGTCGGCCGCCTTGGACATGGCCTCCCGGCCGGTGACGGCTGCGACGACGGCGTATCCGGCGGCGCCCAGGGCGGAGGTGAGCAGGGTACGGATGCTGGGGTCGTCCTCGACGACGAGGATCGTGGACCGGGCCGGGGGCGGCCCGGAGGCGGGGCGGGGCATGTGCGGCTCACTGGGGTAGAGGGTGGTGCCGCGCGAGGTTAGCGGCACCAGCTGTGAGAAGGGACCGGAGCCCGGGACGGACGGGGACGGCCGCCCCGGGCTCCGGGGTCATCCGGTGACCTGCTTGTTCTTCGCGAGCGCCGCGGTGCGCTCGGTCACCGTCGTACGCAGCTTCTTCACGGCGGCGTCCAGTTCCTTCGAGGAGCCGGCCGCCTCGCGGGCCTGCTCCGCGATGGTGTCGAGGGCTTGCTTCGCCGTGCCGGACCCGTACGTCTTCGCGTACACCTTCTTGTACGCCGCCTTGTAGATCGCGTCGAAGGCGTCGGATTCCAGGAACCGGTCCTTGAGGGCGTGCCCGCCCATCGACCTGCCCTGGCCCGCCTCACCGTTCCCGCCGCCCGGCATGCCTTCGGGCATCTCCGGCATCCCCTCCGGCAGCTCCGGCATGCCTTCGGGCATCTCGGGCATGCCCTCGGGCAGGCCGCCCTCCGGTCCGCCCGGCCCGCCGCCCATGCTGACCTTGTCGTCCGGGCCGGCAGCGGTGTCGCCGGAGAGACTGAGGTTGTAGTCCCACCCCAGGACGGAGAACTTCCTGGTGTCCAGGTCGTACCAGAGCAGGTAGTTCTTGCCGGGCCCGGAGATGTCGTCGGAGTTCAGCAGAAGGTTCTGCGTGGCGATGTACGTGGCGAGCGAGTCGACGTCCACGTACTGGTGCAGCTCCTCCTCGAACTCCTTGTCGGAGGCTTCGTCCACCCACTTGATCAGCTTCATGACCGGTTCCAGGTCCTGGCTGCCGGCCTTGTTGAGCTGCCGGAAGGACGTCTCGTAGTCGGACGGGTCGTCGCCGCGGTAGTCGAAACTCCCGCCGGCCCGTGCCTTGTACAGCACCCCGTTGCCGTCACCGACGGCCTCGGCGTAGTCGGTGTCCGGATTGTCGACCATCAGCCGGGTCACCGCGGGCCGGTTGTTGACCTGTACCGAGGTGAAGCTGTACGCCTCGGCGGGCTGCCCCGAGGACTTCGTCAGCGACAGTGCCAGCGCCTCGTTCAACGGCAGCTGCTCGTCGCTGCCGGGGCGCAGCGAGATCTCCCGCTCACCCTGGTAGGCGCGCCCCTCGATGTACTCGTCGATCTTGATCAGCCAGGGCAGTTCCTCGGGCTTCTTCGCGGACAGGTCGTACTGCACCATCCCGGCCGGGCCCCCGCCGTTCGCTCCCTTCGCTCCTTCCGCTCCTTTCGCTCCGTTCCCGCCGGGCTGCTGCCCGGTGGTGCCGGGACCGCCGCCGGTGTTCCGGCCGCGGTCCCGGCCCCCGTCCGCGCCCTGATCGGCGGCGGGCGGGGCGCCCTGCTGGGCACCGGCTCGTCCGGGCATGTTCCGGCCGCCACCGGGCATGCCCATGCCGTTGCCCCGCAGGGACGACAGGGTGGAGTTCCCCTTGAGACGGATCCCGACGTCCTCCAGATGGACGCCGTCGATCGTCAGGTCGGCCGAGAGGTAGTCCTTCGTGCCCTCGTCCTCGAACTCCTTCATCATCTTGTCGAAGTCGGTCTGCTCGTAGGTGAGCTGGATCGAGTGGGACACCGACGCGTCGTACAGGTCGACGGTGCCCTCGACGTTCTGCGTGATGGTGTCGGCCTCCACCCGCGAGGAGGAGGTCACATACGGCGACACACGGGCATCGCCGAAGAAGTGGACCGCCACCGCGAGTCCCGCGCACAACGCCCCGGCCGGCTTCCAGTGGTGCCGCAGCCGCACCGGCAGCCGGTCCCTCAGGCGACGCCTGCGCACCGGAACCACCACTGGGTCCCGCTCGTCGCCCGGCATCACAGATCCGTGGTGTCGTAACCGGTCAGGACCGTCACCCGCTGCCCGGACGTACGCTCCTGGAGTGCCGCGACGAGATCGCCGGGCTCGGTGCCCTTCTTCATCCGCACGGTGTAGAAGACCTCGGTCAGCGCTCCCCCGCGGATCGTCTCGGTGCTCACGAGCTCGTACTCGGTGGTGTACTTGATCAGCACGTCGGCGATCGCCGGGCCGTAGTCCTCGCCCGGCGGCACCTGGACCTTGACGACCTGCCGCTGCACGTTGAGGGCGAACCAGTTGAACTTGAACATGACCAGGATGACGACACAGACCACCACGGCGCCGGCCACGGCCAGCGTGTAGAAGCGGGCACCGCAGGCCATGCCGATCGCCATGGTGAGGAAGATGAACCCGACGTCCCGCGTCTCCTTGACCGCGTTCCGGAACCGGACCACCGACAACGCGCCGACCAGGGAGAACGCCCGTGCCAGGTTGGAGCCGACCACCAGCATGATCAGTGCGACGACCATGCCGACGATCACGAGGGTCTGGACGTAGGACTGGCTGTAGGACACGTTGCGGTGGGTGTACCGGTACGTGTAGCCGATCACCGTGCTCAGGATGAACGACAGCGCCATGGCCACCACGACATCGGTGACGCTGAACGTCCCGCTGAGTTCCTGCAGATCGAAGTTCACTGTGCTCCTGCTTTCAGCAGCGTGTGCGGCTGCTGCTCGATGGGGGCGGGCGGCGGGAAGTCCGCCTCGTTGATGTGGAAGACCGAGCGCGGCGCAAGGCCGAACGCCTCGATGGACTGCACGTACTTGGAGATCCGGACCAGGCCGAGGTTGCGCCGGGCGGCCAGGTCGGTGATCCAGTGCGGGGTGCGCTCGTTCACCTTGATCTCCATCACCGACATGTGCGGCGGGATGGTGAACCGGTTCTCCGGGGTGGGGGTGCCGAAGAGGAAGTCCCGGTCCCGGCCGCGTATGCGCCGGTCGAAGGTGACCCGCAGCCCGGTGTCGGCGTCCCGGCCCACCAGGGCCTCGCGCTGGTAGCCGGTGATCGCGGTGGGCCGCAGATCCAGCCGTACGACCAGTTCGAGAACCTCCTGGATGAAGGCGCTCTCCTTCGCCGTGTGGTCGACCATCTCGCGGCCGTCGCACAACCGTCGCGCCACCCCGTACGGCAGGGTGATCCGCCGCTTCTGCGTGACCCGGTTGACGCGCTGCTTGATCTCCACGCACACCGGCGACTCGTCGGTGACCCCGTCCAGATCCCCGTAGTGCCGGATCCGCAGCTTGCGGCGGAACTTCAGACCTTCGATCTTCTCCCAGTAGAACCGCAGTTGAGGAGAGTCGTAGTACAGGCTCCACACGCCGTATCCGCCCACCGGGCTGTTGAGATCGCGGTCCATCCGCTCGCCCAGCTCGTCCCGGATCTCCGCGGCCTGTTCGACCGGAACCAGATACTTCAACTCGAACCGGTTGAACGCGTGCAGCCTGCTGGCCACATGCAGCGGCTGCCCGTCCTCGTCTGCTCCTACTGCTTGAGACACCTGTGTCTCCTCCTCCTCGTACGTCCCGGACCGGCCGGCGAGAAGGAACGCAATCAACCGCACATGAGGACGCCGTGAGAATCACGGGTGGATTGCGGGAGTACTCCAGGTGTCCGCCAGGTGAACACGCGGGGAGAAGCCCGAGCCTGTCGCCGGTACCCCCGCCGCACGGCACTCCTGCCGCCCCGGACTCATCGGTCCCACACCGCTGAAGTCGCACCGGCCCCTCGCCGGGACGCGTCGCCGAACGCGGCTGGATCTCGCTGATACTCGGACAAACATCACGCGGGCACGATCATCGTATCGAGTTAATGTCGGCAACTTTCCTTGGTCCGGGGAGCGAAGCGCCCATTAGTGTCCCTGTGGACCTGGACGGATTCCCGTTCGCATAAACCTTTTCCCTCTGTTGCCCCCTGTTGCCCCGTTGCGCCCTCATACGCGCATCGACGCCCTCATCAAGGAGAGCTCGCCCGATGACCACTGATTCGAGCCCGGAAGCACGACTGGAGCTGCCCCGACAGTCCAGCCTGGGCACGGCGGCTGCCCGCAACCTCGCCACCACGACCAAGTCCGCCCCGCAGATGCAGGAGATCACCTCTCGCTGGCTGCTGCGGATGCTCCCCTGGGTGGAGGCCCGGGGTGGGGCATACCGGGTGAACCGTCGTCTGGCCTACACCGTCGGCGACGGGAGCGTGGACTTCGTCCAGGACGGCTCCGCCGTCAGGGTGATCCCCCGTGAGCTCGGTGAACTGGCGCTGCTGCGCGGCTTCGACGACGTGGAGGTACTGACGGCCATCGCCGATCGGTGCGTCCAGCGAGACTTCCGGTCCGGCGAGACACTGGTCGAGCGCGGGACGCCCGCGGACAAGCTCCACCTGATCGCCCACGGCCGCATCAGGCAGTCCTCCGTGGGGAGTTACGGCGACGAGGTCGCTCTGGACGTACTCGCCGACGGCGACCGGTTCGGAGAGAACGTCCTCCTGGACGAGGACGCCCAGTGGGAGCAGACCGCCACCGCCGAGACCTCGGGCACACTGCTCACACTGTCACGCGCCGACTTCGCTGCCGTGCTGTCCACGGCGCCGAGCCTCCAGATCCACATCGAAGAGTTCTCAGCGCTCTCCCGCCGGCGGCAGAACCATCGCGGTGAAGCGGAGATCGCGATGTCGGCCGGCCACACCGGCGAGCACGAGCTGCCCGGCGCGTTCGTCGACTACGAACTCGATCCCCGCGAGTACGAACTCTCGGTCGCCCAGACCGTTCTGCGGATCCACACGAGGGTGGCCGACCTCTACAACGGGCCGATGAACCAGACCGAGCAGCAACTCAGGCTCACCATCGAGGCGTTGCGCGAGCGCCAGGAGCACGAGCTCATCAACAACCGGGAGTTCGGCCTGCTCCACAACGCCGACTTCAAGCAGCGCATCCACACACACTCCGGCCCTCCGACCCCGGACGACCTGGACGAACTGCTCTGCCGGCGCCGCGGATCCAAGTTCTTCCTCGCGCACCCCCGGACGATCGCGGCGATCGGGCGTGAGTTCAACGCGCGCGGCCTCTACCCGGACCACGTCGACCTCGGCGGCCAGCAGGTCCCGGCCTGGCGCGGGGTCCCGATCCTTCCGTGCAACAAGATCCCCGTCACACCGGAGAAGACCAGCTCGATCCTTGTCATGCGTACCGGCGAGGACAACCAGGGCGTCGTCGGTCTGCACCAGACCGGCCTGCCGGACGAGTACGAACCGGGTCTGTCGGTCCGCTTCATGGGCATCGACGAGAAGGCCATCATGTCCTACCTCGTCAGTACCTACTACTCCGCCGCGATCCTCGTGCCGGACGCGGTCGGCGTGCTGGAGAACGTGCAGATCGCCCGCTGGCCCAAGTAGCGGCCCGGCCCGAAGGGCCTGGTGCGACACCCCGGACGCCCGGGGGAAGTCACGCATGCCCGAAGGGCTCCGGTACAGCCGTCCACCCCACCGAGGAGCCATGGATGCCCACGCCTGAGCTGCCACCACCACAGTCGAGCCTGTCAGAGGCCGCTTCCCGCTTCGGGGCGCACGTACTCGCCGCCGCCCGCGCCTGCGATGTCAGGGCCGCCACCGGCGGCCCGCCGTCCACACCTGCCCTGTCCTCCCCGCCCGCGCTTTCCGCGCCCGCCCCGACTCCCCCCGGCACCCCGGCAGCCGAAGTACCGGCACCGGGGACCGCCCTGGACCGGATCCTGCGCGGCCCCAGCGGCCTGGGCACGGCGGGCCTGCGCCTGATCCCGCGGGAGGAACCCCCGACGCCTGCGGCCCCGCCGGCACCCACGGCGGAAGGCACGCCGGTCCCGGGCCTCTATCACCATCCGGTGCCCGAGCCCGACCCGGTGCGGGTCGAGGAGGTCAGCCGAAGGATCAAATCCTGGGCACTGGACGAGGTCGCCCTGTACCCCGAGGACTGGGAGGAGCAGTTCGACGGATTCTCCGTGGGCCGCTACATGGTCGGCTGTCATCCGGACGCGCCCACCGTCGACCACCTGATGGTCGCCACACGCCTGATGGTGGCCGAGAACGCGGTGGACGACTGCTACTGCGAGGACCACGGGGGCTCGCCCATCGGCCTCGGCGAACGCCTCCTGCTGGCGCACACCGCCCTCGACCCCCTGCACACGACGGAGGAGTACCAGCCGCAATGGGCGAAGTCCCTCCACGCGGACGCGCCCCGGCGTGCCTACCGCTCCGCCATGGAGTACTTCGTCCGAGCGGCGAGCCCCTCCCAGGCGGACCGGCTCCGGCACGACATGGCCCGGCTTCACATGGGGTACCTCGCCGAAGCGGCCTGGGCCCAGCTGGACCACGTCCCGGAGGTGTGGGAGTACCTGGCGATGCGCCAGTTCAACAACTTCCGTCCCTGCCCGACCATCACCGACACCGTCGGCGGCTACGAACTGCCGGCGGACCTGCACGCCCAACCCGCCGTGCAGAGGGTCATCGCCCTCGCGGGCAACGCGACGACCATCGTGAACGACCTGTACTCGTACACCAAGGAACTCGCTGCTCCCGGCCGGCACCTGAACCTGCCCGTCGTGATCGCCGAACGTGAGGGCCTCTCCGACCGGGACGCCTATCTGAAGTCGGTCGAGGTCCACAACGACCTGATGCACGACTTCGAGACCGAAGCCGCCGTCCTGGCCGCCGCCTGCCCCGCCCCGCCCGTGCAGCGCTTTCTACGGGGCGTGGCCGCGTGGGTCGACGGCAACCACCACTGGCACCAGTCCAACACCTATCGCTACAGCCTTCCCGACTTCTGGTAAGAGAATGGACACACTCATGACCAACACCGAACTCACCGCCGCCCCCACCGCCCTGCGCGTCCCCCGCCCGGCGACGCCCTACCAGAGCGACATCGCCCGCTACTGGGACGGAGAGGCCAGGCCCGTGAACCTGCGTCTCGGCGATGTCGACGGCCTCTACCACCACCACTACGGCATCGGTGCAGTCGACCACGCCGCACTCGGCGAGCCCGAGGACAGCGAGAGCGAGAAGAAACTCATCGGCGAACTCCACCGACTGGAGTCGGCGCAGGCGGAGTTCCTCCTGGGGCATCTCGGCGACATCGGGCGTGACGACACCCTGGTGGACGCCGGCTGTGGCCGCGGCGGCTCGATGGTGATGGCCCACCAGCGCTTCGGATGCAAGGTCGAAGGTGTCACGCTGTCGGCCAAGCAAGCCGACTTCGCCAACAACCGTGCCCGTGAACTGCGCCTTCAGGACCACGTCCGCGCCCGCGTCTGCAACATGCTCGCCATGCCCTTCGAGACCGGGTCGGCCGCAGCCTCCTGGAACAACGAGTCGAGCATGTACGTCGATCTGCACGACCTCTTCGCCGAGCATTCCCGCGTCCTTGAGGTCGGCGGCCGCTACGTGACCATCACCGGCTGCTGGAACCCGCGGTACGGCCAGCCCTCGAAGTGGGTCTCGCAGATCAACGCCCACTTCGAGTGCAACATCCACTCGCGCCGGGAGTACCTGCGTGCCATGGCCGACAATCGTCTCGTGCCACAGGCCGTCGTCGACCTCACCCCCGACACCCTGCCCTACTGGGAGCTGAGGGCCACGTCCTCGCTCGTCACGGGAATCGAGGACGCGTTCATCAACTCCTACCGGGACGGGTCCTTCCAGTACCTGCTCATCGCGGCCGACCGCGTCTGATCTCCTGCTGACCGGGAGGGCCCGCTCCGACGGAACGGGCCCTCCCTCGCGACCCCGCCGGGGTCAGCCCGACTTCGGCGGCTTCTGCGTGTCGAAGGCGAAGAGGGTGTTCTTCGCCGCGGCCACGACCACCGCACGCCCCGCGACGGTCACGCGCGGGCTCGCGCCCACCTCACCCGTCAGACCATCGGCCTGCGGATCGGTTGTCCACAGCGGCTTGCCGTCGGACGGTGACAGCGCGACCACCCGGCCGGTGGCCGAGCTGAAATACAGCGCGCCGTCGCCCGACGCGGGACCCGACGCGCCCTCGACGCCCGTCTGCCGGGACCATTTCTTCCGGCCGGTCGCGGGGTCGATCGCCGTGATGAGACCGGTCTGGCCGCTCACGTAGAGGGTGCCGTCCGCCATGCCGGGCGTCCCCTCGTACGTCTCGGCCAGCCGGGAGTAGGTGACCTTCCGCGAGGCCGGGTCGACCCGCGCCACCCTGTCGTAGCCGGCCAGTTCCCATCCTTCCCTGTGCTCCTGAAGGAGCACGAGCCTGCCGTCGGCGACACCCATCGGCACGACGGGACCGTCGACCGCGATGGGCCTGCCGAGCGTCCCCGAGGCACGGTCGACCGGGTACAGGGTGGAGTGGCGCACCTCCGACCCGTCCACCTCCGCGTCCGTCGCGCACATCGCGAGGAGCCGCGGGCCCACCGGGACGGGAGCGCACTGTGTGCCCGCGGGGAACGGCACCTGCCAGGTGACCGTACCGCTGTGCGCGTCGCGGGCCTCGAAGCGGGAGTTGGAGGCGTCGACCGTCACGACTGCGGAACCGACCACGAGGGCGTCCTGGGTCCGGCCCGTGACGGCCTGCGACTGGGCACCGGACGGCACGGACCACAGCTCCCGGCCGGTGTCCGCGTCGATGGCCACCACCTCGTCGCGAGGGCCTTGCGTGGCGTTCTGGGCGGCGAAGCGGTAACCGAGCACCGTGTCGTCGGTGGCGCCCACCAGGTGCATGCCCTGGACGGGGATGCCCGGACTCTTCGCCGTCCACACCCGCGAGCCGTCCGAGGTCCTGATCCGGGTCGCGACCACGCCTCCGCCCCCGCAGAAGACCGCGTCGCCGCGCGCGACGCAACGCAGTTCGTCGGGGGTGCGCTCGCTGCCGCCCGGCACAGTCGTGCGCCACGGCTCGAAGCCGGCCGGAAGCGAGGCGACCGGCGCCGCGACCGTGTCGCCCGGGTCGCCGTCACCATTCCCCCCGAAGGCGCCCGCCTGCAACGCGGCGACTCCCCCGCCGATCGCCGTCACCGCGACCGCGGCCGCGAGCACGGGGCGCCATCGGCGACGGAGGCGGCGGCCGATGGTGCCGGCGCTGCCCGTGTCGGGACCGGCCGGGGCGGTGGCCGGTCCCGGGGTGGCCGGCGTCGCGAGGTGATGCTGGGTGATCATGTCGCGGGTGCGGCCCACGCCGCTCCCTTGCGCGTCGCTCCCGCCGAGGTCGGCCGGCAGGTCCCGCAGCAGCACCAGGAGTTCGTCCGCCGAGGGGCGCCCCTCGGGCTCCTTGGCCAGACACGACTCGACGACCGTGCGCAGGGCCACCGGTACGGCGTCCAGTGAAGGTTCCTCGTGCACCACCTGGTACGCCGTCATGTACGGGCTGTCCGCGTCGAAGGGCCCGCGGCCCGTCGCCGCGTACACCAGCAGCGTCCCCAGCGAGAAGACGTCGGACCGCGGCCCCACATCACGCGGCGCCTGCAACTGCTCCGGCGACATGAAGGGCGGCGTACCGATGACCCGCCCCGTCATCGTCAGCGTCTGCTGGTCCGCGGCGCGCGAAATACCGAAGTCGATGACGCGCGGGCCCTCCTGGGAGAGCACGACGTTCGAAGGCTTCAGGTCACGGTGGACCACCCCCACCCGGTGGATGTCGCGCAGCGCCTCCGCCAGCCCGATGCCGAGCCTCCGCAGCTCCGCTCCGTCCAGCCGGCCCTTCTCCGCGATGCGCTGGGCGAGCGTGGGTCCTTCGATGTAGGTCGTCGCCATCCACGGCTGCTCGGCCTCGGGGGCGGCATCGACCACGGCGGCGGTGAACGCGCCGCTCACCCGCCTCGCCGCCGCCACCTCCTGCCGGAAACGGATGCGGAACTCGTCGTCCGCCGCGAACTGCTGGTGGATCAGCTTGATCGCGACAGGCCGCCCCGAGCTCGTACGGGCCAGAAAGACCGTGCCCATGCCACCCGAGCCGAGGCGCGCCTCAAGCGGATAACCGCCGATCTCGGCTGGGTCACCTCCGCGCAGCGACACTCTTCCCGACCTCCCGTCCCCCGTGCGACTCCGACACCACGGGCCTGCGTATCCGTACTGCACACAAACTAGCCGCAGGGCAGTAGGGCGCGGCAAAGCGGGTGACGTTCAGGGCCCCCGGGGCCGCTCCCGCGGGCCGGACCGGGGCGTCACGCCCGACGGTCCCCGCGAGGCGCAGATACGAAAGGCATACCGGGAGCACGTCCGGCCCTGTGGTCGGACAGCATCGGACAACAGCGGCGCGGTGGCTCACGGGCCGGCGGGCGGACCCGGTACGTCGTCGGTCCGGTAGGCCAGGTGCCCGGTCACGGACACCACACCGTCGACACTCCTGCACAAACGTTCGACGACGGGGATCAGGCTCTTGAACTCGACGGAACCTCTCAAGGCCACCTCCCCCTGCCGGACCTCGGCCGTCACCGCCGAGGCAGCGAGGCCCATCGTCTGCTGCAACACGTCCCGGTCGATTTCCTCACGGATGGCATCGTCGCGGCGCAGGAAGACCCGTAGCAGGTCTCTGCGGCTGACGATGCCCAGCAGCCTGTCCGTCTCGTCCACGACGGGCAGGCGTTTCACATTCTGCACCTCCATGAGGCGGGCGGCCTCGACCACGGTCCACTCCGGACGTGCGCACACCGCGGGAGCCGACATCAGCTCCTCGGCCCTGGCCCCCTCCGCCTTGGCCCGCTCCCACGCCTCCAGATGCGGGACCGGGGTCCGGCCGGTCGGATCGGCCAGGTCGGCGGACTTGCGCAGCAGGTCGGCCTCGGACACGACACCCATGGGCCGGTCCAGCTCGTCCACCACGGGCACCGCGGTGACATCGTTCTCCGCCAGCAGTTCGACGATCTCCTTGAACGGCAGGTCACGTCGCGCCCGCACGACGTCCCGGGTCATGAGCTCTGCAACGGTCCGGTGATGCATGTGACTCGCCTCTCTGGGACAGAAGGGGTCATGTATCGAGCCGATCAGGAACCGGACGTCCACGGTTGAGCCGACCGGGATCGTCTTCGGGGCCGAGCGGGTCCCGGGGACGGCCCACCCGGCCCCAGGGCATCGTGCTCTCCTCGCAGGCGGGACAGGACGTCCCGGTGCCGGCCCGCCAGGGCTCCGGAACGCGTCGTGCCGGATCTGCGCGGCGGCGCCCGTTCGGCGCTGACACTTGACTTCGGGCATGGTCTCCTCCGTAACGTCGCCCCATGTCGGACGAGAAGAAGCCGGGCACACCCGGAAAGCTGCCGCGCCCGGTGTACGAGCGTGAGCTGTACCGGCTCCAGACGGAGCTGGTGAAGCTCCAGGAGTGGGTACGCGCCGAAGGCGCACGGCTCGTCGTGGTGTTCGAGGGACGTGACGCGGCGGGCAAGGGCAGCACGATCAAGCGCGTGACCGAGCATCTCAACCCCCGGGTGGCGCGTATCGTCGCGCTGCCGCGGCCCACCGAGCGCGAGCGCGGCCAGTGGTACTTCCAGCGTTACGTCGAGCACCTTCCGGCCCCGGGGGAAGTGGTCCTGCTCGACCGGAGCTGGTACAACCGCGCCGGCGTCGAGCGCGTCATGGGCTTCTGCACCATGGAGGAGCACCAGCGGTTCCTCAGGCAGTGCCCGGTCTTCGAGCGGATGCTGGTGGAGGACGGCATCCTGTTGCGCAAGTACTGGTTCTCGGTCAGTGACGCGGTACAGGAGGAACGGTTCCGGCGCAGGCTGCAGGATCCCACCCGCCGGTGGAAGCTCTCGCCGATGGATCTGGAATCGATCACCCGCTGGGAGTCCTACTCGCGCGCGAAGGACGAGATGTTCGTCCACACCGACATCTCGGAGGCCCCGTGGTACGTCGTCGAGAGCGACGACAAGCGCAGGGCCAGGCTGAACATGATCTCCCACCTCCTGTCGACCGTGCCGTACGAGACGGTCGACCCGCCGGTGATCGAACTGCCCCCGCGGCCTCCGTCCACCGGGTACCAGCGACCGCCGAGAGACCTTCAGACGTACGTCCCCGACCACGCGTCGCAGCTCGGGAAGTGAGGCGGGAGCGCACGATCAGACGGCGAGAGGTACGACGGCCACCGGGCAGTCGGCATGGTGGAGCAGCGCATGGGCGACGCGCCCGAGCTGGGGTCCGAGGTGGCTCCGGCGGCGGCGCGCTCCGACGACCACCAGGTCTGCGGCGGCCGAGCGGTGCACCAGTACCTTTGCGGCCGTTCCCTCGACCGCCGCCGGGTGCAGCCGAACGGTCGGGTCTTCGCGTACGGTCTGCGCCACCGCCTCGTCGATCAGGGTCGCCGCACGTTCCTTGTGGTACAGGTGCTCACTGGCAGTACGCCGGGGGTCGGCATGGTCGTGCCCGGGACACCGCCAGGCGTGTACGGCATCCAGTTCGCAGCCCCTCGCCCCGGCCTCGCGAAAGGCGAACCGGATCGCCGCCGATCCATGCTCCGGATCCCCGACGCCCAGGAGGATCCGCCCGTGCCCGCCTTCGATTCCGGCCCTGTCACCGCGCACGACGATGACGGGACACGGGGCCCGCGCGGCCACGGCCAGGCTGACGGAGCCGAGCAGGAGTCCGGTCAGCGCGCCACGGCCTCGCTCCCCCGTGATCAGCGCCTCGGCATGGCGCCCCTCCCGCAACAGCGCGATCACCGCGTCCTCGGGCGTCACCTGGGCCGCGACATCGAGATCCGGACGACGACGGCGGGCCCGCTCAGCGGCGTATTCGAGGATGCGGCCGGCGAGTGCCTGCTCCGAAGGGCGGCCCAGGGTGAGTGCGAGTGCGGCGCCCTCGTACTGCTCCCACCCGGACGCGTACACCAGCCGCAGCGGCAGCCCTCGGACGGCTGCCTCGTCGGCGGCCCAGTCGACCGCCCGCAGACTGCTCTCCGATCCGTCCACACCCGAGACCAGGGGCAGCTTCATCATCCCCACCACCTTCCGTTCGTCTGACGGAACGAGCGCCTGTTCCCACGGTCGCACCGGAGCAGGCCGACGGTGAGGGCCGATTCGGCCCGGACGGGGAACGTTCGACCCCTTTCATGGTCAGGCCGGACAGCATCGCGCGACGTGCTCAAGACGGCGGTGGAGGGACCGGGCGGGCCGGCGGCAGGGGCCGGACGGCCCATGCCCGTGACCGGCCGCCCTGCGATGCTGAGAGCGGAGACCACGAAGGAGGCCACCGATGAGCGGTTCTGCCACTCGTATCACCTCGGCCCTGCCCGCCCGGTACCGTGCCCGTCTGATGGGGATCGGGCGGGAGGTCAATTTCGCCCAAAGCGCCCGCCTCTTCGACGAGGGGGACCACGCGGACCGCTTCTGGATCCTGCGCTCGGGCACCGTCACACTGGACATCCGCGTACCCGGCAGCGCCCCGGTGGTCATCGAAAGTCTCGGACCGGGCGAACTGGTCGGCTGGTCCTGGCTGTTCAAGCCCTACATCTGGCACCTCGGGGCGGAGGCGATGACACCCGTCCGTACCCATGAGTTCGACGCGGAGACCGTACTCATGGCGATGGACGCGGATCCCGCCTTCGGTTCGGCCGTCGGCCACTGGGTCGGGCAGGTCCTCGCCGACCGCCTGCAGGCCACCCGGATCCGTCTGCTCGATCTCTACGCCCCTCGTGGCACCGGCCGGTCCGGGTGGTGAGCACGCCGTCGCGCCGTCGCCCGTCAGTCACACCGGAGGAGCAACCCATGGCCGCCTCCCCGTACACCGTCAGCGACGTCATGACCCACACGGCCGTGGCCATCGGCCGCGAGGCCTCGTACAAGGAGATCGTCGAGCTGCTGCAGCAATGGCGGGTCAGCGCGGTGCCGGTCCTCGAAGGCGAGGGCCGAGTCGTCGGCGTCGTCTCCGAGGCGGACCTGCTGCCGAAGGAGGAGTTCCGGCAGGACGAACCGAAGCCGCCCGGCCAACTGGAGGGCGCGTCCAAAGCCGACGCCGTACTGGCCGGGGATCTGATGTCGGCTCCGGCCGTCACCGTCCACCCCGGCGCCACGCTCGCCGAGGCCGCTCGCATCATGGCGCGCAAGCATGTGAAACGACTACCCGTCGTGAACGATCTCGGCATGCTGGAAGGCGTCGTGAGCCGCAGCGACCTCCTGAAGGTGTTCCTGCGCCCGGACGAGGAGATCGACGAGGAGATCCGGTCCACCGTGATCGCCGGGCTGTCCCCTCCCGACCGGGTGGACCTCACCGTCCTGGACGGTGTCGTCACCGTTCGAGGGCCGCTGCGGGACCGTGCACTGGTACCCCTTCTGGTCCGGGCCGTGCGCGCGGTCGAGGGCGTGGTGGACGTACGCATGGAACTCGACTGAGGCCAGGACGGGACCGGACGCCGCCCTCGGGGCTCGCTGCCGCCGGCTCCCGGGGGACCCGGACACCCGGATCACGATCGCGCTCATGACGCCGACGGCCTCTGAGCGTCCGCGCCGGGGCAGCAGGGCCGAGCAGTCCCCGGCGGACCCCGGGTGGTCCTACCGGAGGGCGCCGGCGATGCCGACGCTCGGAGGTACAGGGCTTCGCATTCCTGGAGGAACGATGAAACATCTGCGTACCGTCGACGACGTGATGACGCACGCCGTCGTCACGGTCGGCCGCGGAGCGCCGTTCAAGGACATCGTGGAAGCAATGCGGAAGTGGCGGATCAGCGCGCTGCCCGTCGTGTCCGACGAGGGACGGGTCGTCGGCGTGGTCTCCGAAGCGGACCTTCTGCTCAAGGCACAGGGCGCGGACGAGTCCCGTGCCGTCACCGCCGGTCGGCTGATGACCGTCCCTGCCGTGACGGTGCCCCGGGGCGCGGGCATTGCGGCGGCGGCCCGGCTGATGGCCCGAGGCCACCTCAAGCGGCTGCCGGTCGTCGAGGAGGACGGACGTCTCGTGGGCGTGGTCAGCCGGGGTGATCTGCTCAAGATCCACCTCCGTCCGGACGAGGACATCGCGCAGGAGTTGCGGGAGCTGATCACGACCCGGCTGATCCCCGCGGGCTCCGCGACCGTGCACGTCCGTGTGTCCGATGGCATCGTCGGTCTGAGCGGCACCGTTCCCGACCCGTCACTCGGTGACGTGCTGGTACGTGTCGCGCGCACGGTGCCGGGAGTCGTGGACGTCTCGGCCCGGTTCGGGTCCGAAGTTCCCGCGTGAACGGGAGGGCGACGATGAGGCATCGCAACGTCTGCGATCTCATGACGCCGACGGCCATCAGCGTCCAGCGCGGCACCGCGTTCAAGGAGATCGCCCGGATCCTCGACGAGTTCGGCATCACCGCCGTGCCCGTCCTGGACGAGAACGGGTGCCCTGTGGGCGTCGTCTCCGAGGCCGACCTGCTCCGCCGGCACGACACCGGGAACACCGCCGCCGATCTCATGAGTCACCCGGCGATCACCGCGGCTCCCGGGTGGAGCGCCGTCCGCGCCGCACGCGTCATGGACAAGCACAAGGTCAAGAGGCTCCCTGTCATCGACGGCGAAGGCCGGCTGATCGGGGTCCTGAGCCGCAGCGACCTTCTGCAGCTCTTCCTGCGCAGGGACCGGGCCATACAGGAGGAGATCCTCGAAGACGTCCTGACGCACACGCTGCGGCTCAGTCCCTCGTCGCTGACCGTCGAGGTCACCGACGGTGTCGTGACCCTCAGTGGCACCGTGATCCGGCGCAGCCTCGTCCCCGTCGTCCTGCGCCTGTGCCGGAGCGTCGACGGAGTCGTGGACGTGGTCGACCGGCTCGGACACGAGCAGGACGACCTGTCCGACGACACGGGCGTGGACACCCGGCAACCGCCGTGAGGGCCCCGGTCCGCCGACGCGTACACGAGTTCCTCACCGACCGAAGCAGCCCTGCCCCAGGAGGACCATCATGAACCGGCGAATCGTCGTCGGCCTCGACGGATCCGCGGAGAGTGTCGCGGCAGCTCATTGGGGTGCGCGGGAAGCGCTCCTTCGAGGTGCGCCCCTCCATCTCGTCCATGCCGAAATGTGGTCTTCGCCCCACGTCGGTCCGTCGGCCGGTTCCGAAGAACGCCGCCGAGCGGCTCGGACCTTCCTTCGTGAAGCCTCCGACGAGCTGCTGGGCACGCACCCGCGGCTGGCTGTCAGCGCCGAATCGTTCGACGGACAACCAGCCGCCTCGCTGGCCCGTGCCACGGCGGGCGCGAGCATGCTGGTGCTCGGCTCCCGAGGACTGGGCACGTTCAGGGGTTTCGTCCTCGGTTCCGTCGGCATGTCCGTCATCCACGCCGTGGAGCAGCCCGTCGTCCTGGTGCGCGCGAGCGAGGACGCGCTGCCGCACACCCAGGGGCGGCACCGGGACCGCGACGTGGTCGTCGGCGTCGACACCGCTCGGCCGTGCGACGCCCTGCTCTCCTTCGCGTTCGACGAGGCGTCGCGGCGGGGCTGCACACTCCGTGCGCTGCACAGCTGGACGCTGCCCCCGCTGGCCGGGTACGGAGGCGCGTACGGCCCTGAGACCAACGCCCGGATCGCCGCGATCGAGCGAACCGGCCTGGACGACATGCTGCGGCCCTGGCAGGACATGTACCCGGCTGTCGACCTCGACGCGCAGGCGACGCTCGGACGCGCCTCCGTACAACTCCTGGAGGCAGGTTCCGGAGCGGGTCTGATGGTTGTCGGCCGTCACATCCGCCGGTCCTCGCTCGGCAGGCACATCGGCCCGATCGCTCACGCGGTCCTCCATCACTCCACCGCACCCGTCGCCGTCATCGCTCACGAATGACGAGGTCGCCGTGCCGGCCACCGAGCAGGTCCGGCCATCAGCCCGGTACGAGGACGGCGGCGCCGTCGACCCGGTCGGCGGCCAGGTCCCTCAGCGCCTGGTCGGCACGGCTCAGCGGATACGGACTGGCGGTGACCCGCAAGCCGATCCGTGCGGCCGTGTCCAGGAAGTCACGGCCGTCCTGCCGGGTGTTGGAGGTGACGCTGCGCAGGTTCCGTTCCTCGAAGAGGTGACGCCGGTAATCGAGCACGGGGATGTCGGTGAGGTGGATGCCCGCGACTGCGAGCGTTCCCGACCGGTCCAGTGCCTCCAGCGCCACGGGCACCAATGCGCCGACCGGTGCGAACAGGATCGCCGCGTCCAGTGGTTCGGGCGGACGGTCGTAGGCACCGCCCACGGAAGAGGCGCCCAGGTCGACGGCGAGTTCGCGGGCGCGGGCCGACCGGGTGAGCACGTGCACCCTCGCTCCTTCGGCCAGCGCGACCTGCGCCGCCAGATGGGCCGAGGCCCCGAAGCCGTAGATCCCGAGCCGGCCACCCGGTGGCAGGGCGCTGCGGCGCAGGGCGCGGTAGCCGATGATCCCGGCACACAGCAGCGGCGCCAGCAGGACGGCGTCCTGATCCTCCGGGAGCCGGTAGGCGTAGTCGGCCGGTACGAGAGCGACGTCGGCGAATCCGCCGTCCGCGTCCCAGCCGGTGTAGAGGGAGGCCGGGCAGAGGTTCTCGCGACCGGCCCGGCAGTAGCGGCAGTGGCCGCAGGTGCTGCGCAGCCAAGCCCCACCGGCCCGCTCCCCGGGCCGGAACCCCGTGACGGACTCGCCGACGGCGGCCACCCGGCCGACGATCTCATGGCCGGGAACGGTCGACGCCCGGTGCGGGCGCAGGTCGCCCTCGGCAAGGTGCAGGTCGGTGCGGCACACACCGCACGCCTCCACCCTCAGCAGCAGTTCACTCGGCCCCGGCGAGGGCACCGCTCGCCGCACAGGCACCAGCGGGCCGTCCCCGATCGGACCAGGGCTCCCTACGGCCCACCCGGTCAGCGTCTCCGAAGCCGGCGCACGCACCATGCTCCCAGCCTCACGCCGGCCGGCGGGTACAGCAAACGCTCATCGCGGAACGAAGGACCGCAGCCGCACACCGCACGGCCGGCAAACGCTCACCGCCCGCCGGACGGCCCCGGCCGCACACCGCTTGTCCGGCGAACTCGCCCAGGTGGTTCGGGCAGGTACCGCAAGCCCGCCGATGCGGTCGGCGCGCCCTCGGCCGGCAGCCGTGATGCCATGGAGAGGGCTCCCTGACGGAGGGATCCGCCATGACCGGCACACCGTCCCTGGCCGCCTGCCTGCGCTCGCTGCGGGCCGTGGTCTTCGACACCGACGGCGTGGTCATCGATTCCGCGCGGGTCCACGCCGCGGCCTGGCAGGGTGCTTTCGACGCCTGTCTGTCGGCCGCGGGCGGGCAGCGCCCGTTCGATCCGGTGACCGACTATCTCCGCCACGTGGACGGCCGGTCACGGCTGGACGGGGCCGCCGGCTTCCTGGCCTCCCGGGGGCTGGATCTGCCGCTCGGCGATCCCGGTGACGCGCCGGGCACCGCCACGGTGTGGGCCGTCGCGGCCCGCAAGGAGGAACTGTTCACCGCGAGCGTGCGTGCGCACGGCGTCGCCGCATGGCCGGGCACCGTCCGTCTGCTGCACACACTGCGGCGTGAGCGGATGCCCTGCGCCGCTGTTTCGGCGTCCCGTCACGCGACCGGGCTGATGACCGCGGCAGGCGTGATCGGCCTCTTCCGGAGTGTGGTGGACGGCAACGAGGCGCGTCGGCTGGGTCTTCCGGGCAAACCGGACCCGGCGCTCTTCCTGGAGGCCGCCCGTCGGCTGGGGGTTCCGGCTCGGGACACGGCCGTGCTGGAGGACGCGACGGTCGGTGTCGAGGCCGGCCGGCGGGGCGGATTCGGTCTGGTGGTGGGAGTGGACCGCACGGCCGGAGGAAACAATTCGGCCGGACTGCGCCGCCATGGCGCCGATGTGGTCGTGACCGACCCCGGCGAGCTGTTGACCCCCGGGACGGACTGAGAATCGCGGCCCGTTCCCGGTCGCGCGCGGGCCATGGGCCGGCCGACCGGTCCGACGGACCGCGCCGGGCCCGCGAGGAGTCAGCGCGCCGGCAGGCGGAACCAGTGCTGCTCCCCCGCGGCCACGGTCACCAGCCGCTCGCCGGGCAGACACACGGTCAGCGGGGCAGCCGGTCGCGAGCGCGGCACGCGGATCCCCAGTCGGCCGGGCAGGAGACGGACACGGATGCCCCGGTGCCCGCGGTAACAGATGGTGAACGTGCAGCGCGGCAACTCCGTGAGCGGAACGGGGTCGATGTGGAGCCCGTCCGGGCCCGCCTCCAGTCCTGCGACGCCCCGTTCGACGAGATCGAGGGTGCCGGCCATGGCACCGAGGTGGATGCCCTCGCCGGTGGTGCCGCCCTGGACATCCGCCACATCGCTGAGCAGGGCTTCCTCGCAGTACCGCCAGGCGTCCTGGCCTCTCGCCCGCGCGAGCACCCAGCCGTGCACCAGGCTGCTGAGGGTCGAACCATGACTGGTGCGATCCAGGTAGTAGCCGACCGTCGCGCGCCACGTCTCGTCGTCGAGCCGGTATCCGAGACGGTCGAAGAGGGACCGCAGCTCGGCCGGGCGGAAGAGGTAGCCGAGCATGAGTGTGTCGGCCTGCTTGGACGCCTGATAGCGATTGACCGTGTCCCCTTCGGACTCCAGGATCCGGTCGAGCCGGCGGATGTCGCAGTATCGGGAGCGGTAGGCGTCCCAGTCCAGTTCGGCCAGCTCGCCGTAGCCCTCGAACTGGCTGATCACACCGCCGTGGAAGGGCACGTACAGCCGACGGGAGATGTCCTCCCAGCGGCTCAGCGTCCCGTCGTCCAGGCCGAACCGTTCGGCCAGCTCCCGTCGACGGGCCTCGGGGAGCCCGCCGAACGCCTCAAGGGCGCGGGCGAGCACCCAGGCCGCGGTCACGTTGGTGTACGCGTTGTCGTCGATCCCGGGAGCCGTGGCCCCGGGATAGGCGTCGTGGTACTCGTCCGGTCCCACCACACCGCGGATGCGGTAGCGCCCACGACCGGCGTCGTACGTGGCCGAAGCGCCCCAGTAGCCGGCGATGTCGAGCAGCAGCTCCGCCCCCGGTCCCTGGACGAATCCGGTGTCGCCGGTGCTCTGCCCGTACCGCCACACGTTCCAGGCGATGGCCGATCCGACGTGACGCTGCAGGTGCGAGTGGTCGGGCAGCCAGCGGCCCGAGCGGGGGTTGAGGTGCAGCGTCTGCGTCTCCTCGGCTCCCGAACTGCCGCTCTGCCAGGGAAACATCGCTCCTCGCAGGCCTGCCCGGCGGGCCGCTTCACGGGCCGCCGGCAGGCGCCGGTGACGGTACATGAGAAGGCCCCGCGCCACTTCCGGGAAGTGCAGGGTGATGCAGGGCAGTACGAACAGCTCGTCCCAGAAGACGTGTCCCCGGTACGCCTCGCCGTGCAGGCCCCTGGCGGGCACTCCGACGTCCAGCTCGGCCGTGTGCGGGGACAGCGTCTGCAGGACGTGGAAGAGGTGGAGCCGAAGGATGCGCCCCGCTTCGCCGGGTACCTTCAGCTCGCCCTGGCTCCACAGGCGTTCCCAGGCCGCACGGTGGGAGGCCAGCAGTCTCTCGAACGGCGCCGAGTGCGACGCGTGCTCGACGGCGAGCGGCAGGGGGTCGCCCGAGGGGCGGTCCAGCGACGTGTACAGCGCGGCGCACTTCACCACGGCGGCGGAATGCCCGCGGGAGACCGGCAGCCTGAAGCTCTGGACCGTTCCGGTCCCGGTGCAGCTCGATCCCACCGCCACGAGGGGCCGCGACGACGTGCGCACGGCGACGGCGATACGGATCCTGGACGAACGGGTCCGGCAGGAGAGCCAGGCCACGCCGTCCGCTCCGGCTCCGGCCCGGTGGCCGGTGAGATGGCGTCCGTCCAGCCCCCGGTATCGCTCGACACCCCTGTTGGTGACGTCACCGTCGATGACGGACTCGACCTCGACGGCCCCGCTCCAGCCGTACCCGTGGAAGGTGGTTCTCTGGGCGGCGAGGTACGGGTCGCCCATGTGGACGAGTCTGGTGTGGCTGACGCGGAGCCGACGGCCTTGGCCGTCCTGGAAGAACAGGTGGCGGGTGAGGACGCCGCCGCGCAGGTCGAGCGATACCTGGTGGCGCCGCAGGCTCGGGTCATCGGTGGTGAGCCAGTCCCCCGCCGGTCCGTCGTCCGGCAGGCAGCGGTAGCGCAGGCGTGTCCAGTCGGGCAGGTCGACCATGTCCTCGTTGCCGACCCGTTCGCCCGCGACCTCCGAGTAGAGGCGGTCGTAGCACCCGGCCGCGTAGGTGCCAGGGCAGTGGACCGCGTCGGCGCGCGACTCGGGTGCGGCGCCCCTGGTGGCGAATCTGCCGTTGCCGAGCGTGCACAGGGCTTCGGTCGTCCGCTCCGCCTTGGGGTCGTAACCGTTGAAGTCCCACTCGCAGGCCGTGCTCATGGCTGAGCCGGGGCTCTCCCGGTACGGGCCCGCTCCGCATGGGCCGGTCGGTCCCGGCCAGGACCTTTCGGGCCTCTCCCGCCCCGGCTGCGTGGATGTGATGGTGAGGACACTGCCACCCACCGAAGAAGGGGGCCGGGGATGTCCGAGGCAGAACCGCACCTGGCCGCGCCCGGGACGAGACCCGCGCTGCTGCGCTTCCCCGGCTGCGTCCGGACCATCACCGGCAGCAAGTTCTCATCGAGTGCGACCATGCCCGGATCCTCCTCGACTTCGGCCTCTTCCAGGGTTTCGCGGTCCTGCGCAGCCGCAACCGGGCGAAGCTGCCGTGCGACGCCTCGTACCTCCACGCCGTGGTCACCGCCCATGCCCGCCCGGACCACCACGGCCCCTCGTCGTTCTCCCCGCAGCAGCGGCCGACCGCTTGCCCGCATCCATCGAGGAACCTGCCATGACCTCCACCCGGTACACCGTCAGTGACGTCATGACGAAGACCGTCGTCACCGTCGCACCCGACACGGAATTCAAGGAGATCGCCGACGCCATGAAGCGGTGGAAGGTCACCGCCGTGCCCGTCGTCGAAGACGGGGGCCCGGTCGTCGGCGTCGTCTCCGAAGCCGACCTGCTCCCGAAGGAGGAATTCCACGACCACCCGCCCGGCCTGGTCGACCAGATGCGCCGCCTGGCCGACACGGCCAAGGCCGGCTCGGTCCGGGCCGAGGACCTGATGACGAGCCCCGCCATCACGATCGAGCCCGGCGCGTCCCTCCCCCGGGCCGCTCGGCTCATGGCCGCCCGGCGTGTCAAGCGCCTCCCGGTCGTCGACGCCGACGGCAGCCTCAAGGGCATCGTGAGCCGCGCCGATCTCCTCAAGATCTTCCTGCGCCCCGACGACGACCTCGCCGCCGAAATACGCCGCGAGGCCATCGACCGCCTGTTCCCCGACTCGCGCCGGGACGTGAAGGTCGACGTCACCCGGGGTGTGGCCACGCTCAGCGGTCGTGTCGCCGACGCCGCCCTCGTTCCGGTCGCCGCCCGCCTCGCTCAGTCCGTGGAGGGCATCGTCGGCGTGGACTGCCGGCTCGAAGGCCCGGCATCGGCCTGAGTGCCGTCCCTGCCGAGGAGCCGGCCAGGACCGAAACAGGGGCGAACGACCCCATACGCGCTGTGGGGCGATCCGCTCCATGCTGAAGTCATCGTTCCTTCCCGCCCCCGGGAGACCCACGATGCTCACCGAAGCACTCGACGACACGGCACCGGCCGGGCTCGTCGCCGATGCCGTCGCCGCCCCGTGCGGCCCGCGGCATGGGCTGGGCGGGTCGCGGAACCAGGCCGGTCGGCCCAAGCGCCGTGCGTACCGGGCAGCACACGATGGAACGGAACCGGTTGCTGCGGCCGTACGGCCCCGGGCCGACGCTCCCGAGGGCTGAACGGACCGGAGAACGGGACCGTTCGCACCTGGTGTGTTCCGCTTGTACGGACTGACGAGGGCGAGCGGGACCGCGCAAAGCCCCTGCGGGCGAGGAGGACCGCCATGAGCGACGACACGGGGTTCTCGGCGCAGAAGCCGATCCGCGTGTTCCTGCTGGACGACCACGAGGTGGTCAGGCGCGGCGTGCAGGATCTGCTCGACGCGGAACCCGACATCGAAGTCGTCGGCGACGCCGGCACGGCCGATCACGCGTTGGCCCGCGGCCCGGCGCTCCGCCCCGACGTGGCGATTCTCGATGTACGGCTGCCGGACGGCGACGGGATCACGGTCTGCCGTGAGCTGCGTTCACGGATGCCGGAGCTGGCCTGCCTGATGCTCACCTCGTTCGACGACGACGAGGCACTGCTCGACGCGATCATGGCGGGCGCGGCCGGCTACGTACTGAAGGAGATCAAGGGCTCGGACCTCGTCGCCGCCGTCCGGACGCTGGCTTCCGGGCACTCGACCCTCGACCCGGCCACGACGACTCGGCTGATGAACAGCCTGCGCGAGGAGGAGTCCGGCTCCGGCGCCGACAAGGAGACCGATGCGCTGTCGGCACTGTCCCCGAGAGAGAAGGACGTCCTCGCACTGATCGGTGAAGGGCTGACCAACAACCAGATCGGCAAGCGCCTCTACCTGTCGGAGAAGACGGTCAAGAACCACATCTCCCGTCTGCTGGCGAAGCTCGGTGTGGAGCGCCGGATCCAGGCGGCGGTGATCGCCGCGCACGCCTCGGAAGCCTCCCCACCCGGTGCCGAGCACCATGGGATCTGACCGTACGGCTCCTCGAAGCACCCCGCCCCCGCATCAGGAGAGTCGCAGCGGCACCCGCCAGCTCAGCCGGGTACCGCCCTGGGCGGACTCCCCCACACTCATCCCCCCGCCGAGTTTCTCGGCGCGCCGTGCGAGGTTGTCGAGCCCGCTCCGGGAACCGCTGTGTGCCGGCATGCCCACACCGTTGTCGGACACGACCAGGTTCACCTCGCCCTCCCCCACCATCAGTGAGATGTCCACCGCCGTCGCCCGTGCGTGGCGGGTGACATTGCTCAGCGCCTCGCCGAGCACCGCGACCACCTGCTCGGCGGTCCCGGCCGGCACATCGGTGTCGATCAGTCCTCCCATCCGCAGCGAGGGCTGGAAGCCCAGGGTCCGGGCGGCCTGCTCGACCGTGGCCGCCGTTCGGGCACGGAGCCCCTGGCCGGCCCGGCCCGAGTCACCGGCGCGGAGTGCGAAGATGGTGGACCGGATGATCTTGATGGTCTCGTCCAGATCGTCCACCGCGCGCAACAGCCGCTCACTCGCCTGGGGCTGTTCCACGAGCCGCACCACGCTCTGCAGGGTCATTCCGGTGGCGAACAGCCGTTGGATGGCCAGATCGTGCAGATCCCGGGCGATGCGGTCGCGTTCCTCCAGCAGGGCGATCTGCTCGGCGGAATCGCGCCGTTCGGTGAGCTCCATCGCCAGTGCCGCCTGTCCGGCGAATGCCAGCAGGAGCGCGGCCTCCGCACCGGTGAAGGCGGGACGTTCCCGTACCCGGGCCAGCAGCAGCACCCCACGGGTCCGCTCCCCCGCGACCATCGGCACCGCGACCGCGGGGCCGAGCCCCGCCCACCTCGGCGAGCCCTCGGTGGTCCTCGGATCATGTTCGACATCGAGGCTGGTGACCGGCTCGCCCGCGTCGAGTGCGGCGCCGGCGAACGATCCCTCTCGCGGCAGCTCCAGACCGCGATGCATCTCGGCGTCCAGCCCGGACGCCTGTGCCACGCGGAGGGAATCCCCTGCTGCGGGCCGTGCCAGCACGCCGAGATCCGCGGCGAGAACGTGTGCGGAGTGATCAACGATCATCCGCAGGACGTGTGCCTCGTCCGCTCCGCTCAGCAAGGTCGCGACGATCTCGCTGTTGGCTTCCTGCCAGCGTTGGCGGTCGCGCGTCTCCACGTACAGACGGGCGTTCTCGATGGCCACTCCCGCAGCCACCGCGAGCGTCGACAGCGCGATCTCGTCCTCGGCGTCGAACGCCCGGCCGCCCCGCTTCTCGGTCAGGTAGAGGTTGCCGAACACCTTGTCGCGAACCCGGACGGGGACCCCCAGGAACGAGTGCATCGGGGGGTGGTTCGGCGGAAACCCGTAGGACGAAGGATGAGCGGAGAGTTCCACCAGCCGCAACGGCTCGGGGTGGCGGATCAGTTCGCCGAGGATGCCGTGTCCCTCGGGCAGGGGGCCGATGGCCTCGCGCTGCTCCCGCGTGATGCCCACCGGCAGGAACTGTGCGAGCCGGGTTCCCTCACCGACCACTCCCAGGGCCCCGTACTCGGCGTCGACCACGACGACCGCGGCCTCGACGATCCGGCGCAGCACCTGGGGCAGATCGAGTCCTCTGCCCACCGACATGACGGCATCCAGCAGCAGGGCCGCCTCGACCGGTCCCCGCATCACGGAGTCGAGCCGCTCCTGGAGGTCCCCCGGCAGTGTGCCCAGCCGACGGTGCGCTTCTCCGCAGTGGCCGGATCCCCTGTCGTCGTTGCCGCCGCTGTTCTCGCCGTTGCCGCCGTTGTCGCCCACGGTGCCTCCGTCGTGACCCACGGAGCGAACCGGGGTCACATCTTCACGGTAGTGGCTTCACGGCGAGAAGCATCCGGTGGGTTCGACGAGCGAAGCAGCGCGTGGGATCCCTGTCCGCTCAGTGCGCTTCGGGTGAATTCCCGGCATGTTCCCGCCGAGTGGGTCCCGCTGAGCAGGAGCCCACGCCCAGGCTCGATCAGGACGGACCGCAGCCACCGGGAGATCGCCGTGCACATCCTGCTTGTCGCAAGCGCCTTCAACAGCCTTACCCAACGTGTCCAGGCGGAGCTGAGGGACCACGGGCACTCCGTTGCCGTGCAGCTCGCGCACGAGGAGGACCCGGTCCGGGAAGCCGTCCGCCGGGAGTGCCCGGACCTTGTCGTGGCCCCGTACCTGAAGACCGCGATCCCGAGGGACGTCTGGTCGGTCCACACCTGTCTCGTCGTCCATCCGGGGCCGGTCGGCGACCGCGGGCCCTCGTCGCTGGACTGGGCCGTCCACGAGGGAGCGGACCGCTGGGGCGTCACCGTGCTGCAGGCGAACGCGGAGATGGACGCGGGCGACGTGTGGGCGTCCGTGACCTGTCCGCTGCCCCCGGTGGGCAAGAGCGACCTGTACCGCAACGAGATCTCGGACGCCGCCGTGGAGGCGGTGCTCCTGGCGGTCGCGCACTTCGCGTCGGGGACGTACACCCCGGCGCCGCAGGCCCCCGGCGCCGGCTGCCGCCCCCTGTTCCGCCAATCGCTGCGTCGCATCGACTGGCGGTCGGACTCCACCGCGACGGTGGCCCGCAAGCTCAGGGCGGCCGACTCCCAGCCCGGTGTGCTCGACGAGTTGCTGGGGGGCGAGTGGTTCCTGCACGGCGGGTATCCCGACTACCGGCTGGGCGGGCGTCCGGGGGATGTGGTGGCCACCCGGGACGGCGCGATCTGCCGGGCGACCACCGACGGTGCGGTGTGGATCCCCGAGCTGCGGCCACGGCGGGCGCCGGGCGGCCCGGCCACCTTCAAGCTCCCCGCCACCTCGGCGCTGGCCGGGCGGCTGTCCGCCGTGCCCGAGCGGCCGGCTCCGCTGCACCGGGGCGGGGACGACGACACCTGGTCCGAGATCGGCTACCGGGAGGAGGCCGGGACCGGCTTCCTGTCCTTCTCGTTCCGTGGCGGCGCGATGAGCACGGCGCAGTGTCAACGCCTGCTGCGCTCCTACCTGTTCGCCTGCTCCCGGCCCACTTCGGTGCTGGTCGTCGGCGGCGGCCGGGACTTCTTCGCCAACGGCATCCACCTCAACGTGATCGAGGCGGCGGCCGATCCCGGCGCCGAGTCCTGGGCCAACATCAATGCCATGGACGATCTGGTGGAGGCGGTGCTGACCACCACGGACCGGCTCGTCGTCGCCGCTCTGGCCGGAAACGCCGCGGCGGGCGGGGTGATGCTGGCCCTCGCCGCCGACGAGGTGTGGTGCAGGGCGGGAGCGGTGTTCAATCCGCATTACCGCCTGATGGGGCTGTACGGATCGGAGTACTGGACGTACACGCTGCCGCGGCGGGTGGGGGCGCCGGCTGCCGACCGGCTCATGCGGGACGCCCTGCCGGTCAGCTCCGCCGCGGCCCATCGGCTCGGGCTGGTCGACAGGGTGATCCCGTGCGCACCCCAGTCGTTCGACTCGGAGGTCGGCGCCCTGGCGACCCGCCTGGCGGCCCTGCCCGCGACGCAGTCCCGGATCCACGCGAAGAAGGAGGAACGGGACCGGGTCGCCCTGGCTCCGTACCGGGAGGCCGAACTCGACCGTATGCACCGCATCTTCGCGGACCCGCACCACCCGTACCACCGGCTGCGCCGGGCCTTCGTCCGCAAGGAGCGCCCGGCGTCGGCCACCGCGGTCCCTCGGCCCCCGTTCCCCCGGGGCTGACCGCGGTACGGCGGCGGAGCGGCTACCGCTGCTCCGCCAGCCAGTCGTACCAGTGGGCCAGGCCCTCTCCGGTGGTCGCGGAGACCGTCAGCACGCGCACGTCCGGGTTCACCGAGCGCGCGTGCTGCGCGCACCGCTCGACGTCGAAGTCGACATGGGGCAGGAGATCGGACTTGTTGATCAGGATCAGGTCGGCGGCGGCGAACATGTACGGGTACTTCAGCGGCTTGTCCGTGCCCTCGGTGACCGAGATGATCACCACCTTGCTGCGCTCCCCCAGGTCGAACAGGGCGGGGCACACCAGGTTTCCGACGTTCTCCACCATCAGCAGCGATCCCTCGGCCGGGGACAGCGCCGTGAGGGCGTCCCGCATCATCTGCGCGTCGAGGTGGCACCCCGCCCCCGTGTTCACCTGCACCACGGCGCAGCCCGTACGCCTGATCCGGTCGGCGTCGAGCCTGGTCTCCTGATCGCCCTCGATGACGGCCACCGGCCGGTGGCCGACGAGGTCGGTGACCGTGCGTTCCAGCAGGGTGGTCTTGCCTGCGCCCGGTGAGCTCATCATGTTCACGGCCACGACGCCGCGGTCGGTCATCCACGCCCGGTTGCGCTCCGCGAGCAGGTCGTTCCTGGCGAGTACCTTCTGCTCGATGGTGACGGTCCCACCGGCTCCACCCGGCTGACGACGCTCGTGCGGATGAGGGTGCGGATGCGGATGCGGATGTCCGTGGCCCGGCGCATCATCCTCCCGCAGCATCACGACCCTGGTCCCGCCGGAGTCCTCGGCACAGCCGCACGTACCGCACATGGTTCAGCCCACTTCCATGGAGACGATCTGCAGTTCCTGTCCCGATGTGATCTCCACATCCGCGCTGCCACAGGGACACAGCAGAATCAGGTCGGTCAGAGTGAACGCGACGGCACAGGTGCGGCAGCGGCCGGCGCCGGGCGGCTGGTCGATCTCCAACTGCGCGCCCTCGGCGGCCGTTCCCTCCGCGACCAGGCCGAAACAGAACCGCATCGAGTCGGGCACCACGGCCGTGAGCACGCCGACGCGGACGCGGACGGAGCGAACCGGACGCCCCCCGGCGCGCTCGCACACCGAGTCGACGACGCTCTGCGTGATGGCCAGCTCGTGCACCGGTGCCTCGTCCTTCCGCGGGTGACTCCGACCGTAGGGCCGCCGGAGGACCGTGGCGCCGACCGAGGGGCCGGTCCCCCGCCCGGACCACCCGAGCGGCCCACCGCATGCCGTCATTCGGCCCCCGGTGACGAGCCGGGGCGGCGAATTCCCCTGTTGCCGGTGTCCACGAATCGAGGCGTGATGGTAGCAATGTTCGCGTACCCATCCGTGGGGGCCGATGCCCGGTTGGGCCGTCATCCTGAAAGGCGACACTGCCATGCCGACAAAGGAAGCGGTAAAGGCCGAGGACACACTGATCCACGTGCTGTGGATCAACGCAGGACTGAGCTGCGACGGCGATTCTGTCGCACTGACCGCAGCCACGCAGCCGAGCATCGAGGAAATCGCGCTCGGCGCCCTGCCGGGGCTTCCGCAGGTCGCCGTCCACTGGCCGCTCATCGATTTCGAATGCGGCCCGAACGGCGGTGCCGATGACTTCCTCGAATGGTTCTTCAAGGCCGATCGCGGAGAACTGGAACCGTTCGTCCTGGTGGTCGAGGGATCCATTCCGAACGAGCGGTTGCACGACGAGGGTTACTGGTGCGGGTTCGGCAACGACCCCGCCACCGGCCAGCCGATGACGACCAGCGAGTGGCTCGACCGGCTGGCTCCGAAGGCGACCGCGGTCGTCGCGGTCGGCACCTGCGCGACGTACGGCGGCATCCACGCCATGGCGGGCAACCCGACCGGCGCAATGGGGGTTCCCGACTACCTGGGCTGGGACTGGAAGTCCAAGGCCGGAATCCCGATCGTGTGCGTCCCGGGGTGCCCGATCCAGCCGGACAACCTCTCGGAGACACTCACCTACCTGCTCTACATGGCCACCGACCAGGCGCCGATGATCCCGCTCGACGACGCGCTGCGGCCGACGTGGCTGTTCGGGTCGACGGTCCACGAGGGCTGCGACCGGGCCGGGTACTACGAGCAGGCCGACTTCGCGACGGAGTACGGCTCACCGAAGTGCATCGTCAAGCTGGGCTGCTGGGGTCCCGCGGTCAAGTGCAACGTGCCCAAGCGCGGCTGGATGAACGGCATCGGCGGCTGCCCCAACGTCGGTGGCATCTGCATCGGCTGCACCATGCCCGGGTTCCCGGACAAGTTCATGCCGTTCATGGACGAGCCCCCCGGCGGAAAACTCTCGACCAACGCGGTCGGACTCTACGGATCGACGATCCGGCGGCTGCGCGGCCTCACCACCCATGCCCTGGACCGTGAACCGAAATGGCGCAAGCCCGGCAAGAAACTCACCACCGGCGCCACACGCACCTGGTGAGTGACCACGTACATCACCGCAACGGAAAGAAAGAAGAGGCGGCGCAATGACCGCAACGCAGCACAAGGGTGCCGGGGGCGGCCAGGGAAAGACCGACCTCGTCGAAATGGCGTGGGATCCCATTACCCGGATCGTCGGCAGCCTGGGTATCTACACAAAGATCGACTTCAAGCAGAAGGTGGTCGCCGAGTGTCACAGCACCAGCTCCATCTTCCGGGGCTATTCGGTCTTCATGAAGGGCAAGGACCCCAGGGACGCGCACTTCATCACGAGTCGCATCTGCGGAATCTGCGGTGACAACCACGCCACATGTTCCTGTTACACGCAGAACATGGCGTACGGGGTGAAGCCGCCGAACCTCGGCGAATGGATCGTGAATCTCGGCGAGGCCGCGGAGTACATGTTCGACCACAACATCTTCCAGGAGAACCTGGTCGGGGTCGACTACTGCGAGAAGATGGTCGCGGAGACCAACCCCGGGGTACTGGAACAGGCCAACCGCACCCCCTCCCCGCACGCCGACGCGCACGGATACAAGACCATCGGCGACATCATGCGCTCGCTCAACCCGTTCACCGGCGAGTTCTACCGCGAGGCGCTCCAGGTCAGCCGGATGACCCGGGAGATGTTCTGCCTGATGGAGGGCCGGCACGTGCACCCCTCCACGCTCTATCCCGGCGGGGTCGGCACCGTGGCGACCATCCAGCTGATGACGGACTACATCACCCGCCTCCAGCGGTACGTCGAGTTCATGAAGAAGGTCGTGCCGATGCACGACGATCTCTTCGACTTCTTCTACGAGGCCCTGCCGGGGTACGAGCAGGTCGGCAACCGGCGCATCCTGCTGGGCTGCTGGGGCTCCTTCCAGGACCCGGAGCACTGCAACTTCGAGTACAAGGACATGACCGCCTGGGGCCGGAAGATGTACGTCACCCCCGGTGTCGTCGTCGACGGGAAGCTGGTCACCACCGACCTGGTGAAGATCAACCTGGGCATCCGGATCCTGCTCGGTTCGTCGTACTACAACGACTGGGACGAGCAGGAGACCTTCGTCTCCCACGACCCGCTCGGCAATCCGGTCGACCGGCGTCACCCCTGGAACCAGCACACCAACCCGCAGCCGCAGAAGCGGGACCTGGACGACAAGTACAGCTGGGTCATGTCACCGCGGTGGTTCGACGGCAAGGACTACCTGGCGCTCGACACGGGCGGCGGTCCGCTCGCACGGCTGTGGACCACCGCGCTGGCCGGTCTGGTCGACATCGGCTACGTCCAGGCCACCGGCCACAGTGTCAGGATCAACCTCCCCAAGACCGCCCTCAAGGGGCCGGTGGAGCTGGAGTGGCACGTCCCGAAGTGGAGCAACACCATCGAGCGCAACCGGGCACGCAGCTACTTCCAGGCCTACGCGGCCGCCTGCGCGCTCCACTTCGCGGAGCAGGCCCTCGCGGAGATCCGCTCCGGGAACACCAAGACCTGGGAGAAGTTCGAGGTCCCCGAGGAGGGCGTGGGCTGCGGGTTCACCGAGGCGGTCCGCGGTGTCCTCTCCCACCACATGGTGATCCGGGACGGCAAGATCGCCAACTACCACCCGTACCCGCCGACTCCGTGGAACGCGAGTCCCCGTGACACGTACGGCACTCCCGGCCCGTACGAGGACGCCGTGCAGGGCCAGCCGATCTTCGAGGAGAACGACCGGGAGCACTTCAAGGGCATCGACATCATGCGCACGGTGCGCAGCTTCGATCCCTGTCTGCCCTGCGGTGTGCACATGTATCTCGGCGAGGGCAAGAAGCTGGAGCTCCTGCACTCCCCCACCCAGTCCGCGGGCAGTGAGTGATGGCGCGGGAGGACTCCCCGGCCGCGCCCGACTGGCGGACGACCGGTGAACGCATCGACACCCTGATCGCCGCCAGCGGCTCGGGCGGCGCGGTCGCCCGCGAGCGCAGCGAGGAACTGGTCCGGCTCGTCACCGACTTCTACGGTGCCGGGCTGGAACGGTTGCTCGACCTCGTGCACGAGCAGGGGCGGCTGGACGACGAGGTCCTGGCCGCCCTGGCCGACGACGAGCTGGTGGCCGGCGTCCTGCTGGTGCACGGGCTGCATCCGTACGGCGTGGAGACCCGGGTCGAGCGGGCCCTGGAGAGCGTACGACCGTATCTGGGTTCGCACGGCGGCGATGTGGAGCTGCTCGCCGTCACCGACGAGGGCACCGTCCGGTTGAGGCTGCTGGGCAGTTGTGACGGCTGCCCGTCGTCCTCGGTCACGCTCAGGCTGGCCGTACAGGGTGCTGTGGAGGCGGCGGCGCCGGAGATCACCTCGATCGAGGTCGAGACCGCGGCCGGTGAGGGCGCCGGGGCAGCGGGGCCGCTGGTAGCGGTGGACTCGCTGTTCACCCGGCTGCGCACGGAGCCCGGGACGGCCGGCGACGACGGCGCGTCGTGGGAGGCCGTGCCGGAGCTGTCGGGGCTGGAGTCCGGCGCCGTGGCCCGGTTCGGTGTCGGCAGGATGCCGGTGGTGGCCTGCCGGGTGGGCACGGATCTCTTCGCCTTCGAGGACCGGTGCGCGCGCTGCGAGCATCCGTTCGAGGGTGGCACGCTGGCGCGTCGGCTGGGCGGTCGGTCCGGTGACGCGATCCTGCGCTGCGCCGGGTGCCATGCACACTACGACGTGCGGCGGGCCGGGATCTGCCTCGACGAGGACGGTGCCCACCTGGCCCCGCTGCCCCTGCTGTCGGACGGTGCCGCGGTCTCGGTGGCGGTCCCCGCGGCGGTGGCACCGTGATCCCCGCCGGCCGTTCCGCCTCGCCGGCCTCCACCCTGCTGCGACTGAGGCGCAATCGGCCACGGCCGCCCGCCGGCGAGCGCTGCGAGATGTGCGCGGAACCGATCGGCGAGACCCACTCCCATGTGGTGAACCTCGACAGCCGCGCTCTGATGTGTTCCTGCCGGGCCTGCTGTCTGCTGTTCACCGACGAGAACGCGGAGCTGCGCTACCGGGCGGTCCCCGAGCGATATCTGCACTTCGCCGGGCTGACCGTGGACGGGCGCGCCTGGGACGAGCTGCAGATTCCCGTGGGGCTCGCCTTCCTGTTCCGCAGCTCCGTCCAGGACCGGATGGTCGCGTTCTACCCCGGGCCCGCCGGAGCCACCGAGTCGGAACTGCCGCTGGACGCCTGGGATGCCGTCGTCGAGTCGTGCCCGGAGCTCGCCGTGCTGCGTCCGGACGTGGAGGCGCTGCTGATCCGGCGTACGGCCCGGAGCGACGCTTCGTGCCATCTGGTGCCGATCGACGCCTGTTACGAGTTGGTGGGGCAACTGCGCTCGCTGTGGCGCGGGTTCGATGGTGGTGCCGAGGCCCGTGCCGCAGTGGACGGCTTCTTCGCCCGGGTGGCGGACCGCAGCCGGCCCGCCGCGGGGATCGGGGCGCCGTGAACGACTTCGCGTTCTCCGTGCTCGACGTGGTGGCCGATCCGTACGCGGCCGCTCCGCAGCTGACCGCGCGGCTGCGGATCGAGGAGCGGACGGGCCGGCGGATCCACGCCATCGCGCTGCACTGCCAGGTCCGCATCGAGCCGCAGCGGCGCCATTACGACGAGGCCGAACAGAGCGGCCTGGTGGCGCTGTTCGGCGGCCGGGAGCGCTGGACGGACACCCTGAGGCCGTTCCAGTGGATGAGCTGCGACACCACTGTGCAGGGGTTCAGCGGTGCGACCGAGGTCGATCTCGCCCTGCCCTGCACCTACGACTTCGACGTGATCGGTTCCCGCTACCTGCACGCCCTGGGCGAGGGTTCGGTGCCCCTCGCCCTGATGTTCTCGGGCACGGTCTTCACCCGCGGCAGCAAGGGCTTCGGGGTCGAGCAGGTGCCGTGGGACTGCGAGGCCCGGCACCCCATGCCGGTCGAGGTGTGGCGACGCATGGTGGCGGCGCACTACCCGAGCACCGGATGGATCCGGCTGGACCACGAGGTGCTGGCACGCTTCGCGGACTTCCGGGCCCGGCGCGGGCTGATCAGCTGGGACGAGACGGTCCAGGCCCTCCTGGCCGAGCACGACGAGGTGGTCCTGTGAGTCTCGACCAGGTGCGTTCGATCGCCGACGCCGTCCTGTACGAGGGGTACCTCCTGTACCCGTACCGGGCGAGTTCGCACAAGAACCGGTCGCGCTGGCAGTTCGGGGTCCTGGGCCCGCCGCACGCGACGGCGGCGAGTTTCGGCGAGGAGCCGGAGATGGAGATGCAGTGCCTGCTGGCACCGCACGACGGGCCGCCGGCCGTCACCGTGCATCTGCGCTTCCTTCAGCTCCAGGCCCGCGAGGTGCGGAGCACGGGCGGGGACGGGGTGGACGCACCGGTCGAGCAGCTCGTCGTCGACGGGGTGCCGGTGATGTCCTGGGACGAGGCCGTCGAGCGTGAAGTCGTGCTGACCGCCCTGCCGTTGGGGGAGGTGACGGACACCGTCCATGAGGTCCCGGGCGGCGAGGACACCGAGCCGGTGACCGACGCGCGGGATGTGATGGTGGGCCGGATCGTGCGGCGGCGGCTGCCGTTGACGGTCCGGGTCCGCACCCGGGCCGTCGTCGACGACGGATACGTGCGTCTCTCGGTGGCGGTCCGCAACGAGCATCCGGAGCCCGCGGCCACCAAGGACGCCGCGATCCGGTCCTCGCTGATCGGCGCGCATCTGCTGCTGCGGGCGCACGACGCGGGGTTCGTCTCACTGCTCGAACCGCCCGCCGGGGCGGCGGCGGCCGCCGGCCGTTGCCGCCAGCGCAGGTGCTGGCCCGTGCTGGCCGGACCGAAGGGCACGAAGGACACGCTCCTCGGTGCGCCGATCATCCTGTACGACTACCCGGAGGTCGCCGAGCAGAGCCCCGGAGCACTGTTCGACTCGACCGAGATCGACGAGATCCTGACCCTCCGTGTGATGACCATGACGGAGGAGGAGAAGGCGGAGGCCCGTGCCACCGATCCCCGGGCCCGGGAGATCATCGACCGGTGCGACGGCATGTCGCCGGCCGGCCTCCAGCAGTTGCACGGCCTGCTGCGCGACCCGCACCGGCCGCCGCCCGCGGCTCCCGTGGACCCGGCGGCCGATGTCCGGGACGTGGAACCCGCCGCCTTCGACACCGCGGGCGCACCCTGGTGGAACCCGGCGGCCGACGCCTCGGTACGGCCCGGGAGCGACGAGGTCGTGATCGACGGGGTCCGGGTGGCCAAGGACAGCCTGGTCCGCGTCCACCCCTCCCGGCGGGCGGACGCGCAGGATCTGTTCTTCGCCGGCCAGGTGGCCCGGGTGACGGCCGTCCTCTCGGACGTGGACGGTGGTACGCACATCGCCCTGGTCCTTCTCGACGATCCCGCTGCGGACCTGCACGACTGGTACGGCCGCTACTTCTACTTCGCGCCCGACGAACTGACACCCCTGAGCGCCGAGGAGACGGCGCAGCACCGAGAGGAGAACCGCTCATGAAGACCCTGGGCCTCATCACCGCTGGAGCGGCCACGGCCGTGGCGCTCGTCGCCGTGGCGGTCGGGATCAGGTCGATCCCCGACATCCGCCGATACCTGCGCATCCGTTCGATGTGAATCCCGACCCGAGTGGAGTGGGCGGCTGCGCCGACGATGACGAAGGAACCCGACACCGCTGCCCGGGTGCTGGTCGCGGGCATCGGAAATCTGTTTCTCGGCGACGACGGCTTCGGCCCGGAGGTCGTGCGCCGGCTGGCCCACGACGGCGGGGTGCCCCCGCAGGTCCGGGTGGTGGACTACGGCATCCGCGGCATGCATCTCGCGTACGACCTGCTCGACGGGTACGACGCGCTGGTTCTGGTCGACGCCTACCCGGGGGGCGGCGCCCCCGGGGAGGTGACGGTGCTCCGCATCGGTGTGGAGGACCTCGGTTCGGGTGAATTCGACGCACATGGGATGAATCCGGTAGCTGTCCTTGCAAACCTGGATCAACTGGGCGGTACGCTTCCGCTCACCTACCTCGTCGGCTGCACACCCGCCGGAGTCGAGGAGGGCATCGGGCTCGGCGAAGCCGTCGACCGCGCGGTGCCCGAGGCGATGCAGGCAGTGCACACCCTGATCCGGCAGCTCGTGCCGGCCGTACCGACCGCGTCCGTGAACAGCACCCGACCCCGGAGATCCTGATCATGTGCCTAGGCATTCCTGGCCGCGTCGTGGAGATCGTGGACGGGTATGCGGGCCAGCTGGCTCTGGTGGACGTGGAGGGCGCCAGGCGCCGGGTCAATATCGGCATGCTCGACGAGGCGCCCGGTCGCGACGACTGGGTGCTTCTCCACATGGGCTTCGCCGTCGAGCTCATCGATCGCGCGAAGGCCCAGGAGGCCCTGTCGGGGCTGGAGATGATGGGCCGCGGCCGGGAGCAGCGGATCCGGCGCAGATTCGAGGTGCGCGGCGTCGTGCAGGGCGTGGGCTTCCGGCCCTTCGTCTATGTCACCGCCTCGGAGCTGCTGCTCACGGGCTCGGTGACGAACACCGGCGACGGGGTGCTCGCCGAGGTCGAGGGAGCGGCCGGGGCCGTGGAGGAGTTCGGCCGCCGCCTGAGCGCCGATGCTCCTCCGCTCGCGGTCGTCGAGGACCTGCGTACGACCGAGCTGCCGACGCGCGGCGGTACGGGCTTCACCATCGAACCCTCCAGCGCGTCCGACCGGGCAAGGACGCTGGTCCCTCCCGACATCGCCACCTGCCGGGACTGCCTCGACGAGCTGGGCGATCCGTCGAACCGGCGCTACCGCCACCCGTTCATCACCTGCACGCACTGCGGCCCCCGGTTCACGATCGTCACCGGACTGCCGTACGACCGGGCCGCCACCACGATGGCTGAGTTCGAGATGTGCGGGGCCTGCCGGGCGGAGTACGAGGACCCGCGCGACCGGCGCTTCCACGCCCAGCCGATCGCCTGTCCCGACTGCGGACCGCGGCTCGAACTGGTCGGCCGGGAAGGCGTGTCCCTGTCCCGTGACGAGGACGCCCTGCGTACGGCCCGGAAGCTCCTCGCAGAGGGCGGGATCATCGCGGTCAAGGGGCTCGGCGGGTACCACCTGGTGTGCGATGCCCGCGACGACGCGGCCGTGGCCGAGCTGCGCCGGCGCAAGCAGCGCGGCGGCAAGCCGTTCGCGGTGATGGTGCCGGATCTCGGCGTCGCGCGGCGGCTGGTGACCGTCACGGCGGACGAGGAGGAGCTCCTGTCCGGAGGCCGCCGTCCGATCGTGCTCCTGCCCCGGCATCCCGCCGGTCCCGGGGGCGGGGTGTCCGACGCCGTGGCGCCCGGCAGCCCCCACCTCGGGCTGCTCCTTCCGTACACCCCGCTGCACGTCCTGCTCTTCGGGATCGGGGACGACGATCCGGGCCCGGACGCGCTGGTGATGACGTCGGCCAATCTGTCGGGCGAGCCGATCGTCACCGACGACGGCGACGCAATGACCGTTCTGGCACCGCTGGTCGACGCCTGGCTACGGCACGACCGGCGCATCCATGTACCGTGCGACGACTCGGTCAGCCGCTGGGCCGCCGGTGCCGAGCTGCCGCTGCGCCGCTCGCGCGGATACGCCCCGCTGCCGCTCGCACTGCCCTTCGACGTGCCCCCGACGCTCGCCGTGGGAGCCGACCTGAAGAACACCTGTGCCCTGGCCGAGGGCCGTTACGCCTGGCTGAGCCAGCACATCGGCGACATGGACGACGTGTCCACGGTCGGCGCCCTGACCCGGACCGAGAAGCATCTGGAGGACCTCACCGGGGTGGTGCCCACCCGGCTGGTGGCCGACCGTCACCCCGGCTACCACTCCGGCGACTGGGCTCGTGCCCACGCGGCCGGGCGGCCGGTCCGCACCGTGCAGCACCACCACGCGCACATCGCGTCCGTGATGGCGGAGCACGGCCTGGGCGCGGACGAGCGCGTGATCGGCATCGCCTTCGACGGCACCGGCCACGGCGCCGACGGGGCGGCCTGGGGCGGCGAGGTCCTGGTGGCCGGCTACGCGTCGTCCAGCAGGGCCGCGCACCTGGGGTACGTACCGCTGGCCGGGGGCGACGCGAGTGTGCTGCGGCCGTACCGGATGGCCCTCGCGCACCTGCACGCGGCCGGCGTCCCCTGGGACGACGACATGCCCGCGGTCCGCGCCTGCCCGCCCGCCGAACGCGACGTACTGGCCCATCAGTTCGCCACCGGATTCGGCTGCGTGCCCACTTCGGGCGTGGGCCGGATCTTCGACGCGGTCGCTTCCCTGGCCGGCGTCCGGCACGTGGTGACGTACGAGGCGGAGGCGGCCATGGAACTGGAAGGGCTGGCCCGTGCCGCCGCAGCCGGCCCCACCGCGGCGGAGGACGGCTACCGCTTCGCCATCCGTCAGGGGAAAGGGGAGGAACCCGCCGTCGCGGATCCGGGCCCCGTAATCCGGGCCGTGGTGTCCGACGTACGCGCCGGCGTTCCGGCCGAGCTGATCGCCGCGCGTCTCCACACCGCCCTCGCCGCTCTGGCCGTCCGCCTCGCAAACCTCTGCCGCACCCGCACCGGACTCTCCACCGTGGCGCTGGGCGGCGGCGTATTCCAGAACGCCGTACTGCTCGAAGCGGTGCAACGCGGCCTGACCGAACGGGGTTTCACCGTTCTGCGGCCGCTTCTGCTCCCCCCGAACGACGGCGGGATCGCCCTCGGCCAGCTCATGATCGCCGCATCGGTCTGATGCCGCCGCACGACCGTACCGCCGTACCTCAAGAGGGATCCACAGAGGAGAGAGACCATGTGTCTGGCTGTTCCGGGGCGCGTCCTCAGCACCGCCGAAGTCGACGGCACCGTGATGGCCGAGGTCGATTTCGGCGGGGTGCGCAAGGAGGTGTGTCTCCAGTACATCCCCGATGCGACCGTCGGCGAATACGTCATCGTGCACGTCGGATTCGCCATCCAGCGCCTCGACGAACGGTCGGCACTGGACACCCTTGCCGACTTCGAGCGGCTCGGCATCCTGGCCGAGGAGTTCGGAGACGGTTTCGACCACGCGGCCCAGCAGGACGCGTCTCCCGAAGGAGTCGGCCGGTGAAGTATCTCGAAGAGTTCAGCGACCCCGATCTCGCGAAGAAGCTGATCGACCGGATCCACGCGGCCACCACGCGGAGGTGGGCCCTGATGGAGGTCTGCGGCGGCCAGACCCACTCCATCATCCGGCATGGCATCGACCAACTGCTGCCGGACAGTGTGGAGATGATCCACGGACCGGGATGTCCCGTCTGCGTCACCCCGCTGGAGACCATCGACCGTGCGCTGGCGATCGCCGCCCGGCCCGGCGTCGTCTTCTGCTCGTTCGGCGACATGCTGCGCGTGCCCGGCAGCAGCCAGGACCTCTTCTCCGTCAGGAGCGCCGGCGGCGACGTGCGCGTGGTGTACTCGCCCCTGGACGCGCTGAGGATCGCCCGGGAGAACCCCGACCGCGAAGTCGTCTTCTTCGGGATCGGGTTCGAGACCACCGCCCCCGCGAACGCCATGACGGTGTACCAGGCCCAGCGGTTCGGTGTGCGGAACTTCTCGCTGCTGGTGTCCCATGTGCTGGTGCCGCCGGCGATCGCCGCGATCATGGAGTCCTCGACGTGCCGGGTGCAGGCGTTCCTCGCCGCGGGCCATGTGTGCAGTGTGATGGGGACGGCCGAGTACCCGGCGCTGGCCCGGAAGTACAAGGTGCCGATCGTGGTGACCGGCTTCGAGCCGCTGGACATCCTCGAAGGGATCCGCCGGACCGTCGTCCAGCTGGAGGCGGGCCGGCACGAGATGGAGAACGCCTACCCCAGGGCCGTGCGCGAGGAGGGCAACGTGCCCGCCATGGAAATGCTCGCCGATGTCTTCGAGGTGACCGACCGGACCTGGCGCGGCATCGGGGAGATTCCCCGCAGCGGCTGGCGGCTCTCCGAGAAGTACCGGGCGTTCGACGCGGAGCAGCGGTTCGACGTGACGGACATCCACACCGCCGAGTCGTCGCTCTGCCGCTCGGGCGAAGTCCTCCAGGGCCTGATCAAGCCCCATCTGTGCGAGGCGTTCGGCAAGGAGTGCACGCCGAGGAATCCGCTCGGCGCGACCATGGTGTCGTCCGAGGGCGCGTGCGCCGCGTACTACACCCACCGCCGCCTGGAACTGGTCGATGCGAGGTGACTGACGCGATGCAGGAAATGACCGCCGTGGTGAACGACGTGCCCGGTCTCGACTTCGAGGGGTGGGCCTGCCCGGTGCCGCTGCGGGACATCCCGTCCGTCGTCATGGGTCACGGGGGCGGCGGTGCGATGTCCGGCGAGCTGATCGAGCACCTGTTCCTGCCCGCGTACGGTGCCGCGGCCGCCGCCGACCTCGGTGACTCGGCCGTACTGACGGTCGGCTCCGGTACGCGCCTCGCCTTCTCCACGGACTCCTTCGTGGTGAAGCCGATGTTCTTCCCCGGTGGGTCCATCGGGGAGCTGGCGGTGAACGGCACGGTCAACGACCTGGCCATGTCGGGTGCGACGCCGCTGTTCCTGTCCACCGCCTTCATCCTCGCCGAGGGCACCGCGCTGAGCGACGTCGGCCGGATCGCACAGGCGGTGGGCCGGGCCGCCGAGGACGCCGGCGTACGCCTGGTCACCGGGGACACGAAAGTCGTGGAACACGGCAGTGGTGACGGCGTCTACCTCAACACCTCGGGCATCGGCGTGATCCCTCCCGGTGTCGACGTCCATGCCCGCCGGGCGCTGCCCGGCGACGCGGTGCTCGTCAGCGGCGACATCGGTGTGCACGGTGTGGCCGTGATGAGCTGCCGGGAGGGCCTCGAATTCGGCACGACGGTGGAGAGCGACACCGCAGCACTGCACGGACTGGTCGCCGCCATGCTCGCCACCGGTGCCGACCTCCATGTGCTCCGGGACCCCACACGCGGGGGCGTCTCGGCTTCGCTGAACGAGATCGCCCGCGCCTCGGACGTGGGCGTCGAACTGGTCGAGCGGCTGCTTCCCGTGCCGCCCGAGGTGCGCGACGCGTGCAGTCTGCTCGGGCTCGACCCGCTCCAGGTGGCCAACGAGGGCAAACTGATCGCGATCGTCCCGGCCGCGGACGCGGACCGGGTGCTGGCCGCCATGCGGGCCCATCCCCTGGGCAGGTCCGCCTGCCGGATCGGCAGCTGCGTTCCGGATCACGCCGGGATGGTCGTGGCGAGGACGGGGCTGGGCGGGAGCCGGGTGATCGGGCTGCCGATCGGCGAACAACTACCGAGGATCTGCTGAGTGAGTGCCGAGGGCGCCCTGCTGTTCGCGCGATACGCCTATCCGCCCAACGAGCTCGGCTACTGCGGCCCCGCCGGTGCGACGGCCCTCCTGCGCCGTGACGCCACCGCCGAGATCGAGCGGCGCGCCCGGCGGTTCGAGGGGGCCTGGTGCTATCTCCAGTTCCTCGCGGAGACGGCCGGGCTGGCGGACCCGCTCGACGTGCGGGTGGTCGAGGCGTACTGGATCGGCAACGAGCTGCTGGACCGGGCCGATCCCGCCGCTCTGGTGGAGCGCATGAGCGACCGGTTCCGGGGACAGCCCGGCGGCACCTGGCGCAAGGCCGGGCGGCGCGCCCTGGCCCATCACAGCTTCCAGGTGTTCGAGGTGTATCCGTGGGCCCCGATGCTGCGGTCGAGCGGCCATCCGACCGCCCTGTCCGTGCTCGACCAGTGCCGCGTCCGTACAGGAGTGGTGGTGGCCGCCGACAGGGACTTCGCGACCGTGCGGTCACGCCCGCTGTGCTGGGACGGTGCGGGGCTTGCCGACGGCGCGTGGCGGGAGGAGACCGTACGCTGCTCGGCCGGTGGACTGACGCTGCTCGACGGGCTCTGTGCCGGCGACCGGGTGGCGCTGCACTGGGACTGGGTGTGCGATGTGATCACCGACGAACAGGCCCGGCGCATCGAGTTCCTCGAGGAGCGCCGCCGTACCGGTCTGGGCCTCGCTTCCTCCGGCCCGGGCATCGGCGTCCACGGCTCTCCGGGCTGACGGCAGACGACTCCATCGATTCCTGACGCGGTCGGCCGGCCTGCCTTCTCCGGAGCCGGCAAGTACGGTAATCGCTCACCGCGGAACGGAGCACTGCGGCCGCACGCGGTATCCGTGCCCTCCTGGCGCCGATCCGGTCCCACTACTGCCGGGTTGTCGTCGGACGACCACTCGGTACCGCCTCCGAGCGCGCCCCGACCGCACGCACCTTCGATCTCACGGTGTTACAAAGGGCACTGGGTTAGTCGTTTGGGCCGATCCCGGAGCGCACAGATGCGGTCACTCACGGGCAAGTACCCCCGGAGCCTCGCAGGCCAGGTCTTCGCCCTGCAGGTGGTCGTGGTCGTGCTCCTCGTGGCCGCTTCGGTGCTGGCGCTCGTAGTGCAGGCCCGGCACGACAGCAGTACTGAGGCGAGAAACCGCTCCCTCGCCGTCGCGCAGGCCTACGCTCATTCACCGGGCGTCCTGGCGGCGCTGAAGGCTCCTGATCCTTCCAAGGTGCTCCAGCCGCTCACCGAGGCGGGGCGGAAGGCGACGGGCGTCGACTTCATCGTGGTGATGGACACGAAAGGGATCCGCTACACCCACCCCCGGCCGGAGCTGATCGGGAAGAAGGCCGTCGCCACCCTCGCGCCGGCACTGGCGGGACACGTGTACACCGAGAGAGTCAACGGCCCGCTCGGCCGCGAGGTGCAGGTCATCGTCCCCGTCCACGATCACGCGCTGGTCGTCGCCCTGGTGGCTGCCGGCATGAAGATCGAGAGTGTGACCGGCATGGTGGCACGGCAGATGCCGATCATCCTCGGTGCGGGAGCGGTTGCGCTCGGAGTGGCCACGAGCGGGACGGCCCTGGTGACCGGGCGGCTGCGACGGCAGACCTACCGCCTGGGCCCTGCCGAGATGAATCGCATGTACGAGCATCACGACGCGGTGCTGCACGCCGTGCGCGAAGGCGTGCTCATCGTCGGCGAAGGCGGACGGCTGCTGCTGGCCAACGACGAGGCCCGACGGCTGCTGGATCTGCCGCTCGACGCCGAGGGACGAAGCATCCCGGACTTGTCCAGCATTGATCCCGGCATGGTGGAGCTCCTGACCTCGGGGCGCGCTGCCACGGACGAAGTGCACCTCGTGGGGAGCCGACTACTCGCGGTGAACCAGCGGCCGACGGGTCGCCGCGGTGGGCCCCGGGGGACAGTCGTGACCTTGCGTGACTCCACAGAGCTGCGGGCGCTGTCCGGCAGGGCGGAGCACGCCCGCGAGCGGCTCCGCCTGCTGTACGACGCCGGTCTCGGCATCGGTGCCACGCTCGATGTGGTGCGCACGGCCGAGGAACTGACCGAGATCGCGGTTCCCCGGCTCGCCGACTTCACGACCGTCGATCTGGCCGAACCGGTCCTCCACGGGGACGAGCCGACCGGTACGGACACGGTCATGCGCCGCACCGCGGTACGCGGCATCCGGGACGACCATCCCCTGTACGAACTCGGTCAGCTGATCAGCTTTCCTTCCTCCACGCCACAGGCAGGGGCCTTCGCCGCAGGCCGGCCGGAGCTGGTGCCCCACCTGTCCGAAGCTCCCGGCTGGCTCGCCCAGGACCCGGAGCGGAGACGGAGGATCGTCGATTACGGCATCCATTCGCTCATCACGGTGCCTCTCCAGGCACGGGGCGTCATCCTGGGCATGGCCAACTTCTGGCGCTCCGAGAAGCCCCAGCCGTTCGAGGAGGACGACCTGTCCCTGGCCGAAGAACTGGTCGCACGGGCGGCCGTCAGCATCGACAACGCCCGCCGCTACACCCGTGAGCACGCCATGGCCATGACTCTGCAACGCAGCCTGCTCCCGCGGGCCCTGCCCGAACAGAGCGCGCTCGACGTAGCCCATCGCTACCTGCCCGCCTACTCCGGGGTGAGCGGCGACTGGTTCGACGTGATCCCGCTCCCGGGCAGCCGGGTGGCGCTGGTCGTCGGGGATGTCGTCGGCCACGGCCTGCATGCCGCCGCGACGATGGGACGGCTCCGCACGGCCGTGCACAACTTCTCCACACTCGACCTGCCGCCCGACGAGATCCTCCGCCACCTCGACGACCTGATCGGGCGCATCGACCAGGAGGAGACGGAGTCCGGCGCCGACGCGGCGATCATCGGGGCCACCTGCCTGTACGCGATCTACGACCCCGTCTCCCGCCACTGCACCATGGCTCGGGCCGGGCATCCCCTGCCCGCACTGGTCAGGCCCGACGGCAGTGTGTCGTTCCCCGACCTGCCGGCCGGCCCGCCCCTGGGCCTGGGTGGTATGCCGTTCGAGGCGGCGGAACTGCAAGTGGCGGAAGGCACGCAGTTCATCCTCTACACCGACGGGCTCATCGAGGACCGCACCCGAGACATCGACGTGGGGATCGAGCTGCTGCGTGAGACCCTGGCGTGCCACCCCGACCGGTCGCCGGAGGAGAGCTGCCAGGCGGTCCTCGACGCGCTCCTGCCGGATCGGCCGAAGGACGATGTGGCACTGCTCATCGCCCGGACACGGGCGATCCCGCCCGACCGTGTCGCCGACTGGGACGTACCGTTCGATCCCGCTGCCGTGGCGGGAATGCGTGCTGTCGTGGCCGAGAAGCTCGACGACTGGGGTCTGTCCGAGCTCGTGTTCGCCACGGAACTGGTGCTCAGCGAGTTGATCACCAACGCGATCCGCTACGGCTCCGCACCGGTCACCGTACGACTGCTGCTCGACCGCACCCTGACCTGTGAGGTGGGCGACAGCAGCAGCACCTCGCCCCATCTGTGCGATGCCGCCGCGATGGACGAAGGGGGCCGCGGCCTGTTCCTCGTCGGACAACTGGCCGAGCGCTGGGGCACCCGTTATAACCCCCGAGGAAAGATCATCTGGGCGGAGATGGCGCTGCCCCGGCCCGACGGGGGCACGGAGGGCACGGTGTGGTCGGCCATTCTCGACGCAGAACTCTGACCGCTGACCGCCCGGCCGAGAACGAACGGGAGATCCGCGTCCGTGAGGACGAGTCCCAGACCGAGGGCCTCCTCGCGGAAGGCGCGCAGACGGTACGGGCCGGGCCGGCCGCCCGGAGTCGGGCGGCCGGAATCGCTCGGAGGTCGGTCGTGACGGGCCTGAAGTCGATGGGACGGCTCAGGCGAGCGGGCGGCACAGCAGGGCGTCGGGGACGCCGCCGTGGTTCCACTTCCAGGTGTAGGCGACGCCGGCGAGGTACTCGTTGTCGCGGCACTGGCCCTTGTAGTGGCCCGGTGCCCAGTCACTGGCGGTCGAGCCGCCGGTGGCGGGCCGGTTGTCGCCGCCGTCGAACCAGAGGGCGCGGCCGGTGGTGGGAAGGGCGGCGGTCGCGGGTGCGCACAGGAGGGCCGCCATGGCGTTTCCGCTCACGCTGTAGCCGACGGCGAAGGTGTTGCCGGGGCACTGGAGCTTGTTGTAGCCGCTCGCCCAGTCGCCGCCGGTGACGTACCGCTCGTCGGTGACGACGGTCCAGGGGCCGCTCGCCTTCGCCGGCTGCCCGGCGTCGGTGCACAGTCCTCGGCTGCTGCTCCGGGCGATCCCGGTCACGCGCTGACTGTCGGGGCAGTTGGCCTTGCGGTTGCCCGGCGACCAGTCCGGCTTCGCGAGCATGCCGGCGGAGACGTTGTAGTCGGCGTGGTCCAGGTCGAGCATGTTCCAGCGCGGGGTCGGGGCGATCCGGCCGGTGCGGCCGGGGGCGTTGACGAGCTTGTTCCAGTCGGTGGCGCGCCAGTCGCCCGCGTCCATGACGCCGAGCCGGGTGCCGTTCGCGCTGTAGTTGACCATGGCCCAGTTGTCCTGCGGTGTGCCGTTCGTGTCGGTCCAGCCGACGAGGGGCCAGATGGCGAAGTCGGTGTCGTTCTTCACCATGATGTCGGTGAAGTTGGCGAACCAGGCACGTTCCTTGGCGTCGGTCTCTCCACGGCCTGCGGCGCCGAACTCGCTGATCCACACGGGTGCGGTGAAGTGCTGGCCGGACCGGGTGACGAACAGTGCCTGGTCGTCGACGACCTGGGCGAGCTGTGCGGGGGTGAGCTCCTCGTAGCGCGGGTCGTGTGTCTCGCCCGTGCCGGTGGCGCCGGTGTGGTTCGGTCCCGTGTAGCCGTAGAAGTGGGCGGCGTAGACGAGTTTGTCGGAGCGGATCAGCGTGTTGGACAGGGTGGCGACCGGGGTGAGCGTCGGGCGGCCGTGGGGGGTCAGATCGGTGGGTATGCCCTGCCAGTTGATGCCCTCCATGATGACGAGCATGTCCGGGTTGGCCTGCAGGATCTTGTTACCGGCCTCTTCCAGCGCCTTGTTGAGGTCGTGGTCGTCGCCCCAGCCCCAGTTGGGATCGTCCCAGGTGTCGCGTCGGACCTCGTTGCGCAGGTCGGCTCCGACGACCCGCTTGTCGGCCTGGTAGCGCTTGGCCAGGAACACCCAGTCGTCGATCCACTGCTGGGTCGACTGGCCGCTGTTCCAGCGCTCGTTGCCGTCCAGGCCGCAGCAGAAGCGGTAGCTGGTGGTGTGGTTGTTGAGGATGACGGCGAAGCCGTCCGTGGTCAGGGCCCCGACGACGGCGTCGAGCACCTGCAGCGGGGTCTTGCCCTTGAGCTGCGGGTTGGCGGCGACGGCCGAGTCCGGGACGACGCTCGTGTCGTGGATCAGGGCATTGGCGAAGGGCAGCCGGATGCTGTTGAGGCCCAGGGCGTGGAAGTCGGCCAGGATCTGGGCCATCGGCTTCCGGTCCAGGCCGAGCGGGATGTTGTTCGACATCTGCCTGGCCTGGTGGTTGGCGACGTCCCCCACGTCGCCGCTGCCCGTCCAGGTGCCCTGCGCGCCGGCCCAGTTTCCTGACTTGAGCTTGAACCGGTCGCCGTCGGCGTCGACGACGTACCGGTCCCGGGTCGACAGCGGGGCGGTCCATGAGGCGGCGAGTTGCCCGCCGGTGAGGGCCGGGGGCGGCGCCGTCCCCGTGTCCGCCGCGGCGGCGTGGGGGGTGAGGGTGGCGAGGACGAGCGCGGACGAGGTGACGAGGCCTGCGGTCGCGCGTCGGAGCAAGGTGAAGCGGGATGTCACGGGGGCTCCTTACGGGTGGGGGTGCGTGCGTCTGCCTTGTGCGTGGTACAGGGTGGTGCGGTGCGGGGTCAGCCCTTGAGGCCGCTGGTACTAGACGTCGAGGGTGGTCTTCGCTCCGGAGGAGGGAGTCGTACGCGACGGCTGCGCGAGTGCTCAGCCGACGCCGATCGTGGTGGTGGCCGCGTACTGCGGGAAGAGGGCCTGGATGGCCACGGCAGCACCGCCTCGGGCCCATTCCTCCCAGGGGAGCGGCCGCAGCGACAGCGGGCACCGGGAAGCCGCCCCGAAGGCGTGTTCGGCGTACGCCTCCTGGATGTGGCGGCTGAACAGGTCGTAGGCGTCGGCGCCTTCGCCGCTGACGACGACACGCTCCGGGCCGACGAGGCTGACCAGTGCGGAGATGCCGACCCCGATGGCGTGTCCGGCCCTGGCGAAGGCTTCGCGGGCTGCCGGGTGGCCCTCCCTGGCGATGTCGGCGGCCTCGCAGAACGTGAGGTGCGGCTCCGCGGTGGCCTGGCGGACCGCTGCGAGGATCGCGTCGGTCGAGGCGATCGCCTCGACGCAGCCGCGCCCCCCGCAGCGGCAGCGCGGACCGGTCGGGTCGACACAGAGGTGTCCGACCTCCCCCGCGACCCCGTACGCCCCCCTGATCAACTGCCCGTTGACGACGAGCGCGGAGCCGATACCCGCACCGATGGTGACCAGCGCGAAGTATTCGGTGCCGATGCCCTCGCCGAACCAGTGCTCCGCGACGGCCAGGGCTCTGACGTCGTTCTCGACGGTTACTGCCAGGCCGGTGGCTTCGGTGAGCAGTTCCGCGAGCGGGACCTCGCGCCAGCCCAGCAGGCCGGAGTGGCGGAGCCGGCCGCTTTCGCGGTCCACGTCCCCGTTGACCGCGACGCCGAGGTGTCGGGTCCGGTCCCGGAACGCGGGTTCGGTGTCGAGCAGTTCGTCGACCAGTTCGGCGGTCAGCTCGGCGACGGCCCCGGGGGTGCAGCCGTCGAGCGGCCTGCCCGCGGTGGCCCGGATCCCGGCCCGCAGATCGCAGACGGCGCCGAAGACCTGGTCGCCACTGATCTTCAATCCGATGAAGTACTCCCGGTCGGGGTCGACCGCGAGAGGGTTGACCGGTCGGCCGGCACCGGGCGCGGTGCGCTCGGGCGGAAGTTCGTACAGATAGCCGTCGTCGATGAGGGGCCTGGCCGCCTTCGTGACCGCGGTCGAGGAGAGTCCCGTCCGCCGTGCCAGTTCCACTCTGCTGAGCGGCCCCTCCGCAAGAAGCAGGGCGAGGACCGCGGTCTCGGCGGGCGCACTGACCAGAGGGCGGGAGTGATGTCGAAACACGGGAGCAACATAGAGCAAATAAATAACTTCTTCCAGTATTGATTTGGGTGTGGGTGCCGCCCTACGCTCGGGCCCTCCTCTGCTCCCCCAGGACTTCTCCAACACCACTCCGTCTTGCCGGTGTTGTGCCACCTCTTCTCCAAATAGCCCTGGACCGCACCCTGTTCCTCACCAGACCTCAGGGGATCCATCCGTGCACGCCACGCTCCCGCCCGTCACCTTCGAACCCGGCCCCGGCCTCGCGGTCCTGCGCACGCCGAACAGCCTCTACGCGCTGCGCCTCGCCGCCGACGGCAGCCCGCGGCACCTCCACTGGGGCCTGCCGCTCGACACCGCGGCGCTCGCCGACCTCCCGGACGCGGTCTCCCCTGCGGCGAGCAGCTTCGAGGCCGACGCGGCCGCCGACGAACTCGCGCCGCAGACCGGGGCGCGCTTCGGCCCGGCCGGCCTTCAGGTCCGCTTCGCCGACGGGACCCGGGGCGCCCAGTGGCGGTTCGCCGGTCACACCATGGACGGCGGCGAACTGCGGTTGCGCCTCGACGACCGGCACCACCCCCTGCGGGCCGAACTCTGCTACCGCGTCCGGAGCGACACCGACGTCATCGAGCGCTGGACGGAACTGACCCACACCGGGGCCGCGGACGGTCCGCCGGATCCGATCACCGTCGACCGGCTGGACTCGGCGTCATGGACCGCTCCTCCGCTGCCCGACTACCGGCTCAGCCATCTGACCGGGGGCTGGAACAGCGAGTTCCAGCTCCAGCGCGACCGGCTTCCCGTCGCAGAGACCGTACTGACCAGCCGTCGAGGTCTCACCAGCCACCACGCCAGTCCCTGGCTGGCCCTCGACGACGGCACCGCGAGCGAGGACCAGGGGGAGGTCCGGAGCACGGCGCTCGCCTGGAGCGGCAGCTGGCGCGTCACGATCCACCGTGACCCGACCGGCCGCACCACCTGGACCGGCGGATTCGGCCACGAGGGCCTCAGCTGGACCTTGCAGCCGGGCGAGACCCTCCGCACACCGGTGTACGCCGGGCTGTTCACCCCGCACGGCTTCGGCGGCGCCGCCCGCGCCTGGCACGACTACGTACGCCGGCACGTCCTGCCCGAGCCCGAGCGGGACCGGCCGGTGCTCTACAACTCGTGGGAAGCCACCGGATTCGACGTCGACGAGGCCGGTCAGATCCGTCTGGCCCAGGTGGCCGCGCGCGTCGGTGCCGAACTCTTCGTCCTGGACGACGGCTGGTTCGGCACCCGGCGCGACGACCGGTCCGGGCTCGGCGACTGGACTCCTCGCCCCGAGGCCTTCCCCCGGGGACTGCGGCCGCTCGCCGACGAGGTGCACCGCCTCGGCATGGGCTTCGGGCTGTGGGTCGAGCCGGAAATGGTCAACCGCGACAGCGAGTTGTACCGCGCGCACCCGGACTGGGTCCTCCACTCCCCCCAGCTCGACGCGACCGAACTGCGCAACCAGCTCGTGCTGAACTTCGCCCGGCCCGAGGTCGAGGCCTGGGCCCGGCAGACCCTCGACCACCTGGTGCGCGAGAACGGCGTCGACTGGCTCAAGTGGGACGCCAACCGGGCCTTCACCGAAGCGGGATGGGACGGCCACCCCGACCCCGACCGCCTGTGGATCGACCACACCCGTGCCGTCCACCGCATCATGGACCGGCTCCGTGCCGCCCACCCCGGCCTGCGCATCGAGGCGTGCGCGGGCGGCGGCGGGCGCGTCGACCTCGGCATCCTCGCCCGCACCGACCAGGCCTGGACCTCGGACAACACCGACCCGGTCGACCGGATCGGCATCCAGCACGGCTTCGGTCAGCTCTTCCCCGCCCAGGCCATGGCCGCGTGGGTGACCGACAGTCCCAACACCGCCACCGGCCGGCGCACCCCGCTGCGCTTCCGCTTCCATGTCGCCATGGCAGGCGCGCTGGGTCTCGGCGGCGACCTGACGTCGTGGTCCGAGGAGGAACTCTCCGAAGCCGCGGGGCTCGTGGCCGAGTACAAGCTGATCCGTCCGCTCGTGCAGAGGGGGCACCAGCACCGGGTCGCCCCGGCCACCGAGCCGGTGACGGCCGTCCACTACGCGGCTCCGGACGACAGCGAGCACGTGCTCCTCGTCTGGCGTCCCACCACCCGCTTCGGCCACCGCTCCGCCCCGGTACGGTTGCCCGCTCTCGATCCCGAGGCGCGCTACCTGGACCCGGAGCTGAACCAGGTCCACAGCGGCGCCGTCCTCGTACGCCACGGCATCGACCCGCGGCTTCCCATCGGCGACTACGCCAGCAGCCTGACCCGGCTCCGTCGCGTCGGCCCCTGACACCTCCCTCTCACGCCCACCCACGAGTCCCCTGGAACCGCCCATGAACAGCGCCCACGTGCTGGTGATCGGCACCGACGGCGTACGCCTCGACCTCGCCTGCGGTCCCGGCCTGACCCCCGGCAAGGCCCCGTCGCCCCTCCACCACGCCGACGTCGCCACGCACGTCCACACCGCCCTCGGTATCACGCCCGACCTCACTGGACCTTGGACGGCACCGCCTTCACCGCGTGAGGCCGAGGCCCAGGACACCATGTCTTCCGGAAGATTTCCCATACTTCCGCCCTGTCTGAACACTTACATGAAGTGCCGGACAATCACTTTCCGGAGCGGAAGCGCGCAAGGTGTCCGCCCGCATCGGGCCGCGGCTGTTACGGCCGGCGCCCGACCGCCCCGCATTCCGCACCGCATCGCGTTCGTCGAGTTTCATCGCCGCTCCCTGGGGCGCGCATCATCAAAGGAGGGGAGACCCGTCGACGAGGAGTGGCGATGAAGTTGTCGTTTCTTGAACCCCTCTACGCGGAGCCGGGTCCGTTCGCCTCCGTGTACCTGGACACCTCCCGGGACGTCGAGCATCCCGAGCGAGCGATCGCGCTGCGCTGGCAGCGGCTGCGCGACAGTCTGTCGCGTCAGGGCTCGGACCGGGCGCTGCTGAACGCACTGGAGGAGGCGGTCGGTGCCGACACAGCGGTGCCGGGGGTGCACGGTCAGGCCATCTTCGCCGCCCATGGCGCACTCGTCCTGGACGGGGAGCTGCCCAGGCCGCCCGAACACGACTCCGCGCGCTACAGCACCCTGCCGGACGCGATGCCCCTGGTCGGACAGCACGTTCCGGAGATCCCCTACATGGCCGTGGTCGTCCACTACGGCGGCCTCCCGACCGCCGAGACCCACGGCTGGGTGACTCTGGAGGCGGAGACCGGCACCTGGCCCGCGTCCACCGTCACCCCGGGTGAGCGGCTGCACCGCAGGGTAGCGGTGGCGACCTGGCACCGCACCGCCCTCCGGCTCGGCCACCGGCTGGACGAACGGGCACGGCGCGCCCATGCCGACGCCGTCGTCGTGGGCGGGGACGAGTGGGCGTGCAACGTGCTGATCCGCCGCCTGCCGCACGCCCTGCGGGACAAGGTCGTACGGGTGGGCGGCCGGACCCCCACCGACACCGGACGCGCCCTGTTGGAGCCGCAGCTCGACGGCGTCTTCCGCGGCCACATGGCCGCGCACGACCGGGAACTCGTGGACGTCTTCATCGGCCGGCGCGCCCTGGACGGCCCCATGACGGAGGGGCTGGCCGCGACTGTCGCCGCGCTCCAGCGCGGCCAGGTCGCGGCACTGCTGCTGAACCGGCCGCCAGGAGCCTCGCTGCGCCTCTGGACGGGCTCCCAGCCCACTCAGCTCGCCCTGACCGAGGCGGAACTGACCTCCTTCGGCGTTCGGGCCCCGCGCGAGGAACGCGCCGACGAGGCCCTCGTCCGGGCCCTCGTCGGCACCGGCGCCGAGCTGGTCGTCGTACCGGAGAACGAGCTGAGGTTGCACGAGGGCGTGGGCACGCTGCTGCGGTACACCGACCCGGGGACTCCGTCCTGACACCGGCCCGCCGCGCCCCCGGTTCACGGCTGCCCCTGGGCGCCGACGTACCGGCCAGGTGCTCGCGGCGCCTGCTCAGCCCTGGGACGTTCCCTGCATCCGCTCCTCCGCGATTCCCAGGCAATGGCGCACCGCGCCCAGCGCCACGGCCTGCTCCCCCAGCGTCGACGCATGGATGGTGACCGGTACCAGGGCGTGGAGTCGGAGGTGGCGGCGGACCGGCTCCAGCAGGACGTCTCCCGCCCGGGACACTCCTCCACCGATGACGACGCGGTCCGGGTCGAGCACCAGCAGCATCGCGGCCAGACCGCGTGCGAAGCGGGCAGCCACCCGCTCCACGACATCGGTGGCGGCCCGGTCACCGGCCGCCGCCGCCTCGAAGAGCGGTGCGATGTCGTCCTCGTCGCCTGCCGGCGCGCCGGCCTCCAGGGCGAGCCGATGGATGGCTGCCGCCCCGACCAACCGCTCGAACGGTCCGGTGCCGTCGGAGGGGCGCGGTGCGGGAGGCGCGTCGGGGTCGGATGCCAGGTCGATGAAGCCCAGCTCCCCGGCGGCGGCCGAATGCCCGCGATACGGCTTGCCGTTGATGACGATGCCGCAGCCGATGCGCCGGCCCCACTGCACGAATACCAGGCTCTCGTTCTCGGCGTCGGCCCCCCGTCGCCGTTCGGCGAGGACGGCGAGGTTGACGTCGTTGTCGATGGACACCGGGCAGTGCAACCAGTCGCCGAGTCGCGTCACCGCGGGCAGCCCGGCCCAGCCGGGGATGCTCGGAGCCAGCAGTATCTCGCCGCGGTCCCGGTCGACGATGCCGGGCGTGCCGGCAGTCACCGCCCACAGCTGGGACAGCGGAACTTCCGCCTCCCTGACCGCGGTGGTCAGTGCGGCGCGAACGGTGTCGACCATCTGCAGCCCGTCAGTGCCCGCGTCCACCGCTGCGTGATGGACCGTCAGGACCCGACCCGCGAGGTCTGCGATCGCCACCAGCACCTTGTGGGGTCCGATGTCTATTCCGGCGACGTACCCCGTCTCGGCGCGGAACCTGGCGTACTGCGCCGGCCGTCCGGGCTGCAGCGAATTGCCCGTGGAGGTGAACTCCACCAGGCCGCGGTCCCGCAGGTCCGCCAGGGCTCTTGTCACCGCGGGCCGTGACAGCCCCGTGGCCGCGGCGAGGCCGCTGACGCTGGTGGCGGTGGAGTCGGCCTCCCGCAGCGCCGCCAGGACGGCAGCGACGTTCATCCGCCGAAGCACATGCGGCCCGTTCGCCGCTGTTCTCCTGGCTGCCATGTGCGTCCGTACCCCCACCCTCCCCGCTGTCGTGCTGGGCACTCTACCCAGCCGGTCCACAACGAGCGGTCCGGTGTATTGACGGGCTTCATCACCCGCCTCCATATTATCGAACGCTCCATTAATAATCCCTCTCCGATGGGCTGCCAATGAGAGAACCGAGATCCTGGACCGCCGCGTTCCTGGCCATGGCCCTTGCCGCACTGGCCACGGTCCTGGGCACTTCCACCACCGCCGCAGCCACCGGGACCGGGGCCGCCGCGGTGGCTTCCGCCGGCCGGCCCGCCTTCGCCACGGGTCCGGCCAGAGCAGCCCTCGCACGGCTGCTGCCGCGCCACGTCTCCCAGTTCACACTCGTCCCGGTGAGCCGCCCCGAGTCCGGCGACTACTTCGTCGTCTCCGGCAGCGCCGGCGATCTCCGTGTCCAGGGAACCAGCCCCGCCGTGATCCTCAGCGGCGTCAACTGGTACCTGAAGTACACCGCGAAGGTCGACCTCGGATGGCCGGGCGACAGCACGGCGAAACTGCCCCGCACACTGCCCGCCCCCGCCGGCACCGTCCGCAAGGACGCCTCGGTGCCACACCGCTTCGCGCTCAACGACACCGACGACGGCTACTCCGGCGCCTACCGCGACTGGGCCGCCTACGAGAAGCAGATCGATCTGCTCGCCCTGCACGGCGCGAACGAGGTCTTCGTCCAGATGGGCGCCGATGCCGTCTACTACGCGGCCCTCCAGGACTTCGGCTACTCCAAGGACGAGCTCCGGTCCTGGATCCCCGGCCCGGCGCACCAGCCGTGGTGGCTGATGCAGAACATGTTCGGCTTCGGCGGCCCCGTCTCCGAGCAGCAGCTGCAGGACCGTGCGGAACTCGGCCGCAGGATCGCGGACCGACTGCGCCAACTCGGCATGAACCCGGTGCTGCCCGGCTATTACGGCACCGTCCCGCCGCGGTTCACGGAGAAGAACCCCACCGGACCGGTCGTCCCGCAGGGCGGCTGGGTCGGCTTCGACCGGCCCGACTGGCTCGACCCGCGCAGCGAGATGTTCCCCGCGGTCGCCGCCTCGTTCTACCGCCACCAGCGCGAACTCTTCGGCGACTCCACGATGTACAAGATGGACCTGCTCCACGAGGGCGGACGGCCGGGCGACGTCCCCATCGGCGACGCCGCCAAGGCCGTGATGAAGGCGCTGCAGACCGCGCACCCCGGTGCCACCTGGACCCTGCTCGGCTGGCAGAACAACCCCTCCACGCACATCATCGACGCCGTCGACAAGAGCAAGCTGTTCATCGTCGACGGGCTGTCCGACCGCTACAACGGCCTCGACCGGGAAGCCTCCTGGCACGGCGCGCCCTACGCGTTCGGCACGATCCCCAACTTCGGCGGTCACACCACCATCGGCGCCAACACCGCGGTCTGGGCCGAACGCTTCGACCAGTGGCGCACCAAGCCCGGCAGCGCGCTGAAGGGCATCGCGTACCTGCCGGAAGGCACCGGCGGCAACCCCGTCGCCTACGAGCTGTTCACCGAACTGGCCTGGCGTACCGGCCCGGTGGACCAGAAGGCGTGGTTCGCCCAGTACGCGGAGCGCCGTTACGGCGGCGAGGACCCGCATGCCGCCAAGGCGTGGGAGCTGCTGCGCAGCGGCCCGTACAGCACCCCGTCCGGCACATGGAGCGAGTCCCAGGACAGCCTCTTCACCGCCCGCCCGCGGCTGACGGCGACCACCGCGGCCAGCTGGAGCCCCGGCGGGATGCGCTACGACGCGAGCACCGTGCAGCGGGCGCTGGTCGAACTGCTGCAGGTCGCGCCCGGACTGCGGACCACGGACGCCTATCGCTTCGACCTGGTCGACGTCGCACGACAGGCCCTGGCCAACCACAGCCGGACCCTGCTCCCGCAGATCAAGGCCGCCTACGACGCCAAGGACCTGACCCGCTTCCGTCAGCGGGCCGCCGAGTGGAGGAGCGACCTCGCCCTGCTGGACGAACTGCTCGCCACCGACACGCGGTTCCTCCTCGGCCCGTGGCTGGAGGACGCCAAGTCCTCGGGCACCACGGAGGCGGAGAAGGCGGCGGCCGAGTTCGACGCCCGCTCCGTCCTCACCACCTGGGGCCACCGCTCCGGCAGCGACTCGGGCGGCCTGCGCGACTACGCCAACCGGGAATGGTCCGGGCTGGTCTCCGACTTCTACGCCATGCGCTGGACCAAGTACCTCGACTCCCTCGACACCGCGCTGGCCACCGGCCAGGCCCCGGTCTCCATCGACTGGTTCGCCGTCGAGAACGCCTGGAACCAGCAGCGCGACACCTACCCCGTCAACGCCTCGGGCGACCCGGTGGCACTGGCCACCGCGGTACGCGACGCACTGCCCGCCCCGCCGCCCTCGGGACCGGTCACCGGCGCCGACGGCACGTGTGTGGAGGTCACTGGCGGAAACTCCGCCGACGGCACCGCACTGCGGCTCGACCAGTGTGACGGAACCCCCGCCCAGACCTGGACGGTCCCGGGCGACGGCACCCTGCGCGCCTACGGCAAGTGCATGGACGTCAGAAACGGCTCCACCGCGGACGGCACCGTCGTGCAGCTCTACCAGTGCAACGGCACCCCCGCCCAGTCCTGGACCGCACAAGAAGACCGGACCCTGCGGAACACCAAGTCAGGACTGTGCCTGCACGCCGAGGGGGGCGGCAGCGACGGCACACGCCTGCTGATCCGGACCTGCACAGCGGGCCCCGACCAGCAATGGAACGTACCCGCCTGAACGACCGGCCGGTCGCCGGCCTCCGCAAGCCTCGACAACCGGGAGAACAGCCCGGAGGGACCGCACCCCCACCCCCACACGGCCCGCTCCATCCGGGCTGACCGCACGCGAGAAACACCTCGCGGCCAGGAAGTGCCTCCCGCTTCGACGCCTGCCCCGATGCGCTCGATGAGGGGACGTCAGCGCAGACGCCGGGCGGCACCGGTCCGTCAGGTCCCAGTGCTGCCCGGCGTCGCATGTGCTCTTCTCCGTGCGGGGTCAGATGAGTTCGGAGAAGAGCGGTTTCAGGGTCGGCCACCGCCCGGCCGTCACGAAGACCGGAATAGTGCCGAGGGGTGCCTCACGGAGGATCTCCTGGCCGCCCGCGACCGTCTCGCCCGTCCATGCGTCGACCCATTCCGTACCGGCGGGCAGGTAGACGGTGCGGCGCGTGGCACCGGGTTCGGTGACCGGAGCGACGAGCAGCGCCGAGCCGAGCCGGAAATGGTCCTGGTGGTCCCAGATCCTCGGGTCGTCGGTGTGGTCGAAGAAAAGGCCACGCATCAGCGGCTTGTTCTCGGCCAGGCCCGCCTTCGTCTCCTCGGCCAGGTACGGGATCAGGCGTTCACGCAGCTTGGCGTAGCGGCGGAAGCTGTCGAGGACGGCCGGGTCACCGGAGCGGTCCGCGATGTTCCACGGGGTGCGGTCGCGCAGCGGCAGGCGGTGATGGTTGTACTCGGAGTGGTACTGCATGACCGGCACGAACGTGGAGAACTCAGTGGCGCGAACGTACAGTTCGGCGTCCGGGACGTCGCCGGAGAAGCCCGCGAGGTCCCACCCCCAGTAGACGATGCCGCACGCGGAGGCGGTGATGCCGGCATTGACGGAGTGGCGGTAGGCGTCCCAGGTGGAGTCCTCGTCGCCCGCCCAGAAGGCGCCCGCGTTCTGCGATCCGGTGAATCCGGCACGGCTGAAGGTGACCGGCGGCTTGCCGCTCTCCCGCAGCAACTCGCCGTAGGCTCGCGGGTATTCGACGGGGAAGAGGTTGTTGGTGACGTCGCCGCTGGTGCCGTCGGCGTAGCGCAGGTCGGCGCCCCAGGCGTGCTCGCCGCCATCGGTCTTGAAGCCGTCGATACCGACCTCGTCAACGAGGTAGCGACGCTTGGACAGCCACCACTCGCGGGCCTCGGGCTTGGTCAGATCGGGCATCAGGGAGAGCGGGAACCACCAGCCGCGGTTGCGGTAGGGCCGCTTGCCGCCCTCCTCCTGGACGCCGTACCCGTTGTCGATCATGGCCTTGGCGTCGGCGGCGGCCTGCCCGGACGGGTTCGGGCGCATTTTCATCAACGGGATCTGCCACAGCAGCACCTTGATGCCGCGCGCGTGCAGTTCGTCGACCATGGCCTTGGGGTCGGGCCAGGCGCCGTCGGCGGGGAAGGTGAAGTCGGCGAGCCGGTGCGCCGATCCGTCCTCGTTGACCTCGTACTGCGCGTCGCGGAACGCGGTGAACGTCGCCTCGTCGCTCCACGCCTCGATGACGAGGGCGCGGACGGGGACGTCGGTGTCGCGGTGGCGGTCCATCTCGGCCATGACACGAGCCTGGGTGTTCCACTCGTTGCCGCTGGCCCACAGGCCGAACACCCACTCGGGGAGTTCTTCGGGGCGGCCCGCCTCGTCGAGGAAGGCGCCGAGCACGTCGGCGGGGGTGCCTCGGTAGCAGTGGGTGTCGAGGACACCGTCGCCGCCGACCTCCGCCTCGATCCACAGCAGGTCCGTGTCCGTGGCTCCGATGTCGTACCAGGTGCGGCGGGAGGTGCGGACGTGGAAGCCCCAGCCGTCACCTCCGATGACGAGGGCGAACGGCATCGGCAGATAGGTGCGGGTGGTGAAGCCCTGGCCCTTGTACTGCTCGAAGACCTGGGCATCGAGGGCGACGCCGCGCTGGTCGACCGCGTTGTAGCGCTCGCCGAAGCCGACGACGTGCTCTCCCTCGGCCAGCCGCAGGGCGAAGCGGACGCGCAGTGGGGTGCCGTCGGCGGCCCGCAGGGTGCGGGCGGTGCCGGGCACGAGACGGGTGGCCGGGCCCGACACCGTCAGGGCGTCCGCGCCGTCGTGCCAGGTGGCGGGCGCCACGGTGTACCAGCGGGTGGAGCGGGTACGGCCGTCGGTGTGCGTGGCGGTGAAACGGTAACGGGCACTCGCGCCCTGGGCGAGGGGCTGCGGGCGGACGACCCAGCGCCTGCGTCCGCCGCGGCCGGCTCCGGACGCGGCGGCGGCCAGGTGGCTGTCGTTGTCGCCGCCGGAGTCGCCGGCCGGCGCCTCGTCCGCCTCGACGGCGGCGGTCAGGAAGGTGACGGTCTCGCCGGTTGCCCACTCGCACACCACTGCCGTGATGGCCGGGCCGGTGGAGGCGCGCACGTCGAAGGCCTCTCCGGCGAGCGGCGTGGCCGGCACGATCTGGTCGTCGGTCGGCTCGTAGGCGTGGCCGGAGCCGTGCGGGCGGTGGCGGATCACAGGGAGACTCCGAGTTCGTCGGCGAGGATGAGGTACATGGCATGGGACCAGAGCAGCGGGGTGGCGTTGTGCCCCCAGCGCTCCTCCCATTCGGTGAGGCGGCGCGGCGCCTGGAGCCGTACGCCGGGGGCCTGCTCGGGCAGCAGGTGGTCCTCGGTGGCGTACGAGGCGATCCAGTCGAGCGCGCGGCGCGCATCGGCGGTGCGGCCGATGCGCGCGTAGTGCCAGCCGAGGAATCCGGTGAGTACGGGCCACTGGCCGCCGCCGTAGAAGGTGTCGCCGAGGTAGCGGTAGACGCCGCCGTCGGGCTGCACGATGTCAAGTTCCGCGGCGTGCAGGGTCGCGGCGGCGACCGGGCCGTCCAGGGGTACGTTCCCGAACGGGGTCAGGCAGGCGAGCAGGCTGCCGTCGACCTGCTTGCTGCCCAGCCACTTCGCCAAGTGCCCCTCGTACATGCCGCGTTCGCGCACGAGCGTGTCGATGGCGTCGATGGTGTGCGCGCACAGGTCGCGGTCGGCGAGGCCGGCTTCGGCGACGGCGCGCAGTCCGCCGCGGATCGCGCCGAGGGTGGCGCCGTGCACCTGGTCGTTGTACTCCTCCCACCAGTCGTAGCAGGGGGTGGACCAGGTCGCGGTGAGGTAGTCCACGGTCAGGCGGACGGCCTCGCGGTAGGGCTCGGGGTCCGAGCCATGCCGGGCGAGGTGGGCCGTCAGGGCCCACAACCACGTTCCGTAGCCGTCGAGTTGAAAGTCCCACCAGCCGACCTCGCCGGTGTCCTCGCCGTCGAGCGTGTAACGGGTGGGCAGATAGGCCACCTCGTCGGGGCGCTCGCCGCGGCGCAGCGCGTCGAGCAGTTCCTCGATGCGGCCCGCGCGGTCGGTGACGACCTGGGCGCACCAGCGGTGGAAGGCGTCCGCGCTGTCCGGGGCGCCTGCCCGGGAGGCGGCCTCGGCGATGAAGGAGCCGTCCCGGAACCACGAGTAGCGGTAGACCTCGAAGGCCGGACAGGCCGGATAGGCGCCGGACGGGGCCTGGTTCTCGGTGATCACCTCGATGCTGCGGCGCAGCAGAGCGGGGTGGTCGAGGGCGTGCGGGATGGGCACGTTCATGTCTCCTGCGGGGTGTTCACGTACGGAGGGCATCGGGGGTGCGTCAGTCGTCGGCCGCGTCCAGCAGCGGCTGGATCTCTGCGGCGGCCTTGTGGAGGGCCTTCTCCACGGTGGTGGAGCCGATCACGACGGCTTCGAGCTGGTTGGTGACGATGTCGGCGATCTTCGCCTGGTCGACGAGCTGCGGGCTGGGGGCCACGTCGTCGAGGGCGTCGAAGACGGCGGCCCGGTTGTCCGGGGGCGTCTGGGCGACGTAGCTCTTCTTCAGCTCGCCGCTGGTGGCCGGGGAGAGTTCCCAGGAAGTGTCGATGCGCAGTTCGGCGACCTCCTGGGAGGTGGTCAGGTAGCGCATCCACTCCCAGGCGGCGTCCGCGTTCCTGGACTGGCTGGACAGGGCGAGGGTGTTCTGGAAGACCGAGTTGGCCTTCTTGTCCGAGGTGGCGGCGGGTTCGAGGACGACGTCCCAGTTCTTCGGGCCGGCTTCGGTGAGGGTGGGGAAGAACCACGAACCACTGTGCCACATGCCGAGCTTGCCCTCGGTGAACAGTTTGGTGTCGTAGTCCGCAGCCCCGCCCATCTGTGCCTGCGTCGGCATGGTCGTACCGACCTTGCCGGTCAGCCACGTGGCGGCGGCGACACCCTGCGGGCTGTCGAAGGCCACCTTCTTCCCGTCCTTCGACAGGAAGCTCCCGCCGTTCTGGGCGAGCGCCTTGGTGAACTCCAGGTAGGAGGTGTGCTGGAAGTCGCCGAAGATGCCGTCGCCGAGCGCACTGATCTTCTCCGCGGCCTTCTGCTCGTCCTGCCACGTCCAGTCGGCCGTGGGGTAGGAGACGCCCGCCTTGTCGAACAACTCCTTGTTGTAGAAGAGGAGTTCGGTGGAGAAGCTGGATGGCAGGCCGTACTGCTTTCCCTGGTAGGCGAACGCGGACAGGGACGAGTCGGTGAAGTGGTCGCGCACGCCGCTCTTCGCGACGCGGCCGTCCAGGTCCGCGAGGGCGCCCGAGTCGGCGTAGGTGGTGAAGTTGTCCTGGTTGAGCTCGAAGACGTCGGGTGCGGTGCCACCCGCGACGGCGGTCTGCAACTGCGTGAAGTACTGGTCGAACGGGGCGGTCTGCACCCGGATGTCGATGCCGGGGTGCGCCTTCTCGAAGGACTTCTCCAGCTCGGCCAGGTCCTTGAGGTGGTCGGGTGCCGCCGTGAACGTCATGTAGTGCACGATCTTGCGTCCGTCACCGGAGGTGGCGCGGGTCGCCGAGCCCTGGGTACAGCCGGCGGCCAGCAGCACCACGGCCGCGGCGAGAGCCGTCATGGCGCGGCGCCTGGTGGGATGGTTCATCGGGGGCCTACTTCAGTCCGGTGGTGGCGATGGAGCGGACGATGTGCTTCTGCGCGAAGAGGTAGAGGAGCAGCATCGGTACGACGCTGATGACCGAGCCCGCCATGACGACGTTCCACTGAGTGGTGAACTGGCCCTGGAGGGACGAGAGTCCGAGCGGCAGTGTGTACAGCTCGGGCGAGCGGGTCACCACCAGCGGCCACAGGAAGTTGTTCCAGGAGGCCATGAACCCGAAGACGGTGAACGTGGCGAGCGCGGGACGCACCAGGGGCAGCACGACGGCCCACAGGATCCGCATGTGCCCGGCACCGTCGACGAGGGCCGCCTCCTCCAGTTCGCGCGGCACGGACAGCATGGCCTGCCGGATCAGAAACGTCCCGAAGGCGGAGGCCAGGCCGGGCAGCATGATCCCGGCGTAGGTGTCGATGAGACCGATCTGCTTCATCTCCACGAACAGCGGGACGAGCAGCACCTGTTGGGGGATCATCATCGTCGCCAGATACACCATGAACAGGGTGTCGCGGCCGCGGAAGGTGAAGCGGGCGAAGGCATACGCGGCGAGGGTGCTGGTCACCAGTTGGGCGAGCGTCGAGAGGACCGAGATCCACAGGGAGTTGCCGAGGATCCGCCAGAACGGCAGCGCGTCTGAGAGCCTGCCGAAGTTCCCGGTGGTCAGGTCGGAGAGACGGGGCACCGAGCCGAGCGAACCGTCGGGCTGGAACGCGGTGAGCACCATCCAGGCGAACGGGAAGAGCATGCACAGCGCGCCGACGACGAGCGCGATGGTGACGACGGTGCCGCGCAGCGAATGGCGTGGACCGGGTGCGGGGGTCACGGCGGTCACTGGGCATCCACCACCTTGCGCTGTACGCGCGACTGGACCACGGAGACGATCAGGATCACCACGAACAGCACCCAGCTGAGCGCGCTCGCGTATCCGATCTTCCCGTAGCGGAAGGAATTGTCGTAGACGGCCGAGACCACCGTCGTGGTGGCGCCGGCCGGGCCGCCGCCCGTCATCACGAAGACCTGGTCGAACACCTGGAAACCGTTGATGAGGGAGATCATGACGACGAAGAGACTGGAGGGAGCGAGCAGCGGGAACGTCACGTGCCGGAAGCGCTGCCAGGCGGTGACGCCGTCGACCTTCGCGGCCTCGTACACGCTCTCCGGGATCGCCTGGAGCCCGGCGAGCAGGATCACCATGACGAAGCCGAGGTCCTTCCACGCGGAGGCGAGGATGACGGACGGCATGGCCCAGGTCGGGTCGGTCCACCAGCCGGGGCCGTCGATCCCGAACCAGCCGAGGACGGCGTTGAGCGCGCCGGAGTTCGGGTTGAGGATCCACTTCCACACGAGGGCGACGACGACCCAACTGGTCACCACGGGCAGGAAGTAGATCCCGCGCAGGAGGTTCCGGCCGCGCATCGCACGGTTGAGGCCGAGGGCGATGAGCAGCCCGCCGACGTAGACGAGCGGCAGGTAACCGACCACGTAGTAGAGGGTGTTGCGGAACGCCTTCCATGTGTCGGCGCTGGTGAGGACCTCGCGGTAGTTGTCCAGGCCCGTCCACGTCATCGGCTTGAGCAGGTTCCAGTCGTGGAAGCTGATCCACAGCGAGCCGAGCATGGGACCAAGGACGAACGCGAGGATGAGCACGAAGCTCGGCGCGAGGAGCAGAGTGAGCAGCGCCGCCTTGCGGGGGCCGGTGAGCGTGTTCACGAGGTCGCGCCGGCTTTCCCGAGACGTGCCCGCACCGCGTCCGCCGGACCGACCCCGTGGTCACCGGCGTTGAAGGGAGCCGACAGGACGACGGCCGCGGCGCCTTGTGCCCACGCCTGGTCGTTCCAGTCGTCGGTGATCACGTCGAGGCCCTGGACCGGGCGGAAGAGGTGGCTGCGCAGGGCGGGTTCGAACCCGTCGCGCAGATACGGCCACAGTGCGACGCCCTCGCCCGTGACGACGACGGCGCCGGGGTCGAGCACGTTGGCGACGCCCGCGAGCGTACGGCCGAGCAGACGGCCCGCGCCGCGCAGCATTTCGAGGGCCGCGCTCTCCCCCGCCTCCGCGAGGGCCACCAGGGACTCCGGCCGGTCGCCCTCCCGGAGCAGGCCATGCTCGATGGCGGTGCGCATGAGCCCGGCGAAACCGGTGTAGGCCTCCAGGCAGCCCCGGTTGCCGCACTGGCACTGGCGCCCGTTGTCCATGACGGGTACGTGGCCGATCTCACCGGCCGCACCCCGGGCGCCCCGACGCACCGAGCCGCCGTCGACGACCGCGAGGCCGACACCGTAACCGAGGGTGAGGACGAGGAAGTCGTCGCGGCCGCGCCCGTGCCCGTAGAGGAGCTGGGCGGCGCCGACCGTGTTCACGTCGTTGTCCACCAGGACGGGCACGGCGAGCGCCTGGGACAACACCTTGCCCAGCGGGACCCGGCGCCAGCCGAGTACGGGCGAGTCGACACTGCCGTCGGTGTCGACCCGGCCGGGCACCCCGGCCCCGAGCCCCATCAGCGGGGCCGCACCGCGAACGGCGTGCACCTCAGGGGCAAGCAGCACGACAAGACGGTCCAGGGCATCGGCGTCCAGGGCGTCGAAGGGGTGCGTGACACAGCCGGTGACCGAGCCGTCGAGCGTGACATGCACGACGGTCACATGATCGGGCGCGACCTTCACTCCGATGGCACGCCCCGCATCGGCGACGACGGCGAGCCGGATCGCCGGGCGGCCACCCGCCGAGGGCACCGAGTCGGCCTCGACGATCAATCCCTCGGCGAGCAGGCGCTTCGTGATCTGAGTGACGGTCGCCGGGCTGAGGTCCAGCTGCCGGGCGATCTCGGTCCGGCTCAGCGGACCACTGCGCCCGAGCAACGCGAGAACCGCCGTGCGGGACAGGCCGCGGGGCGAGGTGTGGGCACTTGGTGACACGCGCCACACCTCCTTTCTTGGGCTTACGTGGAGCGACTCACAGCGCAGCCGCTAATTTCGGACACTAAATTTAGTGGCAAACATAAGTGCCGTGCGAGTGCGTGTCAACGCTCCGCCACCGAGCCCCTCCGCGGCGAACGACGGCCGAGTCCACGCACACCAGGCCGGGCACGGAGATCTCAGTGCGCCGCGACAGGACAACCCGAGGACCGCCGCGGGCAACGCCGTCACGCGAGAATCGAGAGTCGGACCTGCCGCCGCGGATCGTCCTTGTTCATGTCCGCGAAACTCCGTAACCGCCACCGACGCGGCAGCCGGGGCGGTCGCCTACCGGATTCCACCCGCACCAGGGCGGCAGGCTCCCGCTCCTCCAGCGAGCCCATGACCGATGCATGCCACCGGCTACTCGACGTCATCCAGGACGAACGAAACGGCCCGCCCCTGCCCCGATCACACGGAGCCATGCCTGCCCGGCGAAGACCCAGCAGTCATGACTGGAAAGACAACGGCTTCGGTCGGGCAGAGCGCTTATGCCCGACCTCGCCGTCTCTCGGACATCGGTCGAACGGCTCGTGCGCCACGTCGGCCTCGCCGGGCTCAGCCGACGGGGCGGATCAGCCGCGTTCCTGTGCCTCGCGGGCGCGGTCGCACATGAGCCGCATCAGTTCCTCCGCCTGCTTCTCGGAGCCGACTCCGTCGCGGACCGGTCCGTAGTGCATCTCGATGAGGACAGTGCCGACACGGGCCCGCCACATCAGGTGGGAACCGATCTGGGAGGGGTCCGCCATCTCCTCGTCCTCGACCTCGTAGGCGCTGGTCGCGCTCTGGTCACCCAGCGTTCGGCTGGGGAAAGGCTTCTCCTTCATGCTCCCGGGGTTTGTCGCGTGCTGGGTCATTTCGGCGAAACCCTGCGCTGCGATTGCCGTGTCCGGGCAGGCAAATGTGTCGTACCGCACCTTCAAGTCGCTGAACCCCGAGCCGTCCCGCTCCTGGGACTCGTACTCCGCCAGGGCGTTGTGGCACTAGGTTCCGTTCTCCGTGAGGTGCGCCGGCTGCGACGTCTCCCACGCACCCGACAGGTCGGTCAGCCCCGGCAGCATCCGCTCCGCCTCGACCGCGCTCAGCGCCCGTACCCGACTGCCCTTCCCCCCACCGCTCTCCGGGCCGACCAGTTGCACCACCCCGTAGACGAGGAGAGCAGCCACCACGACGAGCGCGGCCGCCAGGCCCAGCAGCCCGGCGGTCGTGTTCGGCTTGTTGACGGTGATCGGCCCGAGCGAGATCTGGTTCCCGCGCATCTTCGTACCGTTGACCGTCACGACGTTCGTCATGTGAGTCGTCGACACGTTCAGGCGCGCCGCCAAGGTCTGCTGGAACCCGGGGTCCGCCCGCAGTTCCTCGCGGAGCACCCGCTCCGCCTCCCGCCGGGCTCCCTCGTCCCCGGGCGCGGCTGCCACTCCGGCCAGCGCCGCCTGCCCCTGCGGCGTCGCGGCCAGCCGCTCCCGCACGAGCCGGACGACCCCGGTGGCGGTCTCCTGTGAGGAATGCGGCGGCGAGATCCACCGCGATCGTTCCGAGTCGGTGGCGCTCGTCCGTGCCGAGATCGGCCGCACGGTCCCGGACGGTGGTCAAGTACTGGCAGAGAACCTGCCCGGTCACCCCGTCCGGGACGAGTCGCCGGGCCAGGACACGGTCGACCCGGCCGGCGGGCAGCGGAAGGGCGCTCCTGGGTATCCGTAACAATGTGACGCGGCCCTGTCCACGTTCATCCGGAACAAGGGTGTTCAGCGGGTGCGAGGTGTCGAAGAACACCAGACTGCCGGTGGGGATCTCGGCCTCGTTGTCGTGCTGGTGGGTGACCATCGGACTGCCACCGATCAGGGCGAGCTGATACGTTTCCGGGTCACCGCGCCTGATGTGCCGCGGTGTCCGCGCGGCATGAAGCGGTTCGAAGACGAGGTGCGTGAGCTGCGCGGAGCCGAGATCCACTCCGGTCACCTGAGCTTCGAAACCGTGGGCATGGGCACTTCCGAGGGAGAAGGCAGCGACATTCTCCCGCACCAGCCCCGCGAACCAGTCGAACCTGTCGCCTTGCGGCAGTTCACCACTCGACAGCGAGACCAGGGCGCCGGCACCAGCACCTTGCCCTTCTGCCGACACCCGCTCCTCCGACATGGCCACCATCATGGGCGTGACACTCATGGCTCGGCAACCACTCCCCGGCGTTCACCACCGGACCACCTCGGCGCCCCACTGTTCTGGGCGTCCTGGAGCAAGCCCCGCCGCTGCCTGCGCAGATGCCAGAACAAGCACACGATTCCCGAGCCGAAGGACCAGCGGGCCAACCGCAAACGCCGCGGCAGCAACGGCAGCCGGCCCACCGGCTTCGACAAGGAGCAATACGAGCGACGCAATGAAGTCGAGCGGACCATCAACCGGATCAAGAACTTCCGAGCCGTGGCAACCCGCTACGAGAATCGGGCCTACGTCTTCCGCGGCACCGTCACCGTCGCCGCGATCCGGCTCCGGCTTCAGCTTCGGCTCCGGCTCCGGCTCCGGACGTGATCAGCCTGACAGAACCTGGCCGAGGAAACTCAACCGAACCTGACGGTTGGTGTTGCTCGTGTTCGTGTCCACCAGACTCCGTTAGGACAACTGCCAAGGTACTCGATCGCACCTTCCACGTGATGCGTCATCGAAAGATGTCGCGCAGAGCGGGAGCGAACATAGTTGCAGGTCAGCGCGGGTGTGCGGCCGCTCCGAGCACCCTTTCGGGCGTCTGGAGCGTCATAAGCGGCCAGAGGAGCACTCCGGCCGCGCCGTAGCAGCGAGGTCTTCCAACAGCACATCGGCCACCAGCTCCTCGACCATGGCGATGCCGTGCTCCGCCATTACTTCAGCCAGCTCGGGATCCCACGGCGCTACGGTAATGCGCCCGGGGTGAGGGCCGCGCGCGTTGCAGGCGACCGCGGCTCGGTAGTCCCCTGCCGTCATACGCCAGGGGTGCGCTCCCGTCTTGTCCAAGACGTATGCGGCGATGCGGATGCCCTCGCCATCGAAGTCACCGTGGTAACGAAGAGCGGCACCCCGGTCGACGAGTAGGCGCAGGAGCTGGATCGCGGCACTGTTGGGCCAGCCGGACGTGCAGACGAGCGGCGGGCAGTCGGGGCCGAAGCGGCGAAGAGCGAGGGCCAAGATGCTGGGGTTCTCCACCACGTGGACGACGTGTGGGGCAAGGGCGGCGGGCAAGGTGAGCTCACCCGGGTTCCGGACGTGGGCGAGGGTCAGGCTGGCTGCCTGACCTGCCTCGGTGCACAGGCGGGCCACACGGGCGAGCAGGCCGTCGCCGACGAGGCGTAGTCCGCCGACGACGACGGTGGCGGACAGCTCGTCATCTGCGACGCCCGCTTGGGTCCACAGGGCGCGCCGTTCCGCTGCGGACTGCGGTGGAGCAGCGTCGTACAGGGTCGCCAGGGCGCGCAGGACGAGCGTTGAGAGAGGTGTGCCGTCGTCGAGAGCGTGCGCGTGGCCGTTCAGAACCCGGGCCGCGAAGACGGGCAAGGGTTCGGCCTGACCGGGGAGTTCGGCGAGCACCCTGAGCGCATCGGTGAGCAGCGTACGGGTACGTTCCGCCGAGCCGCCGACCAGGCCAGTGGCCCGACAGGAAGCGGCCCAATCGGCGAACACCGGCTGCGCCCGTAGCGTGTCATGACCGGCCAGCCAGGCCCACAGCCCTGAGCGTTCGTCGTCCTGGCGGCGCCGTTCGCCGGCTCTGTCGCCAAGCGGTCCGACGAGTGCGGTGACGACCTCTGGGACGGTACGGCCGGAGAGTTCGGTGACGGCTTCCTCCAAGCGGGCCAGAGCAACGGAGGGGCGGGGGTCCGGCAGGCGGTCGAGGCCGAGGAGATCGGCGAGGGCCTCCCGCTGGGGCTCGTCCAGCGGCCCGAGGCGTACACGCGCGACGGGGCGGCCAGAGGAGAGACGGTCGTGGACCGTCTGCCAGAGGGGGCGGAGTTCGGGGCGGCGCAGGGTGGCTTCGCCCGGTGCCGGTTGTGTGGCGGTCGTGGCGTCCGCGGCCGTCATTCCGCCTCCATGCCGGTGCCGTTCCAGACGAAGCGCGCGCTGGTGACGGCTTCGTCGTTGCCATCGGTGAGGAGTTGGTGGACGGCGATACCGGGCAGCTCGCGATAGGTGCCCCACTCGTGGTCGGAGGTGATCATGAGGTCCAGGTCGAGTGCGGCGAGCAGGGCGAAGACTTGTCCTCGGTTGACGGTGTCGACGCCGACGAAGACCTCGTCGAGCAGGATCAGACGGGGCCCCAGGGGCACGTCCTCGTAGTGGGCGGCGACGGCGGCGAACAGCGGCAGGTGCAGGGCGATGGCCTTCTCCCCTCCCGAGAGAGCACCGTGAAGGCGCTTGGTCAGCGGCTGCCAGCCGTTTCCGTCCGCCCGGTCGAGCCGGACGGTGAAGCTGTGCCAGGCGGTGTAGTCGAGCACCTCACCGAGGTGCTCCTCCCAGCTCGCGGCCGTGTCGCTGTTCTTGGCCTCCTCGATGCGGCCGCGGAAGAAGGCGTGCAGGGCCTCCCTGTCGGACTCGGTGACCCGGCCGGGGTCCTTCAGGAGCAGCTGGCGGGCGGTGCGGGTGCTGTCGGGGAGGTCTGGGCGGACGTCCCAGACGAGCTGGACCGCGACGTTGGAGGCGGTACGGACCCGCTCCAAGTGCCCGTTCATGTGCGCGACGAGTTCGCCGGCCCGGCGGATTCGGGCGGCGAGGTGACGACGGATGTCACCGGTAAGGATCTGGTCGAAGAGACGCCGCTCTGCGGTGCTGATGTCGCCACGGCTGCGGTCGCGTTCCTGGGTGAGCGTGGTGAGCAGGCCGGTCGCTCCGACGCGTACGCCATCCAGGGTGGCGGTGAAGAGCTGGACGTCATCGTCGGGCTCCAGAGCCAGGTCGGCACGGACACCAAGGTGTCCACGGGCCTCGTGGACGGCTTCGGAGAGGCGGGTCGCGGCGTCGCCGAGGTTCCGTAGCGCGTACGGGAGCCCGGGCCACTGGGCCGCGGTGGCGCGGGCGGCCTCCAGAGTGGCCTTGGTGCCGTCCCCGAAGTCGAGTTCCGGTGCGATTCCGGCGTCCTCGGCCAGGCCGACGAGGCACAGGTGCCGGAACCGGCGCGCCGCGCCGTCCCGGGCCGCGACGGCCTTCTCCCGTCGCTCGGCGTCCTGGCTGCTCGTGGCTTTCAGTTCTCCGATGTGCCCTTCCAGGTCCACGAGGAGACGGTTCGCCCGCCGGGCGTCGTCCCGGCAGCGGTCCCGTTCGGCGCGCGTCTCCGCGACGCGAGCGACGATCTGTCGGTAGTCCTCTCCGACGGTCGCCTCCACCGCTTGCAGGCGCGCCGTCATCCCGACAGCCTTCGCCTCGGCGACGGCCGCGTCCCTGGCACTCTCGTCCGCGATGCGGCGGGACCGGTCTGCCTGCGCGGCCGTCTGCCGAGCCCGCTCGGCGGCGGTAGCCGCTGTAAGACGGGCATCGACCCAGCTGTCGGCGAGGTCGCGGAACCTCTCGATGCCGCCGGAGAAGCTCCGCAACCGGTCGCGGTCAGTGGGCAGTCCGTGTTCTGCCGCCCGGCGGCTCAGCATGCGCAGCGCGTCCGCCACCTCTGTCTCGCGCCGGGCGAGGTGCATGGTCGTGTCGCGTACGACCTCGTCCCTGGCGGCCACCACCTCCTCGGCCCGGTCCCAGTCCCGTCGGCGCGCGTCGAGCTCTCGGTGGTCGGGCCGGGCGGCCTGGTCAGCATCCAGCCGGGCGGCTCGGGCGTCGAGCTCGTACAGCTGGTCGTCGAGGGCAGCGAGGGCGGCGTCCGTCTCCTCGATACGCCCGGTCAGTTCGGCGATCCTGCGTTGCCGGGTCCGCTGCCGGGCGAGAGCACCGATGAAGGCGGGTTCCGACTTGCTCCAGGTCCCGGTGGCCGGCCCCAGGCGCCAAGCTCCTCCGGCGGAAACGGCAGCCTGGTGGCCGCTGGGAAGGGTGGTGCCGTAAGCAACGCCGACAAGGATTCGGGTCACGGTGTCGGCCGGTACGGGGATGTTCGCCTCTGGCCGCAGCACGTCGAGCAGGCTGGGCCCCGGGGCGGCTGCGGCCAAGGTGGCCTCGACACGGGTGTCGTGACCCGGCAGCGTGATCCCTTCCGAAGGGCTGACCCACGCATCAAGGAGACCCGAGGCCTCCAGTGCGGCTTCTACCGCTGCCTGGACAGCGACCGGAACGCCTTCGTGAAAGGCCACCAGCCGCCACAATGGTGCTCCCGCCGCCGTTGCGCGGACGGTGGTGCGAGTGAGCGGAGCGGGCGGCGGAAGGTCGCTCTCGCCGCTGAGCCGACGCACCTCCTCGTCAAGCCTGTCCCGCTCCTCCCCCAGACCTCGGTGTGCGGCTCGTACACCGACTCGCGCCGTGGCGATCTCCTGGTCCAGCGGTCGCGCGGCGGCATCGACCAACGCGCGCACATCTGCTTCGACCGCCGCCTTGGCCGCCAGTTCGCCGGGATCGGCGATGCTCAGCTCCGTGCAGTCCGCAGCCCAGGCCAGCAGCCGTTCCGCCTGCCCGGCGACGGCGTCGTCCCAGGCTCCGGCGGTCTCGTCCCTGTGAACGATCGCCTCCCCGAGCCTGGTGCGTGCCTCGTCCAGCAGGCCCTCAGCAGTGCCCCGGTCGCGCACCGCGCGGTCGTGCTCCTCGATCGCCTCGGTGATGTGGGTGACCTGCTCACGTCGGGCGGTGACCGCGCCCCGGAGCAGTCGGCGGGCCCGGCGGGCTGCGTCCTCTCCCGGCGTACGAGCGATGGCACCGAAATTCTCGGGTCGTCGGCCGCCTGTCCCGCTCCCCAGGCCGTCGCTGAGAGGCGCCGCCGGTTTCACGTCGAGAATCGCCTCCACTTCGTGGTGGACGGATTCCATGCCCGAGGCCCGGGCCGACCGGTGTACTTCGTCCGCGGCTTCACGCGCGTGCTCGTCGAAGGTGTGGGCGTGCCCCGCTGTCTCGTCGGCGAGCTTCCGGTCCTCCTCCGCTCCGGTCCTGGCGGACCGAGCGGTCATATGCCGCTCCTTGGCGGCTGCGACCAGGCCTGCGGTGTCGCGGCGGAGTCGGTCGAGCTCCTCCCCCTTCTGGTACGCGTCGCTCTCACGCAGCCCCTCGACGGTCTCGTCCAGGACGTGTGCCCGCAGCTCCTGTTCGTCGCGCAGGATCTGGGTCGACTCGCGTTCCGCGAGCGCCTCGTCGAGTTCCTCATCGCTCTGGCGGGCGGCGCGGGTGAGGTCGTCCATGTCGGTCGTCGCGGAGATCAGTCCGGCCGCACCGGCGCGCAGTACCCGGCGGGCGTAGGCGCGCTGCCGGGATGCGACGGTCTCGGCCACTGCTACTTCGGCGTCGAGCCGGTCGAGGTGGTCGCGTTGCCGGTCCAGACGCTCGAAGCCCTCGGCGAGCTCGGTGATCTCTCCCTCACCGAGCGGAGGCAGGGCGCGGGACAGCAAGGTGGACAGCAGGGAAGGGTCGAGTCGTTCGGACAGCTTGGGCTGGCGCAGCTGGAGCAGCGCGGAGAGCAGCGATTCGTACCGCTGCTCCGCCATGCCTGCGAAGAGCGCGCGCCGGACAGCGGTGCGGTAGTCGGTGGCTGACGGGTACACCTCGCCTTGGTCGCGAAGAGCTGCGGCGAGAGCGGCCTTGGTCAGGGGCTGCCCCGCCTCGTTGACGAGTGGTACGCCGTCGGGGTGGGCGATCCGGGAGCCGGTGGTGAAGTACTCAGCGTGTGCCGTACTGGTGTGCACGCTCGCGTGCAGGCGAGCACCGCAGCCGAACCACTGTTCGGCGCCGTCGTCACCGACGCGGCGGAACTCCATCCACACGTACCCCACGCGCGTCTTGCCGGAGGCTCCCGCACCCAGCATGTTCCAGTGCATGGTTCGTTCCGAACCGCCGAACGTGGACAGGCGGTTGGGACGGAGGCTGGCGTCGAAGAGGAAGGGGAGCAGCAGTTCCAGGGCCTTGGACTTGCCGGAGCCGTTCTGACCACGCAGCAGCAGACGCCCCTGGTGGAAGGTGAAGGTCTCGTCGTAGTAGCGCCAGACGTTGAGGATGCCCGCGCGGTGGGGCTGCCAGCGGCTGCGGGCGGCGTCCGGCTCTCGAGCGGGCGGCAGCTCGGTGCCCTCCTCGGGCCGCCGCTGGAGGGGAAGCTCTGTCACGTTCACTGCGTGTCTCCTTCCGCGGCGACGCCGCTGGAAGCGGTAGTGCCTTCCGGGTCGCTCTTCGGGCCCGGGCTCGTGGTCTCCGTCAGGCGGTAGCGGTATGCGGCCGGTCGTGCGACGACGCGGCCCCAAGCTCTGTCGGCCAGGCCGACATCGAGCAGGACGCGCACGGCGTCGTCGGCCAGCCGTGCCGGACCGTCCTCGGACTGGTACGCCTTGGCCCAGCCCGGGTAGCGACGCAGCTGATCGGCCCCGACCTCGGCCAGCTGCTCGGACAGCAACCCTGCGGGAGTTGCGCAGAGTGGTTCGAGGAGAAGCAACGCGGCAACACGGGCGGTGGAAGTGTCGTCGGGGAAGCGGACATCGGTGGCGATACCGTCCGGATCGACGAGGAGGAAGCCCTCGGCCCGTTCTTCCAAGAGGAAGCCGGCTTGTTCGACCGAGCGGCGCAGGATCTGACGGCCGGTCAGGGAAGTGACGTACGCGAGCTCGTCCTCGGCAAGGTCGGCCCGGTACAGCACGGGGTCGTCGAAGAGACGGCGGAGCACCGAGTGGCGCAGTTTCAGGTTGCGTTGGGCGTCCGTGGTGGCGTTCTCGCCGGGCGACTCGTCGGCCGTCCCGTCGACGGCCGTGCCGCCGTAGCGGCGCTCCCGCACCAGGCTGGTGAGGAGGTCCTCGAACCGTGCGGGCACCTGGTCCGGGGGCACTGCGAGCCGGGAGGCGCCGACGGGCGCGGTCGGCAGCCGCATCAGCAGCGTGTTGTCCACCCGGTAGAGCACCTTCGCCTCCGCGGAGTCGGCGTACGCCTCGGTCGACCCGTCCACGGCGCGCAGCACGTCGTACGACTCCAGCAGCTTCAGGACGTCGACGAAAGCCATCCGCTCCGGCCGGTGCACCGGGTCGAATGCCGGGAGTGCTCGGTCGGCCGCCGTTGCCTGGACGACGCGGTCGGCAAGCATGCCGATGGTCGTCATCGGCATCGAGAGCAGCTCGGCCGCTGTGACGCAGAGCAGGACGTAGCGCCGACGGTCGAAGGGGGCCCGACCGGACCGTGCTCTGCGCGCCGGGCGGGAGCCGTCGGGATTCGCGCGGATCTTGGTGAGGCGGGCATACCCGCGACGGGGCTCCACGACCAGGCTCCAGCCGCACGTGTAGTCGAACCAACGGGCCAGCGGGTCACGACGACGTCGTACCAGTTCGAAACCGGTCGGGTCGGCGGCCTCGGTGAGCAGTGGACGGGCCAGGAGGAGGCGGATGGCACGGGCGACCTCCTCCCGTTCCGCGGAAGCAAGTTGGTTGGCGAGCGTGCTCATCCGGCCGTCTCCTGTCCCATGGCGGCGCGGACCGCCGGAAAAGCGGTCGCTCCGACCGCGGTCATGATGTGGACGACGTAGTCCGGTCCCGCCAGAGTCCCCTTCGCGGTGTGCAATACGGCGGTACGCGCGTCGGGGGGCGACGACAGCGCGACCTCCACCCTGCCGTCCCCGGTCGTGGCCCGGCGCAGACCGCCCGCGTCCGACGGGGCGGCCAGGGCCCGGCCCAACAGGTCCAGCAGGTGGTCGAAGACCGCCGGGTCCAGGGCGCCGAAGGAGGAGAGCCGCACAGGTCCGTCCGTCTCCAGCGCCTGCCAGGCGCGCGCGAGTTCCACCCGCTCCGCACGAGCCCGCTCGGCACGCTCGGCCCTCACGGCCGCCACGTCCCTCACTTTGCCGGTGCGCGTGAAGCGCTCCGTCCGTCCACTGGTCCGCAGCAGCGCCGACACCTCCACCGGCGGCGCCTCGGACCAGGAACGGGACGAGGAGATCAGCTCCGGGTCGGGGTGGGCGAGGTGGGCGTGGCGCGCCGATCCAAGACCGAAGGCCGTCGACCACAGCCGGTGCAGGTCGTCCTCCTCGGGAGCCGCCGCGAACCAGCGCGCCAGCTCCCGGAAGTCCTGTACCGCGCTGGAGGAGCGGCGCCGGGACTCGTTGATCCGCTCCAGGACCTGCAGGAGGGAGACGATGGCGCGCCGGGCGATGTCGTGCAGCTGCTCGATCCGGGGGCGCGTCCCGTCGTCCGGCAGGAACCAGGCCCGCAGGCCCGACCAGCGCGCCCGCCGGCTCTCCAGCCAGCCGACCCCTGGGTCCTCCCCCGGCACCGGTGGTAGCTCTGCCCCCCGCAGGGCCCGCTGGCGCAGCACCGCGATGCCCTGCTCCTCCACGCGGGCCACGGCTGCAGCGACCGTCTCGCCGCGCCGGTCGAGATTGACCAGGAACTCCTGGAGGTACGCGACGGTGGCGGCCTTGACCTCACGGAACACGTCCAGGTCCGCGCCCTCGGCGCGCAGGAGCCGCTGCAGCTGACCGTTGAAGGCCTTGGTGTTCTCCACCAGGGCCTCCAGATGACCCTCCAGCTCCCGAACGGTGCTGAAGATCCGGCGGTCGGCCGCGGCGGATTCACCGGACAGCACGGTCAGCTCGTCGAGCCGATCGGTGATCGCCTCGAGCACTGCGGTCTGCAGCGCCCCCGTCGAGGCCAGCACCTCCAGGGCGTGTCGCAGCCCTGCCAGCGCGGCCTCGCCCCGACGGGTCAGCGAGTAGTGCAGGTTGCGCCGCTCATACTCCTCGGCCGTACGGTAGTTCTCGGCGTGGTTGTGGACCACATCGAGGAGTTCCCACCCCACCAGCCGTTTCAGCGTGTCATGCAGTTCCTCGTCCTCGAGGTCCGCGATCCAGCCCACCGCACGCAGCCGCTCGCGTACGCCGTCGAGCGCGAGCGTGGTCTCCAGGTGTTCGCCTGCCACGCCGAAGGCCTCGAGGACGGCCCCGTTCAGGTCGGACTTCTCCCCCGTGGTGAACCGGAACATCTCCGGCGGAACCCTGCGCATGCTTGTACGTCCCCTTCCTCTGCCGCCACCCCTGCGGCACTTCGGTCCCTACCGTAGGGGCAGCTCCGAATCCCGGTCTCGTGTCGTTGTCGTCACTGTGAAGGCAGTCATGGCAGTCATGGCCGGGGGCTACTCCATGCTCTCGAACGGGTAGACAAGGCTCTGCGCGCCCCGGATGCCGGAGACCAGCACGTTGCCGCTCGGCCGGTAGGGCAGGTGCTTCAGCGGCTCCAGGATGATCTGTACGGTGACCGGCGCCGTTCCCGCCTCCAGGCCGGAGACGACCACGAGGAAGAAGGCGTCGCTCTCGATCGCCCGCTGGAACTCCGCGGGGATGAGTTGGATCGTGTCCGGCTTGGCACCGCCGTACGTCTTGAGTTCGTAGAACCGGGCCGGCTCGTCCACCGCGTCCACGCCCGGGCCGTGCTGGGTCCTCAGGTCGCGCAGCTCGGTCTCGTCCAGCGCCAGAGCCCTGCGCACGAGGTCCAGCGCCGCCTTCTCCTGCTCAACGGTCGTGTAGGGACGTGCGGAGGTGAGCTGTTGAGGGGCGGCCGAGCCGGACCGGAGCTGTGGCAGGCCCGACGTGCCCCTCTTCGGGACGTTGCCGGTCGCGGGCCCGGCCTCGGACTGTGGTGCCGTGAGGTTCCCTCGATGCCTTGAGGCCCTCGGGCCCACCGCCCCGGTACCTTGGTGGGCCATCAACGTATCGGCATTCACACAGGTCAAAGCATCGGTGACGCTGGTTACCAGGCGTTGCAGCATTGTTGGCCGGTGTTAAGACTTTGCCGGGGCCCTGGTGCCCGGGGTGGCGGCCGGGCAGGCTAGTTTGCTCGGATGAGTCTCCTTGATGATGTGGCCGAGCGCGACGGCTGGCGGTGCTGGGTGTGTGACGAAGCGGTCGACCCCGACGAGTCGGTGAACGACCCACGGGGGCCCAGCGTCGACAGCCGGACTGCCGACCGGAAGGCCAAGGTCGCCGAGCGGCTCGCGCACCGCGGATGCAACACCCGCAAGGGCGCGGTCAAGGTGGTCATCGCCTGGCCGGACCGCCTGTACGTGGTCGAACCCGCGCCGCTGATCACCGTTGCCGGGAGACTGGAGCGCAAGGGGGGCCGCGAGATGGTGGGCCGTTGTCCGACCAGGCGGGACGCCCAAGAGGCGGCGGATTGGCTGGTGGACCGGTTCTCCCGACTGGTACCGGGACTGCCGGTGACCGCCGGCATCGAGCCGGGCGGCGGCCAGTTCCTCGTCATCCTGACCACCGGCCGCCGCTGACCAGGGATCACCAGCGCACACTCGCGTCGAGCCGAACCGTCGGCCCACACCGACCATCGCGAGCCGAGGTAGAGGTGCCCGGGGGGTTCTCTGTTCTGGATCTCCTTCAACTCGGCCCGAAGCCCGCGCATGGCGCTGAGGTATATCCGACCGTCGCGGACAGCCGGTTTGTCGGGGAGATTGTGGTCAGATGCCAGGTCTTCGACGGTGACGCTCCATGTGCCGCTGTCGGCCGGCTGATCGCCGGGAGCGGACGCATCTGCTGGCAGTATTGTCTCGGGATCCCCCCATCCAGGCCGAGCGTATGCCCGAGCGTCTCGACCAGGCCAACGCTATTCCGCCTGCTGGTCTCCATGTGCCGGGATCCGGGACCGGGCACACCCTTGGCAGGCCGCCACCTCACGCGCCATGGGTTGAGGAGGTGTCTGTCGATGAGTGCATCTGTCCTTACGTGGGAGCGACAGGGCCCCCAGCCCCTCAGGAGCGCCAGGTTCAGGCCGAGCCGGACAAGCCGGGCCTCGCTCCGGCGGGCCCGCCCACCACCGTGAGCAGGTCCACGACGAAGATCAGCGTCGAGCCCGCCGGGATCAACGGAGAGGGTGACTGCCTGCCGTAACCGAGACGCGGAGGAACAATGATCTCGCGCCGGCCGCCGACCTTCATTCCCCTTACCCCCCGGTCCCAGCCCTTGATGACCTTGCCACCGCCCACGGCGAACTTGAACGGCCGGCCCCGCTCCCAGGAGGAGTCGAACTCCCTTCCGGACGCGAACGTGACCCCTACATAGTGAACCTGGACGACCCTGCCCGGCTGCGCCTCGGGTCCATCCCCAACCACGAGGTCCCGGATCGTCAACTCGGTGGTCGCGACACCCTCCGGAACCACGATTCTGGGCTTCGTCAGTTCGCTCATCACGGTCCCATCGCTCGCCACCGGAATCCCTCGCACGGGCCGACCGGACACATGGACATTCCATGCGGCAGGCAATCACGCTACGGCAATGCCCGTGCTTCAAGGTGCACCCCGGGCCCCGGAGGCGGGTCAAGGACCGATCGATGCACGCCCCGGAGTGAGCGCGTAGGCACCTGCCCGCCGGACGCAATCCGGGCGGATATCGTCCACCTGCGGCGGAGTGCAGGCGGTGTCCACTACAGGAAAGTGGCCACAGCAAGGCTGGCTCATCAGCTGACTGTCAGGAAGAACTTCACGAAGTGCTCGGTCACCGACGACGTGATCGCCGCCATCCTCCGGGCTCGCCAGGCCGGCATCCCCGTCATCGTGTACCTGAGCTACTCGGGACTCGGCCCGGACACTGAACGCGGAATCGATCACGCGGCGCTGCGTACGAACTTCCCGCGCCTGCACGCGCACGGCATCCCCGTCATCCACTACTGGCGACCGCTGATGCCCGCGAACTCCGCCCCCGAGACCATCACCCACGTCTTGGACTGGGCCGCCCGCTACGCCGCCTGCTCGGTCGCCGTCGGTCTCAAGGTGAAGCCAGGTGCACGCGACCAGCTCGCGGCGCTGTGGCCCGAACTCGCGGACGACGCTCTGCCTCTCGAAGCCGCCGATGCCGTCTGGCCCCGCGAGACCTGGGAGCTTCTGGAGACCCTCCCCTCCCGCTACCCCGACCACCCCATCTACCAGACGAACTCCTGTGCCCTCACTCACGTCCTCGGCCGACCGGACTCCCACCTCGTCCACGGCACCAGCACCTGCACCGACAACCACTGCCCTGCCGAACAACGCCGACTGTGCGCCGCCTCAGCGCCCCCGCCAGTTACACCCGACGACATCCAGCAGCACCTCGTATGGCTCGGCGTACCCACGGTTCACCCCATCCACTGGGACTCCGAACGGCGTACCGCAACCGTGGAAGGTGCCCTCGCGCTGCGCGACTGCAACAACTCCGCGCAACGCTTCGAGATCGGTGTGCAAGCACCACGACAGACCAGGGACACCTACTGGTCAGGAAAGTTCGGCGGCAGCCAGCCGCTCGTCCTCGGCCCCCGAAACACCAGCGGATAGCGGCCCACACGCGAGTCGAGGCTCAGGTTATGTGGTTCCCTCGGCCGAGCGTGCCCGCTCGATGCCCGCCTCCACATGCTTCTCCAGTTCGGACATCGTTCTGAAGAACGCAGTCGCCAGATCCACGTCATGTAGGTGGGCCAAGACCAGCACCGACCACAAGCAGTCAGACAGCTCATGCTCAAGAGCTGGCCGCCAGCCCGGGATCCGCCGTGCGCCCTCCGCCGCCGCAGCAAGTTTTGCAAGATCACCAACATCTCCGACAAACCCGAGCATGAACTCTTCCCGAGTCCACTCCCGGCCCACCAGCCGATTCCTCTCGTCATAGAGCCGCTTCACCACCAGCGCGCGCTCTTCCAGCTCTCCCAGCCAAACATCCACCGAAACCTCCAGGAAGTAGCCCATAGCGAGGATGTCTTGCCCGTGAGCCGACACCGTGACAGCCCGCTGCGGCGGCGTGGCGCACCGCCAGGGCTCGCGCCGTCCCAGACCTGCAGGCCAACTGGAGCGCAACCAGTGCTGCCGGAAGCCCAGGTGACCGGGGCGACGCCCGCATAGGTGGCCAGGAACGACCGCTTCTCGCTCGGCGGGCCGGTCCCCGATCTCGGCGAGGAGGTAGGCGCCGAGCGTCGGGCTGATCCCCGGGATCCGGGCGGTGAGGGGGTAGTGCCGCTGGCGGGTGTAGGCCGCGTACATGTCCTTCTCCAGATCTGCGGCTGTCAAGGCCGCGCGGTCCAAGACGGCCAAGAGGTCTCTGATCCGCACCGACTCGGCGTCCTCCACCCGAGGATCAAGGAGCATGACGGGACGGCAGAACAGCAGGTGCAGCCGCTCGGCCTCGGCGTCCACTGCGCGGGTCCGGCCGGCCTCCCTCAGCCGCCGACCAGCCAGTGCGACGTCGATGCGCGGAAGCCGCCGTCCCGACCACTCGTCCGGTTTCTACGGTGCATCAGTTACCTCAGAGGAGGATGGGGCCGTGGAAGAGTTGAGGACGGCGTTGGCAGAGCGTATTTCCGGGCAACGGGTGGGAATGGGTGATCCGCGGGCGCTGGTGGGTGAGATGCGGCGTGCGGTTCTTCTGGTCCCGTTGGCCGGGACTGGTCTGTGGAGTGCTCGTTTTGGCGGTGTTCGGTGGGTCTGCGCGTTCACTGACGAGACTGCCCTGGCTCACTTTGCCGTTCGCCGTGCCCCGGGCGACCGTTTGACGGACTACGTCGCGCTGCTCGGGGCGCGGATCGTGGATGAGATCCTGCCAACCTTGGACGTGCCCGCGGGTCTTGCCTTGGACATTGCGAGCAAGGACGGGGCAATGTTCTTCCCGCCGGTCACCGGAATCGTCGCGGACGCTGCAGCGGTCGACTCCGGTGTGGCAGTGGAGGGGGCCGGCTATGGGCGGTGACGGGGCGGACCTCGCCTTCGATGAGGCGTCGGTAGCGAAGTTCACACAAGGTGTGGGCTCGGTCATTGATCAACTCGGTGAGCTTGGCGGCGCCACCGGCTCGGTGATGGGCAAGGGGTTCTCGGGGCTGGCCATGACGGGGATGGAAGCTGGGCATCGCGGGCTGTCGGTGGATTTCGAGGATTTCTGCGAACGGTGGGAGTGGGGGGTGCGCGCCCTGGTGAGCGACGCGAGCGTGCTTGCGGACCGTCTGGGGCTGGCGGCGGGCACGCAGTGGGAGACTGACCAGTATGTCGAGGGCTCGCTGAAGGTCGGCGTGAGTGCCCTGATGAATGGCAACCCGCACGCCAGTGAGGAGGACATCGCCCAGCAGGGCTGGGGCGACGTCCTCACCCCTGATTACCTGGACCCGGACTTCAGCGCTGAGTCGTTTGCGCAGGCCGGCCAGGACGTGGAGCAGACCTGGAAGGACACTGGCCGCACCGTCCTTTCCGAGGGGAAGGGGGGTCAGATGTCGGAGCAGCTCAATACCACGTTCGGCATCAGTGACGGCCAGTGGGACCGGGCCCTGGACGACACGTTCGGGCCGTCGCCCGAGGAACGCGCTCAGCAGGGGCAGCGACAGGGTGGCCCGGCCACGGGCGGGGACGACTGAGAATGGGCATCGGGGATTTCGTCAGCGACATCACGCCGGACTCGGTCGAGGACGCCATCGAGGGCGGTGTCGAGTGGGTAGGCAACCGGGTCGAGGACGCCGGGAACTGGACGGCGGACCGGCTGGACGATGTGGGCTGGGATTCTGCCTCGGACTGGGTGCGGGAGCAGTCGCGTTCGGTGGCGAACCGGATGGGCGCCGAGGTCGAGGAGATGGACCTCGGGCAGACCGAGGACAAGACCAAGCTGGTGTTTGGCAGCCCCGGGAAGCTTCGCTCCACTGCGAAGCAACTCCGGTCCTTTCAGAAGGCGTTCGACAAAGCCGGTAGCGGGATGAAGGGTCTCGATTCCTCACGGCTGAAGGGTGAGGCAGCCGATGCGCTGCGCACTGCGGTGAGTACCCAGCCGCCGAAGTGGTTCACCGGTGCCGATGTCTGCGAGAAGGCAGCTGCTGCGCTGGAGTCGTTCGCCGACACCGTCACCTGGGCGCAGAACCAGGCGCAGACGGCGATCGAGGTGTGGAAGGAGGGTGTCAAGGCCTCCCAGGACGCGGCCGAGGGGCATCGCAAGCGGATCGGTGACTACAACAAGGCCGTCGACCGGTACAACGCGCTGGCCCCTGAGGATCGCGACCCGAGTTCTCTGCCGCCCTGTCCCGCGCCGACGTTCGACGATCCGGGCAAGGCGCTCATGCGGGATGCGCAGGAACTCCTTGCCCTGGCCCGCGAGCAGCGGAACACTGCCGCGGAGGTTGCCCGCGCTTCCATTCGTGCTGTTCGTGACATGGCTCCGGAGAAGCCGTCGTACGCGCAGCAGGTGATCAGTGGTCTGCAGGAGCAGCAGATCATCAACGAACACGTCGGCGGCGGCATCATCAAGGGTGCTGCGGGGCTGGTGAATTTCGTCCGGGGAGTCAATCCGCTGGACCCGTACAACCTCACCCATCCCGCCGAGTACACCACCAGTCTCAACAGTCTTGCCGCCGGTCTGGTGGTTGCCGCGAACGACCCGGTCGGCACCGGCAAGCAGATGGTCAGTGACTTCATGAAGGACCCGGCGGAAGGGTTTGGCCGGTTGCTGCCCGACACGGCACTGACCTTGGCCACCGGTGGGGGCGGGTCCGTCGTCAAGGGTGTCCGCCTGATCGAGGACATGGCCAAGAAGTTCCGGGCCCGCAGGCTGCTCGATGACGCTCCCCACGGCGCGCACAACCGCCCCGACGGGCGCCGCGTCGTTGTCGGCACCGACCCGGTGGACCTCGCCTCGGGCCGGATGTTCCTGCCCCAGACCGATCTGGTGCTGCCAGGCACCCTGCCGCTGGCCTTCACCCGCCGCACCGAGTCCGGCCTGCTGGCAGGCCGGTTCCTCGGCCCGTCCTGGACCTCCACCGTTGACGAGCGCCTGGAGATCGATACGGCCGGCGTCATCCACGTCACCGCCGACGGCCTCCTGATCCCCTATCCGCACCCCGTCCCAGGCATCCCGACCTGTCCGGAGTCCGGAACCGCCCGCACGCTGCTGGCCCGTGACACGGGCGGCGATTACACCGTCACTGATCCCGGAACCGGCCTGGTCCGGCACTTCACCGCCCCCGCCGGCAGCGAACCGGGCGGCGACGGCGATGCCTGGCTGGACCAGGTCGAGGACCGCCACGGCAACTGGTGGGCCGTGGAACGTGCCGGGAACGGCACACCGCTCGCCCTGCTCTGTTCGGCGAACCGGCGAGTCGTCGTCGCCATGAGCGAGGGCCGGATCACGGCCCTGTCCCTGGCGGGCGCCGGGGAGGGCGGGGCGGACCTGCCGTTGATGTACTACGGCTACGAGGACGGCAACCTCAGCTCCGTCGTCAAACCGTCTGGCGCCACCACCCGGTACGTCCACGACGACCGGAGTCGCGTCACCGCCTGGATCGACTCCAACAACAGCCGCTACGACTACACCTACGACGATCGCGACCGCGTCATCGCCGAAGGCGGTCAGGCCGGCCACATCCAGATCACCCTCACCTACACCGAACCCGACCCGAAGAGCGGCCTTCGCACCACCACCCTCACCACGGCCGGCGGACACACCACCCGGCACCAGATCGATCAACGCTGCCAGATAGTGGCCACCACCGATCCGCTCGGCCACACCACCCGCTTCATGTACGACGACCGCGGCAACGCCCTGACCCGCACCGATCCGCTGGGCCGCACCACCGCCTTCGTCCACGACGAGGAAGGCCGCCTGCTCGCTGTCACCCGCCCGGATGGGAGCGAACTGCGCACCATTCGCGGCCCATCGGGGTTGTCCACGGAATTCCGCGGGCCGGACGGCGCCCGCTGGCTCCAGGAGTTCGACGAGTACGGCAACCGCACCGCCGTCACCGACCCGGCCGGCACCACCACCCGGTACGCCTACGACAGCCGGGGCAGTCTGACCACCGTCACCGATGCCCTCGGCGCGACCACCACCGTGCGCTGCGACGCCGCGGGCCTGCCGGTGGCAGTGACCGATCCGGCCGGAGGCACCACCCGCCTGGAACGTGATGCCCTGGGCAGGGTCATGCGCACCACCGACCCGGTGGGCAACGTGACCCGGGTCGAGCGGGACCCGGACGGCAATCTCGCCCGCCGTGTCGCACCGGACGGTTCCACCGAGTCATGGACATACGACGGCGAGGGGAACCCCCTCAGTCACACCGGTCCGGCCGACGGCATATCCCGCTTCGAGTACACCCACTTCGACCTGCTCACCACCCGCACCGGACCCGACGGCACCCGCCACACGTTCGAGCACGACGCGGAACTGCGGCTGACCCGGGTCACCGGCCCGCACGGCACCTGGTCCTACACCTACGACGCCGCCGGGCGGCTCGCTTCCGAGACGGACTTCGACGGCCGCACCCTCACCTACCAGTACGACGCGGCAGGGCAGCTCACCGCCCGGACCGACGCACTCGGCCGGACCGTGTCCTACACCTACGACCAGCTCGGCCAGGCGGTCCGCAAGGACGTGGCGGGCAAGGTGACCACCTACGCCTACGACCGGGCCGGACGCCTGCTCCACGCGGCCGGACCGGACAGCGAGATCCTCTACGTGTACGACCGGCGCGGCCGGACCAAGACCGAACTCGTCGACGGCCGCGCCATGAACTACGCCTACGACACCCTGGGCCGCAGGGCCCGCCGCATCACCCCCACCGGCGCGGTCACCGAGTACGGCTACGACGCCGCCGGCCGAACCGCCCGTATGACCAGCGGCGGCCGCGAGATCACCTTCACCCACGACGCGGCCGGCCGGGAACTTCAGCGAGCCTTCGGCAACTCCCTCGCCCTGGCCTCCGCCTGGGACGAGGCCGGAAGGATCTGCGCCCAGCACCTGACGGCCCGAGACCGTTCCCTCAACCACCGTCACTACACCCACCGCGCCGACGGCTATCTCACCTCCGTGACCGACGATCTGTCAGGCACCCGCAACTTCGATCTGGACCCGACCGGGCAGGTCACCGCCGTCCACGCCGAGGACTGGACCGAGCGCTACGCCTACGACGCCGCCGGCAACCAGACGACGGCCTCCTGGCCCGGCACCCAACCCGGCCACGACGCCACCGGCCCCCGCTCCTACACCGGAACCTCCCTCACCAGAGCCGGCAACGTCCGCTTCGAACACGACGCCCTCGGCCGCGTGACCCTGCGCCAGAGAACCCGCCTCTCACGCAAACCCGACACCTGGCGCTACGAGTGGGACGCGGAAGACCGTCTCGCCGCCGTGATCACCCCCGACGGCACCCGTTGGCGCTACCGCTACGACCCCCTGGGCCGCCGCACCGCGAAGCAACGCCTCACCGACGACGGCGAAACAGTCGCCGAGGAAGTCCGTTTCTCCTGGGACGGCAAGACCCTGTGCGAACAGACGATCCACACACCAGATCTTTCACACGTGGTCGCCCTCACCTGGGACCATCGCGGCCTTGTGCCGCTGGCCCAGACCGAACGCCTCCTCGCCCCGGACACGCACCAGGACGAGATCGACCGCCGGTTCTTCGCCATAGCCACCGACCTCGTGGGAACACCCACCGAACTGGTCGACGAGTCCGGCGAGATCGCCTGGCGCGCCCGGAGCACCCTCTGGGGCACCACCGCCTGGGCCCGCTCCAGCACGGCCTACACCCCGCTGCGCTTCCCCGGCCAGTACTACGACCCCGAGACCGGCCTCCACTACAACCTCTTCCGCCACTACGACCCCGAGACCGGCCGATACACCTCCCCGGACCCGCTCGGCCTCGGCCCCGCGCCGAACCCGGTCGCCTACGTGCACAACCCGTTCACCATCTGCGACCCCCTCGGCCTGTCGCCGTACTCACGGTTCAAAGGTCTGGGCTGGCTGACGGACAAGGAGCTCAAACGCCCGTCGTTCCGGTACCAGCGGCTCGTCACCGACCAGAGCTACGAGCAGCAGTGGATCCTGCCGGACGGCCGGGAAGTCCACGTCGACGGCGGCCCGCGGGACGGCTGGATCACAGAGGCCAAGTGGACCGGAGGAGACAACCTTTCCGAATGGAAGAAGTCCACGTACAACCCCAAATTCGAATATTACGACGAGGGTCGGCTCACCGCACAGGCCGACAAGCTGCTCGCCCTCAACGAGGATCTCGGAGGCAAGGGAGTCCGCTATATGGTGTCCAATGAATGGGGTGCCGCGCATATGAACGAAGTGCTGTCCAAGGCCTTCCCCGAGGCCTACGCCAGCGGGCAGCTGAAGGCGTATCACGTGCCCGGCAACGGCATGAGTGGAATGGGCAAATGGCTGAAGTGATCGCAATGCTGGAAGAGCTCAGGGGCATCGCCCCGCTGACCGCCGAAGGCGCGGCAGCGCGGTTCTCGGCCCAGGAGTGGACGCCCAGAGGCAAGCCCCGCGACGGCGTGGAGACATCATGGGAAAGGAACGGCATTCGGGGCTGGACCCAGACGCTCGAAGGTGAAGCGGTCATCGTCTCATTCACCGTCTGGATCCGTGACGTCGACGAGTCGGGTTATTTCGACGACCTGGATGCCGTCTACGAGCAGGGGGAGCAGGCGCTGGCCGACTTCCTGCCTGAGATCGAGGGTTCCTCTCTCGCCGGCCACCTCGTCGAAGGCGAACAGACCGCAGCGGACAAGGACGAGTTCATCGCAGTGAAGAAGTGGACCCTCGACGGCCGAACCCTGACAGCCGGTGTGAGCCAGCATGACACCGATCTGCCCGTGATGGTCGTGGTGGCGCTGGAGGAGACCGTACCCGCCTGACCCGCTCCACCGACAGAAGGCCCGTGCCGCCGCCCGCCGCGAGGCACGGGCGCGGCCGCAGCTGGACCTCTGCAGAGCCGGCCTCCGGCGGCACGAGCTGAGCCTGGTGAAAATCGCGCACCCGGCAACCAGGGAGCAGCCAGACCTGGTGGCGGTCACAGAAGCGGGCCGTACCGCAGTCGGGTAGGGCGCAGGGCCCCCGGACAGGCTTCCTGCCCGGGATGAGACCGGCAGTCAATCTGAGGGATCCGAAGGGCGCTGGCCCTTGCCCTCGCGGGCGACTACGCCCGCAGGCCCCGGCCCGCAGGACGCGCTCGGCCTCGGCACCTCACCCTCCGGACCGGGCCTCCACTGCGACAGCGAGAGGATCTCCGGGCCGAAGTACCGACGGACCACCCGATGGCGCCGTCCCGGCCTACGACGGTCGTCATCCTCGGTTCGGCGGTGTCGGGCCGCCGGGCGCGCGCGTACGGCGCACGGTCAGCCGGTGCTCCACGTCATCGGCCGGCCCTACCGAGTCCGCTGGCGGTACCTGGTGCTGGTGGGGATGCCGGCCCGGTTGCGGCGCCGCAGGGCCATGTCGAGGGCGTCGAGGGCGTGCTCTCAGGCGCTCGTCATCGCAGAGCCGCAGGGCACATTGCCATGCAGTCAGATGCTCATCTGAAGAGCATGACCGCGCGGGGCCTCTCCGGCGTTCACGGAAGGCTGCATCGGTGGAATGACCCGTTGCAGGTCTCGTGCTTTCCGCTGGGCCTCTCCACGAACCTCGTCAGGGACATTGCCTTCTTCCCGGATAAGGGATCACTCCTTATGGCGTTGTCGTTCGTTGAACGGTGCATGACGGATCTGGTTGAGCGGCTGGTGCCGGACGAGTTGTGGGTGCTGTTTCGGCGGGTGGTGCCACCGACGGAGGTGAAGCGTCCACAGGGTGGGGGGCCGGCGTCGGGCGGGTGACCGTGAGGCACTGGCCGCGATCGTGTTCGTGGCGACGTCGGGCTGCACGTGGAGGCAGTTGCCTCCGGTGTTCGGTCCGCGCTGGCAGACGGTGTACCGAGGTTTCGCCCAGTGGAACCGGGACCGGGTCTGGGCGAGGCTCCACCGTGTCGTTCTCGACGAACTCGGCGCCCGTGGCGAGCTGGACTGGTCCCGGTGCGCCATCGACTCCGTGAGCCTCCGGGCCTCAAAAGGGGGCCACTGAGCCTTTTCCAACCTTGCTCTGGAGTGCAGCAGTCAGTCTGGCAACAGGGTGAAGTGCCCGGTAGATGTGTTTTCGACCAAGAGAACCCCCGTCTGCGGATACCGCCCGCAGCCGCCCCCCTTCTTCCGCCAGCCCGGCACGCCTCCCGCCCCCGGCAGACATCAGTCGCCTGGCCCGAGCAGCGCAAGGTCCGGAGCCGGTGGAAGGCGTTCTACACACACCAAACGAGGCGAAAAGCGTCGCGGAATCCGGTTTGGACCGTGCGAACGCCGCCCTCTCAGTTGACTCACTCTCCTTCGGAAACAGCCTCAGTTCCGGGGTCATGTGTGCATGTCACCTACAGATTTAGCGAGTGCCGTCGTCGCCGCCCTTGCCTCGGGTGCCGCGTCCGGTGCCGGCACCGCTGCTGGCACGGCTGCCGGCACCGCTGCCTTCACCCGCCTCGCAGAGCTCGTGCGCAGTCGCCTCGGTCGCTCGGATGAGGGGCGCGGGGCACTCGGCCTGTGGGACGCGGAACCCGGATCGGAGCAGGCGGCGGAGGCGGTGCGGGCACGCCTGACCGTGGAGCTGGAGGGGGATCCCGGTCTCGCCGAGCAGTTGCGGGCCGCGCTGCAGCCCGGGCCTCCACCGGTTCCGCCGCACCCGCCGGCGATTATCCAGCGTGTCCACATCGGCGGCGACGCCAACCGTGCCACCATCAACGTTGTGCCGCTGCACCTGAAGAAGACCACGGGCGTGGTGGCGACCCTCGCTGTCATCGGCGTGGTGTTGGCCCTGCTGGTCGCACTGGGCCTCCGCAGTGTGGTGCAGTTGCTCGGCGACGACGAAGGCGAGCGCAAGGTGGCTCCCCTCTCCGAGTTGGCCACCGTCAAGAGCGTCCTCCCCGACAGCGACAGCCTGCCGGCCGAGTTCAAGAGCCAGGGCGATCCGGTGGTGACCACGGGGGAACAGGGCTGTCAGCCCGAATGTGAGGGGCTTCTGTTCACTGCCAGGACAACCATGGGGCGCGAGAGACCGCAGAAGACGGCCGTGCTCTACGTTGCGGCCTACGACAGCGCCCCGCACGCTGCCCAAGGGTTCGAGCAGATTCGTAGGGATTTGACCGACTCCTCGGAGAAGACCCTCATCTCGTTCCCGTCCATGGGCGACACCAGTACCGCCTACCAGTTCACCCCCGGCAAGAACGTCCTCAACGAGGACGACGAATCCATCGAGGAGGCCGAAGCAGGGGCCCTTGTCGGAACGGTCGTCGTCTTCGTCCGCTACACAACCGCGGTAGGAGACCTGGAGCCGTCGCTCACCGCACTCGGACGGATGATGGCGGACCGGGCACAGCAAGCGCAGAACGGGAGCAGCCCCTCTGCCACCGCATCCATCTGATGCCTGCGAGGTGCCGGTGCTCCCCTGGTCGGCCCTCCAGAGGAGCCCAGCTCTGACCGCTCTCAGCGGCCTGGATGAATGAGCCTTTTCCGAGCTGGTGGTGACGGCCGCGAGTTGGACGGGCCTGCGCAACGACGAAGCTCCTGGTAGACGGGTTCTCGACCAAGATCACCCGTGTCTGCCAGGAGCTTCGCGTGCTTGTCTACCCGTCGGCGATTGATCTGTCCAGCCGCACCCTGCGGGTTCCTGACCGAACGGCTGAAGGCCAGCCGGCAGGAGATCGGTACGCGTTGGCGGCGCCTTCCCGCGGAGCGTCAGGCTCTGCTCGCCCTGGCTCACCTGCGGTGCGGTGACACCTACGCCCAGCTGGCCGCCGGGTTCGGCGTCGGGATCGCGACTGTCTACCGCTACATACGTGAAGCCGTCGAGGTTCTGGCCACCCTCGCCCCGTCCTTGACCGAGGCCATGCGGACGATCCGGGAGAAGGCATTCGTCATCCTCGACGGCACCCTGCTGCCGATCGACCGCATCGCCGCCGACACCCCCTACTACTCCGGGAAGCACAAGCGTCACGGCATGAACGTGCAGGTCCTCACCGACCCGTTTGGACGGCTGCTCTGGGTCTCGCCGACTCTGCCCGGCTCGACTCACGACCTGACCGCCGCACGACAGCACGGAATCATCGAAGCCCTCACCGAAGCCGGACTCAGATGCTGGGCGGACAAGGCGTATCAAGGCGCCGGCGGACCCGTCCGGGTACCGTTTCGGGGCCGGCGCCTCAAACGGTGGAAGCTCCGCCACAACACCACCCACGCCAAGATCCGCTGCCTCGGCGAGCAGGCCATGGCCACTCACAAGGGGTGGCGCCTCCTGCCGAAGCTCCGCTGCAGCACCAACCGCATCACCAACGTCGTGAAGGCCGTCCTCGTCCTCCACCACGCATCAGCGTGAGGTTGGAAAAGGCTCAGTGACCAAGGACCAGTCAGGAAGTACGAAATCCCCTGGACACCGGCTACCCCACACAGAGCTGAAGGTAACTAAACAGCGAGCCCGTACGAGTCGTCCCGGACCTCCGATCCCGCCAACCGAACCACCGGCCTGGCCAGAGCCACCTCGACTCCTGATCGCGTCTTCATCAGCTTCCGCTGGAGCCTGAAACTTGCTTCCACCGGGCCGGATCCCCATTCATGGTTTCGCATGAGGCCACAGAGAGAAAGGAAAACCCCCACGAAGTGGACTGCATAAAGACGGGACCGACAGCGGGCGCGGAGACGATGCTGAACATCAACGCCACGTCAGGACTGGCCCCGCGAATTGAGGCCGCACGACGAAACGTCCCGGAGTGACACCCACAGGGACGGCCACATTTCCATTTCTGGCTCACATTTCGACTCCCGCCACAGATGCACTGCTCACATGCGTCCTTCAGAGGGGCTAGAGCGTTAAGGACAGAGTCGGGACTTTTGATCTCTATCGCAATCTCGTCGACCAGAACGGCCCGAACGAACTCACCGGCAGCCGCAGGGCCGTCATGCCGCTCCGAGGGCAAGGCTTCGGCGATGGCCTGGTCGACTGCGCAGTCCCGCGACGTGATCGTCCAGGCTGGATTGGCAACCGAGCAGTCAGCTCGGAGTTCCGCCACCGACGCTTCACACATTGCCTTCTCATTCGTTCCGGCCACTTTCACTCACCTTCTCGATTGCCCTGATGCGGCAAACCTTCCCAGCCCTGTTCGGCTTGGCCGTGCCGGGAATACGCAGTATGGGAGGCGACGTGGGTGATCCGCTCTTCAGGCGCATCACCCACGCGAGTCATCCTCTACGACAGAGCTGTTGGGTTCCGCTCAGGTCCGTGAATGAAACCAGGCGCCCAGCGGACTGGTGCGCTGGAAGGGAAGAGGGTCATCCGAACACCGAAGTCGATCAGAATCTCTTTGCGGGCCTGCACGTCCGACGCCTTGAACCAACGGTCCGCAACGGTCTCACCGGTCGGCCGCCGAACCATGCCCGGCGCTCGCTGGGGCTCAGCCTCAAGGGCAGTGAGCTCACGTCCCAGCGCGGCGTACCGATCACGGAACCAGGCCGCGTCGTCCGGCGAGTCGTACAGCCCGGCCTCACGGTCGGCTCGAAGTCGTTCGCGGCTGGCCCGCGTCTCCGCGATGCGCTCGGGGATGCCGTTCCCGGGGTCGTACACCGTCTCGTAGATCAGGCCGTCACCGAACTCGCGAAGGAACCATTCTTCAACGTAGGAGTCGAGGAGATGGGTGTGAATGAGCGGTGCAGGACGACAGTTCTGGGCGTGACGCCACCCCTTGTTCCGGGCTGTACAGGTGTAGCGCGGAGGCGCGTCCTTCGACGTCTGGGTGTACAGCCGAGTGTGGCACTGCCGCAGAGAGCGATCTCCGTAAGAAGGTACTCACGGTTCGATCGGCGTGTCCAAGGTGCCCTCCGCGCGAGTATCACCTTCTTCAGCGCCTCATGAGTCGCCCGGTCCCACAGCCCCTCGCAAAGCCTTACGAAGTTCCCGTCCTTGCCGAGCACCGGCTTGTGCTGGTGCATCAGGTAGCCGAGAGTGGCCTCCGACAGGAGGATGTTCTTCAGGCTCTGCGGAGACCACGGGCGACCTCCAGCCGGCTTGCCGTACATCATGCCCAAGTGGCCCGCCGGCGACGGTTCTCCCGCACGGTTGAGACGGGCCGCCTCACTGCTGGGAGTGACGTTCTCGGGATCGGCCAGGATCCGACGGGCGACTTCCCGTATCACCTCCGAAGCGTGCGGATGCAGTTCAATACGGTCGATCTTGCCGCCCATCACCTTCCGCACGTACTGGAAGCCGCACGACGGCTTGCCCTTCGGGCGGCCGGCCGCACGGGTCTTGATCGTCGCGTCGCGGTTCCGGCGCTGGATCGCCCGGTGTTCCATCTGTGCGCCCCAGGCTTCCACGGTGAAGCGGTTCTCGTCGGCCGGATCGTCCAGTTCCCAGGCACCGTCGTGCCCATACGTGACGAGCATCTTCTTCTCGTCCCGCATCTTGTAACCGGTATTCAGGCAGTCGACGACATTGCGACCGAGCCGGTCCACCGCGGCCGCGACCAAGCCATCGCAGGGACCCCTCTCATCACGAAGCCACGGGCCCAGCATCGGGCGGGTCATGGGGTCGGTGGCGCCCGAGACCTCCCAGTCGTCGGCCCAGCCGATGATGTGTGCGCCGACGGAAGCAGCGGCCGTGAGCACGCTCTCCCGCTGGCGCTCGGGGGATGATGTAGCCAGCTTCACGCGCGACAGTCGCCGCACTCCGAGCAGGCATTTGCCGCATCCGTCATAGGGACGCTCGATCGTATGTGGGGCCGTACCGTGCAAGATTCTCTCCGTTCGCGCACGCATGGTACGGAGAATCGGCGGCACGACCCCTGGGAGCGATCTTGGTCAACCCAGGAAGCTCAGACGAACCTGACGGTTGACATTAGAGATGTTGGTGTCGACCAGGCACACCGACTGCCACGTCCCCAGCTCCAGCCGTCCCCCGATCACCGGAAGCGTCGCGTGGGGTGGGACGAGGGCGGGCAGTACGTGGTCACGGCCGTGGCCGGGGCTGCCGTGGCGGTGTTGCCAGCGGCCGTCGGCGGGCAGCAGGGTGTGGAGGGTGGCCAGGAGGTCGTCGTCGCTGCCGGAACCGGTCTCCAGGACCGCGATGCCGGCGGTCGCGTGCGGTACGAAGATGTTGAGGAGGCCGTCCCTGGAGGCGGCGTTCCGGGCGAGGAACTGCTCGCACTCGGCGGTCAGGTCGGTGACGGTCTCCGTCGTGCCGGTGGTGAGGTGCAGAACGCTGGTGGCGAAGGCGTGGGGCATGGGCCCATCATCGCGCCCATGGGGCAAGATCGCGCGTCCATCTGCCGAGACATCATTGACCGCTTCAGTGATGGATCGCTACGTTCAGCAGCATGTTCCGTTCAGCTCTGCTCACTTCGCGCGGTCACATCGACCTGCTGCGGGTGGCCTCCGCCGCGTGTCGTCACGGCTGCTGACGTTCTTTCAGCTCCTTCTTCGCCGGTGACCGGGCGCTCCTGCCGCCTGTTCCCCCTGCCGTACCCGTCTGCCCGTACGCGCACCGGCGTACCCCACCCCGTCCGCCGCTCGGCGTGACCCCGCTGCCGTAACGGCGGCGGTGGCTCGCGCTGCCCTGGTCGCGGTGCGCTTCTCCCTGCCCGTGGACCGCTCGTGGAGCCCTCATGACCATCAGCCATGCCCTCGCACCACCGGACATGTCTTCGGAATCCGGTGAGTTTCCTGCTTCTTCCCATCCTCGGCCGCTCGACCTGGAGCCTGTTGTGCCGGCCTCCGTACGGGGTGCGTGCCTGCGGGCGCTGCCTCGTTGGCTTCGGCGTGCCGTCGGGCCGCTGCTGCTGCTCGCGCTGTGGCAGGCGCTCAGTGCCACCGGCGTCCTGCACGCCGATGTACTCGCTTCGCCCGGCACCATCGCCCGTGCCGGGTCGGATCTGATCGCTGACGGGACGCTGCCCTCGGCGATGGGGATCTCGCTTCAGCGGGTCGCCGCGGGGCTGGTGCTCGGGGGCGTCACCGGAACGGCGCTCGCGCTGGTCTCCGGTCTCTCGCGGCTCGGCGAGGATCTGGTGGACGCGAGTGTGCAGATGCTGCGCACCGTCCCCTGGGTCGGGCTGATCCCGCTCTTCATCATCTGGCTGGGCATCGGCGAGGCTCCGAAGGTGGCGCTCATCGCGCTCGGTGTGGCCTTTCACCTGTACCTCAATGTGTACGCGGGCATTCGCGGGGTCGACGCCCAACTCATCGAGGTCGGTGAGTCGTTGGGGCTCGGCCGCTGGGGACTGATCCGGCATGTGGTGCTGCCGGGCGCGCTGCCCGGGGCCATGACCGGGCTCCGGTACTCGCTCGCCACCGCATGGCTGGCCCTGGTCTTCGGCGAGTCCGTCAACGCCGACGCCGGGATCGGCTTCCTGATGAACCAGGCCCGGGAGTTCTTCCGCACCGACGTCATCGTCGTCTGCCTGGTCGTCTACGCCTTCCTCGGCCTCACCGCCGATGTCATCGTCCGCACACTCGAAAGGCTGCTGCTGCAATGGCGACCGACCTTCACGGGGCAGTGAGCCCCACCGCACCGGCCGGCCCCGCCGAGAGCGCGGTGCGGGTGCGGGGGCTGACCCGTTCCTTCGACGGCAGGGCCGTCGTCGACGGGCTCGATCTCACCCTGCGCGCCGGAGAGTTCACCGCACTGCTCGGTCGCAGTGGCTGCGGGAAGTCGACACTGCTGCGGGTGCTCGCCGGGCTGGACCGTGAGATCGAGGGCACGGTGCTCGTGCCGAGACGACGGGCGGTCGCCTTCCAGGCACCACGGCTCATGCCGTGGAAGCGGGTCTGGCGCAATGTGCTGCTGGGCCTGCCCGGAAAGCCCGAACGGGCCGTTGCCGAGCGCGCGTTGGCGGAGGTCGGGCTCGGGGAGCGGTCCGGGGCGTGGCCCAAGACGCTCTCCGGGGGTGAGGCACAGCGCGCCTCGCTGGCCCGCGCCCTGGTGCGTGAGCCCGATCTGCTGCTGCTCGACGAACCGTTCGGCGCGCTGGACGCGTTGACCCGTATCAAGGCGCAGCGGCTGGTGGCCGAGCTCTGGCAGCGGCGCGGCTGCGCCGTGCTGCTGGTCACCCACGATGTGGACGAGGCGCTGCTGCTGGCCGACCGCGCGCTGGTGATGCGGGACGGAGCGATCGCGTACGACACACCCGTCGCTCTGGACCGGCCGCGCGGTGCGAGCGATGCCGGGTTCGCGGCCTTGCGCTCCCGGCTGCTGGCCGAGTTGGGCGTCGACGGCGACGCACCCGCCACGGCCGGCGAGGCCGATGAGGTCGATGAGGTCGATGAGGCCGCCTGAGGCGGGGCTCCAGCCATCCGTCTCCGCCGCTCCCGCCGCTCATGACGAAAGACGAAGGACGAAAGAGGCTCCGATGAGACGTCGTGCTCTGCCCGCCCTCCTGCTGCCCCTGGCTCTGCTGCTGTCGGCCTGCGGCGGTGCCACGTCCGCCGCCACCGCCGGCGACACCGACGGGAAGGGCAGTGTCACCCTCGACGTCGGCGACCAGAAGGGTGGTTACGAAGCCATCCTGCGGGCCTCCGGTGAACTGGACGATCTCGACTACCGGATCAAGTGGTCGACCTTCACCTCCGGCCCCCCGCTCCTGGAGGCGGTCCATGCCCAGGCCGTGGACCTCGGGGGCGTCGGCAACACGCCACCCGTCTTCGCGGCGGGTTCCGATTCCAGGATCGTCGTGGTGGGAGCCGCCCACGGATCGTCCGACGGCGAGGCCATCGTCGTACCCGAGGACTCGCCGCTGAAGTCTCCGAAGCAGCTCAAGGGCCGGTCGATCGCGGTGGCGCAGGGCAGTTCGGCCCACTACCAGCTGATCGCCTCGCTGAAGAAAGCGGGGCTCGGCATCGAGGACGTGAAGCCGAAGTACCTTCAGCCGGCGGACGCGCTGGCCGCGTTCAGCCGGGGCAAGGTCGACGCCTGGGCCATCTGGGACCCGTACACCTCGCAGGTCCTGCGCACCACGAAGTCCCGGGTACTGACCACCGGTCAGGGCGTCGTGAACGGTCTCAGCTTCCAGGTGGCCTCGCCGGCCGCGCTCAAGGACCCCGGGAAGTCCCGGGCCATCGGTGATCTGCTGCGCCGTCTGCAGCGGGCGCAGTCCTGGGTGTTCAAGCATCCCGATGCCTGGGCGAAGGTCTGGGCGAAGGAGACCGGGCTGCCGTACGAGGTGGCCCTGGACGCGGTCAGGCGCAGTGCCGGGACCCGGGTGTCCGTGGCCCTCGATCCTGCCGCGATCGCCTCCGAGCAGGCGATCGCCGACACCTTCGCCGATCTGGAGCTCATTCCGAGGCGCTTCTCCTTCGAGAAGTACGTCGACCCCCGTTTCAACCGCGATCTGCCTCCGTCCTCCACCGCTCCCCGCTCCTTCGGAAAGGCCTCGTCATGAATGTTCATCTGCACTGGTTCCTGCCCACCGGTGGTGACGGGCGTACGCTCGTCGACCGGCACGCCTACACCGACGGCGGGATCAAGCGGGACCGGATCACTCCGGTGAGCGGCGTGCGCGCCCCCGACATCGAGTACCTGGCGCAGATCGCCAAGGCCGCCGAGCAGTTGGGCTTCGAGGCCGTGCTGACGCCCACCGGGACCTGGTGCGAGGACGCCTGGCTGACGACGGTGGCGCTGGCCCAGCACACGGAGCGGCTGAAGTTCCTGGTGGCGTTCCGGCCGGGGGTGATCTCACCGGTGCTCGCCGCGCAGATGGCGGCGACCTATCAGCGGATCACCCGGGGGCGGCTGCTGCTCAACGTCGTCACGGGTGGCGACTCGACGGAGCAGCGGCGGTTCGGTGACCACCTGGACCACGACCGGCGTTACGCGCGGACCGCGGAGTTCCTCTCGGTGGTGCGGGGCGCGTGGAGCGGACGCCCCTTCGACTTCGAGGGCGAGCACTACCAGGTGGAGGGCGGGCTGACCGCGCTGCCGCCGAACCCGCTGCCGGACATCTTCTTCGGCGGGTCGTCGGCGGCGGCCGGTCCGGTGGCCGCCGCTCACGCCGATGTCTATCTGACCTGGGGCGAGCCGCCGGCCGCGGTGAAGGAGAAGATCGACTGGATCCGCGGCCTGGCCGAGGAGCAGGGCCGTACGGTCCGCTTCGGCATCCGGCTGCACACGATCTCCCGCGACTCCTCGCGCGAGGCATGGGCGACGGCCGGCCGGCTGCTGGGCGATCTCGATGCCGGGACGATCGCGGCCGCCCAGCAGGCGCTGGGGCGGAGCGAGTCGGTCGGGCAGCAGCGGATGCTGGCGCTGCACGGCGGTTCGCGCGACAAGCTGGAGATCGCGCCGAACCTGTGGGCGGGCGTCGGGCTGGTGCGGGGCGGTGCCGGAACGGCGCTGGTGGGCAGTCATGCGGAGGTCGCCGACCGGATCGAGGAGTACCACGAGCTGGGTGTGGAGCACTTCGTGCTGTCCGGTTACCCGCATCTGGAGGAGGCGTACTGGTTCGGCGAGGGCGTGACGCCCGAGCTGGCCGCGCGCGGCCTGTTGTCGACCGTACCGGCGTCGCCGTTGCTGGGGGTTCCCGCCGCGAACGGCCGGCCGGCGTCGGCGCCGGGCGGGGCGCCGTTGCTGGTCGCCGGGGGCCGCTGACCGGGCGGCGCGACCAGCGGGCGGGCCGGGCCGTCGACCAGCGGAGGAAGCCCCGGGGCCGGGCCGGGCCGACCGGGAAGATCCTCGACCGCGACAGAGTTAGTAGAAGCGTGAACAACTCTGGGGTGGCCGCAGTACGCGAGGTCGATGTCGTCGTGATAGGCGCCGGACAGGCAGGACTGTCCGGCGCCTACCATCTACGGCGCGCCGGCCTGGAGCCCGATCGCGACTTCGTGGTGCTCGACCACGCCCCGCGCCCCGGTGGAGCCTGGCAGTTCCGCTGGCCCTCGCTCACCTACGGCAAGGTCCACGGCATGCACGCGCTGCCCGGCATGGAGCTCACCGGAGCGGACGAGCGCCGGCCCTCCTCCGAGGTGATCGGTGAGTACTTCGCCGACTACGAGCGCACCTTCGACCTGCGGGTCCACCGGCCCGTCGAGGTGAGCGCGGTACGCGAGGGCGCCGGCGGCCGGCTGCTCGTCGAGAGCTCCGAGGGTACGTACGCCACCCGTGCCCTGATCAACGCCACCGGCACCTGGGACCGGCCGTTCTGGCCGCGCTACCCGGGCCAGGAGAGCTTCCGGGGGCGGCAGCTGCACACCGCGGACTACCCGGGTCCGGCGGATTTCGCCGGGCAGCGTGTGGTGGTGGTCGGTGGCGGGGCCTCGGGGACGCAGCACCTGATGGAGATCGCCGAGGTGGCCGCCGAGACGTACTGGGTGACGCGGCGGCCGCCGGTCTTCCGGGAGGGGCCCTTCGACGCGGACCGGGGGCGGGCCGCGGTGGCGATGGTGGAGGAGCGGGTGCGGCGCGGGCTGCCGCCACAGAGTGTGGTGTCCGTGACCGGGCTGCCGCTCACGGACGCGGTGCGGCGGGCCCGCGAGACGGGGGTGCTGGACCGGCTGCCGATGTTCGACCGGATCACTCCGAGCGGGGTGGCGTGGGACGACGGGCGGACGGTCGAGGCGGACGTCATCCTCTGGGCCACCGGTTTCCGGGCCGCCATCGACCATCTCGCGCCCCTGAAGCTGCGCGAGCCGGGCGGCGGCATCCGGGTCGAGGGCACCGAGGCGGTCCGCGACGCGCGCGTCCATCTCGTCGGGTACGGGCCGTCCGCCAGCACGATCGGCGCCAACCGGGCGGGGCGGGCCGCGGTGCGCGCGATCGTCCGGCTGCTGGACGGGAAGGACACGGCGACGGACGTCGACGAGGTGTTCACGCCCGCCGCGGTGTGACGGAGCGGAGACTCAGCCGGCGGACACGCTGCGGTCGGGGACTCAGCCGGCGGACACGCTGCGGGCGGGTGCTCAGCCGGCGGACGCGCTGCGGTCAGGGACTCAGCCGGCGGACACGTTGCGGTCGGGGACTCAGCCGGCGGACGCGCTGCGGCGATTGCGGTTGAACTCCGCCACGTTCTTCTGGTGTTCCGTGTAACTGCTGGTGAATCGGGTGTCCCCGGGCGCGACCGTGACGAAGTACAACCATGCTCCGGGAGTGGGGTCGATCGCCGCCGTCATCGCCTGCTCCCCCGGGTTGCCGATGGGGGTGGGAGGCAGCCCCTCCCGCTCGTAGCTGTTGTACGGACTGTCGATCTTCGTGTCGCCCGTGGTGGTGTGCAGGGTGCTGCGGTTCAGCGCGTAGTTGAGTGTGGAATCCATCTGGAGCGGCATGCCCCGGTCCAGCCGGTTGTAGATCACTCTGGCGACCTTGCCCATGTCGGCCACGGTGTCCGCCTCGGCCTGCACGATGCTTGCGATCGTCACCGTCTGGTACACCGATACGCCGTTGCGCTGCGCGCCCGTGGCGATGTGGTCCGCGCCGAATCGTTCGACCGCGGTGTCGGCCATGTACCCGAGCAGACTCTGCGGGGTCGTGGCGGAGGTGACGGGGTACGTCGCCGGGAAGAGGTAGCCCTCGGGGTTGCCCTTCGCCGCGGCAGGGAGCGGCAGGTCCGCCGTGGCGGCGGCCTTCTCGGTGGTCCCGGGCTCGACATCGAGGGACTTGTCGACCGCCGCGTACACCTGGGAGGCCCGCCACCCCTCGGGGATGACGAGCGAACGGGCCCGCTCGACCTCGGGCCCTCGCGTCAGCAGCGGTACGAGCACTGCCGCTGCCACGACCAGGGCCAGGACGACTCCGATGAACAGGACCAGACGGCCGCGCCGGGTCGGGCGGAGAGAGCGACGGGGCGGGGTGTCCGGGGGTTCGTTCACCATGCGGGCACGCTATCCCGCCGTCCGGAACCGGGCCCTGGCGACACGAGCCCCGCGGTTCATGAATGGAACACACGAACAGGGGATCGGGTGTTCGCTGGAACGCGTGATCGTTCCGGGATTCGTTGCTCAACTCCGCTGCGGCACAGGATGATTACAGGGCGCAAGCGACGGGCTGCAGACCGCGATTGCGCTGTCCCAGATTTGCAATACGCACAAGGAGAAGCACCAAATGAACTTCCTCACCAACCTGCTCGCCGGCATCGTCCACTTCGTGGGTTGGCTCGTCTGACCATTGCTCCGCCCGGCGCCGTCGCTCCCCGTCCCACGGGAGCGGCGGCGTCGCCGCGTGTGCGGCCCGACGGTCCGCCCGGTCCCGTCGATCAGCTTGTCGCGGGGGCCAGTTGGGTGTCCCGACGGACCAGCGCGGCATAGCGGCCGTCCTGCTGGAGCAACTCCTCGTGGCTGCCGCGCTCGGCGGTCCGGCCGTGGTCCAGGACGACGATCTGGTCGGCGTCGCGGACGGTGGAGAGCCGGTGCGCGATGGTGATGGTGGTGCGTCCCTCGGAGAGCGCGTCGATGGCTTCCTGCACGGCGAATTCCGTACGGGTGTCGAGGGCGCTCGTCGCCTCGTCGAGCACCAGGACGGGCGGGTCGCGCAGGATCGTGCGGGCGATGGCGAGGCGCTGCTTCTCGCCGCCCGAGAAGCGGTAGCCGCGTTCGCCGACGAGGGTGTCGTAGCCGTCGGGCAGTGAGGCGATGTGGTCATGGATCTGTGCCGCACGGGCCGCCGCCTCGATCTCGGCGTCGGTCGCGTCCGGTTTGGCGAAGCGCAGGTTGTCGGCGACCGAGGCATGGAAGAGGTAGGTCTCCTGGGAGACCACGCCCACGGCTCTGGCCAGGGTGTCGAAATCCAGATCGCGCACATCGACCCCGTCGAGCGTGACCCGGCCGCCGGTGACGTCGTAGAGCCTGGGCACCAGATAGCTGAGCGTGGACTTGCCGGATCCGGTCGGGCCGACGACCGCCAGGCTGCCGCCGGCCGGGACGGTCACATCGATGCCGCTGAGGGTCGGGCCGCTCTTCTCGTCGTAGCTGAAATCGACGTCCTCGAAGCGGATCTCGCCGCGGACGCTCTCCAGCCGGACCGGGTTCTCGGGCTCGGTGATGTCCACTTCGAGGTCGAGGTACTCGAAGATCCGCTGGAAGAGCGCGAGGGACGTCTGCATGTCCACACCGGTGGAGAGCAGGCTCACGGCGGGCCGGAAGAGGCCCTGCTGGAGCGAGACGAAGGCGACGAGCGTACCGATGGAGACGGCGGGTCCGCCGGACTGCAGGGCGAGGCCCGCCGCCCAGTAGATGACCGCGGGCATGGCGGCCATGACGATGCCGATCGTGGACATCCGCCACCGCCCGGCCATGCTGGAGCGCACTTCGAGGTCGACGAGCTTCTCGGACTCCTCGGCGAAGCCCTTGGTGAGGGAGTCCGCGCGGCCCATGGTCCGGCCCAGCAGAATGCCGCTGACGGAGAGCGACTCGGTCACCGTGGCCGCCATCGCGGCCATCTGCTTCTGGCGCCGGGTGGTGATCTTCTTGCGCTCACGGCCGACCCGGCGGCTGATCCAGACGAAGACCGGCAGCAGCAGGAGCGAGACCAGGGTGAGCCGCCAGTCGAGCGCCAGCATGGCGACGACCGTGGCCACGACCGCGGTGAGGTTGGAGACCAGTGAGGTCGCCGTGGAGGTGACGGTCGCCTGCATGCCGCCGATGTCGTTGGCGATCCGGGACTGGACCTCGCCGGTGCGGGTCCGCGTGAAGAAGGCGAGCGGCATCCGCTGCAGCTGGGCGTAGACGGCGGTGCGCAGGTCGTGCATGACGCGCTGGCCGACCGTGGTGGAGATCAGGGTCTGCAGGACGCCGAAGACACTGGTCGTCACGGCGGTGAGGATCATGCCGAGGGCGAGGAGGGACAGCAGTCCCGTACGCCCCTGGGGGATGGCCGTGTCCAGGATCTCGCGCAGCAGGAACGGAGAGGCGACCGACACCAGTGACGAGGCGCCGACGAGCAGGCCGACCAGCGCCAGCCGGCCTCGGTAAGGACGGAAGAGGCGCAGGATGCGGCGCACCTCGGCGGGCGGACGGCTCTCGTCCCGCGGCGGGGGTGTCCAGTTGATCGTGTCGGGTTTCATGGGCTCCTTCGTCGGGCGTGCGACGGCTGTGACCCGGGCGGGGCGCGACCGGAAGACCGGGCGAGGGCGAGGGCGAGCCGATTTTCGAGAGCATAGCTCATTGTTACCTATACTCACAATGAACAAGGTCCTGATATTGTTCCCTCCATGGACTCCTCCGACGCCGACGGCGTGCTCGCCGAGCAGTTGCTGCGGGTCACCCGCAGGCTCCAGCGGATCCAGAGCCGCCAGCTGGAGCCGATCGGCATCACGCCCGCGCAGTTCCGGCTGCTGCGCACCGTCGCGCATTTCGACGGCCCGCCCCGGATGGCCGATCTCGCGCAGCGCCTGGACGTCGTCCCGCGCGCCGTGACCACTCTGGTCGACGGCCTGGAGGCGAGCGGACGGGTGCGTCGCGCCCCCGATCCGGACAGCCGCCGGGTGGTCCGCATCGAGATCACCGAGGAGGGCCTCGCCACGCTCCGGTCGCTGCGTGACGCGCGCCGGGCCGCCGCAGAGGAGATCCTGGCTCCACTGACCGCCGATCAGCGCGAGGTGCTCGGCGGACTGCTGTCCGCTCTGGTCAACGGAATGCCGGAGCGCCGCTGCTGAGGGACGCCCCTCTGGACACCGGGCGGCGCGTCCGCCGCCCGGTACCGAACCGAACCGCCGAGGAGAGCTCGACATGCCATTGCTGGAGCCGAAGCCGGAAGCACTGCGTCCCGACGCGGTGCGCAAGCCCTCCGTGGACCGGGTCCCCGACCGGCAGGCTCCGGGCACGCCCGAACCGCTGCGCGGCGAGCTGATCGCCCTGCTCGGGCCTCAGAAGGTGCTCTGGAAGGTCTCCGACCTGGTGAAGTACGCCTCCGACGCCAGTCCTTACCGTTTCCTCCCCCAGGTCGTGGTGGTCCCGGAGGACCTCGACGACGTCTCGGCGATCCTTTCGTACGCGCACGACAGGGGCCGCGAGGTCGTCTTCCGGGCCGCCGGCACCAGCCTGAACGGCCAGGCCCAGGGCGAGGACATCCTGGTCGACGTCCGCCACCACTGGGCGGGCATCGAGGTGCTGGACGACGGGGCGCGGGCCCGCATCCGCCCGGGTACGACGGTCGTGCGGGCCAACGCCGCCCTCGCCCGGCACGGCCGGCTGCTGGGTCCCGACCCGGCCAGCGCGATCGCCTGCACGATCGGCGGGGTCGTCGCCAACAACGCCTCGGGGATGACGGCGGGAACGACCCGCAATTCCTACCGCACGGTCTCCTCGCTCACCTTCGTGCTGCCGAGCGGCACCGTCGTCGACACGGGCGACCCGGCCGCGGACGAGGACCTCGCCCACGCCGAGCCGGGCCTGTGCGAAGGGCTGCTGGCCCTGAAGGCGGAGATCGAGGCGGACGCGGAGCTCACGGCCCGGATCCGGGCCAAGTACGAGATCAAGAACACCAACGGCTACCGGCTCGACGCCTTCCTGGACGGCTCGACGCCGGTGCAGATCCTGCGCGGCCTGATGGTCGGTTCCGAGGGGACCTTCGGCTTCATCTCCGAGGTCGTCTTCGACACGCTGCCGCTGGACCGCCGGATCTCCACGGCCCTGCTGTTCTTCCCCTCCCTCACCGCGGCGGCGGCCGCCGTGCCCCGTTTCAACGAGGCGGGCGCGATCGCCGTCGAGCTGATGGACGGCAATACGCTGCGCGCCTCGGTGAGCGTCAAGGGCGTACCGGCGGACTGGGCCGAGCTGCCCAAGGAGACCACGGCACTGCTGGTGGAGTTCCGCGCTCCGGACGAGCCCGGCCAGGAGGCGTACGAGCGGGCGGCGGCGGCCGTCGTCGAGGAGCTCGACCTGGTCGCCCCCGTCCCCTCGGTGACCAATGCGTTCACCCGCGACGCCAAGGTCATCTCCGGTTACTGGAAGGCCCGCAAGGCATTCGTCAGCGCGGTCGGCGGATCCCGGCCCTCGGGTACGACGCTGATCACGGAGGACTTCGCGGTGCCGCCCTCCCGGCTGGCCGAGGCCTGCGAGGCGTTGCTCGGTCTCCAGGCGCAGCACGGCTTCGACGCCGCCGTCGCCGGCCACGCCGCGCACGGGAACCTGCACTTCCTGCTCGCCTTCGACGCGGCGAAGCCGTCCGACGTCGACCGCTACGCCGCGTTCATGGACGACTTCTGCCGGCTGACGGTGGAGCGCTTCGACGGCTCCCTGAAGGCCGAGCACGCCACCGGCCGCAACATCGCCCCGTTCCTGGAGCTGGAGTGGGGTCCGAAGGCGACCGAGCTGATGTGGCGCACCAAGCAGATCATCGACCCCGACGGGGTCCTCGCGCCCCGCATCGTCCTCGACCGCGACCCGAAGGCCCATCTGCGCGGGCTGAAGACCATCCCCGAGGTCGAGGCGATCGCCGATCCCTGCATCGAGTGCGGCTTCTGCGAGCCCACCTGCCCCAGCCACGATCTGACGACGTCCCCGCGTCAGCGGATCGTGCTGCGGCGGGAGATGCTGCGCCAGCCGGACGGCTCCCCGGTGGAGACGCAACTGCTCGACGCGTACGGCTACGACGCCGTCGACACCTGTGCGGGCGACTCGACGTGCAAGCTCGCCTGCCCGGTGGGCATCGACACCGGCGCGATGATGAAGGACTTCCGCCACCGGCGGCACTCGCCGCGCGAGGAGCGGATCGCGGCGCTCACCGCGAAGAACTTCAAGGCTGTGGAGGCGGCGGCGCGGCTCGCGGTGGCCGCGGCCGGCCGGATCGGTGACCGGCTGGGTGACGGACCGCTGGAGACCATCACCGCGCTCGCCCGCAGGGCCGTGCGCCCCGATCTGGTGCCCGAGTGGCTGCCGGAGATTCCCGGCGCCGCCGCCCGGAAGCTGCCCCGTACCTCCCGCGTCGGGGCGAGCGCCGTCTACTACCCGGCGTGTGTGAACCGCATCTTCGGCGACCCCGAGGGCCATCGCGGTCCTTCGCTCCCGCAGGCCGTCGTCGCCGTGTCCGCCCGCGCCGGAAAGCCGGTGTGGATCCCGGACGATGTCGCGGGGACCTGCTGCGCGACGATCTGGCACTCCAAGGGGTACGACGAGGGCAACGCCGTGATGGCCAACCGCATCGTGGAGGCGGCCTGGGGCTGGACGGCCGGCGGAAAGCTGCCGCTGGTCGTCGACGCCTCCTCGTGCACCCTGGGCATCGCCCATGAGGTGGTGCCGTATCTCACCGATGACAACCGGGAGTTGCACCGGGAGCTGACCATCGTCGACTCCCTGGTATGGGCGGCCGACGAGCTGCTTCCGGAACTGACGGTGCTGCGGAGGATCGGTTCGGCGGTCCTGCATCCGACGTGCTCCATGCAGCATCTGGACGATGTGGAGCAGTTGCGTACGGTCGCGGAGGCCTGTGCCGAGGAGGTCGTGATCCCCGACGACGCCGGATGCTGCGCCTTCGCCGGCGATCGGGGCATGCTGCACAAGGAGTTGACGGCCTCGGCGACGGCGAAGGAGGCCGCCGAGGTGAAGTCGCGCGCGTACGACGCGTACCTCTCGGCCAACCGCATGTGCGAGATCGGCATGGACCGGGCCACGGGACAGCAGTACTACTCGGTGCTGATGGAGCTGGAACGGGCCACCCGGCCGGGGCCCGTCGTGCGCTGACCCCCGAAACCGGGGCCGTCGTGCGCTGACCATCGGACCCGGGGCCGTCGTGCTGGTCACCCGGCCGTACGGCCCCCATTCACCGTCCCGGATCGCCGGGCGGGCTCGACGCGTTCGAGCCCGCCCGGCTTTTTCGTGCGGGCACGAAAGTCCATGGTTTCGACACAGGAGTCCAATCGCTCCCCTTGCGCAACAGCAGACTCAACTACCAGGGTCCTTACCGAGGTTCATTCACCAGCCGCGCACGTCAGACCCCCTTTCTGGAGGATCGATGAACGACGCAGCACAGCAGAACGACGGCACGCAGGGTGGCGACGAGGGTTCCGTGAGCCGCCGCTCGGTCCTGCGGACGACCGCCACGGTGGCCGGTGCCGGGCTCGGACTCAGCGCTCTTGGCAGCTCCCCTGCGGCCGCCGCACCCGGCCGGGGGCCCGAGGCCGCCACCGCGGACCAGGCGGCCGCTCCGAAGCGCCAGGGCACGACCATGGTGGGGGTCCCCTTCGAGGGGCGCTCCACCGTGCGGGTCGGCATCGTCGGCCTCGGCAACCGCGGTGGCAGCATGATCGACCTCTTCCTCGCCGTCACCGGCGTACAGGTCGTCGCCGTCTGCGACCCGGTCAAGGCCAAGGCGCAGCGGGCCGCCGCGAAGGTGACCGCCGCGGGTCAGCCGGCGCCCGCCGTCTACACCAACGGCGAGGACGACTACGAGAACCTCTGCAAGCGCGGGGACATCGACTTCGTCTATGTGGCGACGCCCTGGGACTTCCACTTCCAGATGGCGAAGACCGCCATGCTGAACGGCAAGCACGTCGGTGTGGAGTGTCCGATCGCGCTCCAGCTCGACCAGCTCTGGGAGCTGGTCGACCTGTCCGAGCGGACCAGGCGCCACTGCATGCAGCTGGAGAACTGCTGTTACGGACGGAACGAGATGCGGGTGCTGCGCATGGCGCACGCCGGTCTCTTCGGTGATCTGCTGCACGGTGCGGGCGCCTACAACCACGATCTGCGCGGCCTGATGTTCGACCCGGACTACTACGAAGGCCCCTGGCGCAGGCTGTGGCACACCCGGCTGCGTGGCGACCTCTACCCCAACCACGGGTTCGGCCCGGTCGCCAATTACATGGACATCAACCGCGGCGACCGTGCGGTGAGCATCACCAGTGTCGGTTCCCCGTCCCTCGGGCTGGCCGAGTACCGCGAGAAGAACATGCCGGCCGGCGACCCGAGCTGGAAGGAGACCTATATCGAATCCGACCGGACCATCAGTCTCGTCCAGACCGCCAAGGGACGGGTCATCCGGCTGGAGCACGACGTGTCCACCCCGCATCCGTACTCCCGGATCAACAGCCTCGGCGGCACGAAGGGCGTCTTCGAGGACTACCCCGCCCGCATCTACATCGAGCCCGACCACACCAATGACAGCTGGGGCGACTTCGCCAAGTACCAGGACTGGGACCACTGGCTGTGGAAGGAGTACGCCAATCCGCCCGGCGGCCACGGCGGCATGGACTACATGCTGGTGTTCCGGCTGATGCAGTGCATGCGGCTCGGCCTCGTCCCCGACTTCGACGTGTACGACGCGGCGACCTGGACGTCGCCCGTGCCGCTCAGCCACCTGTCCATCAGGGCGAAGGGCGCGCCGCAGCAGATTCCGGACTTCACCCGCGGTGAGTGGAAGAAGGCCCGCTCCGGCATGGACTCGGAGAACCCGGAGAAGGCCTGACCGGCCGGGCGGGCCGGGCACGGACCCAGCCGGGGCCGAGCCGGCCCGGCCCGCCCGCCCCTGCGCGTCGCAGCCCTGGCAGCAGCGGCAATGCCCATGTGGCCGTGTGGCCGTGGCAATGGCAGTGGGCAGTGGGCAGTGGCGCGATACGGCCGTTCCGGGAAAAAACCAATTGCTCGAACCGGCGTCCCGGGGTGAACCTGGCACGGGTTTGGATCATTCGCCTTGATCCATCCACCGAACCACCAGGCACACCGAACCATGGGACGTCATGCAGATTCGCGATCTTCCCTACCCGGATCCCGGCGATCCCGATGTCCGCTCAGGCCCTCGCTTCCTCCTCTGGCTGGGGCGCAACCAGCTCGGGGGCCAGCTCGCTTCCCTGTCCTGGGGCCTGCTGCACCAATGCTCCCTCGCCGGTCTGCCGCCCGCCGTCGGCCTGGCCGTCCAGGCGGTCGTCGACCGTTCCGGCAGCCGGCTCGCATGGTCGGGCGGGCTGATCGCGGTCCTGGGTGTGCTGATGGCGGTGGGCGACACGATGTTGCACCGGACGGCCATCACCAACTGGATCACCGCCGCGGCACGGGTCCAGCAGCTGCTGGCCCGCAAGACCGCGGAGCTCGGTTCGGCGCTGACGCGCCGGGTCGCGGCGGGTGAGGTGATCGCGGTGTCCACAGCGGACGTCGAGAAGATCGGCTGGTTCGTCGAGGCGCTCTCGCGGTTCGCCGCGGCAGCCGTCGCGCTGGTACTGATCTGTGTGGGGCTCCTGCTGTATCTGCCGTCTCTGGGCATTCTGGTGGCGGTCTCCGTACCGCTGCTGGCCCTCGCCGTGCTGCCGCTGCTCCCCCGGGCGACCCGGCGTGCGGACCTCCAGCGCGAGAAGGCGGGCAGGGCCACGGAACTGGCCTCGGACACCGTGGCGGGGCTGCGGGTGCTGCGCGGGATCGGTGGCGAGGAACTCTTCCTCGGCCGCTATCGGCGCGCCTCCCAGGAGGTCCGCGAGGCCGCGGTGCGCAGCGCGCGGATGTGGTCGCTGATCTCGGCGATCCAGGTGCTGCTGCCGGGCGTGCTACTCGTCTCCCTGGTCGTGTACGGAGCGATGCTGGCCCGGGACGGCCGGATCGAGGTCGGCCAGCTGGTCACGGTGTACAGCGCGGCGGCCCTGCTGCTGTACCCGCTCCGCCACTTCGAGGAGATCGCGATGGCGTACTCCTTCTCGCGGCCCTCCGCCCAGCGGGCGGTACGGGTGCTGTCGTTGCACCGTACGGCCCAGCCGCCGGGCGTCGCCGCCGCACCGGCCGCCGACGCCGCGCCGACCGGTGATCTGTACGACCCGGTGACCGGTCTGATGGCCCCGGCCGGGCTGTTCACCGCGGTGGTCTGCGGGGATCCGGACGAGGCCGGCCGGCTGGCGGAGCGGCTCGGCGGGCACGCCCGGACGGACCCGGACCCGGACCCGGCTCCCGACGAGGACGGGAGCGCCGCACGGGCAAAGGACGCAACACCCGGCTCCGCGGCGCGGACAACGCCGTCCGTCCTGCTCGGTGGCGTGCCGCTGGACGAACTCCCGCTGGACTCCGCCCGGACCGCCGTGCTCGTCCAGGACAAGGACCCGGTGCTGCTCTCCGGCACGCTGCGCGAGCTGCTGGACGTCCCGTCGTCGGGCCGGGTGCGTACCGATGAGGCGCTGGCGGCCGCGCAGTGCGGCGATGTGCTGGACTCCTTGGCGCAGGCGTCGCTCACCACGGACGGCGACCCGATGACGACCCGGATCACCGAACGCGGCCGGTCGCTCTCGGGCGGCCAGCGGCAGCGGCTCGCGCTGGCCCGCTCCCTGGTCGCCGACCCGGAGGCGCTGGTCCTCGACGAGCCGACCTCCGCCGTCGACTCGCACACGGAGGCCCTGGTCGCCGCCGGGATCAAGGCGTTGCGCCAGGGCCGTACCACCGTGGCGTTCGCCTCCTCGCCCCTGCTGCTCGACCTCGCGGACCGGGTGGTGCTGGTGCACCGGGGCACCGTCGTCGCGGTCGGCGGGCACCGCGAGCTCCTGCGCACGGACCCCCGCTACCGGGCGGTCGTGACACGTGAGACGGACGACGAGGCCGAGGCCCTGGCCTCCTGCGGCACGACCGGAGCGACCGGAACGACCGGAACGACCGGAACGATCGAGGAAATCGAGGAACGGGCATGATCGGCGTAGCGGAACCGGCGTACGACCCGGCCGCGCCGGAGTCGGCGACGACCCTGCCGGTCGGCACCCCCGCCACCGTACGGAGCTATGTACGGGAACTGCTGCGGCGCCATCGCGGGCGGTTCGCCGTGCTCGTCGCGTGCAACGCCATCGCGGTCGTCGCGTCGATCGTGGGCCCGTATCTGCTGGGCGGGCTGGTCGAGGACCTCTCCGAGGGGGTGCGGGACCTCCATCTGGAGCGCACCGCCGGGGTGTTCGCGCTCGCGCTGGTCGTGCAGACCGTGTTCACCCGGCAGATGCGCCTGCGCAGCGCGATGCTCGGTGAGGAGATGCTCGCCGATCTGCGCGAGGACTTCCTCGTACGGTCGGTGCGACTGCCGCCGGGAGTGCTGGAGCGGGCCGGGACCGGCGATCTGCTCTCCAGGATCACCACGGACATCGACCGGTTGGCCAACGCGATGCGCGAGGCCGTGCCGCAGCTGGCGATCGGTGTGGTGTGGGCGGGGCTGCTGCTCGCCGCCCTCACCGTGACGGCCCCGCCGCTGGCGCTCTCGGTGCTGCTCGCCCTGCCCGTGCTGATCCTCGGCTGCCGCTGGTACTTCAAGCGGGCGCCGTCCGCGTACCGTTCGGAGGCCGCGGGGTACGCCGCGGTCGCCGCGACGCTCGCGGAGACCGTGGATGCCGGACGGACCGTGGAGGCGCACCGGCTGGGTGCGCGCCGGGTGGCGCTGTCGGACACCCGCATCGCCCGTTGGGCGGCGTGGGAGCGGTACACGCTCTTCCTGCGTTCCGTTCTCTTCCCCGTCATCAATGTCACCTATGTGACGATCCTGGGCGCGGTGCTGATGCTCGGCGGCTGGTTCGTCATCGAGGGCCGGCTGACCGTGGGGCAGCTGACCACGGGGGCGCTGCTGGCGCAGATGATGGTCGACCCGATCGGCCTGATCCTGCGCTGGTACGACGAGTTGCAGGTCGCCCAGGTGTCGCTGGCCCGGCTGGTCGGGGTGCGGGACATCGAACCGGACGCGGGCGATGCGGAGCTCGTCCCGGACGGCCGGGACGTCCGGGCCGACGAGGTGCGCTTCGGGTACCGCGCCGGGCTCGACGTCCTGCACCGGGTGTCGCTGGACGTCGCACCGGGTACGCGCCTGGCGCTGGTCGGCCCGTCCGGCGCCGGCAAGTCCACGCTGGGCCGGCTGCTGGCCGGGATCTACGCCCCGCGCGCGGGCGGAGTGACGCTCGGCGGTGCCGAGTTGTCGCGGATGCGGGCGGAGGACGTACGTACGCATGTGGCGCTGGTCAATCAGGAGCACCATGTGTTCGTCGGTTCGCTGCGCGACAATCTGCTGCTGGCCCGGACGGGCGCCGAGGACGCCGAGCTGTGGGCGTCGCTGGCCGCCGTCGACGCGGACGGCTGGGCGAAGGCCCTGCAGGAGGGGCTGGACACCGAGGTCGGCTCCGGTGGTCTGGCGCTGACCCCGGCGCAGGCCCAGCAGATCGCGCTGGCCCGGCTGGTCCTGGCCGATCCGCACACGCTGGTGCTGGACGAGGCGACCTCCCTGCTGGACCCGCGGGCCGCCCGCCGCCTGGAGCGCTCACTGGCCCGGGTGCTGGACGGCCGTACGGTCGTGGCGATCGCCCACCGGCTGCACACCGCGCACGACGCGGATGTGATCGCGGTGGTGGAGCGCGGCCGGATCAGTGAGCTGGGCAGTCATGACGAGCTGGTGGCGGCGGACGGCGCGTACGCGGCGCTGTGGCGGTCCTGGCACGGCTGAGGGACTGCCGTGGGGGTACCCGGGGCGGGGCGGGTCAGATGAAGTTCAGCGCGGCCGCCCCGCCCACTCCCCCGAGCACCATGAACGCCGGCATCAGCACCTTCAGCTCCACCCAGCTCCCGGCCCGGAACCGCATGGCCTTCGGCGGGCCGATCGGGTACCAGCGCTTGCGGCCGATCGGGATGGGCCACAGGATCGGGCAGCCCGAGACGGTGAGCGCGTCGCCGATGTCGTGGACGAGGGCGCCGAGCACGATGGGCAGCCCGAGCCAGAGGTACTCCTGGCCGGGGTCGGTGAACAGCCAGTTGGAGCCGTTGCCCGGCTGGTCCAGGACTCCGGCCAGTATCCAGGCGCTGGTCGCGCCGAGCAGCCAGACCAGGACGTCGCTGGACATCCGGGCGGCCCGCCACAGCAGCCCTTCGACGGCGAGCACCAGGTGGACGAAGAGGATCGCCAGCACCGCCCACCGGCCGCCGGTGATCGCCGCGGCGGAGGCTCCGGCGCCGATCAGGACCGCCCACACCCAGGTGTGGGTCAGCGTCCGGTGGCCGCCGTTGCGGGTCGAGTCGCCGCGCATCCGGGTCGCCTTGTACACGGCGTGCGAGAGCTTGTCGACGATTTCGCAGACCCCCCGGGACACCGGGCCGAAGGCACGCGAGATGGTCGCCGACTTGTGGTCGAGGTCCGGGGCCAGGGCGGCTCCGGCGGTGATCAGCGCCCCGACGACGAGGACGGGCCACGGCATCGCATGGCCGGCGGCCGCCGCCGCCGCGCCCACCCCCAGCCAGGCCGCCGCCCCTGACAGCGAGTGTGCCGGTCCCATCATGTCTCTTCCCGCCCCCAGAGTCGTATCCGCCGCCATTGCCGTTGTGGCACGGCCGAGTTGAGTGGGAAGCGTATCGCCCATGATCTTCATACCGTCGTCCGGTTCCCTCATCCGGGCGGAAGGCAGGCAAGATGGGGGCGTGACCCTTATCGATCAGCTGCCCCCGACCGACGACCCCGACGCCCTCTTCGAGGCTTTCTCGTCATGGACCGAGACGCGGGGCATCACCCTCTATCCGGCCCAGGAGGAGGCGCTGATCGAGGTGGTCTCCGGCGCGAATGTGATCCTTTCCACCCCGACCGGCTCCGGAAAGAGCCTGGTCGCGGCGGGTGCGCACTTCACCGCACTGGCCCAGGACAAGGTCACCTTCTACACCGCGCCGATCAAGGCACTGGTCTCGGAGAAGTTCTTCGACCTGTGCAAGCTGTTCGGCACGGAGAACGTCGGCATGCTCACCGGCGACGCCTCGGTCAACGCGGACGCCCCGGTGATCTGCTGCACGGCCGAGGTGCTGGCCTCCATCGCGCTGCGTGACGGCAAGTACGCCGACATCGGCCAGGTCGTGATGGACGAGTTCCACTTCTACGCCGAGCAGGACCGCGGCTGGGCCTGGCAGATCCCGCTGCTGGAGCTGCCGCAGGCCCAGTTCATCCTGATGTCGGCCACGCTCGGCGACGTCCGGATGTTCGAGGAGGACCTGACCCGCCGTACCGGCCGCCCCACGTCCGTGGTGCGTTCGGCGACCCGGCCGGTCCCGCTCAGCTACGAGTACCGGCTGACCCCGATCACCGAGACCCTCACCGAGCTCCTGGACACCCGGCAGTCGCCGGTCTACATCGTGCACTTCACCCAGGCCGCGGCCGTCGAGCGGGCGCAGTCGCTGATGAGCATCAACATGTGCACCAAGGAGGAGAAGGAGAAGATCGCCGATCTGATCGGCAACTTCCGCTTCACCACCAAGTTCGGCCAGAACCTCTCCCGCTATGTGCGGCACGGCATCGGGGTGCACCACGCGGGCATGCTGCCGAAGTACCGGCGCCTGGTGGAGAAGCTCGCCCAGGCCGGTCTGCTGAAGGTGATCTGCGGTACGGACACCCTCGGCGTCGGTGTCAACGTCCCCATCCGCACAGTGCTGTTCACCGCGCTCACCAAGTACGACGGCACCCGGGTGCGTACGCTGCGCGCCCGTGAGTTCCACCAGATCGCCGGCCGCGCGGGACGGGCCGGATTCGACACGGCGGGCTTCGTCGTGGCGCAGGCTCCCGAGCACGTCATCGAGAACGAGAAGGCCGTCAAGAAGGCCGGCGACGACCCGAAGAAGAAGCGCAAGGTGGTCCGCAAGAAGGCCCCCGAGGGCTTCGTCGCCTGGTCGGAGACCACGTTCGACAAGCTGATCCAGTCCGACCCGGAGCCGTTGACCTCCCGTTTCCGGGTCACGCACACCATGCTGCTGTCCGTGATCGCCCGCCCCGGCAACGCCTTCGAGGCGATGCGGCGGCTGCTGGAGGACAACCACGAGCCGCGCCGGGCGCAGCTGCGGCACATCCGCCGGGCCATCGCGATCTACCGCTCGCTGCTGGACGGCGGCGTCGTGGAGCAGCTCGACGAGCCGGACGCGGAGGGCCGGATCGTCCGGCTCACCGTCGATCTCCAGCAGGACTTCGCGCTCAACCAGCCGCTGTCCACGTTCGCGCTGGCCGCTTTCGACCTGCTGGACCCGGATTCCCCCTCGTACGCGCTGGACATGGTCTCCGTCGTCGAGTCGACGCTCGACGACCCACGGCAGATCCTCGCCGCGCAGCAGAACAAGGCGCGCGGCGAAGCGGTCGGGCAGATGAAGGCGGACGGTGTCGAGTACGAGGAGCGGATGGAGCTGCTCCAGGAGGTCACGTACCCGAAGCCGCTGAGCGAGCTGCTGTGGCACGCCTACGACGTGTACCGCAGGAGCCACCCGTGGGTGGGCGACCACCCGGTCTCGCCGAAGTCCGTGATCCGTGACATGTACGAACGCGCCATGACGTTCACGGAGTTCACCTCCAACTACGAGCTGGCCCGTACCGAGGGCATCGTGCTGCGCTATCTGGCCAGTGCGTACAAGGCGCTGGAGCACACCATCCCGGACGACATCAAGTCCGAGGACCTGGAGGATCTGATCGCCTGGCTCGGCGAGATGGTGCGCCAGGTGGACTCCAGCCTGCTCGACGAGTGGGAGCAGCTGGCCAACCCCGAGGTGGAAACCGCCGAGGAGGCTCAGGAGCGGGCCGACGAGGTGAAGCCGGTCACGGCCAACGCCCGCGCCTTCCGGGTGCTGGTGCGCAACGCGATGTTCCGCCGGGTCGAGCTGGCCGCGCTGGACAAGGTGGGCGAGCTCGGTGAGCTGGACGGCGACGCGGGCTGGGACGAGGACGCGTGGGGCGATGCGATGGACGCCTACTGGGACGAGTACGACGACCTGGGCACCGGTCCGGACGCCCGCGGTCCGAAGCTGCTGAAGATCGACGAGGACGCGGCGCACGGGCTGTGGCGGGTCCGGCAGACGTTCGCCGACCCGAACGGCGACCACGACTGGGGCATCAGCGCGGAGATCGATCTGGCCGCCTCGGACGAGGAGGGCCGGGCCGTGGTCCGCGTGACCTCCGTCGGCCAGCTGTGAGGACATACGCCGCGGGCGCGGCGCCGCTGCGAGAGTGGAGACGAACCGCATGACGAATCCCGCCGAGCGCCTGGTCGATCTGCTCGACCTGGAGCGGATCGAGGTCAACATATTCCGTGGGCGCAGCCCGCAGGAGTCCCTGCAGCGGGTCTTCGGCGGGCAGGTCGCCGGACAGGCGCTGGTGGCGGCCGGCCGGACCACCGACGGGGACCGGCCGGTCCACTCGCTGCACGCGTACTTCCTGCGTCCGGGGCGGCCGGGTGTGCCGATCGTGTACGAGGTGGAGCGCGTCCGGGACGGCCGGTCGTTCACCACCCGCCGGGTCACGGCCGTCCAGCAGGGCCGGACGATCTTCAATCTGACGGCGTCCTTCCACCGGCCGGAGGAGGCGGGCTTCGAGCACCAGCTGCCGCCGGCCCGCGAGGTCCCGGATCCGGAGGAGCTGCCGACCGTCGCCGAGGAGGTCCGGGAACACCTCGGGGCGCTCCCGGAGGCACTGGAGCGGATGGCCCGCCGGCAGCCCTTCGACATCCGGTACGTCGACCGGTTGCGCTGGACGAAGGAAGAGGTCGAGGACGCGGACCCGCGCAGCGCGGTGTGGATGCGCGCGGTCGGCCCGCTGGGGGACGACCCGCTGGTGCACACATGTGCACTGACGTACGCCAGCGACATGACGCTGCTCGACGCGGTCCGTATCCCGGTGGAGCCGCTGTGGGGGCCGCGCGGCTTCGACATGGCCTCGCTGGACCACGCGATGTGGTTCCACCGTCCGTTCCGGGCGGACGAGTGGTTCCTCTACGACCAGGAGTCGCCGGTCGCGACGGGCGGCCGGGGGCTGGCACGGGGCCGGATCTACGACCGGGACGGCAACCTGCTGGTGTCCGTGGTGCAGGAGGGGCTGTTCCGCCGTCTCGGCGCATAGCCCGCTGCCCCGGGTCAGACGCCGGGCAGCGGGTCCTGCTCGACCTCGTGGCGGCGGGTGCGGATGTCCGGGGGCGCCGGGTGGAGCTTGGCGTCGCAGGCGGGGCCGAGGCCGGTGCGGCGTGAGGCCGTACCGGTGAGCGGGCGGCCGCACATGCGGCAGCGCACCACCTTCCGGCGGGCCGGGGCGTCCCCGGGCGGCGGCTCGGTGCCGGTTCCGGGGAACGGCTCGGGGAGGGGCTCGGCGGATTCCACGGACCGATCTTCTCAGGGCGCCGTCCGCCGTGCGACGTCCGAGCGGCACGCGGACACCCGGGTGATACACGGGCGTCCCAGCGGCACGCCGATGTCCGAGCGAGACACGGGCGTCCGAGCGGTACACGGGCGTCCGAGCGAGACACGGGCGTCCGAGCGGTACATGGGCGTCCGAGCAGTACGCACACGTCCGAGCAGTACACAACGGAGGAGTTCACCGGTGAGCAGCGTGCTGACCTTGAAGCCGACCACAGCATCGCCCGGCGGCCGTGTCGTCGAGTTCGCCGACGCACCCGGCGGCGAGTCCCGGGTGGTCGCCCATGTGGAGCGCGAACTGCCGGAGGGCGGGATACCCGCGTACCTCGCGGCCCGTAAGTCGGGGGTGCGTTCCTTCGTCCTGTGGGCCGACAGCGAGCGCCGGACCCGGCTGGCCACCCTGGTCACCGCGTCCGCGGCCGACGGCGTGGCCACGTACCAGGTGCTGGGCGCGCAGGGCGAGCTGATCGGCACGCTCGTCCGGGAGAAGGCCCTCCACGGCAAGGGGCTGCGGACCCGCTGGACGATCGCCCAGACCGGCTGCCCGGAGGCGGTCGGCTTCAAGGGCCGGATCTTCTGGTGGTACGTGTGGTGGCTGCTGTTCCCGATCCAGGTGGCGATCGGCGTGGGCAGCCTGCTGAGCGGCGGGGGCGATGTGGCGCGCGGGCCGCGGCGCGTCATCTGGCGGGCCGGCCGGGAGGTTCCGCTGGAGTTCCTCTCGGACGACGACGAGGTCCATGTCCACGCGCCGTGGGTCGACTGGCGGCTCGCGGCGGCGCTGAGCGCGCTGATCCGTACCTTCGACAGCTGGCTGGGCACGCCCTGGGACGACAAGCGGGAGTGAGCCGGGCCCGTCGTGGCTCCCGTCGTCCTGACGGGCCCGCGCGGTCCCGGTCGCCCGGCCGGACCGGTCAGGAGCCGAGGATCCTGGCCTTCTGGGCCTCGAACTCGCTCTCGCTCAGCACTCCCTGGCTCTTGAGGTCGCCGAGATCCTTGAGCTGGGCGATCTTGTTGCTCATCTCGTCCTCCGGCGCGAGGGACGTGGGCGCGGGCGGCGGGGGCGCCGCGGCGGCCTGCTGGGCCTGCGCCTGCTCGGCGTCCTGGCGCGCCCAGCGGCCCGCCTGTCGCCGCGAGACCCGGTTGGAGACCGAGGTGGCGGTTCCGGCGATCACCGCTGTACGGGCGACGCCACGAAGAAGGCCTGGCATGGTGCATCTCCTTTTGACTGGCTGGTGCGGGGGCCGGTTGCCTGGCCGGTGCGGGAAGGGGAGCGGCTGTCCGGCCGGCGCGGGGGGAGAGACCGGTTGTCCGGTCGGTGCGGGGCCCGGCCGGCGCCATGAGGACCGTCGGTGCTGCGGGGGCCGACCGGCTCAGACCCCGGCCTCGGCCGCGTCGAGCGATGCCAGGATCTCCTGGACCGGGATGCGCCCGTTGGCGACGAGGCGTCCCCCCGAGCGGCGCAGCGCCGCCGCGAGCGGTCCGGCCCACACGTTCTCGTAGATGACGATCCCGGCGGCGCTGCCGGGTTCGAGGACGGCGCTCACCTCGTCGATGTCGTCCCGGCCGAGCAGTCCGGAGGACACCCCTTCGAACACGGCCAGGTCCTCGTGCCCGTTCGCGGTCAGCTCGGAGAGCTCCACGCCCGCGACCGTTCCGTCCTCGCTCTTCCGGAGGAAGACCAGGTCCAGGATCCGGATGATTCCCCGGTCGACCAGGTCGACCAGCAGGGGCAGTCCCTCGCCCGTCATCCGGCTGCCCGGGAATTCGATCACCAGGTAGTCGATCGGCCCCGTCTCGTCGGTCTCGCTGCTCACACCGGCTCCTCAGAATCTCGACTGCCCCGGGTCCGCCAGGGCCTGTGCCTCCGTCATTGGAACAGTGGGCGGGCCGGTGCGCATCTCGGTCGTGGCGGCGGGCGGACTCGGCACCGGTTGCTCCGTCGGAGGGACAGCGGGTCACTCCGACGGCCGAGTGGTGCGAGCCGTGCCCCGCCCGTGCCCGGCCGCCGCGGATGGTTGTCGCGCGCGGACGGCCTGCCCGGGCCGGTCCGGATTCCTGTGGTCCGGACACCGCCGCGCGGGACGACAGGAGACCAGGATGACTTCACCGGCGGACGCGGCCCGGCAGCAGGTGCCGTTGCCCCTGTTGCGGGGCCAGAAGGCGCTGGTGACAGGTGCGAGCTCCGGCATCGGCAGGGCGACCGCGGTGGAGCTGGGACGGGCGGGCGCCGATGTCGTCGTCAACTACGTCGCCGGCCGTGAGGCGGCCGAGGAAGTGGTGCGGGAGATCGAGACCTTCGGCGTGCGGGCGTACGCCCATGAGGCGGATGTCTCCCGGGAGGAGCAGGTCGTCGCCATGTTCGCCCGCATGGTCGAGGAGTTCGGCACGGTCGACGTCCTGGTCGCCAACGCCGGCCTGCAGCGGGACGCCGCCGCCGCGGAGATGACCCTGGACCAGTGGAACAAGGTGCTGGACGTCAATCTCACCGGACAGTTCCTGTGCGCCCGGGAAGCGGTCAAGGAGTTCGACCGCCGGGGCGTCGTGCCCGAGGTGTCCCGCGCCGCCGGGAAGATCATCTGCATGAGCTCGGTCCACCAGGTCATTCCGTGGTCGGGGCATCTGAACTACGCCGCGTCCAAGGGCGGCGTCCTCATGCTGATGCAGACCCTGGCCCAGGAATGCGCGCCCCGGGGCATCCGGGTCAACGCCGTGGCCCCCGGTGCCATCCGTACCCCCATCAACACCAGTGCCTGGGACACCCCCGAGGCCGAGGCCGAACTCCTCAAGCTGATCCCGTACCGCAGGGTGGGCGATCCGCCGGACATCGCCACCGCGGTGACCCTGCTGGCGTCCGACCTGATGGATTACGTCGTGGGCACCACCCTCTACGTCGACGGCGGGATGACGCTCTTCCCCGGCTTCGCCACCGGAGGCTGACCCCGTTCGCGAGGGCGGCCGATCACCTGGCATCCGAGGAGGCACGGACATGACGGCTGATGAAGTGATGGTGGGTGTGGGGCTCGTCGTGGTGCTCGCGGTCGGCTCCCAGCTGCTGGCGAGCCGGCTGCGGGTTCCCGCCCTGCTGGTCCTGCTGCCGGTCGGGTTCGCCGCCGGGGCGCTGACGGACGACGTCAATCCCGAGAAGCTGCTCGGCGAGGCCTTCTCGCCGCTGGTCTCGCTCGCGGTGGCGGTGATCCTCTACGAGGCGGGGCTCGGCCTGGAGATCAGCCGGCTGCGGGGCCATACGCGTCGCATCGTGGTCAGGCTGCTCTGGCTGGGGGCGCTCATCACCTGGCTGTCCGCCGCGCTGTTCGCGGTGCCGGTGCTGGACATGTCCGAGGGCGCGGCCGTGATGCTGGGCGCGATCCTCGTCGTGTCCGGCCCGACCGTCGTCGGGCCCCTGCTCAACTTCGTACGGCCCTCCGAGCGCCTTCAGCGCATCCTCGTCTGGGAGGGCTCCTTGATCGATCCGGTCGGCGGCATCCTGGGGGCGCTGGTCTTCCATGCCGTGGTCGCGGGTGAACTCAAGGGTTTCGGGAGCCAGTTGGAGCAGTTCTCGGCGAGCGTCGCGGTGGGCGCGGTGGGCGGCGTGGTCGGGGCCGGTGTGCTGTGGCTGCTGCTGCGCCGGGCCCGGCTGAACGAGGAGCTGGCCACGTCGGCACAGATCGCGGCGGTGATCGGGATCGCCGCCGCCTGTGACGCGCTCCGCGAGGACACCGGGCTCATCTCCGCGGTCGTGATGGGTATGGCCATGGCGAATCTGCCGGGCCTGGACCTTCCGGCCCGCCGGCCGTTCCTCGACACCCTGGTCTCGCTGATCATCGGTCTGTTGTTCATCTCCATCTCGGCCACGGTCACCCCGGCCTCGCTGCGCCACGTAGTGCTGCCCTCGCTCGCCCTGGTCGCCCTCCTGGTGCTGGTGGTGCGCCCGCTCGTGGCCCTGGTGTCGACGGCCGGTACCGATGTCCGGGGCGGGGAGCGGTGGTTCATCGGGTGGATGGCCCCGCGCGGCATCGTCGCCGCGGCGACGGCTTCCACGTTCTCGGCGACCCTGGTGGCGCGGGGCGTCGACGGCGCCGAGCGGATCCTTCCCGCGACCTTCGTGGTGATCGTCGCCACCGTCACGCTGTACGGCCTGACGGCGCTCCCGGTCGCCCGGAGGCTGAAGGTGCTGCGCCCGTCCCGGTCCCGGCCGCTGCTGGTGGGCGGCGCACCCTGGGCCGTCGATCTGGGGCGCGCGCTGAACTCGGCGGGGCTGGACGTGCTGATGTGGGCGGGTGCCGAGCGCCAGCGGGCCCGGATCGAGGAGGCCGGGCTGCCCCTGGCGACGGGCGAGCTGCTGGCGGCGGCCTCGGGTGCCGGGGCGGAACTGGAGGGCATCACCGGTGTGCTGCTGCTCACCGAGGAGGACGACTTCAACGCGCTGGCGGCGATGACCCTGCGGGAGAGCGTCGACGGCCCGGTCCACCGACTCGCTCCGGGCGCCGACAGCCAGGGCGTGGTGGCGCCGTACACCGGGGGCGAGCCCCTCTTCCGTACCGGCCTGACCGGGCCGGAGCTGGCCCGCAGGTACGAGGCCGGGGCCCGGGTGCTGACGCGGCGGGCCGACGGAGCCGTACCGGCCGGGTACGACGTGCTGTTCGTCGTACGCGCCGACGGGCTGCTCGCCCCGGTCACCCGCACGCACACCCCGGATGCCCGGCCGGGCGACACCGCCGTCCTCCTCGGGCCCCCGTCGCCCGACAGCTTCTGAGCGCCCTCAGCCGCGTTCCCCGGCGCGTGCCGCGTCCAGCGCCTCGTCCAGGGTCCGCGCCGCCGTGATGAGCGAGAAGTGGGTGAACGCCTGTGGGAAGTTGCCGAGTTGTTCGCCGCTGGGACCGATCTCCTCGGCGAACAGGCCGACATGGTTGGCGTACGTGAGCATCTTCTCGAAGGTGTAGCGGGCCTTGCGCAGCCGGCCCGCGCGGGCCAGGGCGTCGACGTACAGGAACGTGCAGAGGCTGAACGTGCCCTCGGATCCCCGCAGTCCGTCCGGGGAGGCCGCGGGGTCGTAGCGGTAGACGAGGCTGTCGGAGACGAGCGTACGGTCCATGGCGTCGAGCGTGGCGAGCCAGCCGGGGTCCTTCGGGGCGAGGAACCCCACCCGGGGCATCAGCAGCAGCGAGGCGTCCAGCACCGTGCTGCCGTAGTACTGGACGAATGCCTGCTCGGACTCGCTCCAGCCGCGTTCCATGACCTGTTCGAGAATGGCGTCCCTGGCACCCGTCCACCGGGCGGTGTCGGCGGGCCGGCTGAGATCGGCCGCCAGGCGCAGGCCGCGGTCGAACGCCGCCCAGCACATCACCCGGCTGTAGGTGAAGTCCTGCCGTCCGCCGCGGGTCTCCCAGACGCCCTCGTCGGGCCGGTCCCAGCGGTCCACGAGCCAGTCCAGGGTCCGGGCCACCACCTGCCAGCCCCGGTAACCCGCCTGGATGCCCACCTCGCGGCCTTCGGACAGGGCGTAGAGGGCCTCGCCGTAGATGTCGAGCTGCAACTGACCGGCGGCCGCGTTGCCGAGCCGTACCGGGTACGAGCCCCGGTAGCCCTCGAAATGGGCCAGGGTCTCCTCCGTCAGCAGCGGCTCGCCGTCGACGCGGTACATGATCCGCAGGGGTTCGTCGCCGCTGTCGTCCGCCCGGAGCCGGTCGCCCAGCCAGTGGTTGAAGGCGATCGCCTCGTCCACGAAGCCGAGGTCGAGCAGGGCCCGGACCGACAGCGAGCCGTCCCTGACCCAGGTGTAGCGGTAGTCCCAGTTGCGTTCGCCGCCGACCTGCTCGGGCAGTCCCATGGTCGCCGCCGCGACGGGTGCGCCGGAGGGAGCGTAGGTGAGCAGTTTGAGCGTGATGGCGGAGCGGTTGACCATGTCGGACCAGCGGCCCCGGTAGTGGGAGCCGCGCACCCACCGCTGCCAGTGGTCGACGGCGTCCCAGAGCTGTTCCGTGACGGCGTCGACGGTCGGTTCGGGAGGTGCGGGCCCGTCCGCCGCGCAGACGGTGAGGACCGCGAAGGCCGACTCGCCGACGCTCAGCACCACTTCGCCCACCGCGTCCCGGTCGTCGCGTGCCAGGGGGAATCCGGTTTGGAGGTGGGCCGCGATCCCCGGCGCCCGGAACACGGCTCCCCCGGGGCGCAGTTCGAGTTCGTGTTCGGCCCGGCCGTAGTCGAACCGGGGCCGGCACTCCATGGCGAAGCGTACGGTCCCGCGCACCGCGCGCACGGTCCGCACCAGGGTGTGCCGGTCGGTAGGGGTCCCGGTGCGTGCGGGCGGCATCCAGTCGAGCACCTCGCCGACGCCGTCCGGCGACATGAAGCGGGTGACCAGGACCGCGGTATCCGGGTAGTAGAGCTGGCGGCAGGAACTCTCGGGCTCGTCGGGCGCCAGCCGGAAGAAGCCGCCGTCGTCGTGGTCGAGCAGTGCGGCGAAGATGCTGGGGGAATCGAACCTCGGGGCGGCGAACCAGTCGACGACACCCCGCGCGGAGACGAGTGCGGCGGTCTGCAGGTCGCCGATCAGCCCGTGTTCGGCTATGGGCGGGTACCGGTCCATGAGCATCCACTCCCGGGGTCCGTGACCATCCGTTTCCGGACGGACCGCTCCGGCCTCCACTATCCGCCAGGCACCCCGTGCCCGCTCGCCCGGACCGCCCCGGCCCGGCGGTCCGGGCGGTAGCGGTCCGGGCGGTAGCGGTCCGGGCGGTAGCGGTCCGGGCGCGGGACGTGACGGGCGGCGTCCAGATGATGCCGGAACCGGGCCGAGCCGCGATGATCGGACTCGGGGCACGGACGCCGCACGCCCGCCAGGGGCTACGGGACGGCCCCGGGCGCCGGCGAGAGCGGTGCACGCCCGTGGAGCGGTGGCGCATCCCCGTGGAGCGGTGGCGCTCGCCCGTGAGCAGTCAGGAGGACCCGATGCCGCAGGACGCGACCTCGATGCTCAGGACGGCACCGGACGCGACGCCGGAGCAGCGGGCGGCTCGCGGGAAGGCGGCCCGGCGGGCGGCCCCGCGGTCGAGTCACGCCGAGTTCGAACCGCCGGCCGACCGGCCCGACCCGCTGGCCGTCCTCGAAGCCCAGTCCGCGGCCCGGGTGCCCGAACTCGTACCGATCCGCTACGGCCGGATGGCCGAGTCGCCGTTCCGCTTCTACCGGGGCGCCGCCGCGATCATGGCCTCCGACCTGGCCACCACTCCGGACTGCGGGATCAGGGCCCAACTGGTCGGGGACGCCCATCTGCTGAACTTCGGACTGTTCGCCTCGCCGGAACGGAATCTGCTGTTCGACATCAACGACTTCGACGAGACGTCACCGGGGCCCTGGGAGTGGGACGTCAAGCGCCTGGCGGCCAGCTTCGTCGTCGCGGGCCGGGCGAACGGCTTCAGCGACCGGGAGCGCGCGGACATCGTGCTGACGACGGTGCGGTCGTACCGCGAGTCGATGATCCGGTTCGCCGGAATGCGCAATCTCGATGTGTGGTACTCGCGGACCGACATCGGCCGGCTCGAAGCGCTGGCCTCCCGCCAGTTGACGAGGCGCGGCCGCAAGAGGCTGGCGCGGGCCGCGGCCAAGGCCCGCACGCGGGACAATCTGCAGGCCTTCGAGAAGCTCACCGGGACGGTGGGCGGACAGCCGCGCATCGTGGCGGACCCGCCGCTGCTCGTACCGCTGGCCGATCTGCTCCCGGCGGGCGAGCGCGACGCGACGCAGGAGCCGCTCCGCGAACTGATCGGCCGCTACGGCCGCAGCCTGCCGTCGGACCGGCGGACCCTGCTCTCCGACTTCGGGTGCGTGGACATGGCGCGCAAGGTGGTCGGCGTCGGCAGTGTCGGTACGCGTTGCTGGATCATCCTGATGCTCGGCAGGGACGGCGGGGATCCGCTGCTCCTCCAGGCCAAGGAGGCCGGTACCTCGGTGCTCGCACCCCATGCCGGCCCCGGCCCGTACCGGAACCAGGGCGAGCGCGTGGTCGCGGGACAGCGGCTGATGCAGGCGGCGAGCGACATCTTCCTCGGCTGGGACCGGGTGGAGGGGATCGACGGCAGGCGCCGCGACTTCTACGTACGCCAGTTGCGCGACTGGAAGGGCGCCATGGAGCCGGAGGACATGGCGCCGTCCGGCATGCAGGTCCTCGGCGAGGCGTGCGGCACCGCACTGGCCCGCGCCCACGCCCGTTCCGGCGACCGGATCGCCATCGCGGCCTACCTGGGGCGCGGCCACTCGTTCGACCGGGCGCTGACGTACTTCGCCGAGAAGTACGCCGACTGCAACGAGCGGGACCACCGGGCGCTCGTCGGCGCGGTGCGGGCGGGCCGTCTTCCCGCGGCCCGGGACGTCTGAGCCTCTCCCGGCCCCGCCCGCGCGCTGGTCCAGGGGAATGGCGGTACGGAAGTCGCCGCACCTGCCCAGCGGGTACATCACGGGCCGAATGCGCACCTTGTGCTATCTCCTTGTGGACGCTTGCGGGACAGCGTGTTCCGGACGGTTGTGACGCCGAGGAGACAACGATCATGTCGACCGAGCCCGCCGCGACTCCCACGGCGGCAGTGAACCCCTCCGCGCTGATCCGCACCCGCGGTTACGCGGTGCTCCTGGTGATGGCGGCGGCTCTCGGAGTCCCGGTCTCGGCGGTGGCGTTCGGCTTCCTCGCGCTCGTCCACGAACTCCAGTCGCTCACCTACCACGACCTGCCCCGGGCCCTCGGTTTCGCCGGTACGCCGTCCTGGTGGCCGGTGCCGCTGCTCGCTGTCGCGGGCCTGCTGGTCGGGCTGGCCGTCCGCCACCTGCCGGGCGGCGGCGGTCACCGGCCCGCCGACGGGATGGTGAGCACGGGGGCACCGTCGGCGGTGGAACTGCCCGGCATCGTGCTGGCGGCGCTCGCCTCGCTGGGCCTCGGGGCGGTGGTCGGTCCCGAGGCACCGCTCATCGCACTCGGCGGCGGCCTGGCCGCGCTCGCGGCGCGCCTGGTCAGGCCCGGCATCGGTCCCGGCGCGAGTGCCGTGATGGGGGCCGCGGGCGGCTTTGCCGCGATCAGCGCGCTGCTGGGGTCGCCGCTCCTGGGGGCCTTTCTGCTGATGGAGACCTCCGGCCTGGCCGGGATGACGCTCGGGATGGTCCTGGTGCCGGGTCTGCTGGCGTCCGGCGTCGGCGCGCTCATCTTCACCGGACTCGGTTCGTGGACCGGGCTCGGGACGTACTCCCTGGCACTTCACCATGTGCCCGGCGCCACGGCGCCCGACCTCGCGCGATTCGGCTGGGCGCTTGTCGTGGGCGTGGCCGCGGCGTTCGTCGGTACGGGTATCCAGCGGCTCGCGCTGTTCCTCCAGGCGCGGGTGGTGCGGCGGACCGTGACGGCCACCGTCGTCATGGGCCTGGTCGTCGGCGCGGCGGCTCTCGTGTACGCGCAGAGCACCGGACGGGACGCGTCCGGGGTGCTGTACTCCGGGGAGGAGGCCCTCGATCCGCTGCTGGCGCAGAGCGCCGGATACTCGGTGGGCACGCTCGTGGCGCTGGTCGCCTGCAAGGCGGTGGCGTACTGCGCGTCCTTGAGCAGCTTCCGGGGCGGCCCGGTCTTCCCGGCGATGTTCGTGGGAGCGGCGGGCGGGACCGCCCTGTCCCATTTGCCGGGGCTGGACCTCACGTCGGGTTTCGCGATGGGTATCGGCGCCATGTGCGTGGCGATGCTGAAGCTCCCGATGACCTCGGTGCTGCTGGCGACGCTGCTGCTGGGGTCCGAGGGCCTCACGGTCATGCCTCTCGTGATCGTCGCGGTCGTGGTCTCCTACGTCGTCACGCTCAGGCTCGCGCCGCCGGCCGGCGTCCGGCCGGATCGAGGGTGACGGGCCTGCGCCGTGACCTCGGACGCCCTCCCTCTCCTCGTACCGTCCGCGGACGGACGATACCCTGGTGATCGTTCTGCCCTGGGAGGACCTTGCGCATGACTGAGATCGTCGCCGTATGCGGGAACGAACTGGTCACCTACGCCGATGAGTTGGCCGCGCTCCTGGTGGACACCGTGGACAGCGGGTCGTCGGTGGGTTTCCTCGCGCCGCTGGACCGTGACGCGGCCGCCGTCTGGTGGCGGGAGCGGGCCGGGGACGTGGACGCCGGTCTGCTCCAGGTGTGGATCGCCCGCGACGCGGAACGGGTCGCGGGGACCATCGCCCTGTCCCGGGCCCGGCTGCCCAACGCCCGTCACCGCGCGGAGGTGGCCAAGCTGATGGTTCGTCCGTCGGCGCGCGGCCGGGGCCTGGGCCGGTCGCTGCTCGACGCCGCCGAACGGTCGGCCGCCGGGGCGGGCGTCACCCTGCTGGTCCTGGACACCGAGAGCGGAAGTCCCGCCGAGCGGCTCTACCGTTCGGCGGGCTGGACGGAGTGCGGCTCGATCCCGGACTACGCCGAGGACCCGGCCGGTGTCCTGAAGCCGACGACCCTCTACTACAAGGCGATCGGCCCCGCGCGGGCGCTGCCCGACCGGTGACGGTGCGCCGGTCTCCCGGCCCAGGCACAGGAGTTCGACCCCCGGCCCGTATCCGTACACGGGTCGCTCATCGGGGTCATGCCCCGGTCGCCGCGACGCCCGTACTCCCGCAGGTCGGTGAGGTGCGGGGCTCCGGACGGCCGGCGGACCGGCTTCGTACGGACCTGTTCCGGCCCGTTCCGGGCGTGACAATGGCTGTTGGAAGCCACACCTCACGAGGAGACCTCATGACGCTGCACGACATCCCCCTGCGCACGCTCACCGGTGAGCCCACATCCCTGGCCGACTACCGGGGCCGGGCCGTCCTGTTGGTGAATGTCGCGTCCAAGTGCGGGCTCACCCCGCAGTACGAGGGCCTGGAGCGGCTCCAGAGCGAGTACGCGGACCGCGGCTTCACCGTGCTCGGCGTGCCGTGCAACCAGTTCGCCGGCCAGGAGCCGGGGAGCCCGGAGGAGATCCAGACCTTCTGCTCGACGACGTACGGGGTCAGCTTCCCGCTGCTGGAGAAGACCGAGGTGAACGGCGAGGGGCGCCACCCGCTCTATGCCGAGCTGGCCCAGCTGGCGGACGCGGACGGCGAGGCCGGTGACGTCCAGTGGAACTTCGAGAAGTTCCTCATCTCGCCGACGGGCGTACCGGTCGCGCGCCTGCGCCCGGGCACGGAGCCCCAGGCGCCGGAGCTCATCGCGGCCATCGAGGCCCAGCTGCCGGCCTGAGGATCGTGTCCTCGATCGCCGGGCGGGCCCGGGCAAGGCCGCCCGGCGATCGAGCAACGCGGAGCTCTAGCGGATCGGCATGCCCGACAGGGTGCGGGCGATCACGAGGCGCTGGATCTCGCTGGTGCCCTCGAAGATCGTGTAGATCGCCGCGTCCCGGTGCATCCGCTCCACCGGGTACTCACGGGTGAAGCCGTTGCCGCCGAGGATCTGGACGGCCTGGGCAGTGACCTTCTTCGCGGTCTCGCTCGCGTACAGCTTGGACATCGAGCCCTCGGCCGAGGTGAACGGCTTGCCGGTGGTCGCCATCCAGGAGGCGCGCCACACCAGCAGCCGGGCCGCGTCGATCTGCGTACGCATGTCGGCGAGCTGGAAGGCGATGCCCTGGTTGTCGATGATGGGCCGGCCGAACTGGGTGCGGGTCTTCGCGTAGTCCAGCGCCACCTCGTACGCGGCCCGGGCGGTGCCGACCGCCATGGCGCCGACCGCGGGGCGGGACGCCTCGAAGGTGGCCATCGCCGCGTTCTTCACCCGCTCACCGCCGGAGGCGGCGCGCTCGCGGGCCCGCGCCAGGCGCTGGTCGAGCTTCTCCTTGCCGCCGAGCAGGCAGTGGCCGGGGATCCGGACGTCCTCCAGGACGACCTCGGCGGTGTGCGAGGCGCGGATGCCGTGCTTCTTGAACTTCTGGCCCTGGGAGAGGCCGGGGGTGTTCGGCGGCACGATGAACGAGGCATGGCCCTTGGAGCCCAGCTCCGGGTCGACCACGGCGACGACGACATGGACGTTGGCGATGCCGCCGTTGGTCGCCCAGGTCTTGGTGCCGTTGAGCACCCACTCGTCCTTGGCCTGGTCGTACACCGCGCGGGTGCGCATCGAGGCGACGTCGGATCCGGCGTCCGGCTCGGAGGAGCAGAAGGCCGCGACCTTGACGTCGTCGGCGTCGCCGTACATCTGCGGGATCCAGGTGCCGATCTGCTCCTCGGTGCCGTTGGCGAGGACGCCCACGGCCGCCAGGCCCGTACCGACGATGGACAGGGCGATGCCCGCGTCCCCCCAGAAGAGCTCCTCCATGGCCATGGGGATGCCGAGGCCCGTAGGGTCGAAGAACTGCTGGGCGTAGAAGTCGAGGGAGTAGATGCCTACCTTGGCCGCCTCCTGGATGACGGGCCAGGGCGTTTCCTCACGCTCGTCCCATTCGGAAGCCGCCGGGCGGATCACATCCGCGGCGAAGCCGTGAAGCCAGTCACGGACCTGCTTCTGGTCATCGTTGAGTTCGAGCGTGAACTCCGCCATGTTCCCCTCCACGTACTGCTGTGAAAAACCACTCGTTACTTGCGGTAACCGCAGTCTGTTACCGACAAGTAGCCTCTGTCAACCGCCCGGGTTCGGATCCGCGTCGCGTTGGGCAGGGTGTTACGTTGCGCAGGCAGGACGCATTTGCACGGCCAGGGGCGGGGAGAGGCGACATGGAGAGCACACGACAGGCAGAGCGACAGCGGACAGCGGCCGAGAGCCGCCGCCGCGAGCTGCTCGAAGCCGCCGACCGCGTGGTGCTCAGGGACGGGCCGGGGGCCTCGATGAACGCCATCGCGGCGGAGGCCGGGATCACCAAACCCATCCTCTACCGGCACTTCGGCGACAAGGGCGGCCTCTACCGCGCCCTCGCCAAGCGCCACACCGACGCCCTGCTGATCGCCCTGCGCGCCGCGCTCGACGCCCCCGCCGAGCGCCGTCGGCGCGTCGAGTCGACGCTCGACACCTATCTCGCGGCCATCGAGGCCCGCCCGCAGGTCTACCGGTTCCTGATGCACCCGTCCGACGACGCGGCGCCCTCGACGGAGCAGGGCTTCGACATCGGACGGCACTCGGCACCGCTGCTGCGCCGGCTCGGCGAGGAACTCGCCCTGGTGATCGCCGAGCGGGTGGACCTCGGCCCGGACAGCGATGCCATGGCCCGCATCTGGGGCCACGGCATCGTCGGCATGATGCACGCGGCGGGCGACTGGTGGCTGGGCGAACGCCCCTGCTCCCGCGAGCAGCTGGTGAGCAGCCTGGCCGATCTGCTGTGGGGCCGGCTGTCCGCCGCGGGCGACCGGCCGGGCGGCCCCGGATTCTGAGCGGCCGTCGGGCGGTCTCCGGCCGGAGCCGTCCGGCAGCCTCAGACCCCCGACGCGGCCGGACCGGTGCGCGCCCAGGGCGCCCGGCGGGCCGCCCGCAGCGCCCTCCTGCGGCGCAGCCCGGCCAACCGGTCCGTGTAGACCTTGCCTTCGAGATGGTCGCACTCGTGCTGGAGGCAGCGCGCGAAGAACCCGGTACCGGTGACCCGGACCGGCTCGCCGTCGGCCGTGAAGCCCTCGACGACGGCCCGGTCGAACCGCGGGGTGCCCGCTTCGAGCCCGGGCAGCGAGAGACAGCCCTCCGGGCCGCGTACGGTGATGCCGTCGGCCTCGACGAGCCTGGGGTTGACGAGATGCCCGAGGTGACGGATGTCGTCGTCGTCCGGGCAGTCGTAGACGAACACCCGCAGCGGGACGCCGATCTGGTTGGCCGCCAGGCCGACGCCCTCGGCCGCGTACATGGTGGCGTACATGTCCTCGACGAGCCGGGCGAGCGCGGGACCGAAGTCCGTGACGGGTTCACAGCTCCCGTGCAGCACCGGATCACCGAGCAGGCTCATGGCACGAATCAGTCCGGAACTGCCGGGGATCGGGCGGTTTCGCATGGCCGCAATCGTACGTTCCACGTGACCTCCACCTTCCCGGCGGTGCCAGGGTGCGGCCCTCGCGCCGGACATCGATAGGCTGGGCGTGGACCGATGCAAGGAGGATCTAGGACGATGGCAGGCAACACGGAGCCGCTGTCGCCACGGGCCAAGCTGGCCGTGACGGCGGGCAAGGCCGCGGCGGCGGTGTCACGCGCCGCTGGGCGCGGCAGCGGATCGGTGATCGGCGGCCGGGTGGCGCTCAAGCTCGACCCCGACCTGCTGGGGCGGCTGGCGCAGCACCTGGACGTGATCCTCGTGTCGGCGACGAACGGCAAGACGACGACCACCCGGCTGATCGCCGAGGCGCTGCGGGCCGCGGGCCCGGTGGTGTCGAACGCGCTCGGCGCCAACATGCCGGCGGGCATCACCTCCGCGCTGGCCGGCGGCTCGGACGCGCAGTACGGCGTGATCGAGGTGGACGAGAAGTACCTCGCCGGGGTCGCGCGCGACACGACGCCCAAGGTGATCGCGCTGCTCAACCTCTCCCGCGACCAGCTGGACCGCGCGGCGGAGACCCGGATGCTGGCGGAGAAGTGGCGTGAGGGGCTGTCCGGTTCGAAGGCCGTGATCGTCGCGAACGCCGACGACCCGCTGATCGTCTGGGCGGCGTCCTCCTCCCCCAATGTGGTGTGGGTCGCGGCGGGACAGGCGTGGAAGGACGACGCCTGGTCCTGCCCCTCCTGCGGCGGTGTGATGCAGCGCCCCGGCGACGACTGGTTCTGCGGCGAGTGCGGATTCCGCCGGCCCGCTCCCAGCTGGGTCCTGCACGGCGACTACGTCCTGGACCCGCACGGTTCGGCGTGGCCGATCCACCTCCAGCTGCCCGGCCGCGCAAACAAGGCCAACGCCACCAGCTCCGCCGCCGTGGCCGCCGTCTTCGGTGTGCCGCCGCAGGTCGCGCTGGAGCGCATGTACCAGGTGCAGGCCGTCGCGGGCCGCTACGACGTGGTGTCCTTCCTCGGCCGTGAGCTGCGGCTGCTGCTGGCGAAGAACCCGGCGGGCTGGCTGGAGACGTTCTCCCTGATCGACCCGCCGCCCACGCCGGTGATCCTCTCCGTCAACGCCCGTGGCGCGGACGGCACGGACACCTCGTGGCTGTGGGACGTGGACTACACCCAGCTCGCCGGTCACCCGATCTTCGTGCTCGGCGACCGCAAGCTGGACCTGGCGGTCCGGCTCGAAGTGGCCGGTCTCGACTTCCGGGTCTGCGAGAACCTCGACGAGGCCGTGCAGCAGGCCCCGCCGGGCCGTATCGAGGTCATCGCCAACTACACCGCCTTCCAGGATCTGCGCCGTCGTGTCGGCAACTGACCCCGGCCCCGGCCACCTCCGGAGAGGACGAAGCATGAGCAACAACGGTCTGCGTCTGGTCTGGGTCTACCCCGACCTCCTCAGCACCTACGGCGACCAGGGCAACGCGCTGGTGGTGGAGCGCCGGGCCCGGCAGCGCGGTCTCGACGTGCAGCGCGTCGACGTGCGCAGCGACCAGCCGGTCCCGACGTCCGGCGACATCTATCTGATCGGCGGCGGCGAGGACCGCCCGCAGCGGCTCGCCGCGGAGCGGCTGCGCCGCGACGGCGGGCTCAGCCGGGCCGCGTCGAACGGCGCGATCATCTTCTCGGTCTGCGCGGGTTACCAGATCCTCGGCCACGAGTTCATCAACGACCTCGGTGAGCGCGAGCCCGGTCTGGGGCTGCTCGACGTGGTCTCCACCCGTGGCGAGGGGGCCCGGTGCGTCGGTGACGTACTGGCCGACATCGACCCGAACCTCGGCCTGCCGCCGCTGACCGGGTTCGAGAACCACCAGGGCGTCACCCATCTCGGCCCGACGGCACGGCCGTTCGCCCGGGTGCAGTTCGGTCGGGGCAACGGCACCGGTGACGGCACCGAGGGCGCGTACAACGACACCGTCTTCGGTACGTACATGCACGGCCCCGTCATGGCGCGCAACCCGCTGATCGCGGATCTGCTGCTGAAGCTGGCCCTCGATGTGAACGCCCTGCCGCCGACGGACGACCGCTGGTACGAGGCGCTGCGCGCGGAGCGCATCGCGTCGGCGACACAGCCTGCCTGATGAGGCGGTTTTCGCTCGTCTGAGCGGAGTCCAGCAGGCGGACGCCCGGTTCGGTCCCGCCACCCTGCGCCGGTAGGGTGGCGGGGATCCAACCGGACGACGTGGTCCGGTCGTCGGCCCACGTTGCAAAGGTTTCCCGGGCAATGCGTATTGGTGTTCTCACCTCCGGCGGCGACTGCCCCGGCCTCAACGCCGTCATCCGTTCCGTCGTTCATCGTGCGGTGGTCGACCACGGCGACGAGGTCATCGGCTTCCACGACGGCTGGAAGGGCCTCCTGGAAGGCGACTACCGCAAGCTCGACCTCGACGCGGTCGGTGGCATCCTCGCCCGGGGCGGCACGATCCTCGGCTCCTCCCGGGTCCAGCCCGCCCATCTGCGCGGCGGTGTGGAGCAGGCCAGGGGCCATGTCGCCGAACTCGGTCTCGACGCGATCATCCCGATCGGCGGCGAGGGCACGCTGAAGGCGGCCAGCCTGCTCTCCGAGGCGGGTCTGCCGATCGTCGGCGTACCGAAGACCATCGACAACGACATCGCGTCCACGGATGTGACCTTCGGCTTCGACACCGCCGTCGGTGTCGCGACCGAGGCACTCGACCGGCTCAAGACGACCGCCGAATCGCACCAGCGGGTGCTGATCGTCGAGGTCATGGGCCGCCACACCGGCTGGATCGCCCTGCACTCGGGCATGGCGGCCGGCGCGCACGCCATCGTCGTGCCGGAGCGCCCCTTCGACATCGACGAGCTGACCGAGGTGGTCGGCAGGCGTTTCTCGGCCGGCAAGAAGTTCGCGATCGTCGTCGTCGCCGAGGGCGCCAAGCCCCGCGAGGGCACGTCGATGGAAATCGAGCAGGGCACCAAGGACATCTACGGGCACGAGCGGTTCGCCGGCATGGCCACGCGGCTCTCCGGCGAGCTGGAGCGGCGCCTGGGCAAGGAGGCCCGCCCGGTGATCCTCGGCCATGTGCAACGCGGTGGCACGCCGACCGCGTACGACCGGGTGCTCGCCACCCGCTTCGGCTGGCACGCGGTGGAGGCGGCGCACCGCGGCGAATTCGGCATGCTGACGGCGCTGCGCGGCACGGACATCGTGATGGTGCCGCTGGGCAAGGCCGTGGAGACGCTGAAGACGGTCCCGGCCGAGCGGTACGCCGAGGCGGAGTGCGTGCTCTGAGCGACGTCTCGTCCTTCGGACTGCCCCCGGCCGCAGCTGCGGCCGGGGGCAGTTCTACTCTGGTCGGGACAACCGGCACGAAACGGGGATGCCCCCAGCAGGAGTGAACAGATGGATCACAGCGGGCACGGCATGAACATGGATCTGCCGCCGTTCACGCTGGGACGTGGGCTCCAATTCTCCGCGGACCCGTTCTTTCTCATCGGCTGCGTCCTCGGCATCGTCCTGTACGTGTACGCCGTGCTGCGGCTGCGCAGACGCGGGGACGACTGGCCGGCCGGCCGGATCGTCTTCTTCGTCGTGGGCGTGCTGAGCATCGCCCTGGTGATGTGCACGAAGCTCAATGACTACGGCATGGTCATGTTCAGCGTGCACATGGTGCAGCACATGGTGATCAGCATGCTGTCGCCGATCCTGCTGCTGCTGGGCGCTCCGGTGACGTTGGCGCTGCGTGCGCTGCCGGTCGCGGGCCGTGGCCGCACGGGGCCGCGCGAGCTGCTGCTCAAGCTGCTGCACAGCCGGTACATGAAGATCATCACGCATCCGGCCTTCACGATCCCGCTCTTCATCGCCAGCCTGTACGGGCTGTACTTCACCCCGCTCTTCGACTTCCTGATGGGCTCGAAGACCGGTCACATCGCGATGATGGTGCACTTCCTCGCGGTCGGCCTGGTGTTCTTCTGGCCGATCATGGGCGTCGACCCGGGGCCGCACCGCCCCGGCTATGTGATGCGGATGCTGGAGCTGTTCGCCGGGATGCCGTTCCACGCGTTCTTCGGTATCGCGCTGATGATGGCGTCCACCCCGATGGTGGGGACGTACCAGAATCCGCCGGCCTCGCTGGGCATCGACGCGCTGAGCGATCAGGGCTGGGCGGGCGGGATCGCCTGGGCCTTCAGCGAGATCCCGTCGGTGCTGGTGCTGATCGCGCTGGTCTTCCAGTGGTACCGCTCCGAGCAGCGGACGGCGAAGCGCTCGGACCGCCGGGCCGACCGGGACGGTGACCAGGAGCTGCAGGCGTACAACGCCTATCTCGCCTCATTGCAGGCGCGCGGGCAGTAGCGGTGGGCATGCCTCAGGGGTGACGATGGCATCCACGGCCGCACGGCCGATGAGGAGGGTGCGGGCATGTCCGGATCCACGAAGGCCATGGGAGTGCTCACGCTGACCGCGCTGGTCGTGGTCACCGCCTACACGGTGGCCCTGGGGAGCAGCGGCTGGCTCTGGTTCGGCTGGGTGGTGCTCGGTCTGATCACCTTGGGGATGGCGGCGACGCGCGAGTCCTGACCCCGGTGAGCCGCGCGGGCGGCGCCCCGTTCCCGGGGCACCGCTCGGCGGGTGTTTCCTCAGGCTTCCTGGAGCCCGGGGTGGCCGGCCTCGGTCACGTAGGAGGTCCGGGTCGAGATGGGTGCGCCGGGGGTGGTGACGTACGGCAGCACCTTGAAGTCGGCGCGGCAGCTGTCGCGGGTCAGCGAGCAGTGCACGTATCCGCGCTGGAAGTTCGTGAACTTTATGTGCTCGTTGGCCGCGAGCAGCCTGGCGCCGGACGGGTCCAGGTCCATTCCGTCCTTGGTGGTGGAAATGGACGATCCGACGAATTCGACACCGAGCGTCGGTGATTGCGGATCGTCGAAGTTCTGCTTGAGATCGGCGGCGAGGTGGCGGTGCATGTCGCCGGTGAGGACGACCGGGTTGCTCACGCTGCGGTCGGTGATCTCCTTGAACAGCCGCTGGCGGGCGTCCACGTAGCCGTCCCAGAAGTCCATCACGAATGCCTGGCCGGGGCCGGGGTCGGTGTCGACCTGGGTTATGGGGATCTGCTGGGAGATCATGTTCCACGTCGCGTCGGAGCGCCCGAGGCCGTTGAAGAGCCACTGTTCCTGCTCGGGGCCGAGGATGGTGCGGCCCGGCGTCAGCCGTTCGTCGCAGCCGCTCCTGATGCCGTCGCCGCAGGGCTGGTCGTCGCGGAAGAGCCGGGTGTCGAGGATGTGGAAGGTGGCCATCCGCCCGTAGCGCAGTCGGCGGTACATGCGTGCCTCGAAGCCGTTCGGCTTGTTCGGCAGGCGCAGCGGGAGGTGCTCGTAGTACGCCTGGAAGGCCGCCGCCGCGCGCTCGCGGAAGACCGCCGGGTCCTGGTCGGGCTCGGTGTCGACCTTGGACTTGTCGCGCGCCCAGTTGTCCTCGACCTCGTGGTCGTCCCAGACGAGGGCGAACGGGTGGGCCTGGTGGGCGGCGATGAGGTCGGGGTCGAAGCGGTGGAGGGCGTGGCGGTTGCGGTACTGGACGAGGTTCATCGGCTCGGGCCGCAGCTCGGCGGCCACGGGGACGTTGCGCACGCCTCCCATGGCGTCGATGGCGTTCTCGTAGATGTAGTCGCCCAGGTGCAGGACCAGGTCGACGTCCTCCTCGGCGAGGTGCCGGTAGGCGGTGTAGAAGCCCTCGAACCACGCCTGGCAGGAGACGAAGGCGAAGTCCAGCTCCCTGGGCCTGCTGTTCGGCGGGGGCGCGGTGCGGGTGCGGCCGACCGGGCTGTGCACGCCGCCGGCGCGGAAGCGGTAGTAGTAGTGCCGGTCCGGCTGGAGTCCGGAGACCTCCACGTGGACGGAGTGGGCGAGCTCGGGCACCGCCCGGGTCCGTCCCCGGCGTACGACGGACCGGAAGCGGTCGTCGCGGGCGACCTCCCACCGCACGTCGACGGCGTACGGCGGCATGCCGCCGCTGCCGTCGGGCGCGAGGGGCTGGGGGGCGAGGCGGGTCCACAGGACGACTCCGTCCGGCCACGGATCGCCGGACGCGACGCCGAGGGTGAACGGGTCCTCGTGGAAGGGTGTGTCACCCCAGGCCCGGCCGGCCGACAGGCCGGACGCGGCCAGGGCCATGCCGACCGTTCCGCCGAGCATCACCCGTCTTCCGAACCCTCCGGTACCACTTGACGCTCTGTTCATTTGCATGAAACTCGTCCCTTCGTCGGGCGGGATTCCGTCCGGTACGAGATGGGATCGGCGCGTGATTTCACGCCCGTCCATGTGGTAATCACAGGGTGAATATCACAGAGGAAACACACGCCACAAGACCACCTACGAGGGGTCATATCGCCGTTCACAGGCGGTTAGTTGAGGAGACATCAGCCCTTCCCCGACGCGACCGATCCCAGGTCGGCAACACCCTTGACACCCCTGAGGGCGGCTCATAGTCTCCACGCCACAGAATTAACGTTAGATTTCACATCGGGAAATTCGGTGCGACGGAAGGACGTGTTCGTGTCCGGTTCCCCGGAAGCGGGTGCACCCGCCCGCCGCCGCGCCGAAGGGCCGGTGACCGGCCGCCCGAAGGCCCGGAGGCTGCGTCCGTACGCCCTGCGGTGCGAGCACCGCACCACCCCGCTGGGGATCGACGAACCGGCGCCCCGGTTCTCCTGGCGGCTGGCCTCCGACGTCCGTGGCGACGACCCGGTGGCCTACCGGGTCCGCGTCGCCGAGCACGCCGAGGATCTGGACGGGGACGGCCGGCTCCTGTGGGACACCGGCCGGGTGGCCGACCCCGGCGCCATCGCCGTCGACTACGCCGGTCCCGCTCTGCCGGGCCGCACGCGCTTCCACTGGCGGGTCTCGGTGTGGCCGGCCGGGTCGGACACGCCCGCCGAGGACAGCTCATGGTTCGAGACCGGCTTCACCCGGACCGACCAGTGGCGGGCTTCGTGGATCACCCACGACCCGCGCCCGGTCGATGTCATGGACGCGCCCACCGAGGGCGAGTTCGCTCTCGACGACCACGGGCTCGCCCCGTGCCCGGTGCTGCGCCGGACCTTCACCGCGGCGGCCGGCACCCGGGCCAGGCTGTACGTCAGCGCGCGCGGCCTGTACGAGGTCCGGCTCAACGGCGAACGGGTCGGTGACGCCGAACTCGCGCCCGGCTGGACCGACTACCACCACCGTGTGCAGTACCAGACGTACGACGTCACCGCGTCGCTGCGGGACGGCGAGAACGTCCTCGCGGCCACCGTCGCCGACGGGTGGTGGAGCGGATTCGTCGGCTTCGAACCGCGCCGGGCCGGGGCCCACTACGGCTCGTACCCCCAGTTCCTGGCCGAACTCCACCTGACCGGGGCGGACGGCCGGGGCTCCGTGCTGGCCACCGACGACACCTGGCGCACCGCCACCGGGGTGATCCGGCACGCGGATCTGCTGATGGGTGAGTGCCATGACCTGCGGCGCTCCGCCGAGGGCTGGGAGCTGCCCGGTTTCGACGACTCCGGCTGGTCCCCCGCCCGGGTCACCGACGCCGATCACCGCCTGCTGGTGGCCGCCGCCGACGAACCCGTGCGGGCGATGGCCGAACTGCGCCCGTGCTCGGTCGCACGTGTCTCCCCCGGCACCCACGTCGTCGACTTCGGCCAGAACCTCGCCGGGCGCGTACGGCTGAGGGTGCGCCGGCTCGCGGCCGGGGCACGGGTGGTGATCCGGCACGCCGAGGTGCTGGACGGGGCGGGGCGGCTCTACACCGCCAATCTGCGCACGGCCGCGGCGACCGATGTGCTCGTCGGGGACGGGCGCGAGCACATCGTGTTCGAGCCGCGCTTCACGTATCACGGGTTCCGGTACGCGGAGATCAGCGGCCTTCCCGAGCTGACCGAGGCCGATGTCGTCGCCGTGGCGCTGCACAGCGACACCCCGTGGGCCGGGGAGTTCGACTGCTCGGACGCCGAGCTGAGGCGGCTGCACGACTGTGTGGCGTGGGGGCAGCGCTCGAACTTCGTGAGCGTGCCCACGGACTGTCCGCAGCGTGACGAGCGGCTCGGCTGGCTGGCCGACGCGCAGGTCTTCCTGCCCACGGCCGCGCTCAACGCGGATGTCGCCGCGTTCTTCACCAAGTGGCTGCGCGATGTCGACGACGCCCGCACCCCCGACGGGGGGTTCACCAATGTCGCCCCGCGCCTGGTGGGGGTCGCCGACGAGGGCGCGCCCGGCTGGGCCGACGCGGGGGTGATCGTCCCATGGCACCTGTACCGCGTCTACGACGACCCGCGGTTCCTCTCCCGGGCCCTGGAGGGCATGTGTGCCTGGGTCGATCTGATCCACCGCCACAACACCGGTCTGATCTGGCGCGACCGGGTGGGGCCGCACTTCTCCGACTGGCTCGCCCCGGGCACTCCCACCCCGCGGGACGTCGTCGCGACCGCGTACTTCGCGCTGAGTGCCCGGCTCACCGCGAAGGCCGCCGACGTGCTGGGGCGGAAGGACGTCGGCGAGCGCTACCACCGGCTGGCGGACGAGATCCGCCGTGCGTTCACCGAACGGTTCGTCACCACCGGGGCCGCCGCGGGCGGCCTGTCCGTGCGCGTCGCCGGTGACACCCAGACCGGGTACCTCCTCGCGCTCGCCTTCGACCTGCTGCCCGCCGCTCTGGCCGGCGCGGCCGCCCGCCGGCTCGCCGAACTCATCGAGTCGGCCGGGCCCGCCCTGCTGACGGGTTTTCTCGGGGTGGCTCTCGCCGCGCCCGTCCTCGACGACCACGGGCGGGCCGACCTCGCCCATGCGCTCCTGCTCCGCGACGAGGTGCCGTCGTGGCGGTTCCCGCTGCGGCACGGCGCCACCACGATCTGGGAACGCTGGGACGGCTGGACCCCGGGCACGGGATTCCGGGCACCGTCGATGAACTCCTTCAACCACTACGCGCTCGGCTCGATCGGCGAGTGGCTCTACCGCGGTGTCGCCGGCCTGGACCAGGCACCGGACTCCACGGGATACCGGCGCCTGCGGATCCGGCCGCGCCCCGGCGGCCTGCGCCACGCGAGCGCCCACCACGAGTCCGTGCGCGGCGCGGTGAAGGTGACCTGGGAGCGGCAGGGCGACCGGATCGCCCTGCGTGTCCTGGTGCCGCCCGGCGCCACCGCCGATGTGTACGTGCCCACCACGGACCCCGGCTCGGTCCGCGAATCAGGTCTGGTGCCGAGCGCCGACGACCGCCACATCACACTGATCGCGACCGCCTCCGACCACGTGGTCCACCGCGTGTCCTCGGGCGCCTACCGCTTCACCGCGGTCCATCCCCCGGTGGACCGCCACGCGGGGCCGCCCGGGACGGAACCGCAGCTGTCGCTCACCCCGAGCCGACGCGCATCAGGACCGGCGACGAAACCTTCGTTCGCCCGCTCGTACGAGGAGGACACACCATGACGACGGGTTCTCACTTCCGGCCGGGCCGAAGCACGGTCGGCCGCCGGGGATTCCTCCGGATCGGCGGCGGGGTCGCGGCGCTCGCCGCGCTGCCGCCCGCTCTCACCGCCTGCTCCGGCTCCGACGGCGCTTCCGGCAAGCTACGGGTGGTCGGCGTCGCCGACCAGCAGAAGCCGATAGAGGAACTCGTCGCCCTCTACCGCAAGTCCCACCCCGACGACACGTTCGCCACCTCCTTCGCACCCACCGACCAGGTGCAGACGGTGCTGCGCACCCAGCTCGCCGGGGGCAACGCCCCGGATGTGCACGTGCTCTATCCGGGCAGCGGCAGTGCCATGTCCATGGTCGAGCTGGCCAAGGCCGGGCTGCTCGCCGACCTCAGCGACCAGGCATGGACCAAAGAGGTCCCGGCGAACTTCCACCCCGCTTACCAGCGCGAAGGAAAAACGTATCTGTACTCGGCGGGCAGCAGTGCCATCGGCGCCATCTACAACAAGAAGGCCTTCGCCAAGGCCGGGGTGGAGCCGCCCCGGACATGGAGCGAACTCCTGGACGTCTGTACGAAGTTGAAGGCCAAGGGGATCATTCCGATCGCGCTCGGCACGCAGACCCCCTGGGTCACCCAGCTGATCACGTACGCGCTGGTGCCCAACGCGGTCTATGCGAAGAACCCGGGGTTCGACGCCGAGATGGCCTCCGGCAAGGCGCACTTCCGCGGCTCCGGGTGGGCCGACGCGATGGGCAAGTACCAGGAGCTCCAGCGCCGGGGCTTCTTCAACGAGAACCCCAACGGAACGACGTACGAGCAGCAGACGTCGATGGTCGCCGGCGGCCGGGCGGCGATGGCCGTCCAGGTCTCCGCCGTGCTCGCCAACTTCCGCCAGGCCGCCCGGAGTCCGGAGGATCTCGGCATGTTCCCCTTCCCTGGTGGTGAGGACGCCTCGGAGCTGTGGATCCCGGCGGGCATCGTCGTCGGGCTCGGAGTCTCGGCGCGATCCAAGCAGTCGGCCGGGGCGAGGGCCTTCATCGAGTTCCTCGGGAAGCAGGAGAACGTCGACCGCTGGGCACAGTCCGTGGCCGCGATCCCGTTCAAGCGCAACGCCTCGACGAAGATCGACCCGGTCCTCGACGACTTCCTGCCCATCATCGACGACAACCGGGCCGTGCCCTTCATGGACCAGAGCTGGCCCAACGCCGAGGTGCAGCCCGCTCACTTCGCCGCCGTGCAGAACCTGCTCGCCGGCAAGACGGATGTCGACGGCGCGCTGGGACAGATGGACGAGGCCTACGGGAAGAAATCGTGACGAGCACCCCCCAGAAGACCGTCCCCGGCGTTGTCACAGAGGCCGGGGACGTTCCACGAACGGGTCGCGGCCGCCCGGCCCGGCGCCGCGACCACACCGTCCCGCCCTGGCTCTTCGTCGCCCCGGCTCTCGTCGTCTACGCCGTCGTCGTGCTCTACCCGAGCCTCGCCGGGGTGATGTACGCCTTCACCGACTGGTCCGGCATCGGCGGCTTCTCCTTCACCGGGGTGGACAACTTCCGCGCCCTGCTCGACGACGGCCGGGCCCTGGAGTCCGTCACCAACACGCTGCTCCTGACCGTCGCCGTGGTCGTCGTCCAGAACGGCATCGGTCTGCTGCTCGCGCTCGGTGTCCACGCCAACATCAAGTCCCGTGCGGTACTGCGGCTGATCTTCTTCGCCCCGGCCGTGGTCAGCCCCGTCATGGTCGCGATCCTGTGGAAGTACGTCTACAACCCGGAGAACGGCGCGGGTCTCAACGGACTGCTCGGCGCCGTCGGACTCGGCGGGCTCCGTCAGGACTGGCTCGGCAATCCCTCGCTCGCCCTGTGGTCCGTCGCGGCGATGGTCGTGTGGCAGTACGCGGGCTACTCGATGGTCATCTTCCTGGCCGGGCTCCAGGGCGTGCCCGCCGAACTCCACGAGGCCGCGAGGATCGACGGGGCGGGGACCTGGCAGCGCTTCCGCTATGTCACCTGGCCGCTGCTGGCCCCGGCGCTGACGATCAACCTGATGCTCTCCACCATCGGCGGTCTCAAGCTCTTCGACCAGGTCTACGCCGCCACGAACGGCGGTCCCGGTACCTCCAGCGAGACCCTGTCGACCGTCCTGTACAAGGAGGCCTTCGTCTACGGGAAGTTCGGCTACAGCACCGCCGTGGCCCTGGTCCTCGCGCTGTTCGTCGCCGCGGTCTCCCTGGTGCAGCTCCGTTATCTGCGTGCGAGGGAGGTCACCGCATGAGCGTCGAAACGGCCCGCGGGCCGGCGAACCGGAAGGCCGGCCGCGGGGGCCGCGGACCGCGGTACGGGCAGTACGCCCTCGAACTGGTCATGATCGCCGTCGCCGCCGCCTTCCTGTTCCCGGTGTACGCCCTGATCACCCTGGCGATGAAGGACCCCCGGCAGATCTCCGAGTCGCCGCTCTCGCTGCCCTCGCCGCCCACCTTCGGCAACTTCGGCGACGCCTGGTCCGCCGCGTCCCTGGGGCCCGCGCTGCTCAACAGCACGGTCATCACCGTCGTCAGCCTGCTGCTCCTGATCGTCCTCGGTTCCACCGGGGCCTACTACCTCGCACGGTGCGCCCGCGGCCTCGGCTACGGGCTGTACATCCTGTTCCTGCTGGGCATCGTGCTGCCGTTCCAGCTCGGCATGATCCCGCTCTACAAGCTCGTCGACGACCTCGGCTGGCTCGGCACGTACCAGGGCATGGTGCTCTTCTACACCGGCATCCAACTGCCGTTCACCGTCTTCCTGTACACCGGGTTCGTCCGTGCCCTGCCGCAGGACTACGCCCAGGCGGCGCTGATCGACGGCTGCAACCACCGGCAGGCGTTCACCCGGATCGTCTTCCCGCTGCTGCGCCCCATCACCGGCACCGTGATCATCCTGAACGCGGTGTTCATCTGGAACGACTTCTTCACTCCGCTGCTGTATCTGGGCGGTTCCGAGAAGGAGACCGTGCCGGTGGGCATCTTCGCGTTCGTCGGCCAGTACGTTTCGGACTACGGGCTCGTCTTCGCCGGACTGGTGCTCGCCGCACTGCCGATCCTGATCGTCTTCGTGGTCCTCCAGCGCTATGTGATCAAGGGCTTCGCGGGCGGCCTCAAGGGCTGAGGACCTCGCATGACACACCCGGGTGATCCGCTCCTCCCACCGAGCGTCGCGGCGGTACTCACGGCGCCCCCGCGCGCCTTCTCGCCCGTCGCGATCTGGTGGTGGAGCGGGGAGCGGCTCGACCGGGCGCGGCTGCGGGCGCAGCTGGAGCGCTTCGCCGAGGGCGGCGTGCACAATCTGGTGCTCCTCAACCTGGCGCCGTCCGGCCCGTTGTTCGGCTCCGACGCCGACGACCCGCCGTTCCTGTCCGACGCGTGGTGGGCGCTGCTCGACGGGGTGTGCGAGGACGCCCGGGAGCTGGGGGTCGGGCTCTGGTTCTACGACCAGCTCGGCTTCTCCGGCGCGGATCTGCAGGCCCGCCTCGTCGACGAGCGGCCCGCGTACGCCGGCCGTCGGCTCGGCCGGGTGCGGGCCGTGGTCGAGTCCTCGGCGGAGCGCACCGGCGAGTTGCGGTGCCCGGCGGGCGGCAGGCCGCTCGCGGGCCGTGCCGAACCGCTCGACGACGAGGGCCGCACCCTCGGCCCGGCGGTCGTGGTGCCGGTGGCCGACGGGGTCGTACAGGCGCCCGGAGCCGGCCGCTGGCGGCTGACGCTCCATCATCATGAGGCTCTCGGCTTCGACTATCTCGGGGCCGAGGCATGCAAGGCACTGCTGGCCCGGGTTCACGGAGAGTTCGAGCGGCGGCTCGGTGACCGGCTCGGGACCGTCGTCGTCGGCTCGTTCCAGGACGAACTGCCGTCCCTGCCCACCTGGTCCACCGGTTTCACCGACGCCTTTCTGCGGCTTCGCGGGTACGACATCACCGAGCGGCTGGACACCCTGTACGACGACAGCACCGCCCCGGACGTCCACCGGATCCGCCGCGACTACCACCTGACCCGTGCCGAACTGGCCGAGGAGGCGTTCTTCCGGCCGCTGGCCGCCTGGCACGAGCGGCACGGGCTGCTCATCGGCTGCGACCAGCAGGACCCGGCCCGCGCCGGACACCCGGTCGCGGGCGTGGAGCTGTACGCCGACTACGCGCGGACCCATCGCTGGTTCTCGGCGCCCGGCTCCGACCACCACGGGGACGCCCGTATCCACTCCTCGCTCGCCCACCTCTACGGCCGTCCCCGCACCTGGATCGAGGCCTTCCACTCGACCGGCTGGGGCAGCACGCTGGAGGAGACCTTCGACTGGCTGCTCCCCTGGCTCAAGGCCGGTGCCACGCTGTACAACCCGCATGCCGTCTACTACACGACCAAGGGCGGCTGGTGGGAGTGGGCGCCGCCCGGGACCGACTGGCGTCAGCCGTACTGGCGCCACCACCGCGTGTTCGCCGACGCCGTGACCCGGCTGTGCGCGGTCCTGAGCCTCGGTCACCATCTGTGCGACGTCGCGGTCCTGCTGCCCACCACCACCGCCCAGGCGGGCACCGCCCTGGACGGTGTCGGTGAAGCGGCGTCCCGTGCCCAGTCCGCGTATCTCGAACTCGTCGGGGACATGGCCTGGTTCCGCACCCGGCCCGGCGTCCTGGACCGGCTCGGTCTCGACGCCGACGTCATCGACGACGCCTCGGTGGCCCGGGCCCGCGTATCGCGGCTCGACGACGGCGTACGGCTGCGGGTCGCGGACGAGGCGTACTCGACGATCGTGCTTCCCTCATGCACCGTCCTCGAACGGGAGACGGCCGAGCGGCTCGTCGAATTCGCCTCCGCCGGTGGGCTGTTGATCGCCTGGGGCGAGCTCCCCGAGCAGCTCGTGGGCTCCGGGGCGGCCTCGGCGGCGGTCGCGCTGCGGGCGTGCTTCGCGGACGGCCGGGCCGTGCACGTCCCCCGGACGGACGACCCGGCCGGTGCGCTGGGCGCCGCTCTCGGCGCGGTGCGGCCCGTCGTCCGCGCGCCGGTTCCCGCACTCGCGCGGCGGGTGGACGGGGCCACGGTGGTGTTCCTGACCGCGGCCGCCCCACGGGCGACCCGTGCGGAGGTCGCCGCCCCCGACGAGCGGGGCGCCGCCCTGGGCTGGCTGGACGTCCGTTACGACTTCGACCCCGGCCGCTACGCGCGGCGGGCCCGGGTCCGGGTGCGGGACGTCGCGGGTCCGGCCGTCCTGGTGGACCCGTTCGGCGGCGCTCCCCGCAGGCTGCCGGTGCGGCCCGTCGCCGACGAGCCCCGTACCGTCGAGGTCGACGTCCCGTTCGACACGGGCCCCGCGGCCGTGCTGGTCCTCCCGGCCGCACAGGGCCGGGAGCCGGACGAACCCGTGGATTCCGGCGCCCGGCCATCCACCACCACCGTCGAGATCCCCCCGGACGCGGAGTGGGACATGGTGCTCGTGCCCACGCTCGACAACACCTGGGGCGACTTCGCCCGCCCGGCGACCGGTCCGCCCGCCGGCCCGGCCGTCACCGAGTGCCGGACCTTCCGGCACCGGGTGGAGGCTGCCGGTGAGGACGGCGTACGGGACGGCTGGGCATCGGCGCCTCCCGGCTCCGGTCCGCCACCGGCCACGGTCCGCGCGACGTTCGGGCCGCGCGCGCTGGTGCTCCGTGAGGGGCCCGGCCGGGACGGCCCGTCGGTGCTCGAATGGTCCGAGACCCTGGGCGTGCACAAGGACCCGGTGCATCGCGCCGTTCTGGGACCGAAGGGGCATGTGCCGGAGGAGTTCGTGCACATCGGCCGGGCGGTCGCCGGAGAGGTGGTGCGGCTGCGTACGGGGGTCTGCCTGGACGAGGACTTCGACGGGCACCTCGCGATCGGGGCCGGGGCGGCGAAGCGGGTCCGGCTGGACGGCGTGCCCGTGGCGCTCGGCGACGGGGGCCATCTCGCGACGGGCCCGGTGCGGATGACTGCCGGGTTCCATCTGCTCGAACTGGATCTGGCGCCTGAGCAGGACGGTGACCTGCGGGCACATCTGGCGCTCGTGCGCGATCCCGGGCGCTACCGGCGTCCGGAGTGGATCCGCGCGGCCGGGACGATGGGCACCACGCTGAAGCTGACCGCGCTCCCCGTCCACGCCGTCGTGCAGGTGGCCGCCCAGGTGCCCTGCGCGCTGCGCATCAATGGCCGGCTCATCGGCGGACAGGGCGGGTTCGACCCGTACGCCGAGCATGCGGTGCCACGCGTACGACGGCACGATGTGACGGCCGCCCTGCGCATCGGTGACAACGACATCACGGTCGAGACGTCCGGGAGCGGCGAGCGCGCGGTCCTGGTGGACGCGGTCCTCGACGACGAGCACGGCGAACCCGTCGCGACGCTGCACAGCGACGCCCGCTGGTGGGCCCAGGGGCCACAGGGTCGCGGGCCGGTAGGGGTGCGGCGCGAGCCGGTGGGCGACCCCGCCGCGCTGTGTCTGCGCCGCCGCCCGCATCCGCTGCCGGGTACCGCCTGGCTGGACCCGGAGGCCGACGACGGGACGGTGGTTCCGGTCCGGTTCGCGGTTCCGGGGCGCCGGGGCGGCGTGGAGTGGCTGTGGTACGAACTCCCGCCCGGAACGACCCGGTTGACGGCGCAGGTGCACGGTGAGGTCGCCCTCCACGTGGACGGCGCCGAGTGCCCCGCCGTTGTGAGCGCCGCCGACGCCCGGGGAGTGCGCACCGTGACGGCCGATCTGCCGCCCGGTGACCGTGGCGGGCCGCGGACAGCGGCGCTGCGGGTCCGGACCCGCCCGGGGTACGAGGGTGGCGCCGCGCTGGCCGGTCCGGTGCGCTGCGTGGTGGGCCCCGGGCGGATCCGGCTCGGCGACTGGGAGGGCCAGGGGCTGGCCGAGTACAGCGGCGGGGTGCGGTACGGCCGCGAGGTGACCGTGCCGGCCGAGGCCGTCGCGGGACGGGTGTCGCTCGACCTCGGGCGGGTCAGGGGAACGGCGGAGGTGCGGGTCGGTGGCGTCGTGGCGGGGGTGCGGGTGTGTTCCCCGTACGTGTTCGACCTGACGGGTCTGGTCGTGCCGGGGGCCAACGCCGTGGAGATCACCGTGTTCGGGACGTTGGCACCCCACCTGGACTCGACGAGCCCGACCCACTTCGTCTTTCCCGGGCAGCGCGTCAGCGGCCTGCTGGGGCCGGTACGGCTGCGCACCGAGCGGGGGTGACGGACCGGGCCCTACTTCTCTCCCGTCAGCATCGGCAGCAGCAGCGCCGCCGACCAGCTGAAGTCGGGCGAGTTGAGCGGCGCCCCGGTGGTGGGGTCGTAGTTCTCCATGATGGGTCCGTTGCCCGTGAGGCCCGAGGCATGGGTGAGGAGCCGGTCCGTCAGAGCGTCCGCGTCCTTGCCGTAGCCGTAGCGGCGCAGGCCGCCGAGGGCGAAGTAGGCCTGGTCGAACCAGACGGGGCCGCGCCAGTACGCGGTCGGCGAGAAGTAGGGCGAGCTCTTCGCCACGGTCGGGAAGGGCACGGTGGTGGCGAACTCCGCGGGGTCCGTCAGCTTGTCCCGCACGGCGCGGGCCTGGGCGGCCGACGCCGTTCCGGTCCACAGCGGGACAGCGCCCTCGATGCCGCGGCCGCGTGCCGTGAGCGGTGCGCCGGTGCCGAGCGCGATGTCGTGGAACCAGCCGTCCGCGGGGTCGTACATCGTCGTGCGGACGGCGGCCGAGGTGGCGGTGGAGCGCTGCTTCCAGTGCCTGGCGTCGGCGCCCCTGCCGATCGCTCCCGCGATGCGGGCCAAGTAGCCCTGGTCGGCGGCCAGGTAGGAGTTCAGGTCGACGGATTCCTGGTCGATGGAGTAGCCGAGGAGCGTTCCGCCGGCGGCCCGGTTGGCGACGGTGCCGGTGCCGAGTCCGGCGTCGAAGCGGGGCGCGTTGTCCATGCCGCTCTCCCAGGCCGCGGCGAGCCGTCGTTGCTCGGGCGAGTCGTTGGCCGGGTCGACGGTGGCGCCGTACTCGGCGAGCCCGTCCCGGTCGTGGTCCCGGTTGCGGTACCACCAGTCCTGGTACGCGACGAGCTTCGGGTACATCTCGCGCAGGAACGCCCTGTCCCCGGACTTCGCGTACACCTCCCACACGGCCCAGGCGGCCAGCGGGGGCTTGGAGTTGCGCTCGTTCCAGTTGCCGCCGCCGCGTTCGGGGTCGTTGTAGAAGATGACGTCGGGGATCATCCCGGCGTCCTGGGGCCGGGTCGCGGAGTCGGGGCGGATCTGCCAGTCGAACATGGAGCGGATCTGCGACTGGGCCAGATCGGGTGCGAAGCGCGCCGTGCCCACCGCCTGCTTCCAGGTGTCCCAGGCCCAGATGCCGCCGGTGAACCACTTGTAGGAGATCGACGGGGTGATCCCGTCGTGCTTGATCCGTCCCGCCGCGCCCCGCCAGTTGGTGACGAGGGTCTGGAGGGACTTCACGGCCGTGCGCCGCCGGTCGGCCGGGACGCCCCGGGTCACCCCGGCGACATAGCCGCGCCAGCGCGCGTCCGACGCGGACACGACGGCGGCGGGGCGGGCCAGTACGCCGCGGACCCTCGCCTGTTCCTTCGTGCGCTCGGCGGCGGTGAAGGTGTAGGACTCGGTCCAGTCGAAGCTGTGCGAGCGGCCGGGCGCGAGGGTCACCGGCTTCGCGGCCTCGGTGCGGTACGAGTCGCCGTCCACGGTCGTACGGACGCGGTCCTTGTGGGTGACCTCGAAGCGTTCCGTGCCGTCGGTGAGGTAGTCCCACATCTCGCGGACCCTCGCGAAGTCGACCCCGACGCCGGATCCGGTGGCGGTCAGCGAGGGTGCGTCGCGCATCGGCTTGTCGGCGGGGCGCAGCAGGCTGCCGGTCCAGTCGGCGCCCAGGGTGCGGGGGGCGGGGCCGGTGTTGCGGACCTCGGCCCTGATCAGGGCGGTGCGGCCGGTGGCGAAGCGGAGTTCGAGGGTGAGGTGCAGGCCGCGGCCGAGGTCGTAGGACTGGAGGAGGCGGCCCGGGAGCGAGGTGGAGCGGGGTGCGCCGCCGCCGGCCAGGTCCAGGGGGCGGCCGTTCTCGGTGAGGCGGATGCGGCTGAAGGACTTGCTGAGCCACCAGGGGTATTCCTGGGCGATGTAGAGGGGTCCGGAGAAGCCGCCGTAGGCGTCCTCGTCCCCGGCCTCCGGCAGGGCGTAGGCGTGCCAGGAGCCCCGGTCGGCGAAGACGGTGACGGGGTTGTTGTCCTCGTCGTCGCCGGGCTCGGCGGCGGTGGGGGTGCCGTGCAGATCGAGGACGTCGGCGTAGGCGGGCGGGGGTTCGGGGTGCCCGTGGGCGGCGGCCGTCTGCGGTACGGCGAGGGCGCCGGCGGCGAGCAGGAGCGCGGTCAGGGCGCCGACGGTACGGTGCGCGGTCAGGTTCCGGACTCTGCGGCGGGTCATTTCGCGGTCCCTTCGAGGGGGTCGGTGGCGATGCGCAGGACGGCGGCGCCGAGCGGGCCGAGGTCGATGTGGTCGCGGACGGCGGTGCCGGTGAGCAGATCGGTGCCGCCGGCCCCGTAGCGGCCGGTCAGTGGCGTCCGGGTGTCGTGGTCGGCGTGGTTGAGGACGAAGAGGTACGTGCCCTGCGCGCCGGAGCGCACGGTCGCCTCGACGCCCTCGGGGACGTCGAGCACGGGGCGTACGCCCGCCGCCCGCAGCGCCTCGTCGAGCACGGCCGCGATGCCGTCGCCGAGGTGGGCGCTGACGTACCAGGCGGTGCCGGTGCCGTGGCGGTGGCGGGTGACCGCGGGGCGGCCCGCCAGTTCGCCGGCCGCGTACGAGTCGACGGTCTCGGTGTCCGGTCCCACGGGCTCGATCCACTCGCTCCACAGGGTGGCCCGTGCGCCGGAGGCGAGCGGCAGCTCCGAGCCGTCGGGGATCGGCCAGAACTCGTCGACGGACACGCCGAGCACGTCCCGCAGCGGTCCCGGTGCGCCGCCGTCGTGGATGTGGTCGTGGCCGTCGACGACGCCGCTGAAGGGCCCGCAGACGAAGTGGCCGCCGCCGTGCACGTAGGCGGTGATGCGGGCGGCGTTCTCGGGCCGCAGCAGATGGAGGTTGGGGGCGAGGACGGCCCGGTAGCCGTCCAGGCCGGCGTGCGGGGGCACGAAGTCGACGGAGACTGCGCGGGCGTGGAGCGCCGCGTACCAGGGGCGCAGCAGCTCGCGCCAGCGCATCCGGGCGGAGGGGTGGTCCTCGGCCTCCAGGGCCCACCAGGAGTCCCAGTCCAGGACGATCGCCACCTCCGCCGGGGTGGTGGTGCCGGTGAGCTCGCCGAGCCGGGCGAGTTCGGCGCCGAAGCGGACGGTCTCGCGCCACCCCCGGGAGGCGGTGCCGCGGTGCGGGAGCAGTGCGCTGTGGTACTTCTCCGCGCCGGCGCGGGAGGCGCGCCACTGGAAGTACATGATGCCGTCGGCGCCGCGGGCCAGTGCCTGGAGCGACCAGAGGCGTTGCAGTCCGGGCTTCTTGGGAACGTTGACCGGCCGCCAGCTGACGGCGGACGGTGCCTGTTCCAGGAGCAGCCAGGGCCGGCCGCCCTTGAGGGAGCGCATCAGGTCGTAGTTGAGCGAGGCGTTGACGTGGGCGTGCGGGTCGGCGGGGTCCGGATAGGCGTCGTCGGAGACGAGGTCCTCGTGCTCGGCCCACTTCCAGTAGTCGAGTGCCTTGAACATCGACATGAAGTTGGTGGTGGCCGGGATGTCCGGGCTGATCTCCCGCAGCGCCTCGCGTTCGGCGCGGTGGCAGGCGAGGAGGGCGTCGGAGCAGAATCGGCGCCAGTCCAGGAGTTGTGTCGGGTTGACAGGTCCGGGTGCGGTGCGCGGCGGTTCGATCTCGTCGTAGCCGCCGTAACGCTGCGACCAGAACGCGGTGCCCCAGGCGTGGTTGAGGGCGTCGACGGTGCCGTAGCGGTCGGTGAGCCAGGTGCGGAAGTGGTCGGCGGAGCGGGCGCAGAAGCACTCGGTGACGTGGTCGCCGTACTCGTTGTGGATGTGCCACAGGGCGAGCGCCGGGTGGTGCGCGTAGCGTTCGGCGAGGGTGCGGGTGAGGCGGAGCGCGGCGGCGCGGTAGTCGGGCGAGGAGGGACAGTAGTGCTGGCGGGAGCCGAATTCGAAGCGTACGCCGTCGGCGGTGACCGGCAGGATCTCCGGGTGGGCGCGGACCAGCCAGGCCGGCGGTGACGCGGTCGCGGTGGCCAGGTCGACGGCGACGCCGTGGGCGTGCAGCAGGTCCAGCAGCCGGTCGAACCATTCGAAGTCCCAGGTGTCCGGGCCGGGTTGGAGCCTGGCCCAGGAGAAGACGCCGACGGTCACCATGGTGACACCCGCCTCGCGCATCAGCGCGGCGTCCTCGGCCCACACCTCCTCGGGCCACTGCTCGGGGTTGTAGTCACCGCCGTAGAGGATGCCCTGGACTCGGGTCGGGCGGCTCATCCCTTCACCGCCCCGCCGAGCAGCCCGGCCACGAACTGCCGCTGGAACAGCAGGAAGAGGAGCATCAGCGGGAGCGTGGCGAGGAGCGAGCCGAGCATCAGGCCGGAGTAGTCGACATGCGAGAGACCGGTGAGGGTGTTGAGCGCGACGGGCACGGTGTACTTGTCCTCCGAGTTCAGCATGAGCAGGGGCCAGATGAAGCTGTTCCACTGCGCCATGAACGTGAAGATGACCAGGGCGCCGAGTTGCGGGCGCACGCACGGCAGCACGACCTGGTAGAAGGTGCGCAGTTCGCCGGAGCCGTCGATGCGGGCGGATTCGAGGAGCTCGTCGGGGAAGTCGACGAAGCTCTGCCGCATCAGGAGGATGCCGAAGGAGTTCGCCAGGAACGGCAGGATCACCGCCTGGTACGAGTCGATCCAGCCGACGCTCGCCATCATCTGGAACAGCGGCACGAGCAGGACCTGGAACGGGATCATCATCGTGGCGAGCACGGCGCCGAGCAGCAGACCGCGGCCGCGGAAGCGGTACTTGGCCAGTCCGTAGCCGCACATGGCGGAGATCAGCGAGCTGAGCGCGGTGTGGACGACGGCGATGCCGACGCTGTTGAGCAGGACCCGGCCGAAGCCGATGGTGTCCTGGAGCCGCACGAGGTTGTCGAGCAGCCGTCCGCCGGGCAGGAACGGGGGCGGCGAGTGGAACAGCTCGGACGTGGAGTGCGTCGAGGCGATCGCCATCCAGAGGAACGGCACCAGGCTGACGACGGCACCGGCCGCGAGCAGCAGCCGCACGGCGTAGCGGCCCAGGCGTCGGACCGGGTGGACGCGTACGGGGGCCTGCTGGAGGGCGGTCACCGGCGGCGCTCCCTTCCGAAGGCGATGTACTGGAGGGCGGAGATCGCGGCGATGAGGGCCACGACCACCCAGGCGATGGCGGCGGCGTAGCCGAAGTCGAGCTGCTGGAAGCCGACCTTGTAGAGGTAGACGACGGGGGTGAGGGTCGCGTCGTCGGGGCCGCCGCGGGTGAGGACGTAGTTCTCGTCGAAGAGCTGGAGTGTTCCGATGGTGGAGGTGATCACGCAGAACAGGACGACGGGGCGCAGCTGCGGCAGGATCACCCTGGTGTACGTGGAGAAGGTGGTGGCGCCGTCGATGGCGGCGGCCTCGTACTGTTCCTTGCCGATGGACTGGAGTCCGGCGAGCAGGATGACGGCGTTGTAGCCGGTCCAGCGCCAGGTCAGGGACGCGATCAGGGAGACGCGGGCCCAGGTGGGGCTGTTGAGCCAGTCGACCTGGCCGATGCCGACGGTGCCGAGGATCTGGTTGACGAGGCCGCCGTCGGTCTTGAGGAGCACCTGGAAGACGACGGCGTACGCGACGAGTGTGGTGACGGCGGGCAGGAAGTAGACGGCCCGCCAGGTGCCGCGGAAGCGCAGCCAGGACTGGTTGAGCAGGACGGCGAGGACGAGGGCCAGGCCGATCATGACGGGGACCTGGACGACGAGGATGACCCCGGTGTTGAACAGGGACTCCAGGAAGGCGGGGTCCTCGATCATCCGCCGGTACTGGGCGAGTCCGGCCCAGTGGGTGGCGCCGGCGTCCTCGGTGGTGAAGCTCTGCAGGAAGCTCGCGCCCAGCGGGTAGGCGAAGAAGAGCGCGAAGAGGACGGCCGCCGGTCCGGCGAAGATCCAGGCGGTGGGCCGCCGGCGTTTGCGGCGTGCCGGCGTGGCCGGGGCACGGGCGGGGGCGACCGGCCGCTCGTAGGTGGTGGGGACGGCCATCGGGCTACTTCACCCTTTCGCGGCCGGTGGCCGTGGCGAGCTGCCGCGCGGCCGATTCGAGGGCGGTGCGCGGGTCCTTGCCGCGCAGCATCACACCGTTGACGGCGGAGACCACGATGTCGGTGGCCTTCGCGTCGTCCTTGTTGTTCTCGACCGGAGGGATGTTGCGGGCGAGCCGGGCGAACACGTCGAGGGCGGCCTGCCCGCCGAAGTACTCCTGCTTCTCGCTCAGGTACGGGTCGTCGAGCGCGGGCAGATAGGCGGGAAAGAGCCCTTCGCCCTTGAGCATGGAGACCTGGTTGGCCTTGTCGGTGAGCAGGAACTCGATGAACGCCCAGGCCAGGCGGGGGTTCTTGCTCTGCGCGGGGACGCAGAGCGTGGAGCCGCCGACGTTGGAGGTGCGGATGCCGTCGATGGTGAAGCCGGGCAGCGGCACCACCCCGAACCTGCCCTTCAGCTCCGGCATCTCGTCGGTGAGCGTGCCCGTCCACCAGGCGGCGGTGGGTGTGGTGGTGACCTTGCCCTCCTTGGTGGCGGTGACGAGTCCGTCCCAGCCCTTCTCGTAGTCGACGAGCCCCTCGTCCTGCAGGGTCTTCATCAGGGTGAGGGCCCGCACGGCCTCCGGGGTGCCGAGCGCGACCCGGCCGCCCTTGAAGTAGTACTGGCCCTGCTGCTGGAGCAGCATCGGCAGGATCCCGGCGTCCGTGGAGTCCATGATGAGCAGCTTGCGGCCGGTGGCCTTCTTGATGCGGACGCCCGCCGCCACGTAGTCGTCCCATGTCACCAGCGACGCGGGGTCCACTCCCGCGGCACGGAAGTGGTCCCTGCGGTAGTAGAGCGCGCAGGGGCCGATGTCCCAGGGCAGGGCGAAGACCGCCTTGTCCTTGCCGGTGACGGTGCGCCAGGCGGCGCGGTCGAAGTCGCCTCCGTAGCGGCCGCCGAGGCTGGTCAGGTCGTAGAAGCCACTGGGGAAGTTGCCGGTGAAGCGGGGCATGTGGCTGCCCTCGACCGTGAGGACGTCGGCGAGACCCGAGCCGCCGCGCAGGCCCACGGTGATCTTGTCGTAGGCGTTGTCGTAGCCGATGTCGACGATGTCGACGGTGGTGCCGGGGTGGCGCTTCTCGAAGGTGCGGGCGAGGCGCTTCATGGCCCCGGCCGCCACGTCCCACGACCAGACGCTGATCCTGCCGCTGACCTCGCCCCCTTCGTCGTCCTTCCTGCCGTCGATGTCCCGGGCCTCTCCGCTGCCCGCGCCTCCCATGGCACAGCCACTGACCAGGGACGTTGCCGCGGTCGCGAAACCTGTGGCCAGAACAACCCGTCGGGTGGGTCTCGTTGACACTCTTGCCTCCCAGAGCCTGAATGCCTAATGCTGTATTCAGAACACTGAATGACGGAGCTCGCCGTCAAGAGGTGTACACCCAAAGACTTTTGCTGCTGTGGTCCATGACCGACCGACCCCGAGTCGGCTCACGCGAAAGGCGCGGCATGACGTCACCCCAGGACCCCGCCCCCACCTACACCCATCCCTACATCCCGAACGCGGTGCCGGCCGTGCGGCAGGCGATGCTGGCGGAGATCGGCGCCGCGGGCGTCGAGGACTTCTACGCCGACATCCCGGACGGCATCCGGCTGCACCGCCCCCTCGACCTGCCGGCGCCGCTGCGTTCGGAGGCCGAACTCACCCGCCACATGGAGGAGTTGCTCGGCCGCAACACCTCCACGCGGCAGGCGCTCAGCTTCCTCGGCTCCGGCTGCTACCAGCACCACGTACCGGCGGTCGTGGACGAGGTGGTCAACCGCAGCGAGTTCCTCACGGCGTACGCGGGCGAGCCCTACGAGGACCACGGCCGCTTCCAGGCGCTGTGGGAGTACCAGTCGATGATGGCCGAGCTGCTCGACGTCGAGATCGTCAACGTCCCGGTGTACGACGGCTTCCAGGCCTCGGGAACGGCCCTGCGCATGGCCGGACGGATCACCGGCCGCCGACGGCTGCTCGTCGCCACCGCGATCGACGCCGACAAGCTCTCCCGCATCCGTGACTACGTACGCCCCGACCACGACGTCACGGTGGTCCCGGTCGACCCGGCCACCGGCGGCGCCGACCTCGAAGCGGTGCGCGAGGCGCTCGCCGCGGGCGACACCGCGGCGGTGTACGCGGACACGCCCTCCGCGCTCGGCATCGTCGACGAGGCGCTCCCCCGCCTCGCCGAACTCGCCCACGAGACAGGAGCGTTGTACGTGGTCGGCTGCAATCCGCTCACGCTCGGCGTGCTCGCGCCGCCCTCCGCGTACGGCGCCGACATCGCGTGCGGCGACATCCAGCCGCTGGGCCTGCACCAGAGCTTCGGCGGCGCGAACGCCGGTTTCATCGCCACCCGCGACGAGGAGCGGCTGGTCGCCGAGTATCCGTCCCGGCTGTTCGGCCTGGTGCCGACGAGCGTCGAGGGCGAGTACGGCTTCGGTGACGTCGCCTACGAGCGGACCTCGTTCGCGCTGCGCGAGGAGGGCAAGGAGTGGGTCGGCACGGCCGCCGCGCTGCACGGCATCGGTGCCGGGGTCTATCTCGCGCTGATGGGCCCGCAGGGCATGCGGGAGATCGGCGAGACGGTCCTCGCGCTCACCGCGTACGCCCGGCGGTGCCTGGCCGAGGTGCCCGGCATCGAGGTCCCGTACGGCGGCGCCCTGCACTTCGCCGACTTCACCGTCCGCTACACGGGCGGCCGGACCGCCGCCGAGATCCGCGCCGAACTCAAGGAGCGGGGCATCTTCGGCTCCACCCCGACCGGCACGTACGAGGCCGCGTTCTGCGTCACCGAGGTCCACACCAGGTCCGACATCGACCGGCTCGCCGCGACCCTGAAGGAGATCGTCAAGTGACCGCCCCGCACGCGCCCGTGTCCGTCTCCCCCGAGGAGGCGCGCATCGCCCACAAGCCCCGGCTTCGCCGGTTCCAGCAGGCGTCCTGGGACGAGAGGCTGATCTTCGAGCTGGGGTCGCCGGGCGAGCGGGGCGTCCTCGTCCCGGCCGCCGGCCCGTCCCTCGGCATGCCCGCGATTCCCGCCGCGCTGCGCCGCGCCGAGCCGCCCGCCCTGCCGGAGATGTCCCAACAGCAGGTCCTGCGCCACTACTTGCGCCTTTCGCAGGAGAACCTCGGCGCCGATCTCAACATCGACGTCGGCCAGGGCACCTGCACCATGAAGTACAGCCCCAAGGTCAACGACCAGTTCGTGCGCGACCCCCGGATCGCGGCGCTGCACCCGCTCCAGGACGAGGACACGGTCCAGGGCGTCCTCGGGATCATCCACGGCCTGGAGCAGCTGCTGAAGGAGATCTCCGGCATGGACCGGGTCTCGCTCCAGCCGGGCGCGGGCTCCGCCGCGATCTACACCAACGTCGCCATGATCCGCGCGTACTTCGCCGCGCGCGGCGAGCTGGACCGGCGCGACGAGGTCATCACGACGATCTTCTCCCACCCGTCCAACGCTGCCTGCGCGAAGACCGCCGGCTTCAAGGTCATCACCCTCCATCCGGACGCCGACGGCTACCCCGACATCGAGGCGCTCCGGGCGGCGGTCGGCCCGCGCACGGCGGCGCTCCTGATCACCAACCCCGAGGACACCGGGATCTACAACCCGCGCATCGAGGAGTTCGTGCGCATCGTGCACGAGGCGGGCGGCCTGTGCTCGTACGACCAGGCCAACGCCAACGGCATCCTCGGCATCACCCGCGCCCGGGACGCGGGCTTCGACCTGTGCCACTTCAACCTGCACAAGACGTTCTCGACCCCGCACGCCTGCGGCGGCCCGGCGGCGGGCGCCTGTGCGGTCACCGAGGAGCTCGCCCCGTATCTCCCGCGCCCGACCGTCGAGTTCGACCCGGGGACGGGCACGTACCGGCTGGACGACGACCGGCCCGATTCGGTCGGCAAGATGCGGCCGTTCTACGGCGTCGTGCCGAACCTGGTCCGCGCGTACGCCTGGATCATGACGCTCGGGGCGGACGGATTGCGGGCCGCCGCCGAGACGGCCGTCCTCAACAACAACTACCTGCTCCACAAGGTCCGGCAGATCCCGGGCGTCTGCGTGCCGTACGCGGCCGGGCGCCCGCGCGTCGAACAGGTCCGCTACAGCTGGGAGAAGCTCCACCAGGACACCGGGCTGCACTCCGAGGACATCGGCCTGCGCGCCGCGGACTTCGGCACGCACTACTGGACCAGCCACCACCCGTACGTGGTGCCGGAGCCCATGACCCTGGAGCCGACCGAGTCGTACACGCGCGCCGACCTCGACGAGTACGCGGCGATCCTCGCGGAGATCGCCCGCGAGGCGTACGAGGACCCGGAGACCGTACGCACCGCGCCGCACCGTTCGACCATCCACAGGGTGCGCCCCGAGGCCCTGGACGACCCCGCGGTCTGGGCGGTCTCGTGGCGCGCGTACCGCCGCAAGGTGCTCGGTGAGGCCGGCCGGTGACGAGGCTCGGCCTGGTGGTCAACCCGGTCGCCGGGCTCGGCGGCCGGGTGGGCCTGGGCGGCACCGACGGCCCGGACCGGGTCCGCACGGCCCTGTCGCTGGGCGCACGCCCGCTGGCGGGGGCGCGGGCGGCCGCGGCCCTGGGCGAACTGGCGGCGCGTGCGGGCGGGCCGGCCCGGGACGGGCTCCTCGTCGTCACCGCCGCGGGGCGCCTGGGCGCCGACTCCGTCGCCGCCGCGGGGCTCGCGGAACGGATCGTGTACGCCGCCGGGGCCGGCCGCGAGACGTCGGCCACGGACACGGCCGCCGCGGTGCGGGCGGTCGTCGCCGAGGGCGTCGACCTGCTGCTCTTCGCCGGTGGAGACGGCACCGCGCGGGACGTGCTCGGCGCCCTCGGCCCTTCCGGCGTGGTCGGCGCCCCCGGCTCCCGCGGTGTCCTCGGCTCCCCCGGCCACGTGCCCTGCCCGGTCCTCGGCGTGCCGACCGGCGTCAAGATGCACTCGGCCGTCTTCGCCGTCGGCCCGCGTGCCGCGGGCGAGGTCGCGGCGGCGTGGCTGGCCCGCGCGGGCGGCGTCCGGCTACGGGACGCCGAGGTGATGGACCGCGACGAGGACGCCCTGGGCGAAGGGCGCGTGACCTCCCGGCTGTTCGGGTGGCTGCCCGTCCCCGACGTCCCGGTCCGCGTCCAGCAGCGCAAGACCGGCAGCACCGCCGCCTCGCCCGAGGCGGTCGGCGGGATCGCGGCCGAGGTCGCCGAGCGGATCGGGGAAGGACTGCTCGTGCTCGGCCCCGGCAGCACCACCCGGGCGGTGGCGGCGGCGCTCGGCGCGGACGTCTCGCTCACCGGGGTCGACGCGCTGGCCCTGCGGCCGGGCCACCCGCCCCGCGTCGTGGCCCGTGATGCCGGGGAGGACACCCTCCTGGCCCTCGGCCCCGCCTGGATCGCCCTCTCCCCCATCGGCGGCCAGGGGTTCCTCCTCGGCCGCGGCAACCAGCAGATCTCGCCGCGCGTGCTGCGCTCGGCGGGCGGCCGCGAGCGCCTGCTCGTGCTGTGCACGGAAGCCAAACTGGCCGCGCTCGGCGGCCGCCCGCTGCTCCTGGACACCGGCGACGAGGCGCTCGACGCGGAGCTGTCCGGCCACCTTCGCGTCATCACCGGCAGGCGGCGCACCTCGCTGTACCGCCTGGCCATGTGACCACGTCATCCCGACACCGCAACACCCCGACATCCCGACCCACGACACAAGGAGCCCAGGATGATCTCCCTCGACGGCAAGCGCGCGATCGTCACCGGCGGCGGAGCCGGCATCGGCCGCGCCACCGCCCAGGTCCTGGCCGAGCTCGGCGCCCGCGTGGTGATCGCCGACATCGACACGGAGGGCGGCGAACACACCGCGAAGGACACCGGAGGAACCTTCGTACGCTGCGACGTGTCGCGGCGCGAGGACTGCGAGGCCGTCGTGCACACGGCACAGGAACGGTTCGGCGGCGTGGACGTCCTCTTCAACAACGCCGGCATCATCCGCCGCTCCACGGTCTGCGAGATCACCGAGGACGACTGGGACCTGGTGATGGCCGTGAACATCCGCTCGGTGATGCTGATGAGCCGCCTGGTGATCCCGGGAATGGCGGCCCGGGGCGGCGGCTCCATCGTCAACACCGGCTCCGGATGGGGCATCCGCGGCGGCGGCCGGGCCGTCTCGTACTGCGCGTCGAAGGGCGCCGTCGTCAACATGACCCGCGCCATGGCCATCGACCACGGCCCCGACAACATCCGCGTCAACTGTGTCTGCCCCGGCGACACGGCGACCGGGATGCTCGCCGAGGAGGCCCGCCAGCTCGGCGAGAGCTCCGACGCCTTCTACGCCGACGCCGCCGACCGGCCGCTCGGCCGGATCGGGCAGCCCCGCGACATCGCGCAGACCGTGGCGTTCCTCGCCTCCGACGCCTCGGCGTTCCTGAGCGGGGCGATCATCCCCGTCGACGGCGCCGGTACCGCGTGACCCGCCGGTAGCGGATAATCGACCGGACCGAAGGGGAGGGCCGCCTCACATGCCAATCGAAAACCGCCCGTTGCGCGAACAGGTCAAGGAGGAACTGATCAAGCGCCTCGGGCGCGGCACGATCGCGACCAACTCGCCGATCAACGAGGGGCAGCTCGCCACCGAGCTCGGCGTCAGCCGTACTCCGCTGCGCGAGGCACTGATCACGCTGGAGCGTGAGGGCGTCATCACCAGCGAGCGCGGCAAGGGCTTCCGCTTCACGCCGCTCAGCGCGCAGGAGTTCCGCGATCTGTCCGCGATCGTCGCCACGCTGGAGGCGCTCGCCCTGGAGTCCAGCGACCCGGAGCATCTGGCGGCGACGGCCCCCCGCCTCCTGGAGGAGGCACGCGCGTTCTCGGCCCCGCAGGCACCGCACGACGTCATAGAGCGTTACGACGACGCGTGGCACGACCTGCTCCTGTCCGGCTGCACCAACGACCGCCTGATGAAGCTGATCACCTCCCTGAAGGTGACGATGCACCGCTACGAGCGGGTCGCCCTGGGCGACCAGGACATCCTGGAGCGCTCGGCACAGGAGCACGAACGGATCGCCGAGTGCCTGCAACGCGGCGACCTGGACGCGGCCGTCGCCGCGCTCAAGGAGAACTGGAACAGCGGGATGCACCGGATCCTGGAACACCTGAAGGACTGACTCCGCGTGACGGCGGTGCGGACCCGGGTCTTGACCCGCACCGCCCCTTCGGGGTCCGATCACGGTCGACCCGCCGCACGACCCAGGGACTGTGACCGCATGACTCTGCAGATCAGCGCCACCAACCCCGAACACCCGGCCCTCCTGCTCGAACTGCCCTGGCACATCCCCCTGGAGCAGTGGCCCGACGAGTACCTCGTGCCACTCCCCCGCGGCATCTCCCGGCACGTCGTGCGCTACGCGCGAGCGGGCGAGGAGACCGTGGCCGTGAAGGAGCTCGCCGAACGGCCCGCGCTGCGCGAGTACGAACTCCTGCGCACGCTCGACCGGCTCGGGATACCCGCCGTCGACCCGCTCGCCGTGGTCACCGGCCGGACCGGGGCCGACGGCTCGCCCCTGGAACCCGTCCTGATCACCCGCCACCTGGGCGGTTCGCTGCCCTACCGGTCGATGTTCGAGACGACCCTGCGCCCCGGCACGGTGCACCGCCTCATGGACGCCCTCGCCGTCCTGCTCGTACGGCTGCATCTGACGGGGTTCGCCTGGGGGGACTGCTCGCTGTCCAACACCCTGTTCCGGCGGGACGCGGGCGCGTACGCCGCCTACCTGGTGGACGCCGAGACCGGTGAGCTGCACCCCCGGCTCAGCGACGGGCAGCGCGGGTACGACATCGAGCTCGCCCGGGTCAACATCAGCGGCGAGATGCTCGATCTGGAGGCATCGGGCGCGCTGCATCCGTCCATCGACCCGATCGCGTTCGGTCGGGAGATCGAGGAGCGCTATCAGGCGCTGTGGACGGAGCTGACGCGTACCTCCGTCTACCCGGCGGGCAAGCACCACTACATGGAGCGCCGCATCCGCCGCCTCAACGACCTGGGCTTCGACGTCGCCGAGATGCAGATATCGCACTCGGACCGGGGGAACACGGTCACGTTCGTGCCCAAGGTCGTGGATGCCGGCCACCATCAGCGCCAACTCCTGCGGCTCACCGGGATGGACGCGGAGGAGAACCAGGCGCGCCGGCTCCTGAACGACCTGGAGAGCTGGATGGCCACCCAGGACGACTACGCGCCCGGCGACCGGCACGGCGCCCGCACCGAGGTGCTGGCCCACCGCTGGGTCCGGGAGGTCTTCCGGCCCACCGTGCGCGCGGCGCGCGACCACGCGCCCGCCCGGATGGACGCCGCCGAGCTCTACCACGAGCTCCTCGAACACCGCTGGTACCTCTCCGAGCAGGCCCAGCACGACATCGGACTCGACGCGGCGGTCCAGGACTACGTCAGGAAGACGGTTACGGAGGACGACAGCTGCACATAGGCTGCCCACCTTGAGATGTGCGCTGGCGAGCCAGGCATGATCCGGACGAGAGGAACGAGGAGCCGCCCCGTGTTCTACCAGGTGCTCAAATACGTCATCATCGGGCCGCTCCTGCGCTTGTTCTTCCGCCCGAGGATCGAGGGCCTGGAGCACATCCCCGAGGAGGGCGCGGCGATCGTCGCCGGGAACCATCTGTCGTTCTCGGACCATTTCCTGATGCCCGCGATCCTCAAGCGGCGGATCACGTTCCTCGCCAAGGCCGAGTACTTCACCGGGCCGGGGGTGAAGGGGCGGCTGACCGCCGCCTTCTTCCGGGGCATCGGCCAGATCCCGGTGGACCGTTCCGGCAAGGAGGCGGGACAGGCTGCGATCCGGGAAGGGCTCGGGGTGCTGAGCCGGGGCGAACTCCTCGGGATCTACCCGGAGGGCACCCGCTCGCACGACGGCCGGCTCTACAAGGGCAAGGTGGGCGTGGCCGTCATGGCGATCAAGGCGCAGGTGCCCGTGGTGCCGTGCGCGATGGTGGGCACGTTCGAGATCCAGCCGCCGGGACAGACCGTCCCGCGCATCAAGCGCGTCACCATCCGCTTCGGCGAGCCGCTGGACTTCTCCCGCTACGCCGGGCTGGAGAACCAGAAGGCCGCGGTCCGGGCGGTCACCGACGAGATCATGTACGCGATCCTGGGGCTCTCGGGTCAGGAGTACGTGGACGAGTACGCGGTCAAGGTGAAGGCCGCGCAGGCCGAACAGGCGGGGCAGTCGAAGAAGTTCCCGAAACTGCGACGCTGACGGCGGATCCGCGCTCGGTGAAACCCGCCGGGACCGGTGGCCGACCGGCCCTAGCGTGGCTCCCATGAGCAAGGGACACGCATGGGTACTGGGCGCGACGGGACAGATCGGGCGAGTGGCGGTCAGCTCGCTCGTCGAGGACGGCTGGGAGGTGACGGCCGCCTCGCTGGGCGGCGGCCGGGACGACCGTTGGGACGCGGCGGTGCGCACGACCGCCCTGGACCGGAATGACGAAGGGGCGCTCGCGGCGGCGCTGGGTGACGGCTGTGACGTACTGGTCGACATGGTGGCGTACGACGCGGGGCACGCCCGTCAGCTGACCGGTCTGGCGGACCGCATCGGTTCGGCGGTGGTCGTCTCCAGCGGAGCGGCGTACGAGGACGATCGGGGCCGCAGCTTCGACACGCAGGGCGAGCCCGACGGGGCGCCTCGGTATCCGGTGCCGATCCCGGAGTCGCAGCGCACCGTGCCGCCCGGCGACACGACGTACGGGACGCGGAAGATACAGCTGGAGCGGGATCTGCTGGCGGCCGGGGACGCGCTGCCGGTGACGCTGCTGCGGGCCGGGGCGATCCACGGGAAGTACTGCCGGTCGCCGCGTGAGCTGTATTTCGTGAAGCGGCTCCTGGACGGCCGTGAGAGGCGGGTGCTCGCCTTCGGCGGGGAGTCCCGCTTCCATCCGGTCCATGCCTCCAACCTGGCCGAGCTGATCCGGCTCGCCGCCCGGCGGCCCGGTTCGCGGGTGCTGAACGCCGGGGATCCGCAGGCGCCGACGGTCGCGGAGATCGGCGAGGCCGTCGACGCGGTGCTCGGCCGCAGGACCGAGACCGTGCTCATGGCGGGCCCGTTCGGGGAGGACTTTGTCGGCGCGACGCCCTGGAGCGGTGCCCATCCCGTCGTGTACGACATGACGGCCGCCGAGCGTGAGCTGGGGTACCGGCCGGTCACCGGCTATGTGGAGTCGCTTCCGGAGACGGTGGAGTGGCTCGCGGAACGGCTGGCGGGCCAGGACTGGACGGAGGCATTCCCCGCCATGCTGCGGACGTACGGGAAGAAGCTCTTCGACTACGCGGCGGAGGACGCCTGGCTGGCGGCGTACGACCGGAAGGGGTGAGACGGGGCCGCTCCGCTCACCCCGCGAGGACGTCGAGCAGCTCGTCCAGCGCGTCGTCCAGGACGGTGCGCAGCAGGCGCGCGTCGGGGGCGAGGGCGGTGACCAGCACGGCCGGGCCGGCGAGCGGGGTGCGGACGGCGGTGTCCCCCAGCATGCGCGCATCGGGGCACCGCTCCTCGAACACCGGGTCCACAACCAGGAGTTGGCCGACGGCCCGGTGGCCGCCCAGGACCGCGGCACCGTCCCAGCCGCCGGGGGCGCCCGGCCCGTACGCCGTCTGCTGGTCGATCAGCGGGCGGCCCGCGCGGTGCACGGTGAGGCGGCCGACGAGGGTGCCGGTGGTCTCGGCGTGGCGGCCTAGGATCTGTTCCTCCCGCAGCACCAGCCGTGCGGTGGGGGCGAGCCGGACGCGGGTGGTCATGTGCAGGACGCTGCCGTGGGCCGAGACGAGCTGCTCCGGCAGCCAGCGCAGCTCGGCCCGCTCTCCCACGCTCGACTCGATGTCGTACGTGGCGGGTTCGTGTCCCGAGCCGGGCAGGGCGATGGTGGCCGCCGCGGAGTCGACGGTGAGCCGGGCGCCTTCTTCGACCCGTGTCCCGATGGTGAGCCGGTCCCCGCCGAGCGGTGCGCTCATGGCGCCGACGACGGTGACCCGGGCGCCGGAACCGGAGGTGTCACGGGTGCGGCGCACGGCGAGCGGTCCATCGCCCCGCAGCAGAGGCAGCGAGGTGACGCCCCGGTCGTCGAGCGCCGCGGTGATCCGGGCGGTGGCCCGGACGCTCATGCGGTCCAGCCGGCGAGCTGCTCGCGCACCCAGTCGGCGACGGGCCCGATTCCCGCCCCGGAGGTGAGCGAGGTGAGGACGACGGGGAGCGTCCCGCGTTGCCGGGCGGCGTCGTGGGCCATCCGGCCGAGATCGGAGCCGACGTACGGGGCCAGGTCGGTCTTGTTGATGACGAGCAGGTCGGAGGTGGTGACGCCGGGGCCGCCCTTGCGCGGGACGTCGTCGCCGCCCGCCACGTCGATGACGAAGATCTGCGCGTCGACGAGCCCCTTGGAGAAGGTCGCGGTGAGGTTGTCGCCACCGGATTCGACCAGGATCAGATCGAGTGGTCCGACGGTGTCCTCCAGGTCCTCGACGGCTTCGAGGTTGGCGGAGATGTCGTCGCGGATCGCGGTGTGCGGGCAGGCGCCGGTCTCCACGGCCTGGATGCGCTCGGGCGGCAGTACGGCGTGGCGCAGCAGGAAGGCGGCGTCCTCGCGGGTGTAGATGTCGTTGGTGACCACCGCGATGGACAGCTGGTCGCGCAGGGTCCGGCAGAGGGCGGCGACCGTCGCGGTCTTGCCCGAGCCGACCGGTCCGCCGAGTCCGATGCGCAGGGCGCGCCGGGTGCCGTCGGGGCGGGCGGCGTCGGCGCTCACGGCGGCGGGGCCGTGCCGGGTGTGGTCGAGGTGCATGGGTGAGGCTCCTGGTTTCTGCGGGGTCATGAGGCGAACAGGCGGACCGGCCGGGCCGCATGCGCCTCGGCGGTGATGTCGAGGAGCGGGGCCGAGGCGGCGGGCAGCGCGTCGATGGTTCCGTGCGCCGCGGCGGCGGCCCGTGCGGCGATCCGGTCGAGTTCGGGGGCGAGGCGGGCGAGTACGGCGGTGGCCTCGAAGGGGTCGAGGGAGAGCAGGCGGACGACGGCGGTGGCCGGTCCGCCGACGGTCTCGTAGGCCACGCAGTGCGCGGCGTCCTCGGGCCCGAGCCCCGCCGAGCGTGCGGTGAGGCCGAGGACGACGGGTTGGTGGGCGCCGCGCGGCCGGGCCTCGGCGAGCGCGGCGAGTTCGGGGCCGGGCCAGGTGGCGCGGGCCGCCCGCATCAGCTGCCGGCCGAGCCTGCGGGCGACGGCACGCAGCGCGGGTGACGGGGTGCGGGCGTCGGCGGCCTCGTCGAGCGCGAGCGGGTCGTGGCCGTGGGCGGCCGCCGCGGCGAGTGCGGCGGCCGTGAGTCCGGTGGTGTGCAGGCGGCCCCGGCAGAATTCGGCGAGGTCCTCGGCGTCGCGGATCCGCCCCGACTTCACGGCCTGTTCGGCGCCACCGGAGTGGGCGTGCCCACCGGCGGGGAACCGGCCGTCGGCGAGGACGAGCAGCGCGGCGCGGCTCACCGCGGCGCCCGCTTCGGCTCTCCGGTGCATCTCATCAGAAGAGGAAGTAACGCTGGGCCATGGGGAGTTCGGCGGCAGGTGCCGGTTCGACCGGCTCGCCGTCGATCGTCACGGCGAAGCTGTCGGGATCGACCCGGACCCGGGGAGTCGCGTCGTTCTCCCGCATGTCCGCCTTGGTGACGCCGCGCGTACCGCTGATCGGCACGAAGCTCTTGCCGAGACCGAGGCGTTCCGGCAAGCCGTCCTGGATGGCCGCATCGGCCACGAAGTTGAGGGAGTCGGCCGCCGGTGAGCGGCCCACCGCGCCGAACATCGGGCGGGGCAGCACCGGTTGCGGGGTCGGGATCGAGGCGTTGGCATCGCCCATCTGCGCATAGGCGATCTGGCCGCCCTTGAGCACGGTCTGCGGTTTGACGCCGAAGAACGCCGGTTCCCACAGCACCAGATCGGCGAGCTTGCCGGGCTCCACCGAGCCGATCTCCCGGTCGATCCCCTGGGCGACCGCCGGATTGATGGTGTATTTGGCGACATAGCGACGTACCCGCCGGTTGTCGGCCCGTCCGTCGCCGGGCAGTGCTCCGCGGCGCTTCTTCATCACATGGGCGGTCTGCCAGGTACGCAGCACGACCTCGCCGATGCGGCCCATCGCCTGGGAGTCGGACGAGATGATCGAGATGGCCCCGAGGTCGTGCAGGATGTCCTCGGCCGCGATGGTGGTGGGCCGGATCCGGGATTCCGCGAAGGCCAGGTCCTCCGGCACCGCCGGGTTGAGGTGGTGGCAGACCATCAGCATGTCGAGGTGTTCCTCGACGGTGTTGACGGTGTGCGGCCGGGTCGGGTTGGTGGAGCTGGGCAGGACGTACGGCTCCGAGACGATGCCGATGATGTCCGGCGCGTGCCCGCCACCGGCGCCTTCGGTGTGGTACGCGTGGATGGAGCGGCCGGCGATGGCGGCGAGGGTGTCGGCGACGAATCCGGCCTCGTTGAGGGTGTCGGTGTGGATGGCGAGCTGGGCGCCCGTCTCCTCGCAGACGCCCAGGCAGGCGTCGATGACGGCCGGAGTGGCCCCCCAGTCCTCGTGGATCTTGAATCCGAGTGCGCCGGACCGCAGTTGGGAGTGCATGGCCTCGCGCGACATGGTGTTGCCCTTGCCCAGCAGGCCGATGTTGACGGGGTACGTGTCCAGCGCCCCGAACATCCGGGCCAGGTGCCATGGCCCCGGGGTGACGGTGGTGGCCTTGGTGCCTTCGGCCGGTCCGGTGCCGCCGCCGACCAGGGTGGTGATCCCGGAGCAGAGCGCCTGGTCGATCAGGGTCGGCGAGATGAAGTGGACATGGGCGTCGACGGCCCCAGCGGTGAGGAGCTTCCCGTTGCCCGCGATGATCTCGGTCTCGGGGCCGATGACCAGGTCGGGGTGGACGCCGTCCATGGTGTCGGGGTTGCCGGCCTTGCCGATCCCGGTGATCCGGCCGTCGCGGATGCCGATGTCCGCCTTGACGACGCCCCAGTGGTCGATGATCACTGCGCCGGTGACGACGGTGTCGGGGGCACCCTCGGCCCGGGTGGTGCGGGCCTGGCCCATCGATTCGCGCAGCACCTTGCCGCCGCCGAACACGGCCTCGTCACCGGCGAGTCCGGGGCCGCCCGAGCGGTCCTCCTCGATCTCGACGAGCAGATCGGTGTCGGCGAGCCGGATGCGGTCGCCGGTCGTGGGGCCGAACAGGTCGGCGTACACGGCGCGGTCGAGTTCAGCCATCGAGGGCACCTCCGGTCTCGCCGCGCAGGCCGGGTACCATGCGCCGTCCGGCGAGCGGGACGAGTTCGACGTCGACCGGGATGCCGGGTTCGAAGCGCACGGCGGTGCCGGCGGCGATGTTCAGCCGCAGTCCGCGGGCGGCCGGACGGTCGAAGTCCAGGCCGGGGTTGGCCTCGGCGAAGTGGTAGTGCGAGCCGATCTGGACGGGCCGGTCGGCGGCGTTGAGCACGGTGAGGCGGGTGACGGGGCGCCCCTCGTTGAACGGCACGGGCCCGTCCGCGTAGAGGATCTCTCCGGGAATCATCGGCGGCACCTCCGGTCAGACGATCGGGTCGTGGACGGTGACGAGCTTGGTGCCGTCCGGGAAGGTGGCCTCGACCTGGACGTCGTGGATCATCTCGGGCACCCCGTCCATGACGTCGTCGCGGCCCAGCACCGTACGGCCCGACGCCATCAGCTCGGAGACCGTACGGCCGTCGCGGGCGCCCTCCAGCAGGTGGACGGTGATCAGCGCGATCGCCTCTGGGTGGTTGAGCCGCAGTCCGCGTGCCCGGCGCTGCGACGCCACATCGGCGGCGACATGGACGAGCAGGCGTTCCTGTTCGTGCGGGGTCAGTCGCATGGCTCCACCTCACGGTCCGGTGCCCAGTACCGTCCCTGGGCGCGGCGAGGCATCGGCCGTGTCCGGTACGGCCGCTGGACGGCGAACCGCCGACTCGCGCGAGACGGTGCACGTTAGGACCGGAGTTTTTCCGGCGCGTTAAATCCGGCGCGACATTTCCGGCACGTCGATTCCGGCACGTAAATTCCCGTGCGTCAGCCGGCCTTCGGCACATCCATGGGCACCGGACCGCGCAGGCCGTCCGCCGGCGCGGGCCGCGGGGCGGGGCTCAGTTGCCCGGCTCGTCGTGCCGCCGGTGCTCCGCCGCGATGCCGAACCGCCGCCGTGCGCCGGGAGCGGACACCGCGGAGTCGAGCGAGGAGACCGAGCTGATCACCTGCTCGTCGACGGCCGCCCCGCCGTTCTCCAGTCGCTCCAGGTCAGCGGCCGAGACAAGCGCCACCAGGGGCTTGCCGTGGCGCGTCACGACCACGCGCTCGCCGCCGTAGACGACGCGGTTGATCAGTTCGGCGAGCTCAGCTCGCGCTTGCGTCACCGGAATCTCGTAGGCCATGCTCCCTAGCCTATGTAATGTCCGCCTGGTCCGCCGTGGTCCGCGGCGACAGCGATTGACCAGGTCAGAGGCGTTCGTGTGACCCCGTGCGCTCTCATCTGCGAGAGGTGTGCGAGACGGGGCGAGACCAAGAGTTTTCTGGTCGCACCGAATCCTGGCGGGTCCCAGCAAAGATCGACACCTCCTATGACGCGGGCTGGTGCGGCCGGATCTCATGGCCGTGAGGTCTCCCGGCCGGCCCGAAGGCGCCGGCGGGCGACTCACCGGGACCGGCCTGCCGCGCACAGCCTCGGTCCGGTCCCACAAGCAGTACGGCCCGCTCCCGCCGCCGTCGCTCACCGGCCACAGGGGCTCCCGCGCGCCGCACCCGCACAGCCGCGTGGCGCCCCGTCGCGCGGAGCCTTCGCGCATCGCCCGCGACGGCTTTAGCGTGGAGGGTGTATGAGGGTGTGGTCACCCTGTTCCTCGGCGGGGACGTGATGCTCGGCCGGGGCGTCGATCAGATCCTCCCGCACCCCGGTGACCCGGCGCTGCGGGAGGCCTACGTCCGCGACGCCCGTGCCTACGTCGACCTGGCGGAGGCGGCGAACGGGCCGATCCCCCGGCCGGTCGGCTTCCGCTGGCCATGGGGCGTGGCGCTGCCGGTCCTGGATGACGCCGCGCCGGACGTGCGGGTGGTCAATCTGGAGACGGCCGTCACCAGTGACGGGGACTTCGCGCCCGGCAAGGGCGTCCACTACCGGATGAGCCCGGCCAATCTGCCGTGCCTGGCCGCGGCCCGGCCGGACGTCTGCGCGCTGGCCAACAACCATGTGCTCGACTTCGGCCCACGCGGCCTCCATGACACGCTCGACGCCCTGGCGGATGCGGGACTGCGGGCGGCGGGGGCGGGCCGCGACGAGGTGCGGGCGAGGCAGCCGGCGATCGTGCCCCTGGGCGCCGGCGGGCGGGTGCTGGTCTTCTCCTTCGGGATGCCGTCCAGCGGGATCCCGAAGGACTGGGCCGCCACTGCACGGCGGGGCGGTGTCAACGTGGTCGCGGAGCCTTCGGCGGCCGCCGCGTCCGCCATCGCCGACCGTCTTCGGCAGGTCGGACGACAGGGAGACATCACGGTCGCCTCGGTGCACTGGGGCCCCAACTGGGGCTACGGCGTCTCCCGCCCCGAGGTCCGCTTCGCCCACGCGCTCCTCGACGCAGGCGTGGACGTCGTGCACGGCCATTCCTCGCACCACCCGCGCCCGCTGGAGGTGTACCGGGACAGGTTCATCCTGTACGGCTGCGGCGACCTCGTCGACGACTACGAGGGCATCGGCGGCTACGAGAACTACCGGGACGACCTGCGGGTGCTGTACCTGGTCTCGGTGGAGGCGGACACCGGCCGGCTGGTCGAGGCACGGATGGTGCCCTTGCAGGCACGGAGGATGCGGCTGGAACACGCCTCACCCGAGGACACCGAGTGGCTGCGCGCCGTCCTCGACAGGCACAGCCGGGAGTTCGGTACCCGCGTCGACTGCGGGCCCGACGGCACGCTCACGCTGCGGCCCCTGCGCGCCGGGCAGCACGCATGAAGACTTCGAGATGACAGCGCCGTTGCAGAGGTAGTAGTTGGCGTAGGAGGCGAGGAAGTTCCGGCTGGTGGAGCGGATCTTGTTGTAGTCGGGGCCCTGGAGCTTCGCCACCGTCATCGCGGTGCCGTTGGCCGCCTTGGACGTGGACAGGATCTGGTACTGCCGGCGTGCGTCCTTCGCGAACGCGTCGTTGTCCGATGCGATGGGCATCTGGACGAGCGCCCTGCCGGCGGCGAGGAAGCGGGACGTGGCGTCCACATGGTCGTCGGTGATGTCCTGGCCTCTGACACCGTCGAACCAGATGACCTCGGTGGCGCCGTACGCGTCGCACATCGCCGTCTCCAGCGCGCTCTGCGACATCCCGGGGTTGCGGTTGCTGTTCACGAGGCTGCTGCGGGTCGCCATCAGGGTGCCGTTGCCGTCCTGTTCGATCGCGCCGCCCTCACCGACGAGGCCGGCGTAGGTGAACGGTGCGCCCGCGTAGGCGGCGATCCGCTCGGCGACGAGGGCGTCCTTGGCGTGGGTCTGCTTGTTGCCCCAGCCGTTGAAGCCGAGGCCCACGGCGTCCAGGCCGCCGGAGCCGTCGGTGCGGAAGACGGGTCCCGTGTCGCGCATCCAGCAGTCGTCGACGGGGATGGAGCTGATGACGGTGACCGTGGAGCCGCACATCGAGCGGGCCTTGGAGGCGCCGGCGGAGTTGGCGCACATGACGACCGGTTCGTACTTCGCGATCGTGCGGGCGATCAGGGCGATGTCGGCCTGGACACCGCTCAGGTCGCTGCCCCAGATCGCGGTGCGGTCCGGCCAGGCCATCCAGGTACGGGTGTGCCGCACGTCCTCGGCCGGGGCCCTGAAGGTGCCTGCGGCCTTGGCCGACCCGGCCCAGCCCTGGGCGGTCGTCGCGACGGCGGCGCCGACGGCGGTCAGCCCGGCCGCCGCGAGGAATCCGCGCCGGTTCAGGCCCCGACGTGCGTGGCGGCCGGCAAGGTGATCGTTCATGATGGACCTCCTGTTTCAACTGGGTTGCTCAGTGGGTTCGTTGGCAGTCATCGAGCGACCGGGTCGGCTGCGCGTCGCGGCCAGGGGGCGGCGGGCACGGCGTGACGCCCGGTCGCAGTGGAACGCACCGTGTGGGCAGGCGACAGGGATGCGCCCGCTCACCGCAGGGGCAATGAGGCCGCCCCGGGGCCGTCAGAGTGCCCGGCGGGCGCCGGCGATGGCCTCGGGGTCCCAGCCGGGGCGGGGAACGGACTCCAACAGGAGCCGCGTATAGGGGTGTTGTGGCGCAGCGAGCACCTCGGCCGTGGGCCCCGCCTCGATGACGCGGCCACGGCGCATGACGATGACCTGGTCGGTGACGCACCGGACCACGCCGAGGTCGTGGGTGATGAACAGGTAGCCGATCCGGGTCTCCTCACGGATGTCGGCGAGCAGGTTGAGGATCTGCGCCTGGACGGAGACGTCGAGCGCGGCGACCGCCTCGTCGAGGACGAGGACTGCTGGTTCGACGGCGAGGGCCCGGGCGATGGCGACGCGCTGGCGCTGGCCGCCGGAGAGCTGCCGCGGCCGCGCGTCGGCGGCGCGGGTGCCCAGGCCGACCTGGTCGAGGAGCTCGCGGATGCGCCGGTCGTGGTCGGTGCTGGGGAAGTGCAGGCGCAAGGTCTCGCGCAGCACGTCTTCGACGGTGGTCCGGGGGTCGAGGGAGAGGTACGGGTCCTGGAAGACCATCTGGACCTCGCGGGCCCGTGCCAGGCGCTGGGCCCGGCCGGGGCTTCGCGCGCCACGGACCTGGCCGCGTACCCGGACCTTCCCGTGGTCGGCCCGCTCCAGACCGACGACGATCCGGGCGGTGGTGGTCTTGCCGGACCCGGATTCTCCGACGATGCCCAGGCAGCCGCCCTCGGGGAGGGCGAAGGACACGTCGTCGACGGCGCGGACGGCCCCGTAGGCGCGGTGGAGGCCGACTGCCTCCAGTACGTGTTCAGGCATCGACGGGGCTCCCTTCGAGGCGGTCGGTGTGATGGCAGGCGGCCTGGTGGTTCGGCAGGCCCGGTGCCCGCAGCGGCTCGGGGGCCTGCTGGTCGCAGACTTCCGTGGCCAGGGGGCAGCGGGCGGCGAACGGACAGCCGTGCAACTCCTGTCGCAGGTCGGGGGGCTGGCCGTCGATGGCGGCAAGCCGCCCCGCAGGGGCTTCCAGGCGCGGGGTGGAGGCGAGCAGCGCTGCTGTGTAGGGGTGTCGCGGCTGGGCGAAGAGGGCCTGCGCGGGGCCGCTCTCCGCGATCCGTCCGGCGTACATGACGTAGACGCGGTCGCTGATGGCGGCGGCGAGGTCGAGGTCGTGGGTGACGAAGAGCAGGCCGGTGCCGAAGCGTTCACGGAGTTCGGTCAGCAGGGCGATGACCTCGGCCTGGGTGGTGACGTCGAGCGCGGTCGTCGGTTCGTCGGCGAGCAGGAGGGCCGGGTCTCCCATCAATGCGGCGGCGATCACGACGCGTTGCAGCATGCCACCGGAGACCTGACCGGGGTACTTGGGCAGCGCGGAGGCGTCCAGGCCGACGGCCTGGAGGAGTTCGGTGGCCCGGGCGGTGGCGTCCGGCCGGCTCATGCTCCTGGTCAGGGTCACACTCTCGATGAGGAAGTCACCGATGCGGCGCAGCGGGTTGAGGGCGGCACGGGGGTCCTGGAAGATCATGGCCACCGTGCTGGTGCGCAGGGCGCGCAGCTGGTCGGCGTCCATGGTGAGTACGTCCTGGCCTCCCACGCGGACGACGCCCTGGACGGTGGCACCGGGCGGCAGCAGGTTCAGGGCGCTGCGCGAGGTGAGCGTCTTCCCGGACCCGGACTCGCCGACGAGGGCGACGGTCTCGCCGGCGCCGATGTGGAGGTCGACGCCGTCCAGGACCGGGCGGGCGGTGCCGGGCAGGCTGATCCGCAGCCCTTGGATGTCGAGTGGGTACGTGGATGTGGTCGGGTCCACCGAATTCATGGGGTCCTCCTGGCGACACGGTCGGCCCAGCGTTCGCCCACCACGTTGAAGGCGACGACGGTCAGCACGATGAACACGCAGGGCAGGATCGCCGACAGCGGGTAGCCGTGCTGGACGGCGGTCTGGCCGTCGAAGACCATGCGGCCCCAGTCCGGGGTGAGCGCGGGGATCCCGAGGCCCAGGAAGGAGAGGCCGGCGAGGTCCATGAGGGCGTATCCGAAGTTGATGGTGGACTGGGCGAGGACGACGGGGGCTATGTTGGGCAGGATGTGGCGCAGGCAGATCTGGAGCGCCGAATGGCCTTGGACCTGGTAGGCGCTGACATAGGGGCGTTTGCGTTCGGCCAGGACGAGGGAGCGGGTGAGCCGGCTGACATAGGGCAGGTAGGCGATGGGGTCGGGGTTGGACGCCTTCTTCGCCAGGCCCGGCTCCATGGTGAGCCCTGGTGTCCAGCGCATCAGGCTCTCGCACACATTGGACAGGATGGTGTTCTGCGGGTAATCGAACGCCGCCGTGTAGTCGAGCGTGGGCGGTTCCGCGTAGACGGCCCAGGTGAACGAGTCGATCTCGCCGCGGGCCTCGGGCGTCGAGGCCGAGAGCTTGAACCCGGCGCCGGTGCCGAAGTCCTTGGGCGGGCCGGAGCAGGCGGCGAGGGTCGCGAGGCAGGTCAGGGCGGCCGTCGTCATGGCTGCCCGTCCGCGCCTGCCGGGGGGACGTTTTCTGCCGAGGAGTCGGGGTGTGGTCATCGTCGCGCTCTCATTTCGAGGCGAGGGCCGGCGGACCGCCGGAGCGGCCCGCCGGGAGCAGTCCGTTCTCGATTCAGACGGTGGCGACGGCGGGGATCTGCTGGGTGATGCAGTGGACACCACCACCACCGAAAGCGATCACGGGCGCCCGCACCCCGACGACCTTGCGCCCGGGATACGCGGCGGCGATGACCGCGAGGGCGTCGTCGTCCTGAGGGACACCGGCGACTGGGACGACGACGCCTCCGTTGGCCACGTAGTGGTTCAGGTAGGACACCTCGACCTCGCCCTCGGCCATGTCGACGAACGCGGTCTGCGGGACGTCGATGATCTCGAACGCCCGGCCGTGGGCGTCCGTGGTGGCCTCAAGGACCGCGCGGTTGGCGCGCATTCGGGCGTAGTCGGGGTGGTCGGGGTCATCGGGCAGGGAGACGACGACCTTGCCGGGAGCGGCGAAGGCGCAGACGCCGTCGACGTGGCCGTCGGTCTCCGTGTCCAGCAGACCGCCGTACGGAAGCCAGACGACCTTGTCGACGCCGAGCCGGGACTTCAGCTCGGTCTCGATCTCGTCCCGGTTCAGCCCCGGGTTCCGGTTGGGGTGGAACAGGCACTGTTCCGTGGTGATCAGCGTGCCCTCGCCGTCAACGGTGATCGCTCCGCCTTCCAGGATCATGTCGGAGGCGATGCGCTCGACGCCGAGGTGCTTGAGCAGCAGGGCGCTCACCCGGTCGTCGGAGTCGTACGGGTGGTGCTTGCGGCCCCAGGCGTTGAAGCGGAAGTCCACCCCGGCGCGGTTGCCGTCACCATCGAGCACGAAGAGCGGGGCGGAGTCGCGGAACCACGAGTCGTCCTGCGCCATCTCCACGACGGCGACCTCGTCGCCGCACCTCGTCCGGGCCTCCTCGCCGTGGCCGGGCGGCGCGACCATGGTCACCGGCTCGAACCCGGCGATCGCTCGGGCCACGTTCGCGTACTCCTCCTTGGCGCCGTCCAACACGCTGCCCCACAGGTCCTCACGGACGGGCCAGGCCATCAGGCACCCCTCGTGCTCGGACCACTCGGCAGGCATACGGAATGCAGTCATCACGGATCTCTCTTCGTTTCGCCAGAAGTACCCTCCGTCGGCGGCCGACTCGGCCTGGCAGCAGCACAGGATGGGTACGCGGTGTGAACAGCATCCTGTCTTCGACTGAAAATTCAGTCAAGAGGAGGGGTGGTATGGATTCCCCTCAACCGAAAAAGGCTTGCACCCAAGGCTGATTGCACCAATTCGCACCATCAATGAAGCCGCCCTCCCCGGGCAAGCGATCAGGGAAGGCGGCCTCTGGGCGTGAATTTGAAAATTTAGTCAGCCAGCAAGAGAACGGAGACCGCGGGAGCGGCGACGATCACGTGGAGGGGGACGGAAGGGAGCGAGGGCTTGGGGCTGGGGCTCGCGGTGGTTCGCGCGATCACCTCACCCACCATGGCAAGGTCGCCGCAGCCCCCGCCCCGGCGGCGGTCTCACGGTGCGGGACGGCCTGCCGCATCGGCCCCACAGGGAACCCCGACGGAAGGGAACGAGGCGCGGGCCCGGGGGGATTTGGCGCCGACGCGGGCCGTCAGCGGCTCAGTCGTTCGACCTCGGCGTCGATGGCCTCGCTCATCAGAGTCCGCGCGTGGGCAATCTGGAGCGTACCGCTGAGCCAGCGCATGCTCAGACCCTCCAGGAGGGCGGTGAGCCGCTCGGCGGCCGCCGCGAGGGCCACTGCCGGAGCCATCGGCTGGACCCGGCCCAGCAGGCCCGCCACGTCCTGGACCCAGACCAGGGTGGCCCTCGCCAGTTCCTCACGCAGGGCTTCGTCGAAGACGGCGCTGGCCCGCAACTCGCCCCAGGCGCTGCTGTTCTCCCTGACTTCGGTCGTGTCCTGGAGTTCCAGCAGAAGCGTCTGGTCCAATTCCTCGCGCGGGCTGAGCGGTTCGGCGTCCGGATCCCGCTGGGCCGTGTAGCGCTCGGCACGGTCGCTGATGAACTCCAGCGTCTGGCGCAGGATCCCGGTGCGGTCCTTGAAGTGGTAGTAGATCAGCGCGGTGGACACGCCTGCCTCAGCAGCCAGTTCCTCCACGCGCAGGCCACGGACTCCGCGCCGGGCGATCACCCGGGCGGCAGCTTCGAGGATCTGAGTGCTGCGAGACGCCATGGCCCGAACCCTACCGGGACCCTCTCGCCCGAGTAATCACGCCCCTGACCGGCGGGTGCGGGGTCGGACCCGTCGCGCGTACAGCCTTGGCCGCCCTTCTCCGGCCGATCCGGACCACCGGGCGCCCGATCCGATGATCGAGGCTGCCCCCATCGCTGCCCAGTCGACGCACACCCGAGGCGACGCATTTTTGACTGAATTTTCAGTCCATGCCAGAGTCGGGGCAGCGATCGGCTCCGTCCGCATCGCGTCGTCGTACTCGCCCCCCATGGCCGCGGCGCCGCTCGTCGAGCGTCACGCCATGCCGAGGGACAGCTTGTCCCCTCACGATGATCGGAGCTCACCGTGTCTTCTCTCCTCCCCTCCCGTCGCTCAGCTCTGCGCACATTCGCCGGAATCGGCGCCGTCGTCCTCGGCACCTCGGCCTGCGGACCCGGTGACGAACCGACGGGTTCCGCGAGCACCGCCGGTGACCAGGACCCGGCGGCCGAGGGACTGCGCATGGGTGCCGAGTGGGAGAGCCACGCGCGCACGTTCATGTCGTGGCCCGCCCTGGAGTCGGTGTGGGATGAGGATCTCCGCCACGTACGCGAGGACATCGCACGCGTCGCCCGCGCCATCGCGGAGTACGAGTACGTCGTGATGATGGCCGGGCCCGACCAGCAGAAGGCCGCCCAGAAGGCGTGCGGACGAGATGTCGAGGTCATCCCGCTGGCCGTCGACGACCTGTGGGCCCGCGACACCGTGCCGGTCTTCGTGGAGCAGGACGGCGACGTCGTCGGTGTCGACTTCAATTTCAACGGGTGGGGCAACAAGCAGGTACACACCAACGACGCCCTGGTGGGCCGCACCCTTCTGGCGAACTACGACATCCCCCGCAGGACGGCTCCGTTGGTCGCCGAGGGCGGGTCCTTCGAGACCGACGGCGAGGGCACGCTGCTCCTCACCGAAAGCTCGATCGTCAACGACAACCGCAACCGCGGGAAGAGCCGGGACCAGATCGAGGCCGAGCTCAAGCGGACCTTGGGCATCAAGAAGGTGATCTGGCTGGCAGGCGTACGCGGCCAGGACATCACCGACGCACACGTGGACAGCCTCGTACGGTTCACCGAGCCCGGGGTGGTACTCCTGGACAAGGCACATGCCGACACACCCGTCGACTCCTGGTCACGCGCGGCCGACCAGGCGAAGGCCGTGCTCAGCAAGGCGACCGACGCCAAGGGCCGGCCGTTCGAGATCGTCGATCTGCCGCAGCCCGACCTGTACGAGATCACCGGCGAAGGCGACGACTTCGTGTCGACGTACGCCAACTTCTACGTCGCCAACGACTCCGTGTTCCTGCCCGAGTTCGGGGACCGGAAGGCCGACAAGCGCGCCCGGAGCATCCTGCAGGAGCACTTCCCCGGGCGTGACATCGTGCAGGTCCGGATCGACACCATCGCCTCCGGCGGTGGCGGCATCCACTGCTCGACGCACGACGAGCCCGGCAAGCCGGTCGACTGAGCCAGGCCCACCCGACGGAGCGGCAGTGGTCACGATGCGCCCCCGTCCCCGGCGGACCGCTGATCGACGGGCCGGCTCTGCTCACACCACCGTGGCGGTGGTCACCCCACCCGGCAGCTACGCACCACCGATCGGTTCACTCCTCGGCCATGCCGCCTCCATCCGGACGCGGACGACGCGATGGAACCGGCATCGCACCGAGGGATGCGACATTTTTGGTTCGGACCACCAGGAGGAGATCGCGTGTCGACGGGCCGCCGGAGGGCCATCCTGGAAGGTGCCGCCCGCGGCATGGTCCGGCAGGGGGGGCCGCGGGCTGCGCATGGAGGATCCGAGCGATCTCGGTGGAGATCGAGCGGCTGGGTCGCTGACAGCGGGCACGCGGCCTACGGGCCCGGGACACGACCTCACTTGAGGACCCGGCGGGGTCAGCATCCACGGCCGGCGTGCAGATGCAACTGCACCCCTTTGAAGCGTGCGCGGAAGTCCTGGTCGTGCGACACCATGACCACTGCTCCCGGGTACGTGGCGAGCGCCGCCCGAATGTCCTCGACCAGGTCGAGAGCGATGTGGTTGGTCGGCTCGTCGAGGACGAGGAGGTCAGCGGGCCGGGTCACGAGGCGGGCGATCTGCAGTCGCCGTCGCTGTCCCGCGGACAGGGCGGCGACCGGGACGGGCAGGTCCTCCTCACGGAACAGGCCCAGTGCCAGAAGCTGTTCGGTGTACTCGTCCGGCAGCCCGGGGCGTCCGGCAGCGAACGCGTCGAGCAGCGGGAGCCGCGTGGAGTGCGTGGGCAGTTCCTGGGCGAGGTAGCCGATCCGGGCAGGGCGGCGTGCCGTGCCGGCGTCCGGTTCCAGGTCGCCCGCCAGGACGCGCAGGAGCGTCGTCTTACCCGCGCCGTTCTCCCCCGTGACCAGCAGCCTCTGTCCCGGCGTGATCGCAAGGCGCCCGTCCAGATGCAGCCGGTCGCCGACCCGAATGCTGTCGAGCTCGGCGATCGGGTGGCCGGCAGGATCTTTGGTGTCGGCTGTTGGCAGCCCTGTCGTGAAGCGCAGTGGTGCCGGTGGCTCTGCCACCGGGTTGCGCCGCAGTTGGGCCAGGCGCTCCCGGACGGCTCGCACCTGCCCGCCGAGCTTCGCCTCGCTGGAGCGGCGGTGCTTGCCGAATCCCTGCCGCGGGTCGCGGCCGGTGGTGGCGAGCCGTGTCCCCGCAGCCGCGAGAAGCTCCTCCATGCGGGTCACCTCGTCGGCCCAGTCCGCATATTGCTGCTCGGCGCGGCGCCGGACGGCGGCCTTCGCGGCGCGGTAGCCGGTCCATCCGTCGCCGTACCGGCACACCGTGCGCGTGTCCCGGTCGACCTCCAGGATCGTGGTGGCGATGCGCTCCAGGAAGCCACGGTCATGAGTGACCGCGACAACGGTGCCGCGGTGAGCACGCAGATGCTCCTCCAGCCAGCGGACCGCCGCAGCGTCGAGGTGGTTCGTCGGCTCGTCGAGGAGCAGCAGCTCGGGGGCGGCGGCCAGTACGCAGGCGAGGGCGAGCCGCGACTGCTCGCCGCCGGAGAGCGAGCCCAGCACGCGGTCGCGGGTGATCCGGGCGAGTCCGAGACCGTGCAGGGCGGCGTCGACGCGGGCGTCCGCCTCGTATCCGCCCCGTTCCTCGTAGGCGTTCAGCAGCTCACCGTACGCGGCGAGTTCGTCCTCGGATGCCTCGCCCAGGCGCTCCTCCGCCGAGCGCAGCCGGCGTTCCATGTCGCGCAGCTCGGCGAGGGCGAGGTCGACCGCGTCCTGTACGACGCAGTCCGGATCGAGGTCGAGGGTCTGGGCGAGGTGGCCGCGTCCGCCCGGGAAGCTGACGGTGATCTCCCCGGCGTCCGGTACCTCGGCCGCGGCGAGCAGCCGCAGCAGGGTGGACTTGCCGGATCCGTTCTCGCCGATGACGGCGGCCTTCTCACCCGGGCGGACGGTGAAGGAGACCTGGTCGAGGACGGTCCGGGTGCCATAGGACTTGGTGACGTCCTTGACGGACAGCTGCGCCACGGCAGCGGAGGTCGCGGTGGTACGAGCGCGGTCGCGCATGTGACTTTCCCTGGTATGCGAAGGGTCTACGGGCAGCAGAAACGGCGGCATCGGCCGTGCCCGGACTCAGACGAAGAAGAAAGCCATGCCATCACCGTAACAAGACGGATCGCCTCGCCTCAATTTCGGCGTACAAGGTCCCTTCCATTGGGGGAAGTTGGGCGCTGCGCCGGCTGTGAGCGGCCTACGACCACGCCGTAGTCACCATGTGCAGTTGTCGACCACAAGGGGTGGCCGACAGGAATGCGGTGCTTCCCGGAACAACGGGCCGGATCCTGCGCCTCGCCTGTCGGCACGCACTGCCCGTCCCGGAGATCACCGAGCCGCTGTCCGTACCGGCCGGTCAACAGAGTTCCAAGACGTCTGGAGATGGTGAGACATCCGCCCTCAGCGAACAGCCAAACAGCCTCTGACCAGGAACTCTTAGCGGATCGCCAGCACCAGGCCCCATCATGACCTTCTGTACGTCCTGTACATTTTTCACGGAAGTCGATGCGGCCCCTGCGCAGCATCCGTACAGACCCCGTGCAGACCCCGGAGGAAAGGCATCGCCATGCTGTTCCGTCCCACCGCCCGTCACGTACTGCCCGAGTTCACCGAGCGCACGGCCAACGGGACCCGCACCCTCGACCCGTACTCCAAACTGCTCTCCGAACGGATCGTCTTCCTCGGCACCCCGGTCGACGACGCCGCGGCGAGCGATCTGATCGCGCAACTCATGTACCTGGAGCACGACGCCCCGGACCGGCCCGTATCGCTCTACATCAACTCGCCCGGCGGCTCGTTCGGGGCCATGTCCGCGATCTACGACACGATGCAGTACCTCACGTGCGAGGTGGAGACCTACTGTCTCGGCCAGGCCGGCTCCTGCGCCTCCGCGCTGCTCGCCGCGGGCGCTCCCGGCCGGCGGCACGCACTGCCCGGCGCACGGGTCGTCGTGCGGCAGCCCGAGCTCACCGAGCCGGTGCGGGGCCGGCCGTCCGACCTGGAGATCGAGGCACAGGAGCTGGGACGGGTCCGTGCGATGCTCACCGCGCTGTTGGCCCGTCACACGGGCCGCACCGAGGGGCAGATCACCGCCGACACCGAACGCGACCTCATCCTCGACGCGGCGGGCGCCAAGGCGTACGGGCTGGTGGACCACGTCCTGGAGAGCCGGAATTCCTCACTCCCGCCGCACGGCGCGAGGTGAACGCCCGATGCGACCACCGGAGTTCCCACCGCTGCCCGCGCTGACCCGCGCCGAGGGGGAGTTCATCGACCACTACCTCGAAGTCCTCGACCAGGTGGGCCGGATCAACCCGGCCCGAGGCAGTGACACCTACGGTGCGCTGCGCGCCGCACAGGCACTCGTGACCCGGTCACGGGCGCTGCGGGACGCCCTCGCGTTGATGCACGAGCGCGGCGAGGCACGGATCCACGCCGCCACGCTCGCCCGGGCGCTGCGCGTGCTGGACGGGGAACGGCGGGCCGGACGGGTCACCGTACCCCCGGCTCCGGGCAGTTGACCGACTGCCGCACCGCGTGCCGACGGCGGGGCCCCGCCCAACTGCCCCCGCCTCGCCGTCCGGCGGCCCTTCACCCAACTCCCGTACCCGACACGCCCGACAGGGCCACCGAAATTCCTCGCTCGTTCGGCGTAGGAAGTCCCCCTCACGAGGGACCACTCAACTTGCGTTTTGCACGTGGACAGTGAATGGAATCCAGCCTTCCGTGCCTGGTACGAACCCTTTCCGGATCACTGGCGGAGCGTCAAAAATCCTCATGTCCACCCGAACGGATCAGTCGTGAGGAGCCTCACATATCCCTGTTTCAGCTCGGAAATCCGGCAGTCGGTGAGTCAAGATCCCTGGGACGACAAGCCCCCGCCACCGCGGCGGGGCGGTCCGGGCGGACGCCGAGTCCTGCCGCCGTCCGGATGCCTGGTCGACAGAAGTGGATCGGCAGGAGTGGAGGACCCGAGCACAACGGGTCGACCTGAACACCGGTCGACCCTCGGGGTGAAGCCGCCGAACGCGGCCGGGCAACTTCGCCAGCCCGAACCCGACAGGTCATCCTTCACAGGCGGCTGACGAAGGGTTGCGCATGACTGCGCAGGTTCATGTCCCGTCTCTGCTCGTCCGGGCCGGTACGGCCTCGGTTCTCACACTCGCCGCCGTCGGCGGCACCATGTTCGCCCCGGGCGCCGCGACGGACGCCCAGGCGGCGACGCTGTCGATGAAGGCACTCAAGATCGCGGCGTCGAAGAAGGGATCGCCCTACGGGTGGGGGGCCACCGGCCCGAGCCGCTTCGACTGCTCGGGGCTGACGCTCTATTCCTTCAAGAAAGCGGGCAAGAAGCTCCCCCGCACGGCCCAGCAGCAGTACAACCGGACCCGGCACATCTCGGCCTCGCACCGCAAACGCGGCGATCTGGTCTTCTTCCACTACGGCCGCAGCGTCTACCACGTCGGGATCTACGCCGGTAAGGGCAAGATCTGGCACTCGCCGAGGACCGGCGCCGTGGTGCGGCTGGAGAAGATCTGGACCAAGAGCGTCTACTACGGCCGGGTCCGCTGAGGCGCGGCCCGTCCGGCAGGCCCCGGGCCGCCGGACCCGGCCCCCGCTCAGTGCGGCAGCGGCCCGGTCACCAGCACCAGCCCCAGCGCGGTGAGCGCCGCGCCGCTGCCGCCCTCGATGGCGCGCGCGGTACGCGGCCGGCGCAGCCACCGCCCCAGCCGGTCCACGAGGAGCGCCACGGCCGGGAACCAGACCAGCGCCATCGCGACGACGATCGCCGCGAGGAGCAGGGTCCTGGGCAGCGGCGGCTGCCCGTCGGGGACGAACTGCGGCAGCAGGCTGAGGAAGAGCACCGGCGCCTTGGGATTGAGCGCGTTGGTCAGGAAGCCCTGCCGCAGCGCGCGCCCGCGTCCCCGGTCCGCGGGCCGGTCCTCGGGACCGTCCCCGCCCGGGGCGCGGCGCCGGGCCGCGCGCAGGGCGCTGATGCCGAGGTACAGGACGTAGACCCCGCCGAGCAGCTGGACGGTACGCAGCAGGGCGGGCACCGCCACGAGCACCGCGGCGAGCCCGGCGACGGCCAGGGCGGTGTGCACCAGCAGGCCGCCGGCCACGCCCAGCGCGCTGGCCACGCCCGCGCTCCGGGAGGCGAGCGCGTTGCGTACGACGACGGTGAAGTCCGCGCCCGGCAGCGCGACCATTCCCGCGGCGACCCCGACGAAGGCGATCAGTTGTGCGTCCATGGGTCCACCCTGACCCGGCAGAGCCTTTAGCGTGTACTTGCAATCTTCTGGGTCTGCCAAAAGGAACGCTTAATGTACGACCCGACACGACTGGCGGCGCTGGTGGCGGTCGCGGAGGCCGGATCGATCACCCGGGCCGCCACACGTCTGGGCTACACCGCGCCGGCCCTCTCCCAGCAGCTCGCCAAGCTGGAGCGGGAGGCGGGCGCCGCACTGCTGGTACGTCACCACCGAGGTGCCCGGCTCACGGCCGCGGGCGAACTGCTGGCCGGACGCGCCCGGCGCGTCCTCGACGAGATGGACCAGGCCCGCCATGAGCTGGCCCGCCTCTCCGGACTGTCCGGCGGGCGCCTGCGGGTCGGCACGTTCACCACGGCGGGCATCCATCTGCTGCCGCCGGTGCTGAGCGCCTTCCGGCGTGCCCATCCGGACGTGGAGCTGGCGGTCACCGAGTACGAACCGCCCCAGGGGGTGGCGGCGGTGGCCGCCGGCGACGTCGATCTGGCGCTGACCCATGTGTACGAGCCGGCCGCCGCGACGCCCTGGCCCGCCGGGGTCTTCGCCGAACCGCTGCTGGTCGAGGAGCTGGTGCTGATCACGGCGGTCGGCCAGATGCTGTCCGAGGGCAGCGGGAGACTGCCGGTGACCGAACTGGCGGGTCGGCCGCTGATCAGCAGCGCGCCCACGCATCCGCCGCGGCGCGGGGTCGAGCAGGCGCTGGCCGAGGCCGGGGCGACACCCGCCGTGGTCTGTGAGTCGCCCGGCTATGCGCTGGTGTGCGCGCTGGTCAGTGCGGGCATCGGAATGGCGGTCGTCCCGGAGATGGTCGCCGCGATGTCACCGACGCCGCTGTCCGTACGTCGGCTGGATCCCGCTTCCTTCCGGCGGACGATCTCGGTGGTGCACCGCGGTGACCGGGCGAGTGCCGCGGCGGCGACGCTCCAGGCGCTGTTGCGCAGCGGGTTCGGGAGGGCGGGCTCGGCGCAGCGGCCGGGCTACGAAGCGGGGTGAGGCGTCGATGCGGGGTGCCCACGCCGGTCAACTCTGCACGGGGATGCTCCACGGAAGCGCGATCCACACCGTCTTGCCGCCCTCGGCGGTGGGGGTGACGGTGAGCCGGCCGCCGCATTCCTTGGCCAGACAGCGGATGATCACCATGCCGCGGCCGTTGTCCTGCTGGACGGCGGCGGGCAGCCGCCTGGGCCAGCGGGGATGGCTGTCCGTCACCCCGAGGTGCAGCTGTTCCTCCCGCTCCAGCCGGAGGTCCACGGTGAACGTGGGTGACTGCCCGAAGGTGTGCTGGACGGCGTTGGTCGCGAGCTCCGAGACGATGAGCTGGATGCTGTCGCCGAAGTCGGTGCCGGTGGCCAGGCCCCATTCGGTGAGCACCCGGGCCACGTACCTGCGGGCCGCCGCGACCGAGACCGGCTCGCTCGGCAGAGTGACGTTTGCTTCCTGATGGTCTGCCATGGCGAGCCGTCCCTTTCCCACCCGAACCGACCCGCGATCGGTACAGGTTGTGCTTCGCGCCAGATTGCCACTGATGCTGCCCTCTGCGACGGCGATCCACCAAGATATGCATATATCTGTCGCTCGAAGCGGTGAACCCTGCCACGCAAGACCGTATGCGGGCGGCACACTGTCCGCTCGGCAGAAGAGGGAGGGAGGCCGCGGATGCAGCACGGCCCTGCGGTTCGACGCCGCAAGCTCGGGGAGGAGCTCCGGAGTCTGCGCCACGCGTCGGGACTGACCAGTCGGGACGCGGCGCGGATGCTCGGCTGGCACCAGTCGAAGGTGAGCCGGATCGAGACCGGGGTGAGCGGGGTGCAGCCGGGCGATGTGACCCGGCTGCTGGACACCTACGGCGTGGACGACCCCCAGTTGCGGGATCTCCTGGCCACGTTGGCGGGTTCGGCGGGCGGTGGCGGCACCGGGTGGTGGCACGCCTATCGCGGTCTGATCCCGCCCCAGTACCGCGACTTCATCAGCCTGGAGTCCCAGGCGCGGACCGCGCGCACGCTGGAGACCTCGGTGGTACCGGGTCTGCTGCAGACGGCCGACTACGCGCGTGCGGTGACCCGGGCCTCGCTGGACGGGCTGCCGGCCGGTCAGCTGGACTCCCTGGTGGAGGTGCGGCTCGCCCGGCAGGGGGTGCTGCGGACCGATCCGCCGCTGCGGCTGAGCGCGGTGCTCGACGAGGCGGTGCTGCGGCGCCAGGTCGGCGGCTGCCGGGTGATGCGGGAGCAGTTGCGCCATCTGACCCGGGTGGCCCAACTGCCCCATGTGCAGCTCCAGTTGCTGCCATTCTCGATGGGCGCCTATGCCGGCCTCACTGGGCCTTTCGTTATCTTCTCATTTCCGATCACTTCTGATCTGGATGTGGTTGTTCTCGACCATTTGACGAGTAGCCTCTACCTGGAGCGGAAAGAAGACCTTGAGGCGTACAGCTCGGCCTTCCGCACGATGCAGGCTCACGCGCTGTCGCCGGAGCACTCGTTGGACCTCATCGCCGCGATCGACCGCGACGGTCAGTGACCCCGGACCGCCCGAGGGGGGCGTCATGTCGGATTGCCTCGCACAGCACGGCTTACGGTGGCGGCGCAGCAGCCGCAGCACGGGTATGAACAACTGTGTGGAGGCCGCACCGTTCGGTGACGGGCGGCTGGCCGTGCGGGACTCCAAGGATGTGTCCAGACCACCGCTGCGGTTCTCCGCGGCGGCCTGGACCTCGTTCGTCGTCGGCCTGCACCGGGGACGGGTCGGCTGACGCGAGCGGGTCGGACCCCTCACATCGGCTGTCGCAAGCGGCCCGGCCCCCTCGCGTCGGCCGACCGGAGCGGTCCGGCCCCCTCGCGTCGGGGGGGGGGGGGGGGGGGGGCGGCCGCCGCGGAGCGCGCCCGGGGGGGGGGCGGGGGGGCGGGGCCGGCG
>NZ_JBIATE010000006.1:0-6355 GCF_042891445.1 Streptomyces sp. NPDC001890 | reverse complement strand
GGGGCCCCCCCCCCACGGGGGGGGCCGCCCGGGCCCCCCCCCCCCCGGGGCCCCCCCGGGGGGGGCCCCCCCCCCCGCGGGGGGGGGGGGGGGGGGGGGCGGCCCCCCCCGGCCCCCCCGACGGGAGCGGTCCGCCGTACGACCGACACGGCGGCGGCGATCTGCTCCTCGGTCAGATCGGCCCGCGCCGTCAGCCGCAGCCGGGACACTCCGTCCGGCACCGACGGGGGCCGGAAGCAGCCCACCGCGATTCCGGCGGCACGGCAGTCGGCCGCCCAGCGGACCGCCGCGTCCGCCGAGGGGGCGCGCACCGAGACCACGGCGGCGTCCGGCCGCACGGCGGTCAGACCGGCCCCGGTGAGCCGCTCGTACAGCGCCGCGGCTACGGCCCGGGCCCGGGCGGCCCGCTCCGGCTCGCGGCGCAGCAGCCGCAGGCTCGCGAGTGCGGCGCCCGCCGCGGCCGGCGCGAGGCCGGTGTCGAAGATGAACGTCCGGGCCGTGTTGACGAGGTGTTCGATGACCCGGGCCGGGCCCAGGACCGCTCCGCCCTGGCTGCCCAGGGACTTGGAGAGGGTGAGCGTGGTGACGATCCCCTCGTCGCCCGCGAGACCGGCGGCGGCGAGCGCCCCTCGGCCGCCGTCCCCCAGCACGCCCAGGCCGTGTGCGTCGTCGACGAGCAGCGCGGCGCCCTCGGCCCGGCAGACCCCGGCCAGTTCGGGCAGTGGTGCCGCGTCGCCGTCGACCGAGAAGACCGAGTCGGAGACGGCCAGCGCCCGTCCTCCGTGCGCCTGCAGGGCCTTGCGCACCGCCTCGGGATCGGCATGTGCGACGACGGCGGTTCCGGCGCGGGAGAGCCGGCAACCGTCCACGATCGAGGCGTGGTTGCCCGCGTCGGAGACGATCAGCGAGCCATGACCGGTGAGCGCCGTGACGGCCGCGAGGTTGGCCGCGTAGCCCGATGACAGCACCAGGGCGGCTTCGAAACCGCAGAATTCGGCCAGTTCGCCTTCGAGTTCGGCATGCAGTGCGGTGGAGCCGGTGACCAGTCGGGATCCGGTCGCGCCCGCGCCCCACTCGCGCGCCGCCCCGGCGGCGGCGGCGGTGATCTCGGGGTGGCGCGTCAGGCCCAGATAGTCATTGCTCGCGAGGTCCAGAAGTCCGGACGCGGCGGGCCGGGGGCGCAGGGTCCGGACGAGTCCGGCGTCCGCGCGGCGGCGCGCCTCGGCGTCGATCCAGTCGAACGGGTCGAAGGGCATGAGCAGTCCCTTTTGTAGGCAGCTCACAGACCCTAACCGTGGTTGCAACAGGTCATGGTGTGGCAATACACACACCCTCGGCGGGCTCTGTTGTCCGGTTCCTCCTTGGCTGCGGGCCGTGCCGTAGGCCAGGATCTTGACCATGGACCTCCTGAACACGCTGGCGGACAAGGGGCTGCGGCGCGAGCTGCCGACCCGCGAAGAAGCCCTCGCCGTACTGGCGACCTCCGACGACGATCTGCTCGAAGTGGTGGCCGCGGCCGGAAAGGTGCGCCGTCAGTGGTTCGGGCGGCGCGTGAAGCTGAACTATCTGGTCAACCTGAAGTCCGGTCTCTGCCCCGAGGACTGCTCGTACTGCTCGCAGCGGCTCGGCTCGAAGGCCGGGATCCTCAAGTACACCTGGCTGAAACCGGACGAGGCCTCGAAGGCCGCCGCCGCCGGGGTGGCGGGAGGTGCCAAGCGGGTGTGTCTGGTGGCCAGCGGGCGCGGTCCGACGGACCGCGATGTCGAGCGGGTGTCGGAGACCATCGAGGCGATCAAGGAACAGAACGAGGGCGTCGAGGTGTGCGCCTGCCTCGGTCTGCTCTCCGACGGACAGGCCGACCGGCTGCGTTCGGCGGGTGCCGACGCGTACAACCACAATCTCAACACGTCCGAGGGGACGTACGGGGACATCACCACCACCCACACCTACGCCGACCGGGTGGAGACCGTCCAGCAGGCGCAGGCCGCCGGACTCTCGGCATGTTCCGGACTGATCGCCGGTATGGGCGAGAGCGACGCCGACCTGGTCGATGTCGTGTTCTCGCTGCGCGAACTGGACCCGGACTCGGTGCCGGTGAACTTCCTCATCCCGTTCGAGGGAACCCCGCTGGCCAAGGAGTGGAACCTCACCCCGCAGCGCTGTCTGCGGATCCTGGCGATGGTCCGGTTCGTCTGCCCGGACGTGGAGGTGCGGCTCGCGGGCGGGCGCGAGGTCCATCTGCGCTCGATGCAGCCGCTGGCCCTGCACCTGGTCAACTCGATCTTCCTGGGCGACTACCTCACCAGCGAGGGGCAGGCGGGTCAGGCGGACCTGGACGTGATCGCGGACGCCGGATTCGAGGTGGAGGGGGCGGGCACGACGACGCTGCCCGCGCACCGTGCGGAGTCCGGCGGCGGCTGCGGTTCGCACGACGGCGGCTGTGCCCCGTGCGGTGACGCGCCCGGGGAGGCCGCGCCCGATGCCCCGGAGGTGCCGGCCGCGCGCACGGATCTGGTGGCGGTCCGCCGCCGGGGAGCGGGAACGGATCTCGCCCCCAATGCCTGAGGCCCTCTCCCCGGCCGAGCTGCGGTCCCTGGACCGGGCCCACGTCTGGCATCCGTACGGCCCGATGCCGGGACGTCAGGAGCCGCTGGTCGTGGAGTCCGCGTCCGGGGTGCGGCTGAAGCTGGCCGAACCGGCCCACGGGCAGAGCGAGTTGGTCGACGGCATGTCGTCCTGGTGGTCGGCGGTGCACGGCTACAACCATCCGGTGCTCAACGAGGCTGCCCGTGATCAGCTGGGGCGGATGAGCCATGTGATGTTCGGCGGACTCACCCATGAGCCCGCCGTGCGGCTGGCCACCCGGCTGGTCGAGATCACTCCGGAGCCGCTGCGGCACGTCTTCCTCTCCGACTCGGGGTCGGTCTCCGTCGAGGTCGCGGTCAAGATGTGCCTGCAGTACTGGCGCTCGGCCGGGCGGCCCGCCAAGCAGCGGCTGCTCACCTGGCGCGGCGGCTATCACGGGGACACCTGGCAGCCGATGTCGGTCTGCGACCCCGAGGGCGGCATGCACGAGCTGTGGTCGGGGGTGCTGCCCCGCCAGGTCTTCGCGGACGAGCCCCCGGCCGGTTTCGACGCGGAGCCGGACGCCGCGTACGTACGGCATCTGCGGGAGTTGATCGCCGAGCACGCCGACCGGCTGGCCGCGGTGATCGTGGAGCCGGTGGTGCAGGGTGCGGGCGGGATGCGGTTCCACTCCCCCGCGTATCTGCGGGTGCTGCGCGAGGCGTGCGACGAGCACGAGGTGCTGCTGGTGTTCGACGAGATCGCCACGGGCTTCGGCCGCACCGGACAGCTGTTCGCCGCCGGGCATGCGGGGGTCTCCCCCGATGTCATGTGTGTGGGCAAGGCGCTGACCGGCGGCTATCTGACGATGGCGGCGACCCTGTGCACCTCCCGGGTGGCGGAGGGCATCGCCGACGGCGAGGTGCCGGTGCTCGCGCACGGACCGACGTTCATGGGCAACCCGCTCGCCGCCGCGGTGGCGTGCGCCTCCGTCGATCTGCTGCTCGGCCAGGACTGGGAGCGGGAGGTGAAGCGGATCGGCGCGGGGCTGCGGGAGGGTCTCGCCCCGGCGTCCGGACTGCCCGGGGTGCGGGACGTACGGGTGCTGGGCGCGATCGGCGTCGTACAGCTCGATCACGAGGTGGACATGGTGGCCGCGACCCGGGCGGCGGTGCGGGAAGGGGTGTGGCTGCGGCCGTTCCGCGACCTCGTCTACACGATGCCGCCGTATGTGACCGGTGACGAGGATGTGGCACGGATCTGCCGCGCCGTGTGCGCGGCCGCGCGAGAGGGCTGAGATGACGGTTCTGGTAGTGACGGGGACGGGCACGGAGATCGGCAAGACGGTCGTCACGGCGGCCGTGGCGGCGGCGTGCGCGGACCGCGGCGTCGCGGTGCTCAAGCCGGCGCAGACGGGGCTGGCGCCCGGCGAACCCGGTGATGCCGCGGAGGTGGCACGGCTGGCTGGTGGCCATGTCACCGCGGTCGAACTGGCCCGGTTCCCCGAGCCGTTGGCGCCCGCCACGGCCGCCCGCCGGGCGGGGCTCCCGCCGGTGCGGCCGTACGAGATCGCCGACGCGGCGCAGAAACTGGCGACCGAACACGATCTCGTACTGATCGAGGGTGCGGGCGGCCTGCTCGTACGGTTCGACGACGAGGGCTCGACCCTCGCCGACGCCGCCCGGCTGCTGGGCGCGCCGGTACTGGTCGTGACGCCCGCCGGTCTGGGCACGCTCAACACCACCGCGCTGACCGCGGAGGCGCTGCGGACCCGGGGGCTGGGGTGTCTCGGCGTGGTGGTGGGCAGCATGCCCGCCGAGCCGGATCTCGCGTCGCGCTGCAATCTGGCGGATCTGCCCGTGGTGGCGGGCGCCCCGCTGCTGGGTGCGGTGCCGGCCGGTGCGGGGGCGCTGGAGCCCGCCGACTTCCGTGCGCGGGCCGGGAGTTGGCTCGCGGCGGAGCTGGGTGGGAATCGGCCCGCCGGATGAGCGGATGAGCGGCGCGGGACGGGGGAGAATCTAAGTAGCCGCACTTTCTGCCGGAGCGCCCGGTCGAGGAGGTCCGTCATGCGTCTGCGCAGCACGAGAATCCCACAGGACGCGGTGCACCACCCCGTCTTCGCCCGGTTCTACGCCCGGATGAGCGTGGTCGCGGAGACCAGGGCGGGGCTGGCCGCGGTGCGCTCGGAGCTGCTGGCCGGCATGTCCGGCCGGGTCATCGAGATAGGCGCGGGCAATGGCCTGAACTTCGCGCACTACCCGCCCGCGGTGTCGGAGGTGGTGGCCATCGAACCGGAGCGCAGCCTGCGGCGGCTGGCGGTGCGGGCGGCTCTGCGTGCCGGGCTCCCGGTGGATGTGGTGCCGGGCACGGCGGAGGCGCTGCCGGTGAAGAGCGAGGCGTTCGACGGGGCGGTCGCCTCGCTGGTGCTGTGCAGCGTACGGAATGTGGAGCGTTCGCTGGCGGAGGTCGTGCGAGTGCTGCGTCCCGGCGGCGAGCTGCGCTTCTTCGAGCATGTGCGGGCCGACGACCGGGCCATGGCGGTGACGCAGCAGGCGCTGGACCGTACGCTCTGGCCGCTGATGACGGGCGGCTGCCATACGGGGCGCGACACCCTGGCCGCCATCGAGAGGGCCGGATTCGTGGTCGAGACGTACCGCAGGGTCAGGATGCCGGAGTGGGGAATCCGGCTGCCCACGTCGACATGTGTGCTGGGTGTGGCACGCCGCCCGGTCGTGGCGCCCTGACGCGCGCCGGTCCGCCGCGGCACGCGGACGCCGCACACGGATCGGTCCACCGCCGGCTCGTCGCCGGGGCGGTCAGGGGCTTCGCCGCCGGGACGGTCACAGGCTCCACTGGCGGAGTTCGTCGGCGATGGCCCGGACGTCGGCCTTGCCCTCCTTGACCAGCCGGGCCAGGTCACGCACCTGCTCCGGCGAGGTGACGACCTTGAGTCCGGAGGCGACGAGATAGCCGTAGGCGACGGCCGAGGAGAACATCGCGTTGGAGTGTTCGAGCGCGGGGACATGGAGCAGCAGCTGCAGGAGCGCGGCGGCCCGGGAATGCGGATCGCTGTAGACGGGGCTGCCGAAGATCTCGGCCTCATGACGGGCCACGGCGGCCACGAGCGCACCCCAGTCGACCACCTGCGGGTCACCGGGGGTCTTGTGCTCGGCCACCATGAGCAGCCAGGAAAGGTCGATCTGGAGGTTCAACGCGTGCCTTTGCGCTCCGGGCCGAGCTCTTCGGCGAAGACCGACTCGTACTGCTTCATGAAGTCGGCCGCGGCTTCGACGAAGGTGTGGCCGACCTCGCCCGCATCCTGCCGCACGAGTTCCTCTATGTAGCGGTTCACGCTCACCCCCCTCTGCAGCGCGCGCTGTCGCGCGGCCTCGGCGGTGGCCTCGTCCACTCTCACGTTCAGCTGAGTCTTGGGCACAGCAACACGCTAGCGCGCACGCGCTAGCACCGGCAAGAGAAGTGCACCGGGCCGACGCACGGGCCGCCGCACGGGAAACGCCTGCCCCAAACCCCCGAAACGGCCCTGTGGATGTGATGCCACCCATAGGGGCCACGTCACATCCTAGGCCGGATAGTAGGAACGGGCCGTCCCAAGCGGCATGAAAACGGTCCAGAGTGGTTCATTTCGGACATTGCTCCGTATTGGGGTAGTACGTCACATCATTGACCCCCGTCCGGGCCGCCGCTAACCATGGTTCTCGTCGCAGTCCACCGCGACCGGCCCGGACGGACCACCCGCCGGACCACGCAGGGCCCCCGCCCCGCACGCCGC
>NZ_JBIATE010000005.1:259803-405407 GCF_042891445.1 Streptomyces sp. NPDC001890 | reverse complement strand
AAGGACGAGGGCGAGGGCGGCCGTCGGCTGGCGGAGTTCCTGGCGGGCCAGAAGTTCATCTGACCCCGTCCGTGGCCCCGGCCCCGGTGTGTGTCTGCTGGGGTTGTGGTTCCTGTTGTGTCCCCCGGTGTTTCTTCGTTACTCGCAGGAGATTGAAGTCCCATGGCTGAAGTTCTGGTTTTTGTCGATCACGTGGACGGTGCGGTTCGCAAGCCCACGCTGGAGTTGCTGACGCTGGCGCGTCGTCTGGGTGAGCCGGTGGCGCTCGCGGTGGGTGCGGGTGCTTCCGGTACGGCCGGGGTGCTGGGTGAGCACGGTGCGGTGCGGGTGCTGACGGCCGAGGACGCCGAGTTCGGTGAGTTCCTCGTGGTGCCGAAGGTGGATGCGTTGCAGGCGGCGTACGAGGCGGTGTCGCCGGTGGCGGTGCTGGTGCCGTCGTCGGCGGAGGGCAAGGAGATCGCGGCGCGTCTGGCGGTGCGGATCGGTTCGGGTCTGATCACCGATGCGGTGGATCTGGAGGCCGGTGAGCAGGGTCCGGTGGCGACGCAGTCGGCGTTCGCGGCGTCGTTCACGACGCGGTCGCGGGTGTCGCGGGGCACGCCGGTGATCACGGTGAAGCCGAACTCGGCTCCGGTCGAGCCGGTGGCGGCGGCGGGTGCGCCGGAGGTGCTGGCGGTGTCGTTCTCGGCGCCGGCGACGGCGGCGCGGGTGACCGCGCGGACGCCGCGTGAGGCGACGGGCCGGCCGGAGCTGACCGAGGCGGCGATCGTGGTCTCGGGTGGCCGGGGGGTGAACGGTGCGGAGAACTTCGCGCTGATCGAGGCGCTCGCGGACTCGCTGGGTGCGGCGGTGGGTGCCTCGCGTGCGGCGGTGGACGCGGGGTGGTACCCGCATTCCAACCAGGTCGGCCAGACCGGCAAGTCGGTCTCCCCGCAGCTGTACATCGCGTCGGGGATCTCGGGTGCGATCCAGCACCGGGCCGGTATGCAGACCTCGAAGACGATCGTCGCGATCAACAAGGACGCCGAGGCCCCGATCTTCGACCTCGTGGACTACGGCGTGGTCGGCGACCTCTTCCAGGTCGTTCCCCAGCTCACCGACGAGGTCAGGTCCCGCAAGGGCTGACCCCGGCCGGGGGCCGGAACATCCCTCATCGAACGGTCCGGGGCCGTGTGGTGCACACGCACCACACGGCCCCGGACCGTTTCCGTCCGCCGTCGCGAGCGACAGTGCGGCCAGAGTAAAAGCATGGCAAAACGCGCTCGTCGAGCGGCTGCCCGGACCGTCTGAGCGATCCTTTTCGGACTTTCCCGCCCGCCGGGCCCTCCCGGCTCCGGAAGCCCCGCGAACGGCCCTATGCTCTACACGTCTGTAGAGCACGGGAGCCCCCTCGGCGTTCCCGTGCTCCCCCGTACCCCTCGTACGCACGTAAGGGAGTGGACGCCGCCATGGTGTTCAAACGACTGCTCGGCTCGCTCGGTGTGGGCGGCCCAACCGTCGACACCGTCCTCACCACCGGGGCGATCGCTCCCGGCGGCCCCCTGTCCGGCCAGGTCCATCTCAAGGGCGGCAGCGCCGGCTTCGACATCGACCACATCGCGCTGGAGCTCGTCGCGCAGGTGGAGGCCGAGCACGAGGAGGGAGAGGACGAACGCGTCGTGGCCTTCGAGCGCTTCACCGTCGGCGGCGGCTTCCGGCTGGCCGAGGGCGAGCTGCTCAGCCTGCCGTTCACGGTCACGCTGCCGTGGGAGACGCCGATCACCGAACTGTACGGGCAGAGCCTCGGCATCGTGCTCGGCGTGCACACGGAGCTGTCGGTCGCCGGGGCCAGGGACAACGGTGATCTCGACCGGCTCATGGTGAGCCCGCTGCCGGTGCAGGAGGCGATCCTCGAAGCGTTCGGACAGCTCGGCTTCGGTTTCCGGTCCGCGGACCTGGAGTACGGCCGCATCGGCGGCACCGGCCAGCAACTCCCCTTCTATCAGGAGATCGAGCTGACCCCGCCGCCGCGGTACGCGCACGCGGTCGAGGAGATCGAGGTGACCTTCCTCGCCACCGCGGGCGGCATGGAGGTGGTCCTGGAGGCGGACAAGCGCGGCGGGCCGTTCTCCGACGGGCACGACGCCCTCACCCGGTTCACGGTCGCGCACGACGGAATCCACCATCAGGACTGGCGGGCGCTCGTCGAAGGCCGGCTCCAGCAGCTGATCGAGCACCGTTCGGCGTACGCGGCGGGTTCCGCGTACGGGCACGGCGACCCGTACGCCGGGCACCACGGCGACGGTCACGGTCACGGCCACCACGAGGACCGGCATCACCACGACGGGCACCGCTCCGGTCCGGGCGTGGGAACGGCCGTCGCGGTGGGTGCGGCCGGGCTCGCGGTCGGCGTCGTCGGAGGCATGGTCGCCGCCGAAGTCGTGGACGAGGCAGGGGACTTCTTCGAAGGCGACAACGACGACGACGGCGATGACGAGGGTGGCGACGACTGATGTTCGGAATCAGCGAGATCGCGATCATCCTGATCGTGGTGATAGTCCTTCTGGGCGCCAAGCGCCTGCCCGATCTGGCCCGTTCCGCGGGCAAGTCGGCCCGCATCCTCAAGGCCGAGGCGAAGGCCATGAAGGAGACGAAGGGCGCCGAGGACGAAGCGGGTGCGCCCCGCGTCATCCGTGGCGAGACCATCGGCCGTCGGGACGCCGGGGAGCCGGAACCGGATGCGGGGCAGCAGCCCCGGGGCAGGGCGTAGGACCGCCGGTCCGGGCCGGCGCCCGGACCATCAGGGCGTGCACGCCTGCGAGATCGACAGGCTGTTCTCGTACAGATGGAGCCGGGTGATCCGGCCGCCCTCGGCGGTGAGGCGCAGCGCGAAGGGGCCCTCGAAGGACTTTCCGGTCGCACGGACGGTCCCCGCGAGATGCCCCATCAGGACGGCGTCGGTTCCGTCGACGAGGAAGGTGTCGATGGAGGCGCGGGCGTCCTCGGGCACGGTGTGATCGGCCAACTCCGCGAATTGGGAGGCGCATTCGGCGGCGGTGGAGCGGGGCCGGATCCAGGGCACCGCGGGGTTCTCGGCGAGCAGCCAGTCGACTTCGTCGGCGAAGAGCGCGGTGAGCCCTTCGGTGTCCCCCGCGATACGGAGGTCGAGGAACTTCTGAACGGTGGCGCGGGTGGCGTCCGCGGTGTCGGTGTGATTCATGTGCCCCAGCCTGCCAAGGCGCTGACGGGCCGTCGATTACCTCGGGGGTAAGGACGGGCGGAACTGCGGACGGGCGGCGGGCCGGCCGGTTCTCGGGCCCGGTGGCTTCCCCGATCCGGTAACGGCGCCGGGGCCGCGGCATGCCGGCAGAGCACGGTCTAGAGTGCGATGCACAGTATGTGCGCTTCTGCCCCATGTCGGAGCAACGAACGCAGGGGCCACGCCGCACCTTGGAAGGGAACGAAACCGTGCATGGCGAGTACAAGGTGCCCGGCGGCAAGCTTGTCGTCGTGGATCTGGACGTCGAGGAAGGCGTACTGCGCAATGTGCGCGTCGCCGGGGACTTCTTCCTGGAGCCCGACGAGGCGATCCTCTCGATCAACGGGGCCCTGGAGGGTGCCCCGTCCTCGACGGACGCCGCAGGCCTGGCGGCCCGGATCACGGCGGCACTGCCGGAGTCGGCCGTCCTGCTCGGACTGACCGCGGAGGGCGTCGGCATCGCCGTCCGGCGAGCGCTGGCCCGCGCGACCGAGTGGAGCGACTACGACTGGCAGCTGGTGCACACGGAACCACAGGCCCCGGCCCTGCACATGGCACTGGACGAGGTCCTCACCACCGAGGTGGCCGCCGGGCGGCGGGCTCCCACGCTGCGGGTCTGGGAATGGGCCTCGCCCGCCGTGGTCATCGGCAGCTTCCAGTCGCTGCGCAACGAGGTGGACCCCGAAGGGGCGGCGAGGCACGGCATGACCGTGGTGCGCCGCATTTCCGGTGGCGGGGCCATGTTCGTGGAGCCCATGAGCACGATCACCTACTCCCTGTCCGTGCCGGAGTCGCTGGTCTCCGGGCTGTCGTTCGCCGACAGCTACGCCTACCTCGACGACTGGGTGCTGGGCGCGCTCGGCGACATGGGCATCAAGGCCTGGTACCAGCCGCTCAACGACATCGCCACCGAGGCCGGAAAGATCGCCGGCGCCGCTCAGAAGCGGATCGTCGGCGTCGACGGCGGCCCTGGAGCCGTCCTGCATCACGTGACGATGTCGTACGACATCGACGCGGACAAGATGCTGGAGGTGCTGCGGATCGGCAAGGAGAAGATGTCCGACAAGGGCACCAGGAGCGCCAAGAAGCGCGTCGACCCGCTCCGCCGTCAGACCGGCCTCGCGCGGGAGCAGGTGATCGAGAACATGATCGCCTCCTTCCGCGACCGCTACGGGCTGACCACGGGTGCGGTCACCGCGCAGGAGATGGCCCGGGCGCAGGAGCTGGTGCGGACGAAGTTCGGCACCGGGGAATGGACCGCTCGGGTGCCGTGAGGCCGGTGGGCTGCCGTGAGACCGCTCGGGTGCCGTGAAGCCGGTCGCGGCCTCAGGCTCTCGTCGTCGGCAGTTCCTGCTCGGTCCAGATGATCTTGCCGTCGGCCGTGTAGCGGGTGCCCCAGCGCCGGGTGAGCTGGGCGACGAGAAAGAGCCCGCGGCCGCCCTCGTCCGTGGTGCGGGCGTGCCGGAGCCTCGGCGAGGTGCTGCTGGTGTCGGCGACTTCGCAGATCAGGACGGACTGGCGCAGCAGCCGGATCCGGATCGGCCCGCTGGCGTAGCGCACCGCGTTGGTGACCAGTTCGCTGACGATCAGCTCGGTCGTCATCACCAGCTCCTCCAGGCCCCAGGCGCTCAGCTGCCGGGCGGTCCGGGCCCGGACGCCGGCGACGACGGCCGGGTCGGCGGTTACTTCCCAGGAGGCGATGTGGTCCGCGCTCAGCTCGTGGGTACGGGCGAGCAGCAGGGCCACGTCATCGGGCTGGGGCACCGGGACCAGCTGTTCCACGACCGCGGCGCACAGGGCGTCGAGCGGAAGTCCGCGCTGTGCCAGGGCGCCGCCGAGGCGGGACATGCCGAGTTCGGGATCCTGGTCCCTGCCTTCGATCAGGCCGTTGGTGTAGAGGCCGATCAGGCTTCCCTCGGGCAGTTCGGTCTCCGCCGTCTCGAAGGGCAGCCCGCCCAGGCCCAGGGGCGGTCCCGCGGGCAGTTCGAGGAAGGTGATGCGGCCGTCCGGGGCGACGACGACGGGCGGCGGGTGGCCGGCGCGTGCCATGGTGCAGCGCTGGGTGACCGGGTCGTAGACGGCGTAGAGGCAGGTGGCGCCGAGTACGGGCGTGCCCTGCTCCCCGCTCTCGGGTTCCTCGTCGCTCAGCCGGAGCACGAGGTCGTCGAGGTGGGCGAGGAGTTCGTCGGGCGGCAGGTCCATGTCGGCGAGGGTGTGCACCGCGGTGCGGAGCCGGCCCATGGTGGCCGCGGCGGCGATGCCGTGGCCGACGACGTCGCCGACGACGAGGGCGACCCGGGCGCCGGACAGCGGGATCACGTCGAACCAGTCGCCGCCGACACCGTCCTTGACGTCCGCCGGGAGGTAGGAGGAGGCGACGTCCAGGGTCATTCCGCCGGGCAGTGTGTGCGGGAGCAGGCTGCGCTGGAGGGTCAGCGCGGCAGCGTGCTCATGGGTGTAGCGGCGGGCGTTGTCCACGCACACGGCGGCCCTCGCCACCATCTCGCGTGCCGAAAGCACATCCTCCGGTTCGAAGGGGGCGGGGTTCACCGACCGTACGAAGGTGGTCAGGCCGAGCACGGTGTCACGGGCCCGCATCGGTACGCAGATGACGGAGTGGAGTCCGTACTCCCGGATGCTCGCCGACCTGTCGGGCTGTTCGGCCGCCCACAGATGGTCGTCGGGGTCGACGACCGGGATGAGGAGGGGTTCGCCGTCGATGAGGTACCGCATGTCGTGGGGCGGGGGCACGAAGTCCACCGGGTCCCCGACCTGGCGGATCGCCTCCGGACAGCCCTCGCGCACCGAGCTCATCCCGGCGCGGCGCATCCTCGGCCGGGACGTGCTGAAGGCCCCTGACCGGATCAGCTCCGCACCGGACAGCCCCGTGCCCAGCGGCCACGGGCCGGGGACGCCGGGGCTGGTGACCGGCTCCAGGAGGTCGACCATCACGAAGTCGGCGAATCGCGGCACCGCGAAGTCGGCCAGTTCCTGAGCCGTGCGCATCACGTCCAGGGTGGAGCCGATGCTGGCTCCGGCGTCGTTGACCAGGGCCAGGCGCTGCTGGGCGTTCCACCGGTCGGTGACGTCCAGGACCATGTAGCACAGGCCGGTGACCACGCCTTCGCTGTCGATCAGCGGGAGGTACGAGGTGGAGTAGGCGCGTTTGCGGCGCGGATCGGCCCAGGTCCAGCCCAGGTACTCGTAGTCGATGACCGGGACCCCGGTGTCCAGCACACCGCGCATCAGCGTCTCGATGGCCTCGGTCTCCAGCCCCGGGAGCACATCGCTCAGATGGTGGCCCACGCGGTTCTCGCGCGGGACACCGCCGAAGCGTTCCAGGGTGTCGTTCATCCAGACGTAGCGCAGGTCCTGGTCCATCACCGCGATGCCGATCGGCGAACCGGACAGGAAGGCGTCCAGCACGGACTGCCCGACCGTCCACTCCGGCCGCCGTTCGCTTCCGGAGACCAGGAAGCACTCACGGCCGTCCAGGTGAAACGCGGCCGAGACCCGCAGGTCCACCTCGATCCGGCTGCCGTCGCGCCGCCGTACGTCCACGACGCCGCGCCACCCCACGCCCGCCCGGCAGCGCTCGGCGATCCCCGCCACCCGTACGGGATCCTCCGGCATGGCGAGCAGGAGCCCGGCGGACCGCCCGACCACCTCGGCGGCCTGGTAGCCCAGCAGTTCCTGCGCGCTGTGCGTCCAGCCGACGACCGTTCCGCTGCTGGCGACCACCACGGTCGCGTCGTTCGCCGTGTCGTGGGAGTGCCGGGGTGTGCGGGGCGGCGAGGGTTCGCCGGGCTCCGGCTCCGGGCCTGCACACGCCATACCTGACACCACCCATCCGCTCCCTGTCCATGATCCCGCCTCCCGCGCTCAGGTGCGAGCGACGACGCGGAGGGTCGCGGCCGGGCGGGGGCGGGAGGCGGTCAGCGCGTCGTGCCCGGCCCGGACCGGGCGGGCGGTGCCGGGGGCCGGTGCTCGTACCAGCGCCGGTCGGCCTCCAGCTGGGCGGCGAGGGAGATCAGGCGTTCCTCGCTGCGGGAGGGGCCGAGCAGCTGTGCGCCGACGGGCAGCCCGTCGGCGGTGAACCCGGCCGGTACGTTGATGCCGGGCCAGCCCAGTACGTTCCAGGGCCAGGCGTACGGGCATGCCTCGGTCATCGCCAGATCGGTGCGCCAGGCGCTCAGCCCGTCGAAGCGGCCGATCGGTGGCGGCGGCAGAGCGGTCGTCGGGGTGAGCAGTACGTCGTACCCGGCGCCGGCCCGGGACGGGCGGAAGAACCCGCCGATCCTGCGGTGCTGGCGCACCTCGCGCTCCCTGGCCGCCCGTACCACCCGGCCGCCGAGCCGGGTGCCGGTGCGCAGCGCGCTGCGGGTGCGCGGGTCGAGGAGCGCGGGGTCGGGGTGGCGGGCGGCGAGTTCGGCGATCCCGGCGGTGGCGCGGGGGACGAACCCGAGGCCGATCAGCCCGTAGCGGGGCCTGGCCTCCTGGACGTCGTGTCCCAGGCGGGCGAGGGCCTCGGCCAGTTCGAGGACGGCCCGGCACACATCGGGGTGGGGTGCGGAGCCGGTGAGGGTGAGCGGGGGGCGCCAGGCGAGAGCGATGCGCAGCCGGCCGGGGTCGCGGCGGGCGGCGGCGGAGGCGGCGACGGGCGGCGGCCGGTGCTGGTCGTCGGGGTGGGCGCCGGCGACCGCGTCGAGCAGCAGGGCGGCGTCGGCGACGGTCCTGGCCAGTGGTCCGTTGACGGTCAGGCCCTGGAAGGCGTCGATGTGCGGATGGCCGGAGATCCGGCCGCGCTGGGGTTTGATGCCGACGAGATGGGTCCAGGCCGCCGGGATGCGTACGGACCCCGCGCCGTCCGAGCCGAGCGCGGCGGGCACCAGACCGGCCGCGACGGCGGCGGCGGAGCCACCGGACGAGCCGCCGGGGGTGTGGCCGGTGTGCCACGGGTTGCGGGTGGCGCCGAAGGCGGGGCCCTCGGTGAACGGCCACTGGCCCAGCTCGCAGGAGTTGGTCTTCCCGACGATCACCGCCCCGGCCGCCCGCAGCCGGCGCACGGCCTCGCTGTCCGTGGTCGCGGCCGGCAGATCGCCGTCGCAGCCGAAGTAGGTCGGCATCCCGGCGACGTCCGTGTCGTCCTTGACCGCGACCGGTACGCCGAGCAGCGGCAGCCGCTCCCCCGCCGCGAGCCGGCGGTCGGCCTCGGCGGCCTCGGCGAGCGCGGCCTCGGCACGCAGATGCCGGAAGGCGTTGAGGGTGCCCTGGCTCGCTTCGATGCGGCGCAGCGCGGCGGACACCTGCTCGGCCGAGGTGGTGCGGCCCTCGGCCAGCTCCCGCGCGCTGTCGGCCAGTCCGGCCCGGCCGGCCGGTCCGGTGGTTCCCACCGCTTCCGTTGAGTACATGGGCTGACCGCCTTCCTCGTGTCGGAGGACAGCCGCGCGGGGCCGGTGCGCCGCGCGCCTGGTACGCCCGAACGAACTTACCGGAGGGTAATGAGGAATGAGCGGTCCGCTCAACCGTTCGGTGGAAAGCGGCCCGAGGCACGTCCCACGCACGTTCGGGCGGCGCCCGGTCGCATCCGGGGAGTGTCAGTGCCGCTTGCTACGTTCGGCGGTGGCAGAAGACAGCGAGAAAGTACTGGTGGAGGGCGCGTGGAAGCAGAGTTCGAGGGCGAGTTCGAGACGCATCTGACGGTGCGCCTCGATCCCCGCGCCGACGACGGGACGGGGGACGCGCGGGAGGCCGGCCGGCTGGGGCGCTGGGCGGAGCGCAACGGACTGAAGCTCACCCGTATCCTCCTGGACCGCGGCGCCACACCCGACCAGCCCATGCTGACCGAAAGGGGGCGGGGTTCGCTCTCCGGGCAGCGGGCCGCCGCCGGGCTCCGGTCGGCCGAGCTGCGCGCCGCGGGCTTCGCCGTCATACGCGTGAAGATCGAGGCCGCTCCGTGGAACGAGGACATACCGCGGACGGCCGACGAGGCCGCCGTACTCTCTCCCGACTGCCACTTCGAGCATCACGTCAAGCTGCTGCTGACCGGTGAGCCGCAGCTCGCCGTCGCACGGGCGGTGGCCGAGCGGCACGGCGCGCGCCTGTCGCGCAATGCCCGCCGCACCACCGGTCCCGGACGCCACGAGCGGTTCGTCACGCAGCGCTGCCACGCGGTGGGCCGTCCGGCGGCGAGGGCGGAGCTCGACGCGCTGCTGGGCGGGCTGGCCGCCGCCGGACTCGAAGTGCTGGAGGTCGAGGAGGAGTTCGTGGTGCACGACGACCATCCGGCGGTGGACGCGGGCTGGCTGGACCAGCGGGCCGGGGTCGGGCTGTGAGCGCGGACGACCGGGCCTTCCCGGGGGAGCCGGAGCACGTCCGGCCCTTCCCCGGGGAGCCGGAGTACGAGGACCCGTCGCTCGCACCGCGCTGGCGGGCCGCCCGGCGCGCCGTCCAGGACCATCTGCTGCGTGTGATCGCCGGGTCGCCCTGGGGCGACGGTCTGATCCTGCGCGGCAGTGTCCCGCTCCAGGCGTGGGTGGGCGCGGCCGCGCGGGAGCCGGGCGACCTGGACTGGATCGTGCTGGAGCCGTCGGAGGACGACTTCGTCGACGGCCTCGATCCCTACCCGTACGTCAACTCGTTGGAGGCCGTCCAGCAGTGGCCGGAGGCCGCGCACGGCGCGGCCGCTCCCGAGCTGCTGACGGACGGCGAGTGCCATGACACCGGCGGCGCCCGGCCCGTGGTGGCGCCGGAGGGGCTGCACTGGATCGAGGCCGGGGAGAAGGATCCCCCGGCCTCCCCCGCCGAGGAGGTCGTGGCCGCGCTGGCCGCCGGTCCGCCGCTGCCCGAGGGGATCCGCATCGACCCGCTCCGGGTGAAGCCGGACGGCACCTGGATGTACCGGACGTACGAGACGCCAGGGGTGCGTGTCGTCGTCCCCTGGGAGGCCGACGGGCTGCCGCCGGGCGAGTTGCGGATGGACTTCGCCACGGACGAACGGCTCCCCCAGGCCCCGGGGTGGACGGCCTGCCCGCGCGGCGACGGCGGGCCCCCGATCCCCGTGCGCACCGCGGGCCCGGGGCTCTCCCTCGCCTGGAAGCTGCTGTGGCTCGCCGAGGACCAGGAGGCGGAGGGCCGGTCGGGGGCCAAGGACCTGTACGACGCGGTGCTGCTCGCGGAGCACCACGCGACCGTGCTGTCGCCCCGCCTGCTGCGCACGGTGCTGGGTCCGCACGCGCCGGGGTTCACGCCCGGGGCGGTGCTGGACTGGTTGGTGGACTGGGCCGCGTTCCACGCCGGGCATCCGTGGGTGGAGGGCGGACCGGACCGGCTGCGGGAGCGGCTGGCCGCCGCGCTGCCACGGCTGCTGGAGCAGAGCGTTCCGTAGCACCGCGGTGGCCCGTGGGCGCTCCGCCGCGCGACCGCATCCGCCCCGGCGTACGCTCGGAAGGGTCGTACGGCAATCGGATGGCACCTGCACAGGCCCTACGGGCACTACCAGGGAGGCGACGTGACCGGTCGACACAGGGGCACACGCCGGGCCGCCTGGGCGGCGGCCGTCGTGCTGGGAATCACCGGCGCCGGCGTCCTGGGCAGCGGTGCGGCACAGGCGGACAACGGCATCGACAAGCTCTCCGCGCAGCAGATCGCGGACCGCTCCCGTGACGCCCTCCTGAGCGCCCGTTCCCTGCACCTGAGCGCCCGCGGCGAGCTGGGGGAAGGCACGCCGCCGATGAAGCTGGAGCTCTCCCTGGACCGGGACGGCAACTGCAACGGGTCGGTCGATCTGGGCCGGAGCCAGGGGTCGGTCCAGATCGTGAAGCGCGGCGACGACGTCTGGGTCAAGCCGGACGCGAACTTCTGGAAGAACCAGGTCCCGGGCGGTGGTTCGGCCTTCGCCGCGATCCTGAACGGGCGCTACATGAAGGGGTCGGCCGACGATCCCCGGCTGCGCGATCTGGCGAACGGCTGCGATCTGGACACGTTCCGGAAGCTGGTCAGCGACAACGCGGACAACGACCGGGGCACGCTGAACAAGGGCCACAAGACCACGCTCGACGGGGCTCCGGTGGTGCCGGTGACCAGGATGCGGGACGACCGCACGGTGACCACGTACGTCGCGGCCACCGGCAAGCCGTACCCCGTGAAGATCACCGTTCGGGGCGGCGGGGCGGACGCGGTCGTGGGCTTCTCGGCCTTCGACAAGCCGGTGCCCACGACCACGCCGCCGCCGGACCAGACCTACGACATCAGCGCCCTGCTGGGCCGTACGTCCGCGCCGGTGTGACGCCGGACCGCCCGCTGAGCACCACGTACAGCACGAGCGACGAGGCGAGCCCGACCGCCCAGCCGTAGTCCGCGAGCGGTTTCAGGAACGGGATCAGGCCGTCGGCCGGGAACGGGCCCGCCCCGGGGGCGGAGTGGGAGCCCCCGATCGCGAGGACGCCGCCGACGGCGAACGCCACGACCGCCCGCCAGTTCCAGCCGTTCGTGTACCAGTAGCGGCCGCCGGGGCGGTAGAGGTCCGCGAGGTCGAGCACGGTGCGGCGGACGATCCAGTAGTCGGCGATCAGGATGCCCGCGACCGTTCCGAGCAGTCCGCCGACCAGCCCGAGCCAGGTGAAGATGTACAGCTCGGGGGTCTCGGTGAGCTTCCACGGCATGATGAGGACGCCGACGACGCCCGTGATCAGCGCGCCGGTACGGAAGTTGATGAACCGGGGCGCGAGGTTCGCCAGGTCGTACGCGGGTGACACGACGTTGGCCGCGATGTTCACGGAGACCGTCGCGACCAGCACCGTCACCAGGGCGTAGAGCAGCCCGAAGACGTTGTCGGTCCGCGCCACGAGCTGGACCGGGTCCCAGATGGCTTCCCCGTACACCGCCTGTGAGCCGGAGGTGACCAGGACCGAGAGCAGGGCGAACAGCGTCATCGTGGTCGGCAGGCCGAGCGACTGGCCCCGGATCTGGGCGCGTTGGCCGGCTCCGAAGCGGGTGAAGTCGGGGATGTTCAGCGAGAGCGTGGCCCAGAAGGCGATCATGCCCATCAGCGAGGGGAAGAAGACCGGCCAGAACTCCTTGCCCCAGCCGAGCTTCGAGGGCTGGTCGAGCAGCGGGCCGAAGCCGCCCGCCTTGACCGCGATCCAGACCAGCAGCACGACGGCACCGACGATGACGAACGGTGCCGCCCAGTTCTCGAACCGTCGCAGGGCGTCCATGCCCCGGTAGATGATGGCGAGTTCGAGCGCCCAGAAGAGGACGAAGCAGAGCCAGAGCGTCCACGGCTGGCCGCCGATCTCGGACGCCTTCGCCCAGCCGCCGAAGATCTTCCCCAGCAGGGTGAAGATGCCGACGCCGCCGATCCAGGTCTGGATGCCGAACCAGGCACAGGCCACCGCGGCCCGGATCAGGGCGGGCAGATTGGCGCCGCGCAGCCCGAAGGAGGCGCGGGCCAGCACCGGGAAGGGGATGCCGTACTTGGGTCCGGCGTGCCCGGTGAGCAGCATGGGTCCGAGCACGATCAGGTTGGCCAGCGCGATGGTGAAGACGGCCTGTTTCCAGTCCATGCCGAGGGCCACCAGGCCGGAGGCGAGCAGCCAGGACGGGATGTTGTGGGCCATGCCCACCCAGAGCGCGGTGAAGTTGTACGTCGTCCAGCGGCGCCGTGCCAGCGGGACGGGCAACAGGTCCTCGTTGACGAACCGGTTGTCGGTGGGAACGGCGCCGGGCGCGAGTTCGACGCGGCCCGAGGGGTCGGGTATCGGGTCCTGCGGTGGAGCGGGTGGAACCGGTGGGACGGACGATGTCATGGCGGCTGGACCCTTCGCTCGGGAACGGGGCCGTGCGGGGCGGAGTGCGGGAACGGTGACAGGCAGCGGGAGGCGGCCGTGCGGGGACGAGGAACAGCAGGGAGCGGTGCGGGGACGGGGGTGCGGACAGCCATGGGGAGTACGCGGGAGCGGGACAGCGGAAGAGCGGGCGAGGCGCGGGTCAGTCGGACAGGGCGGGGATGATCCGCGCACCGTAGGCGTCGATCGTCGCCTCCCGCGCATCGTGCATGTTGTATACGGCGAACTGGTCGACGCCCAGGTCGCGCAGGGCCCGCAGCTTCTCGATGTGCGCCTCGGCGGGGCCCAGCAGGCAGAACCGGTCGACGATCTCGTCCGGCACGAAGGTGGTGTCGGGGTTCCCGGCCCGGCCGTGGTGGCTGTAGTCGTAGCCGGTCCGCCCGGCGATGTACTCGGTCAGGGCCTCGGGGACGAGCCCGGAGTGCGCGCCGTACCGGGAGACGAGGTCCGCGACGTGGTTGCCGACCATGCCGCCGAACCAGCGGCACTGCTCGCGGGCGTGGTCGAGGTCGTCGCTCACATAGGCGGGGGCGGCGACGCAGATGGTCACGGAGTCCGGGTCACGGCCGGCCTCGGCCGCCGCGTCCCGTACCGCCTTGATCATCCACTCGGTGAGGAACGGGTCGGCGAGCTGGAGGATGAAGCCGTCGGCCTTCTGTCCGGCCAGGGCGAGCGCCTTCGGGCCGTACGCGCCCATCCAGACGGGCAGTCTGCCGTCCTTCACCCAGGGGATCTGGACCGGCTGGCCGTCGACGGTCGCCTCCCGTCCCTCGGCGAGGTCGCGGATGACGTCGATGGCCTCGCCGAGGCGGGCCAGGGTGTTGGGTCTGCGGCCGGCGACGCGCATCGCCGAGTCGCCCCGTCCGATGCCGCAGACGGTGCGGTTGCCGAACATGTCGTTGAGGGTGGCGAAGGTGGAGGCGGTCACCTCCCAGGTGCGGGTGCCGGGGTTGGTGACCATGGGGCCGACCACGAGGTGTTCGGTGTGTTCGAGGATCTGGCTGTAGATGACGAACGGTTCCTGCCAGAGCACCGTCGAGTCGAAGGTCCAGCCGTAGCGGAAGCCGTTGCGTTCGGCGCGGCGCATCAGGCCGACGACGGCCGAGGCGGGCGGATCGGTCTGGAGGACGAGTCCGAAGTCCATGACGGGTGCTCCTAGTCCAGGTACTGACAGGTGGCTCGCGGGGTGTACATGCCGTGTCCGGCCCGGCCGGTGAACTTCCTCGTGTCGATGACTACTTCACCGCGCGAGAGGACCGTCTCGACCTGGCCGGTGATCCGCTTTCCCTCGTACGCCGAGTAGTCGACGTTCATGTGGTGGGTCTCGGCGGAGATGGTCTGTTCGGCCGCCGGGTCGTAGATGACGACGTCGGCGTCGGCGCCCGGGGCGATGGTGCCCTTCTTCGGGTAGAGGCCGAACATCCGGGCCGGGGAGGCGCAGGCGATCTCGATCCAGCGGCGGCGCGAGATGTGGCCGTCCAGGACCGCCTGGTGGAGGAGGTCCATCCGGTTCTCCACGCCGGGCATGCCGTTGGGGATCTTCGAGAAGTCACCCCGGCCCATCTCCTTCTGGCCCGAGAAGCAGAAGGGGCAGTGGTCGGTGGAGACGACCTGGAGTTCGTTGTTCCTGAGCCCCCGCCAGAGCGCCTCCTGGTGTTCCCTGGGCCGCAGCGGGGTGGAGCAGACGTACTTGGCGCCCTCGAAGTCCGGCTCGGCGAGGTTGTCGGTGGAGAGGAAGAGGTACTGCGGGCAGGTCTCCCCGAAGACCGGAAGTCCCTTGTGGCGGGCGGCGGCGACCTCGGCGACCGCCTCGTCCGCGGAGACGTGCACGACGTACAGCGGGGATCCGGCGACCCGGGCGAGCTGGACGGCGCGGTGGGTGGCCTCGGCCTCCAGCGCCACCTTGCGCACGTCGCCGTGGTAGCGCGGATCGGTGCGGCCCTCGGCGAGGGCCTGTTCGACGAGTACGTCGATGGCGATGCCGTTCTCCGCGTGCATCATGATCAGGCCGCCGTTGTGAGAGGCCCGTTGCATGGCGCGCAGGATCTGGCCGTCGTCGCTGTAGAAGACGCCGGGGTAGGCCATGAACAGCTTGAAGGAGGTGACCCCCTCCGAGACCAGCAGGTCCATCTCCTTGAGCGAGGACTCGTTCACGTCGGAGAGGATCATGTGGAAGGCGTAGTCGACGGCGCACTTGCCGTCGGCCTTCGCGTACCAGGCGTCGAGACCTTCGCGGACCGCGCGGCCCACGGACTGGATGGCGAAGTCGACGATCGTGGTGGTGCCGCCCCAGGCGGCCGCCCGGGTGCCGGTCTCGAAGGTGTCGGCGGCGTAGGTGCCGCCGAACGGCATCTCCATGTGGGTGTGCGCGTCGACACCGCCCGGGATGACGTATTTGCCGGTGGCGTCGATCCTGCGGTCGGCGCTCCAGCTTCCGGCCGCGTCGCTGTCGTGCGCCGCGAGGGCCACGATGCGGCCGCCCTCGATGAGTACGTCGGCATGCATTTCGTCGGACGCGGTGATGACGAGACCACCGTGGATGACGGTGCGGCTCATGTACCCCTCCTCACTCGTGGCGGAATGGGTCTACGCACGTAGACAAGGTGCGTGATGAAGAACGTAGAAGTGGGTTACCCACTGTGGCAATACCGCTGCCGCTAACCGCTGAAGACGTTTCTGTTTCATCCGCCCGGCACTCCACCGGCCCACAGCCGCGGCGATGACCACGACCATCACCGAATAACGGAACGGTTACAGGTCTGGTCCACATGTTGAGTACGGTTCATGCGCCCGTCCCGTACGTGGCGTGATCCGATCACCACCGACGGCGAGCCTCGGACACCTCACCGGACGCCCTCGTCGCCCGGTGTCCAACGACCGATTCCGGAGGATCACGTGTCCCTGTCGCGCTCCGCGCGTACGGTGCTGGCCGCCGCCACCGTCGCCGCCGTCGCACTGCCGCTCGCCACGACCACCGCCCGTGCCCAGGGGTCCACGGCCCCGGCCGCCGCCCCGTACGCCGGTCTGCCGTCCGGCACCAAGCAGGCGAAGACCCTGGTCATAGGCATCGACGGCGCCACCTTCGACGCCTTCTCGCGCGCCGACGTACCGCACATCCGTCAGCTGATGGCCAAGGGCCTGACCGCCCGGAGCAACCTGTACGCCGCCCCGATGGCCCCGACCGTCTCCGGCGCCGGCTGGTCGTCCGTCGCCACCGGTGTCTGGCCCGACAAGCACAACGTGAAGGACAACGACTTCACGGCCCCGGACTACGGCCGGTACCCGGACTACGCGACCCGGCTGGAGACCTCCGACCCGGCCACGTCCACCCTGGTCGTCGGCACCTGGAGCCCGATCCCCCGGACCGTCTTCGGCGCGAGGACCGATCTGCGGATCGCCGGCGGCAACGACGAGGGCACCACGGCCAAGGCCGCCGACTACCTCGCGCACGGCAACCCCGACTCCACCTTCGTCCACCTCGACGAGGTCGACGGCGCCGGCCACAGCACCGGCTCCGCGAGCGACGCCTACCTGAAGGCCCTCAGCACCGCCGACGGCCGGATCGGCCGGCTGCTCGACGCCGTGGCTGCGCGTCCGGCGTACGCGCAGGAGGACTGGCTCCTCGTCCTCACCGCCGACCACGGCCACACCCCCACCGGCGGGCACGGCGGCAACACCCCGCTGGAGCGCGGCACGTTCGTGATCGCCCAGGGCAAGGGCATCCGCCCCGGCTCGGTACGCGACGACGTCAAGATCACCGACATCGCGCCCACCGTGCTGCGCCACGAGGGCGTCGCCACCGATCCCGCCTGGAACCTGGACGGCACCGCGCTCGCCGAACCGGAGCCGGACGCCTTCGACGTGCTGCGCCCCTCGCTGCGCGCTCCGGTCGACGAGACCAGGCTCCCGGCCGACGCCAAGGGGTGGACGAACACCGCGCCCGAGGGCTGGTCGATCGACAACTCGAAGATGCCGGCCGGCGGCGTCACCGAGTGGCGCGGCTGGTCCTTCGCCACGGACGAGTTCTGGACCGAGGCCGAGCGCGGCCAGGGCCGCGAGACGAACGTCCGCGCCCGCAACGTCTTCGCGGTGGCCGACTCCGACGAGTGGGACGACAAGGCACACGGCGCCGGACCGTTCGACTCCACCCTGGTCAGCCCCGCGTACAAGCTGAACGGCGCGGCGAAGGCGACCCTCTCGTACGCGACGGACTACCGGGTCGACGGCCCCCAGACGGGCGACGTCTTCGTCTCGTACGACGGCGGGACCCCGCAGCTCGTGAAGTCCTACCGGGCCGACAGCAACACCGTCGAGCGGCTTGAGCTGGACGTTCCGCAGGGCGCGAGGACGGCCCGGCTGAGCTTCCGCTACACCGGTACGAACAGCGCCTTCTGGACCGTCGACCAGGTCGCCTTCGGCCAGCCCCACCCGCCGTCGGATCTCGCAGTCGCCTCGCTGGACGCCGGCACCGTGCTGCTCGGCGGGCCCGGCTCCGATGCGCCCTGGAAGGTCACCGCGAACGGTGTGGTGCAAACCGCGCAGGGCAAGCCGGTGAAGGGGGCGGAGGTCACGGCCGAGCTGACGGCCGACGGCACGGTGCACGAGCTGACCGGCACCACGAAGAAGGACGGCTCGGTCCGCTTCAAGGCCACCGTGGGCCGCGGCATCGCCAAGGCCACGCTGACCGTCACCGAGGTGCGCCACCAGGGCCTCGCGTACTACGGCGAGCTGGACGCGGTCCGCTTCCTCGACCTCACCCGCCCCACCGGCCACCGGGACTGAGCGGCCGGCCGGGCCCCGGAACCACCGGCCGGGGCCCGGCCGTCACACGCGCGCCGGACCCGGCCCCGGTCGGGTCCGGCACCCGGCGGGTTACCGTGACTGTTCCCGCCGGAGCGGCCCCGCCACGGGCCGCCGGGCACACAGCACAGCGGCCCTCCCTTCCACTGTGCGCTGCGCACAGGTTCCCGCTCCCGGGCCTGTCTACTGTGCCGCCATCCCCAATCGCCGAGGGGCGATTCGGCCGGTACGAAAGCCAGGAGGACAGCCGGTGAGCGCGACAACCGCACGTTCCGGTGCAACCGGAGAACCCCTGGAGGCGGGGCCGGGCCAGGCCGTTGGGCCGCGGCCCGTCGGTTCCTTCTTCGAGGCCATGCCACTCGGACGCGCCCATGTCCTGGCGGCGCTGGCCCTGTTCATGGCCTTCGTCATCGAGTCGTGGGAGCAGCTCGCCCTCGTCTATGTCTCCGGCGATCTCGGTGACGCGTTCTCCATCGACACCGGCAGGATCGGCTGGGTGCTCTCCGCCGTCGCACTCGGCATGATCCCCGGTGCGCTGGTCTGGGGTCCGGTCTCGGACCGGATCGGCCGGCGTGCGGTGTGCCTGTGGAGCCTGTCCGCCTACGGGGTCGTCGCGCTGGCCTCCGCCTTCTCCCCGAACTTCACGGTCCTGCTGGTCACCCGGGTGCTGTCGGGTCTGGCGCTGGCCGGGATCTACACGGTCACCTTCCCGTACTTCCTGGAGCTGCTGCCGTCCCGGACGCGTGGCCGGGCGGCGGTCTATCTGTCGATCGGCTGGCCGATCGGGGTGCTGGCCGCGGTCGGTGTGACGCAGTTGCTGGGCGGCCTGGGCTGGCACGTGGTGGCCATCGCCTCCGCCCTGGCCGGGCTCTGGGTCTTCGCGATCCGCGCCTGGGTCCCGGAATCCCCGTACTGGCTGGCGGCGCAGGACCGGCACGACGACGCCGCGGCCGTGCTGCGCAGGCTGGGCGTCGACGTCCCGGACGGCACCCGCTTCGCGGTCGTCGCCCCCGAACGGTCCGGACGGCCGGTGGAGCTGCTGCGCGGCGGGCTGCTGCGGATCACGGTCCTGATGCTCGTCGTGAACTTCACCTTCAACTGGGGCTACTGGGGCCTGCAGACCTGGCTGCCGACGCTGCTCCAGGACAAGGGCCTCAGCATGTCGGCGAGCCTCGGCTTCGTCGCGCTGAGCGCGCTGTTCATGATCCCCGGCTATGTGTCGGCGTCGCTGCTGACCGGACGCTTCGGCCGCAAGAAGGTCTTCCTGCCGTACGTGGCACTCGCCGCGGTCAGCGGGATCTTCTTCGCCTGCTCCAGCTCCTTGACCGAGCTGTACATCGCGAACTTCGCCCTCGCCTTCTTCAGCCTCGGCGCCTGGGGCGTCTGGAACACCTGGAACGGTGAGTTCTTCCCGACCGCGCTGCGCGGTACGGGGTACTCCTGGGCCACCGCCGCCCAGTTGGTCGCGACCTCCCTCGCCCCGTCGGTGGTCGGCTTCCTGCTGGCGCAGGCGACCGGGTTCTCCACGACGATCCTGTTCATCACGGCCTTCCTGGTGGTGGCGCTGCTCTTCGCCGCCCCGCTGCCGGAGACCGAGGGCCGGGACCTGGAATAAGGGCTGTCCCGGGCCGTGGCGCCCGCACCCGGGCCGGCTCCGGCCCGGCAGGCCCTCTCCACGGCGCGGTCCCCGGGACGTGATGGCAGGATGACGCAGGTGAGACTGGGTGTGGACGTGGGGCGTACGACGACGGTCGCCGTGCTCGTACGCCCCGGCGGTGCTCCGCCGGTGCATGCCGTGGTCGCGTCGTCGGCCTCCCTCGACCGTTCGCTGCGCGATGTCCTCGACGCGCTGGACGGCCTCGGGAACGCCCCGTACGACCGGGCCGACGTCGTCTGTCTGACGACCGATCTCGACCGCACGCCGGGCAGGCCCTCGCCCGTCGCCGTGCTCCGCATCTCGCCCGCCGCCCATCCCGCGCTCGGCCCGTCGCCGCGTCCGGGCGGGCTGACCCGGGTGGTGGCGGGCGGTTCGTCGCTCACCGGCCGGCCGCTGGCACCGCTGGACCCGGCCGGTGTCGAGGCGTTCGCCCGGGAGGCCGGGGCGGCTTCGATCACCGCGTTCGCCGTCTGCGCGGCCGGGTCGCCCGCCCGCCCGGAGCCCGAACTGACCGCGGCCTCCGTGATCGCCCGCCTGGTGCCCGGTGCGCACATCACCCTCTCGTACGAGATCGGCTCCCCCGGCCTGCGCGAGCGCGAGAACGCCGCGGCCGCCAACGCCGCGCTCGGATCCTGGGCCGAGCACCTCACCGGCACCGCCGAGCGGACGCTGCGCGCGCGGGGCATCACGGCCCCGCTCTTCCTCGCCCGGGACGACGCCGGTCTGGTCTCCGCCGAGTACGTCCGCCGCTACCCCGTGATCGCCACCGCCTCCGCCACGGCCTGCGCGCTGCGCGGAGCCGCGCTGCTGGCGGACGCCGAGCGGGCCGTCGTGGTGGACGCGGCCGGCTCCGCCGTCCGCTGCTCGGCCGTCGCGGACGGCGAGCTGGAAGCCGGGGACGCGGGCCCGGGGCCCGGCGGACTCTGGATGGACGTGGGCAGGCCCCGCCTGGACACCCTGCCGTTCGGCGGCGAGGCACCGCCCGCCGACGCCCGGCAGCGGGTGGACGCGCTGGTGGCCGGTGTGCTGGAGCGCTCGCCGGGCAGCACGGTGCTGTACGCGGGCGGCGCGGCCCCGCTCTTCGGGGGCGCGCCGGACGGGATCTGGGCGGCCGCGTACGGCGCGGCGCGCGCGGACACCCGGGTGGAACTGGAGCAGGTGGTGGTCGCACCGGGCCGCGCGGAACTGGACCGGGTCATCGCCCTGGCCCGTGACCAGGCGCTGGCGCGGGTCGTGTCGGCGGGCGCGGCGCCGGGCGGGGCCCGGATCGCCCGGACCGTGCACACACCGGTCTCGTACCTCCCGGGCGGGGTGCACCGGATCCGGGTCCGGGCCGTGGGAGCACCGGCGGGAGCGGCCTCGTGACCGGCGCACCGGTCCAGGTGGACGCCGCCGTGCTGGAGCGGCTGGCGGCCGGGTCGCTGGTGCTGGCGGCGGGCGCGGCCGAATCGGCGTTCCGGGTGGCGCTGGACTGGGCACGGGCCTCGGTCGCCGCGCACGGGCCGGTGCGGCTGTTGGCCCCGGACGAGCTGAGCGGGCTGCGGCTCTGTGTGACCGTGACCCTGGTCGGCTCGTCGGCGGCGCTCGCCGAGCAGCTGCCGACGGGGGCGGAGACGGTACGGGCGGTGCGCGCCCTGGAACGGCTGCTGGGTGGCCGCGCCGACGCGGTCGTCGCGCTGAACACGGCTGGTGAGAACGCCCTGCTGTCGGTGGCCGCGGCGGCCGACTGCGGGCTGCCGCTGGTCGACGGTGACGGCTGCGGGCGGGTGCTGCCACTGCTGGAGCAGTCGACGTTCACGCTGGCCGGGGTGGCCGCGGCGCCCCTCGCGCTGGCGACCCCGTCGGGCGATGTGGTCGTGGTGGAGTCGGCGGGCGGGCGGGTGGAGGACCTGGTGCGGCCGCTGGTGCCCGCGGCCGGCGGCTGGGCGGTGGCCGTCTGCTACGCGATGCCGGGCGACGTGCTGGCCGGATCCGTGGTGCCGGGCACGGTCGGCCGGGCGATCCGCGCGGGCTCGGCCCGGCCCGGCAACCTGTTCGCACCGTGGTCGCCGCGGCGGCTGTGCCGGGGCCGGATCACGGCGGTGGAGCACCCGGTGGCCACCGAGGACGATCCGTACGGCTACGGGCCGCCGGAGCCGGACGCCCCCTCCGGGCCCGGTTCCGCCCCGTCGTGGCCGGCGCTTCCGTCGCGGCCGACGAGTGTGCTGATCGCCGAGACGGAGGGGATCGGCCGCCACTTCCGGCTGGAGGCGCACAACGAGGTGCTGCTGGCGCTGGCGGACGGGGCGCCGGTGGCCGCCGCCCCGGACCAGATCCTCATCCTCTCGGCCTCCGCCGACCGGCGGGTGCTGGACGTGGAACGGGCGGTGCCGGGGGTGGAGGTCGAGGTGGTGGTCATCCCCGCCGCGCCCGCCTGGCACACGCCCGAGGGCCGTCGGCTGGCCCGTACCGGCGCGGTGGACACCCCCGGCCCGGAGGAGGAGCCATGGTGAACCGCCCGGTCCGGGAGGGCCCGCTCACCGTCGCGGAGCTCGTCCAGCAGGGACGGCTCGCCGGGGTCCGGATGGCCGGGGCGAGCGGGCGGGACGCGGAGGTGCGTTCGGTGCGCATCGTGGACCGGACATCGGTGCTCGACACGCTCGAACCCCATACCGCGGTCGTGCTGACCGGACGGGTCGCGGCGGCCGGCTGGACCGTGGAGATGGCGCTGCGCAAGGCCTGGGAGCACGCCGCGGCCTGTGTCGTGGTCACCGGGGCGGCGGGCCGGCCGGGTTCCGTGGGCGCGCTCGCCGACCGGCTCGGGGTGCCGTTGCTGGTCATCGACGAGGACGCGCTGGACGCCGCGGTCCGGATCGCCTCCGCGGTCGCCCGCCCCGATGCCGGGCGCACCGCGCTGGTGGCCCAGGCGGCCCGCGCGCTCGCGGACACGGGGCCGCACGCCGGGCGGGTGCTGTCCGCCCTGCACGCGGTGCTGCCGTCCACGGCGGTCGCGCTGACCGGGTCCACGGGCGAACTGCTGGCCGGCCGGCGGGCCGCGCTCTCGGAGCAGGGCGGCGCGCTCACCGTCCGGGTGGAGGTCCCGGACGGTGCCGGCGGCTCGCTGGGTGCTCTGGTCGCCCGGTCGGGCTCGCGGGTCGCGGGGTGGGGCGAGACGGTGCGCGACGTGCTCCGCCTCGCGGTCGCTCCGCTGACCGCCTGGTGCGCGGTGCGCCGCCTGGACGACGAACGGACCGGCCACCGCGCCGCGTTGCTCCTGCGCCGGCTGCTGGAGGCGGACGCCGGGGCCACCGGTGCTGACGAAACCGCCGGGAGCGAGCGTGCCGAGGCGGCCGCGCTGGGCTGGCCCGACCGGGGCCCGTTCGTCGGCTACGCGCTGCGCCCCGTCGCGGGCTGGGACGGCCCCGATCCCGGGCCCGCGCTGCGCGCGGTCTGGAGTTCGGCGGGACCGGGCGGACCGCTGGTCGCGTACGGACCTTGCTGGGTGGCCTGGGAGTCTGTCGCCCCCGCGGACGGGGTGGACCCGCTGGAGGCGGCGGCCCGGCGGCTGGCCGACGCGCTCACCGCGATGGCCCCCTATGTGCCGGCCGCCGGCGGGGTGGCGGGCACGGCGGCCTCCTCGGCGGCGCTCGGCCCGGTCCTGAACGACGCCTGCGCGGCGGCCGGGGTGGCGGCCGCCGGGGAGCCGGGCAGAGTGGTGCGCGGGGACCGGATGGGCGCGGCGCAGCTCCTGTCCGCGGTGCCCACCGAGATGCTGCGCGGTCCGGCGGAGGTGGTGCTCGCCCCGCTGCTCGCGGCGGACCGGGACGGCACCCTGCTGCGTACGCTGGCGGTCGTCCTCGACGCGGGCGCGGCCCCGACGGCGGCGGCCGAGGTGCTCGGTGTGCACCGCAACACGGTGGCCGCCCGGCTGGAGCGCATCCGCGCGCTGGGCTTCGACCCCGACGACGCGTCGCAGCGGCTGGCGCTGCATCTGGCCTGCCGGGTACTGCTGCGCGACGAGGGCGCGGCGTCCTGAGCACGGGGCCGCGACGGGGCCGGAAACGGCAGTGGCGGAGGAACCCTGAGCGGGCTCCTCCGCCGCTGTCCCGGCCGAGCTGGTTCAGGCGCCGTACACGGTCTGTGCGTGTCCGGCTGTCAGCAGGCCCTGCCGGACGTCCTCGGCCACCGCTTCGGCCGCCCGCTCCCCCGCCGGGCCGTAGCCGCCGCCCCCACCGCTCTCGCAGCGCAGCACATCGCCCTCGCGCACCTGCAGCGCGTTGGCCTTCAGCAGTGAACGCCGGTCGTCACGGCCCGGGTTGAGGGTCACCCGCGGCGCCGCTCCCGCGGTGCCCCCGAAGATGCCCCAGGCGGGGGTGACCGACCGCTCCCACCACAGGGAGAGCTGCTGGTCGGCGGCGAACCGGTACTGGCGGACCACTCCGTTGCCGCCGCGGGTACGGCCGGCGCCCGCGGAGTCGGGGCGGATCGCGTACTCCTCGACGCGTACCGGGAAGAGGGTCTCCAGCACCTCCACGGGCATGTCGCGCAGCGAGCCGTTGACGTTGTTGATCAGGCAGGACTCGCCGTCGGATGCCTCCCAGGCCCCCCAGCCGCCGACCGTGGCCTCCTGGGAGACGAAGAGCTTTCCGCTGCGCGGGTCGGTTCCGGTGAACTGGACGATCATCGAGTCGCCGTAGCCGGCGGCGGCGGCGCGGTCCGGCAGGGCCGGGGCGAGCGCCTTGACGACCAGGTCGATGACGAGGCCGAGATGGGAGTAGTAGTACTGGCAGGCGGCCGGTTCGACGGCGGCGAGCATCGTACCGGGCCGGGTCAGTACGTCGAGCGGCTTGAACGAACCGCCGTTGAGCGGGACTTCGCCGCTGACGAGCAGTTTGTATCCGACCCGGCAGGCCGCGACGGTCTGCGCCGCACCGCAGTTGACGGGACCGGTCGCCTGGTCGGCGCAGTCGGTGACGTCCATCGTCATGCGGTCGCCGTCGATGGTGACCCTGACGGTGACGTGCAGGGGTGTGTCCAGGTCGATGCCGTCGTTGTCGAGATGTCCCGTGGCCTCGTACACGCCGTCGGGGATCGCGGCGATCTCCCGCCGCTCCAGCCGCTCGGTCTGGGCGAAGATGGCGTCGCGGGCGGCGAGCACGGTGTCCAGGCCCCATCGTCCGACGATCTCCGCGAGCCTGCGGGCGCCGGTCCGGGCGCAGGCGACCTGGGCGCGCATGTCACCGAGGGTGGGGTGCGGGAACCGGACCTGACGGGAGATCAGGTCATGGATGAGTACGCAGGGTTCGCCGTTCTCGTAGATCTTCAACGGGCCCATGCGCAGGCCCTCCTGATGGATCGTCGTGGAGTCCATGGAGCCGCCGGGGTCCTTGGAGCCCATGTCGATCCAGTGCGCCCGGGAGGCCGCGAAGCCGACCAGTTCGTCGTGCACGAAGATCGGGCCGTAGACGGTGACGTCGTTGAGGTGCGTGCCTCCGATGTACGAGTCGTTCAGCACCCACACGTCGCCGGGCCGCCAGATCCCGGCGCCGTACATCCGCTCCGTGGCGCGGGTGCACTCCTCCAGGTTGCCGAGGAAGATCGGCAGGCCGGAGGACTGGCCGAGGACGTTGTGGTCGCGGTCCAGGAGTGCGACGGCGCAGTCCTTGGCCTCGTAGATGGTCGGGGTGTAGGAGGACCGGATCAGGGTGGTGTTCATGTCCTCGGCGGCCTGGAGCAGCGCGCAACGGATGATCTCCGTGGTGATCGGGTCGACGGCGGCCGGGGCCGGGCCGTCCGCGATGCCGGTGTCGGTGCCGGTGGTCATGCGACGCCTCCGAGTTTGATGACGAGGAATCCGTTGTCGTCCACGGTGACGGTGGCGTCCGGCGGGACGACGGTGGTGGAGGTGGCCTCGACGATGACGGCGGGGCCGGGGATGTACTGCCCGGGGGCGAGGTGTTCACGGCGCAGTACGGCGGTGTCGTGCGCGACGCCGCCGAAGACGACCGGTTTGAGGGGGGCTTCGGGGGCTTCGCCGGGCACGGCGGCGTACGGGACGGCGGCGAGTTCGGGGAGTCCGCCGAGCGCGGTGGTGCGCAGGGTGACGAACTCGACGGGGGCCTCGGGGGTCGCGTGGCCGTAGCGGCGTTCGTGGAGCTGGGCGAAGCGTGCGGCGACCGAGGCGAGGAAGTCTTCGGCGGCGGGCTCGGCGGGGCCGGTGAGCGGCACGGTCAGGGTGTAGTCCTGGCCCTCGTACCGCATGTCGACGGCGTGCTCGATACGGTGCCGCTCGGCCGGTACGCCCTGCTCGGCCAGGGCCTGTACGCCCTCGGCCGCCAGTCCGGCGAGTGCCGCGGCCATCGCGGTGCCGTCGAGGCCGGCGCCGGGGGTGAAGAACTGGAGCGTGAGGTCGCGGCGGACCTCGGTGCCGAGCATGCCCCAGGCGGAGAACGCGCCGGGGAAGCGCGGTACGACGACCTCCTCGATGCCGAGTTCGCGGGCGATCTCCACGGCGTGCATGGGCCCTGCCCCGCCGAAGGCGAGGAGGACGAACTCACGGGGTTCCAGGCCGTGTTCGACGGTGAGCGTACGGATCGCCTGGGCCATCTTGGCGTTGGCGACGTCGCAGATGCCGCCGGCCAGCTCGACGGGGTCCAGGCCGAGGGTGGCGGCGAGTTCCGCGACGGCACGGTGGGCCGCCCCGGTGTCGAGGGTCATGTGCCCGCCGGCGAACCAGTCGGGGTCGACCCGGCCGAGGACGGCGTTGGCGTCGGTGACGGTGGCCCGGGTGCCACCGCGTCCGTAGCAGGCGGGCCCGGGTACGGCGCCGGCCGATTCGGGTCCGACGCGCAGTCCGCCCCCCTCGGCGTAGGCGAGGGAGCCGCCGCCCGCTCCGATGGTGTGCAGGTCCACGAGCGGCATCAGGACGGGGAAGCCGTCGGCTGCGCCCTCGTTGGAGATGTTGGGGCGGCCGTCGAGCACGAGGGACACGTCGAAGGAGGTGCCGCCCATGTCGACGCAGATCGCGTTGGGCCGGCCCAGCAGTGCGGTGGCCGAGACTCCGCCCATGGTGCCGCCGACCGGCCCGGACAGCAGGGTCTGGAGGGGGTGGCGGCGGGCGAAGGAGGCGTTGACGACGCCGCCGGAGGACTGCATGACCTGGACGGGAACGGTCAGCCCGTGCGTGGCGAAGCGGTCCTCGATCCGGCCGAGGTAGCGGCGTACGACCGGGCCGGTGTACGCCTCCAGGACGGCGGACGAGGTGCGCTCGTACTCGCGCCATTCGCGGGCCACCCGGTGGGAGAGCACGATCATCACGTCGTCGCCGAGCTCCTCGGCGAGGATCTCGCCGGCCCGCAGTTCGTGGGCGGGGTTCACGTAGGAGAAGAGCAGCGCGACGGCGACGGCGTCGAAGCCCTCGTCGCGGGCGCGGCGGGCCGCGGCCCGTACGGCGGCCTCGTCGAGCGGGGCCAGTTCGGTGCCGCGCGAGTCGAAGCGGCCGCCCGCCTCGGCGGTGGCGTACCGGTCCACGAGCGGTACGGGCTTGCGGTAGTGCAGGTCGAACATGCGGTCCCGGTTACCGCGGGCGATCTGGTAGACGTCGCGCAGCCCGGCCGAGGCGAGCAGCAGGACGCGGGCGCCCTTGCGCTCCAGCAGGGCGTTGAGGCCCTGGGTGGTGCCGTGGACGAAGAAGGAGATGTCGGCGGGGTCGTCGACCGCCCGGCCCAGCGAGGAGAAGACGCCCTCGGCGAGGTCTCCCGGCGTGGTGGGGGTCTTCGCCGCTTCGAAGGTGCCGCGCGTCTCGTCGTACGCGACGACATCGGTGAATGTGCCACCGATGTCCATGGCCACCCGGTAAGTCATGCCGCCTCCCGGCTTTCTCAGGGGAATGGCGTGACGCTATCGGCGCGGTGCGGCGCGCGGCTGTGCGCTGCGCACGGTGCGCGGGTCGCGGCCGTGCGCAGCGCCCGGTGTCAGGCGGCGGGGCCCGGCTGCCGCACGTCCTCGTGGAGGTGGACGATCCGCCAGGACGCCCCGGCGCGGTGCAGGATCACGGTGTTGCGGATGAGTTCGGGGCGGTTCGGGGTGCCGTCCGGGGCGGGGGCGAAGTCGACCCGGAGCCAGAAGCGCAGGACGGCGACGTCGCCGAAGACGTCGACGGTGCGGTCGTACGCGGTGAGGCCGGTCTCCCGCGGCCCCTCGCCGGGCGCCGGGCGGGCGTCGCGGATCCGGTCGAGGTCTCCCTTGCCGAGCAGGAGCGGGTCGGCGGCGGAGTCCCAGACGGTCGCCCCGGGGTCGAGTGCCCGGTCGATCCCGGCGCGGTCGCCCGCGTCGTACGCCGCGTACATCGCGGTGAGGACGGCCCATACCGCGTCGGCGTCGGCCGCCGACGCACCCGGCCGGGCGGTGGACGGGGCGGGGAGGGGGTGCTCGGACATGGTGGTGCTCCTGGGCTGATCCGGGGGTACGACGGCGGCCAAGCTACACAGCCTGCGGCCGGGCCGCCGCCCGCACCCCGTCGCTCAGTCGACCGAGCGGAGCGCCTCGGCGAGGATCTTCGCGCCCTCCTCCGCCTCCGGGATGGTCAGCGAGAGCGGTGGCGCGATCCGCAGCACGCTGGTGTTGTGGCCACCGCCCTTGCCGATGAGCAGACCGCCCTCGCGGGCCGCTTCGAGCACGGCCGCGGCGGCTTGCGGGTTCGCCTCGTCGGTGCCCGGTTTCACCAGCTCGATGCCGATCATCAGGCCCCGGCCGCGCACCTCCCGTACGCAGCTCGAACCCGCGCCGACCGCCCGCAGCCGCTCGATCAGCAGACCGCCGACGCGCCGGGCGTTGCCCTGCAGGTCGTGTTCGAGCAGGTAGGAGAGGTTGGCGAGACCGGCCGCCATGGTGACCGGGGAACCGCCGAACGTCGAAATGGAGTTGGCGTCCAGGCAGTTCATGACCTCGGCACGGGCCACGACACCGCCGATCGACATGCCGTTGCCGATGCCCTTGGCGAAGGTGAGGATGTCCGGCGGGCCGTTCTCGCCGTGCGCCTGCCAACCCCAGAAGTGCTCGCCGGTCCGGCCCCAGCCGGTCTGCACCTCGTCGGAGATCCACAGGACGCCGTGCCGGTCCAGGACCCGGCGGAACGCCGCGTACAGCCCGTCGGGCGGTGAGGTGAACCCCCCGACGCCCTGGATGGGTTCGGCGATCAGGGCGGCCGGGGTGCGGGTGTGCCCGAGCAGGTCCTCCAGGTCGGCGACGCACGCCTTGATGAACTCCGCGTCGCTCAGGTGCTCGTACGGCCCCCGGGCACGGACGCCGCCGTGCACGTACAGCGTCTGCAGCGGTGACAGGCTGGTCGGCGACCAGGCGTTGTTGCCGGTGATCCCGACGGCGGAGAACGACCGGCCGTGGTAGCTGTTGCGCATCGCGAGGACCTGGTTCGACCCGCGGTACGTGGTGGCGAGCAGCAGGGCCGTGTCGTTGGCCTCGGTGCCGGAGGTGGTGAAGAAGACCCGGGCGTCCGGGATGCCGGAGAGCGTGGCGACCCGTTCGGCCAGCTCGACCATCGGCCGGTTGAGGTAGAGCGTGGAGGAGTGGATGATCCGGCCGGCCTGCTCACTGACCGCCTTGGTCACCTCGGGCAGGGCATGGGCGGTCATGGTGGTGAGGATGCCGCCGAAGAAATCGAGGTAGCGCCTGCCGTTGGCGTCCCAGACGTGGCGGCCCTCGCCGTGGGTGATCTCCAGGGGCTGCTGGTAATAGAGCGCCAGCCAGTCGGGGCTGACGGCGAGATGCCGTTCGTGCAGGCTGCTCACGGCTCCACCAGTCCTTCGTACGCGTCGGGGCGGCGGTCCCGGTAGAACGCCCACTGCTGCCTGACCTCGTCGATGAGGCCGAAGTCGAGGTCGCGGACGACGAGTTCCTCCTCCTTGTCGCTGGCGACCTCACCGACGAACTGCCCGCGCGGGTCGACGAAGTAACTGGTTCCGTAGAAGTCGTTGTCGCCGTACTCCTCCTGGCCGACGCGGTTGATCGCGGCGACGAAGTACTCGTTCGCGACGGCCGAAGCGGGCTGTTCCAGCTGCCAGAGGTAACCGGACAGGCCGCGCGATGTGGCAGACGGGTTGTAGACCAACTGGGCGCCGTTGAGGCCGAGTTGGCGCCAGCCCTCGGGGAAGTGCCGGTCGTAGCAGATATAGACGCCGACCCTGCCGACGGCGGTGTCGAAGACCGGCCAGCCCACGTTTCCGGGCTTGAAGTAGTACTTCTCCCAGAACCCCTTGACCTGGGGGATGTGATGCTTGCGGTACTTGCCGAGATAGGAGCCGTCGGCGTCGATCACGGCTGCGGTGTTGTAGTAGAAGCCGGACTGCTCGACCTCGAAGACCGGCACGACGATCACCATGCCGGTCTCGCGGGCGAGTTCCTGCATCCGGCGGACCGTCGGCCCGTCCGGGACGGGCTCGGCCCAGCGGTAGTGCTCGGGTTCCTGCACCTGGCAGAAGTAGGGGGCGTTGAACACCTCCTGGAAGCCGATGATCTTCGCGCCCTGCCGGGCGGCCTCGCGCGCATGCTCCTCATGCTTGGCGATCATGGATTCGGTGTCGCCGGTCCAGGTCGCCTGGACTAGTGCGGCGCGTACGACTTGGGACATGAGCTGCTCCTTCGACGCGGCGTCAGAGAGCCTCAACGCGTTTCTACGCCCGTAGACACGTGCGTAGGGGAGAACGTAAGCCCCGTCACACAGCGGGGCAAGACCATCGCCGTGAACCGGCTGAGTCGATCACGTTTCACACCCGTGCGGTCCACACGTTCAGCCGGTCGGGCGGCGCGGCCGCCGGCGGCTCGGCGAACCCGGCGCGGGCGACCGGCGGCGAGGACTCCGGCGCACCGGCCGTCCGCGCCGGTTTGTATTCTCGGCAGGCGCCCCCCATCAGAGCGGCACCTGCGAGAGGAACCACCATGACCACCGAGCTGAGCCCCGACGCCCTGTCCGGGCTCCTCGACCGGGCCCGTCAGGACTACCAGGACCTGGCGGGACTCGGACTCTCGCTCGACCTCACCCGGGGCAAGCCGGCTCCCGAGCAGCTCGACCTCTCCGAGGACCTGCTGAGCCTGCCGGGCGGGCGGCACACCTCCGCCGACGGCGTGGACGTACGCAACTATGGCGGGCTCCAGGGGCTGCCCGAGCTCCGGGAGATCTTCGCCGGGGTGCTCCAGGTGCCGGCCGGCCAGCTCCTCGCGGCCGGGAACTCCAGCCTTGAGCTGATGCACGACTGCCTGGTGCACGCCCTGCTGAGTGTGATGCCGGGCGCCGAGTCGCGCTGGGTGGACCAGGAGCGGATCGCGTTCCTGTGTCCGGTGCCCGGCTACGACCGGCACTTCGCGCTCTGCGAGCGGTTCGGGATCGACATGATCCCGGTCCCGATGACCGCCGAGGGCCCGGACATGGAGACCGTGGAGCGGCTCGTCGCCGAGGACCCGGCGATCAAGGGCATCTGGTGCGTGCCGAAGTACAGCAACCCGGACGGCGTCTGCTACAGCGACGCAACCGTGGCCCGGCTCGCCGCCATGGACACCGCGGCACCCGACTTCCGGATCTTCTGGGACAACGCCTACGCCGCCCACCACCTCACCGACGAGCCCGTCGAGATCGCCGATCTGCTCGGCGCCTGCGCCGAGGCCGGGAACCCGGACCGGGCGTTCGTGTTCGGCTCCACGTCGAAGATCACCGCGGCGGGCGCGGGCGTCGCGTTCTTCGGCTCCTCACCCGCGAACCTCCAGTGGCTGCTCGGCAACAACGCCAAGCGTTCGATCGGCCCGGACAAGGTGAACCAGCTGCGGCACGTCATGTTCCTGCGGGACGCCGACGGGGTGCGGGGCCACATGGAGCGCCAGCGCGCCCTGCTCCAGCCCAAGTTCGAGGTGGTGGCCCGGATCCTGGACGCCGGGCTCGGCGGGACCGGGCTCGCGACCTGGACCTCACCCAAGGGCGGGTACTTCGTCACCTTGGAGGTGCCGGACGGCTGCGCCAAGGAGGTCGTACGCCGGGCCGCCGAGGCGGGCATCGTGCTCACCCCGGCCGGCGCCACCCACCCGTACGGCGACGACCCGCGCGACGCCGTGATCCGGATCGCGCCCAGCTACCCGGGGCTCGCGGAGCTGGAGCAGGCCATCACGGGGCTCGCCGTCTGCGTCAGGCTGGTGGGGTACGAGCAGCGGGCCGGCCAGGGCCTCTAGTCCCACCTCACGTCAACTCCCGCCAAATTCCTTCCCGTTCGGGTGATGTGCGGCATTTGCCGTGGATCTTGGAACGGCCTGGGCAGTCTCCTGGGACCGATTCCGGGAGGGTATGCAGTGGGACTGTCACGCGAGTACGGGCGCGCCATCAGCGAAGGACCGACACCGGCCGACGCCGCGGGCGCGCCCGCCCTGCCCTTTCCGAGCGGCTGGTCCGCGCTGGCCTTCTCCGAGGAGCTGCGGCCGGGCACGGTGCTCACCCGGCCCCTGGCGGGTCAGGACGTGGTGCTGTACCGGCTCGGTACGGGGGCGGTCCGCGCCGTCCGTCCGTACTGCCCGCACCTGGGCGCCCATCTGGGCCTGGCCAGGGTCGAGGGCGACGATCTCGTCTGCCCCTTCCATTTCTTCGCGTTCGGCCCGGACGGCACGTGCGTGCGCACCGGGTACGACACGAAGCCGCCGAAGTCGCCGTTGTCGCAGCTGCCGGTCCTGGAGGTCAACGGCGCGGTGTTCGTCTGGCGCCACCACGACGGCCGGGATCCGGACTGGACCGTCCCCGCCTGGCACGAGATCGGTCACCGGCCCGCCCGCAGCGCCGCCTGGGAGCTGGCCGGAAACGTCCAGGAGGTCATCGAGAACTCGGTGGACCTCGGGCATTTCGCCACCCTGCACGGCTGGACCAAGGCGGAGATCGGCGGGCCCGTGGTCTACGACGACGCCTCGTTCCACGTGTCCATGCGGGCCCACGAGTCCGCGCCTCTCCTGGGCGACTTCGTCGTCGACGTGGAAGTGGACGGGTACGGACTCGGCTGCCTGCACGCCGATGTCCACACGCCCCGGATCGGCTTGCGGATGTGCACGATGGTGCTGCCGACGGCGATCGCGCCCAACCGGATGCAGTTCCGGCAGCGCAACCGCATCGCGTTCGCCGAGCCGTCCCGGCTCCCGGCCCCGCTCGCCCGGGCGGTGAGCCGGACCGCGGCCAGGGTCCTGGACCGCGCCGTCTTCCGGTCCAGTTGCGAGTTCACCGCCGCGGACTTCCCGATCTGGAACCACAAGCAGTATCAGCAACCACCACGCCTCGCCCCCGGCGACGGCCCGATCGGCCCGTTCCGTCGCTGGGCCCGGCGGTTCTATCCGCCGGCGTCCGAGTAGCCGGGGCCGCGCGCCCGCCGGACACCACGGGACACCCGCTCCCGGCACCTCTGCTCAGGGCACACCCGCTCCCGGCGCCCCGCTCAGGGCGCCCCCGTGATGCCCGCCACCCGCAGGGCGTGGACGACATCCCGCTCCCTGGCGGGCGAGACCGCTCGGGCCACGGCCAGCAGCCGCGGTACGAGCCGGGGCGGATCTCCCGCCGCGACCCGCGCCACGTCCTGCGGAGTCCGTACGCGGACGAAGGCGTCCAGCAGCGCTTCCGCCTGCACTCTCCGGCCCGCCCGCTCCAGGGCCACCGCCGCGTCGGCGATCTCCCCGGGCTCCCTCGTCACGCCCTGGCGCAGCAGCCGGCCGCAGTCGCCGGGGCGCCCCGCGTCCTGCAACGCCACGGCGGCTGCGGCCAGGTGGGCCGGCGGCAGCGAGGAGGCCTCCCACAACAGGGTCGCCCAGTCCGCGTCGAGGCCGGTGAGGTGCAGCTCGTCGGCGAGTACCGGCAGCCGCTCGGCGGGCCAGCGGGCCGCTTCGCAAAGCACCGCGTGCGCCTCCCCGCTGCGGCCCGTGGCCCGTAGCCGGACCAGCCGCTCGACGGCCCGTGCGGCAGTCCGGCGGGTCTCCGGGTCCGGGTCCGCGGCACCGGTGGCGGCCCCGGAGGACGTGTCGTCCCGGGCCGGGGCGGCGGCGAAGCGGGCTCCGCGCGGCGCGGCGGCGGTGGTGGGCGGGAGGGGCAGGACGGGTGCGTCGTCGGTGTCGTCCAGGTCGAGGCCCGCGAACCGGGCACCACGCGGCTTCCGGCTCCCGGGGGCGGGCCGCCGAGCGCCGGAAAACGAGGCATCCGGGCCACGCGACGGCCCCCCGCCCCGATCCGCGACTCCGGGCATCTCGGGCACCTCGGGCACCCCCAGCGCACCTGGCACCGCCGCCACCGCAGCCAGCCGTAGGCGCAGCTCCGAGCAGCGGGCCGTGGCACGCTCATGGTCCGCCCTGGCCCGAGCGACCTCCGCCGCGTCCGGGATCATCGCACCGCCCGCACCGGCCGCACCGCCCGCACCGGCGTCGCGGAGGCGCCGGGCCGCGAGCGCCTGCTCCCGCCGCATCAGCTCCAGCCGCTCGACGAGCGCCTGCCGCCCGCCCGGCCGACGGTCACGGGCGGCCACCGAGGAGGAGTACAGGGCGGCGGCCCGTACCGACTCGCGCTGGGCGAACGCCGTGCCACGCAGGGCGGCCAGATCCCGCAGAAGCGACTCCATCACGTCCCAGGGAGGAATCTCCGCCCCGCCGAGACAGGCCTGCATCCCGGCAGGATCACTTCGGCAGAAGCTTCCGTACCAGCCGCTCCCGGGGTCCAGCAGTGTCACGAGATCCCGTAGGTAGCGAGCGAACTCCCCTGCTTCCCGATCATCTTGACGCACTGTCATCTCTGCCCTCGCCGACGCCAGGCCGGAGCCTTCCGGTCCGCAGGCATTCGACATCAGCCGTGTTACGGCACGGCTACGCGCGCTTTTCGACCGCGCTGCGGTCGAAGCACGACCCCGCGCACCGCCGGGGCCGCCACTACCCCGCCAGCGGCACCACGTCCGGCTCCGGGGCGCAGCGGGCGAGGATCTCGTCCATCGAGAGTCCGAGCGCCCCGGCCAGCGCGGCGACCGTGAAGAAGGCGGGGGTGGGGGCGCGGCCCGTCTCGATCTTGCGCAGCGTCTCGGCGGAGATCCCGGCGCTCGCCGCGATCTCGACCATGCTGCGCCCGCCGCGCGCCTCGCGCAGCAGTACGCCGAGGCGCTCGCCGCGACGGCGCTCTTCCGGGGTCAGGGGCGTTCGTACCATGCCGTCATTCTAATACCGTTGCGACCGGTATAGTAATTGGCATGGTGCAGCTCAAGACAGACACATCCATCGAAGCGATGCACGAGACCGGCCGGGTCGTGGCCCAGTTGCTGACCGCCGTACGGGAAGCGGCCGCGGTCGGCGTCTCCCTGCGCGAACTGGACGAGGTGGCCCGCGGCGTGCTGCGCGACGCCGGCGCCGGGTCGCCGTTCCTGAACTACCGGCCGCATTTCGCGCCCACCCCCTTCCCCGCCGTGATCTGCGCGTCGGTCAACGACGCGATCGTGCACGGCATCCCGACCGACCAGAGGCTGCGCGACGGCGATCTGGTGAGCATCGATGCGGGCGCGACGCTGGGCGGCTGGGCCGGCGACTCGGCGATCAGTTTCGTCGTCGGGCGCGCCCGGCCCGCCGACACCCGGCTCGTCGAGACGGCCTTCGAGGCGCTGGAGGCAGGCATCGCCGCGGCGGTCGTCGGCAATCGGATCGGCGACATCGCGCATGCGATCGGCACGGTCTGCCGCGGCGCGGGATACGGCATTCCGGAGGGGTTCGGGGGCCATGGCATCGGCCGGTCGATGCACGAGGACCCGGCCGTCCCCAACGAGGGGCGACCGGGCCGCGGCATGCCGTTGCGGCACGGGATGGTGCTGGCGATCGAGCCGATGCTGATCGGCAGCGGCAACGACGCCTTCCACCCGGACCGGGACGGCTGGACGCTGCGCACATCCGACGGCAGCCGTGCCGCGCACGCCGAGCACACGGTGGCGATCACCGACGACGGCCCGCGCATCCTGACCGCACTGTGACCGGAACCGGCCCGATCCGAACGAAAGGCCCTAGTTGTTCTGGATGAACTGCTTGGCGAGGGCGTCGCCCGCGGTGACGGCGGCGCTGTGACTCTCGATCGGCGACACCTTGGAGTTCTTGAACAGGATGTAGGTGACTCCGGACTCCGCACCGCCGGTCTCCGGATCCGGGTCGATGCCGAGGGCCTTGGCGGTGGCGTACGACGCCTCACCGATGATCTTGTTGGGGCCGGTGTCGCCGACGACCGCGTACTCGACCTTGTTGTCGTGGATGACGGCGACGACGCCACCACCCTTGATCCCCGCATCGCCGTAGTTCCAGATGCTGCTGACACTCGGGACGACGACGTACGGCAGTTTCTCGGCGTTCAGGGGCTTTCCGGCGGAGGTCTCGAACGCCGTCCCGTTCTGGAACCAGGGGTCGGTGTCCTCGTTGCAGGCGGCGGTGATCTCGCCGTCGCAGTCGATGTCCATGTCGGCCTTCCAGAACACGGCACCGTTCTTGCCGCAGACCGGAACGGTCGCCGAAGTCTCCTCGTCCGTGCGGTACTTGCCGTTGGAAATCTGCGAGCACGAGGTGACCTTGGCCAGCAGGTCGGCCGCACTGACGGAGCCCTCCTTGAGGTCCGCTCCGGCCGGTGCAGAACCGGCGTGGGCGGCCGGGGCCAGGGTGGCGGTCGCGAGCAGGGCTGCGCCGGAGGCGGCGGCGAGGGCGAGCGTTCGGATACGCACAGTGGGGGTGCCCTTCCATCAGGAAACTTTCCTTACCGACGCGCACAACATGGCCCCGGGCGAACGCCTCCGTCAAGACCGCGGGGCTGGTTCCTCGTGAATGCTCACAAGCAACCAGCCCCGCACAGACCACTATTGACGCACCATCAGCGATTCAGCCCGGAGTCGGGGCCGAGGCCGTCCACCGTCACGGACGTCCGCTCGGCCGCACGACCATCGCCGAGCCGCCGCCCCGGCGCACCTTCTCCGCGGCCGCCAGCCACCGCCCGTCCGGCAGCCGCTGCACACCTGTCGCCGCCCCGATCTCCGGGTTGAGCTTGAAGGCGTGCCCCAGCGACTCCAGTTCCGCCCGGACCGGGCTGTTCCACAGCCCCGGTTCCAGCTCCGTCGTCGCCGAGTTGCGCTGGCTGGCGCGCGGTGCGGCGATGGCGTCGACCAGCGGGAGCCCCCGGTCGACCGTGCCGATGAGTGACTGGAGCACGGTCGTGATGATCGTGGCACCACCGGGCGACCCCAGCGCCAGCACCGGCTCGCCGTCCTTCAGCACGATCGTCGGCGAGATGGACGAGCGCGGACGCTTGCCCGGACCGGGCAGATTCGGGTCGTGGACCGCGGGGTTGGCGGGCGCGAACGAGAAGTCCGTCAGCTCGTTGTTGAGCAGGAAGCCACGCCCCGGCACGGTGATCCCGCTGCCGCCGGTCTGCTCGATCGTCAGGGTGTACGCGACGACATTGCCCCACTTGTCGGCCGCGGTGAGATGGGTGGTGTTCTCCCCCTCGTACGTCGTCGGCGCGGCCGTTCCACCGGCCTCGCAGTCGGCCGGGTGCCTCGGGTCGCCCGGAGCGAGCGGACTGGTCAGCACCGCGTCGTCCTTGATCAGGCACTCCCGCGCGTCGGCGAACCGCTGGTCGAGCAGCTCCCGCGTGGGCACGTCCTCGAACGCCGGGTCGCCCACCCAGCGCCCGCGGTCCGCGAAGGCGATCCGGCTGGCCTCGATGTAGCGGTGCAGGTACCGCGCCTCGCCGGCCTTCGAAAGGTCCGTGGACTCAAGGATGTTGAGCGCCTCGCCGACGCTGGTGCCGCCGGACGAGGAGGGTGCCATGCCGTACACGTCGAGGCCGCGGTAGCCGGTCTTCGTCGGCGCCTGCCGCAGCGCCCGGTAGGAGCGCAGGTCCTTCGCGGTGAGGTCGCCGGGCCGCACCACCCGGGTGGAGTCCGGGTCGACGGGCGGGTTGCGGACCGTACGGACGACGTCGTCGGCCAGCTCGCCCCGGTACAGCTCGTCGACGCCCTTGCGGCCCACCTCTTCATAGGTGCGCGCCAGGTCGGGGTTCTTGAACACGGAGCCGACCACCGGCAGTTGACCGCCGGGCAGGAAGAGCTTCCGGGTCGCCGGGAAGTCGGCGAACCTGGCCTGGTTGCCCTCGGTCTGCGAGCGGAAGGTGCTGTCGACGACGAAGCCGTCCCTGGCGAGCCGCTCGGCCGGCTTCAGCACCTGCCGCAGCGACTTGCTGCCCCAGGTGTCGAGCGCGGTGTCCCAGGTGGCCGGGGTGCCCGGGGTGCCGACGGCCAGTCCGCTGGTGACGGCCTGATCGAAGGGGAGCGGTTTGCCGTTCTCCAGGAACAGCGAGGAGTCCGCGCTGCGCGGCGCGGTCTCCCGGCCGTCTATCGTCTCCACGGTGCCTTTCCTGGCGTCGTAGTAGACGAAGTAGCCGCCCCCGCCCAGGCCGCCCGAGTACGGCTCGGTCACACCGAGGGCCGCCGCGGTCGCCACGGCGGCGTCCACCGCGTTGCCGCCCTTGCGGAGCACCTCGATTCCGGCGGCCGACGCGTCCGCGTCGACACTGGCGACCGCCCCTCCGTAGCCCACCGCGACGGGCGACTTGGGCGGCGGGGCCGACGGTGGCGCGGACGAGGACGGGGCCGCCGCCCCTATCGTGACGACAGCGGCGAGAACAGCCGAGAACGACACATTCCGCGCAACGGAACGTCGCATGCGCACCTCCAGTGCTGGATCGTCCGCGCAGGGTAACGCCGAGCCGCCCGCCCCGTCAGGTCCGCCGTGAAGCCGGAACCGAATGCCAGCTAACATGCCCGCCCATGACCGACGACGTACGCAATATCCTGCTGGGCGTGATAGCCGCCGGCATCAGCGCCTCCCTGGGCTGGCTCGCCCGCACCTATCTCTGGCGCCGCAAACTCCGCCGCAAGCAGGCCTTCTTCGGCCTGCCCGGCAACTCCGAGTGCCTGCTCGTCGTCAACCGCGACGCGAGCGGCGACGGCTCGGTCCACCGCCACGACGTCTTCGCCCTGCTGGAACTCTCCGCGCTGATCAAGGACTGCTCGGCACACGCGCAGATCCTGTCCCACGACATCTCGCAGCAGGGCATCGGCGAGCGCACCGAGTTCTGCGTCGGCGGGCCGGTCTCCAACCGCCGGATGGCCGCCCACCTCCACTCCCTGCTGCCCGGGGTGAAGGTGAACACCGACCCCGAACCCGGCCCCGACCGCAATGCCTTCCAGATCGGCTCGGAGCGCTACCGGGTCGAGAAGGGGGTCGCCGAATACGTGGTGCTCGCACGGCTGACGGCCGGTCAGGACGCCCGGCCGGTCTTCCTGTTCTGCGGACAGCAGGCCATCACCAACCAGGCGGCCTCCCGCTACCTGGCCCGCAACTACGAGAAGCTGGCCCGCAAGCACGGCAACAACAACTTCTGCCTGCTGCTGAAGGTGGTCAACTCGCAGGCGTACGGCCCCGATGTGGTGGAACTCGTCGCCGACGTGACCCGCGCCGCGCAGACCCCCGTACCGCCCCCGCGCAACTCGCACCGGGCGACGGGCTGAGCTCCCCGGCGGCGGGCTCAGGCCCGCCGCAGCCGCCGAACAGGCCCATGCCGTCTTCGCCATAGCTTCGGGAGAACAGGGTCAACACCTGAGACAGGTAAGGCGCGGGATGGGATGGCCCGCCCCAGGGCATCGGAGCGCGGAAGCCGACCGGACAGGGTCACGAATGGAGACGTTCAATCGTGTGCGCGAACGACCTGTAGCCGTTCCTGACTTCGTCAGGACACCCGGAACCGGGCATCAACACGGTCGGAAGGTGAGCGACACGCCACATGCGATACGTGTCCCGCATCACCCCGGAATCTCGCATTCCGACCAGGCCGGCCGCTGCACGGATCGCTTCAATGATCAGTTCGGACAGCGCAGTACCGAATTGCCCTCTGGCCACAGCCGCACCCACGAAGGCGTGCAGGAGCCTCACCAATTGCAGGTCACACCCGGCCTCAACCATTCGACGCACCGACCAGGGATTTTCGAGATTTGAAGAAAACTCCTCGATACCGCCGGACCACAACAGCAGGGAAGGCGCCGTCACTTCGTGGTCTCGATGCCAACCGAGCTCATCCACCGAGGCCATCGTCGAATCAGAGAAACCACCGACCTCCTGCGCAACTTGCAGGATTCTATCCAGAACGGCGCAATTTCGCTGCACAAAACTCCCGACAGAGACACGGTCGAGTGGAATAGGGAATTCAAAATCGACCACCGCACCCATTTCGACGATGCCCCCCAGGGGGCCAAAAATCTCGCGCGCCAGAGCAACCCTGGCATCTTCCGGAATATTTCCCACACTTCCCTCTTCTCAGAACATTTGCATGAAGTGCTGAACAATAGCTTCCCGCTGCGGAAGAAAAGAGATGTTCTCGTTGAGCAACTTCACATCGTCGACATGGCTAACAAAATACTCCGGTAAGTTACCTGCGGGACCTTCGTGCAGCCGGAGCCAGGATTCGGCCTTGGACGCAGGCACTTCGACCCGTACGACCGTTCCACTGGGGCCAGCATATTGCGTGGCCGCCCGACCGAAATCATCCGTCAAGTAAATACCCGAACTCGGCGTGTATGGACGCTTGACATAAGTGTCAGGATCGAGCGAGAACACCACACCTTTCCATTCTGGTGTCCCATGATAAAGAATCTTACTATAGGGAGACAGGCCAAACGGGTCAATCTCTCGATAGGGGTTCGGGACGTATGAACTGGGGTTGGGTGCAGGACTGAGACCCAACGGGTCCACAGTGATGAAGCGCGCTGTTTCGCAATCGTAATATCGATGGACGTTGTAATGGAGCCCGCTTTCCGGATCAAACTGCTGCCCGGGAAGTCTCAAGGGTGTGTAGGCTTTGCTCTCCCTATGCCATACCGTTTGCCCCCAGATGGTGCTTCGGGTAAGCCATGAGGATTCTCCGCTTTCGTCGACCAGGTCGACGGCTGAACCGACAACGTCTGTAACTACCGCAAAGAAGCGTTCGTCGACGACCTCCTGCGCACCATCGAGAGTCGATACTCTTTCCGATTGAGTGAGCGGGCGCGGACCATCGTGAATCCATGTCAGAGTGAGACTGTTGGGTGATGTTTGAGCGGCGGCGGTCTGCTCACAGAGCGTGCCGAAGTCCCATGTAAACGCTGCCTGTTCCAGGATTGTGTGGCCATCGTCTGCGAGACGCTGTTTACCTATCCGGCGCCCAAGGGCGTCGTATTGGTAGCGCCATACCACTCCGTCAGGCGTGGTGACCGAGCGCATGCGATCCTCGGCATCCCACTCGTAACGCCACGTGTCCGGTTTTCGGGAGAGACGAGCTTTCTGACGAAGGGTGATGCGGCCGAGTGCGTCGTGCTCGTAGCGGACGTTGCCGGCGCGGGTGATCGTGGTGCCGGAATAGGAGCGACAGCCGGTTGCCTCCCGGCTGGGGTGCTTCTCCGGCCAGGAGGCTTCGGTCTGGTTTCCCACCTCGTCGTAGGCGTAGCGCTCGGTCCAGCCCCGGGCCTGGACGGCGGTAACCCGGCCGGCCGTGTCAAGCTCAAAGGTTTTCGGCCCGGAGTGTAGGTCGGTGAGGCCAGTGAGGTGGCCGTCGGCACGGTACGTGTAGTCGCGGCGTTGGATGCTGCGGTCGTCCGGACCGGTGACACAGTGGGTGGTGAGGCGGCCCATGATGTCGTACTGAGAGGTCAGGCTTACGCGGTCGCCGATGTGGCGGGCCGTCTCCTGGCCCACGGCGTCGTGTTCGAAAGTGAGGACCCGCCCGGAAGCAGTAAGTGAGGTGCGCCGTCCTGCCGCGTCATAGTTCCAGGTGCTGACCGCGCCGCTGGGGGTTGTACGGCCGGTACGGCGTCCGAGCCGGTCGTACTCGTACGTCATCCTCCGGCCGTTGACGGTCTCGGAGACGAGCCGGCCATAGCGGTCACGAAGGTAGGTGAGAGTGGCGTCCGCGTTGATGGCCTCGGCCAGTTGGTCTGTGAGGTCGTAGGCGAAGGTGGTCACCGCACCGTCTGCGTTCTTCGAGACGATGCGGTCGAGGTCGTCCCGTTCGTAGCGGATGGTCTGGCCCAGGACGTCGGTACGGGCGGTGAGACGACCCGCAATGTCGCGTTCGTAGTTGAGGGTGCGGTTGTCGAAGTCAGTCTCGGATATGAGGTGCCCGGCCGGGTCGTAGGTGTAGCTCCAGGTCAGTCCCTGCGGGTTGAGGACCTGAGTCAGGTGGAGTTCACGGTCGTGGGCGAACTCGTAGCGCACGCCGTCCGGGCCGGTGCGGGCGGCCAGGAGGTCAAAGTGCGTGTACTCGAAGCGGGTGACGGCACCCATGGCATCGGTATGGGTCAGGCAGTTGCCCTCGCCGTCGTAGGTCCAGGACTGTGTGGTTCCGTCTGCATCGGTGCGGAAAGAGAGTTTGCCTTCGACATTCCATCCGAGGCGGGTCACGGCGCCAAGGGCGTCGGTGAGAGCGATGGGCCGGCCGAAGGCGTCACGGGTTATGCGGGTGGTGGCGCCGAGTGGGTTGGTGATCTCGACAGGCAGTCCGGCCGAGTTGCTGCGTATTCGAGTCGTGTTGCCAAGTGCGTCCGTCACGGACGTCGGATGACCGGCCTCGTTGTAGGCGGTGCGAGTCACGGCGCCGGTCGGGTCTGTGACCGTGGTGTGGTTGCCGCGCTCGTCGTACTCGTGCCGGACCACGGTGCGGTCCGGGTTGGTGACACGGACGGGCAGTCGAAAGTCGTTGTACCGGGCAGACCTCTCACGGCCGTCGGGACGGATCGTCTTGGTCAGCTTCCCTGCTGCGTCGTAGGCGAAGCGGGTGGTGCGGCCGAGCGGATCGGTACGGGAGAGCAGCCGGTTGCGGCGGTCGCGTTCCAGCCTGGTGACCGCGCCCAGCGGATCGATCTCCTGCACGATCTGGTGCGCGTCGTTGATCAGGTATCGGTGGATGGCGCCGGTGCCCGTGGTCGCCGTTGTGACGCGCAGTCCCGTGGTGGGGTCGGTGCCGTCGTAGTCCAGGCTCAGCGCCATGTGGCCTTCGGTGCCGCTTTCCGCGATGCAACGGTCCCGGGCGTCGTAGGTGTAGTCGTAGCGGCTGTGGTTGGTGTCGCTCCAGGAGGTGATGCGGGCGCGTTCGTCGTAAGTGAAGCGCAGGGGCAGGGCCGAGGAGTTGGTGATGTGGGTCAGGTGGCCGTCGGTGTAGCCGTAGGCCAGGATCTGCTGATCGGCTCCGTCAGCCGCGCCGCCTGCGAGGTGCAGAGCGGTGATTCTCCCCTCGTGGGTGGTGAGTTTGAGGTGGTAGCCGCCGTGGTGAACGATCGATGTCGGTGTGCCGCACTCGGTGTACTCGAAAGTGATCCAGTTGCTGTTACGGTCGTCGATCTGCGTGAGCACTGCTTCGGTGCCGTGAAGGGTGGTGAAGTGCCGGACGCGGCCTGTGTCCGGGTCGGTCAGGGTGTAGTCGCCGTCGAGGGTCAGGTCGAGTGGCCATTGCGGACCGTGGCTGGGCAGGACCGGGACGCCGGGTGCGGGGTGGGGGTAGGAGAGCAGCAGGCCGTCCTCGGATATGAAGACGACGCCCTCGGAGTCGATTTCCAGTCGCTGGTCCGCAGTGGATGCCCAGGACGGGCCGAACCAGCGTCCTGCCCGGTAGTCGGAGGCGGCACGACGGCGGAAGACGAGCGGGAGTGTGCCAGGCAGGACGATGTCGGTCTGCGGCAGGTACATTGCACCCGTGGCCGGGTCGACCGGGTCTGAGGGGTCTCGTTCCGGTGCCCTCTCGATCCGCGAATGCTGCGTGGGAACCTCGACTCCCGTGCGCCCTGGTCCCGGTGAGTGGGGCTCGACGCCATGCTTCAGGCCGTTGCGCAAACCTCCTCGCGTGAGCCCTCCGCCCTTGGTGCCGATCATTTCGGGTACGAGGCGGCCGATGAATTCGGAGGGGTCGCCCTTGGCGGAGTCCCAGGCGGTCTTGAGGGCCCGGTCGGGGTTGGCCGCGGTGGAGACGAGGCCGGCGAGGGTGGTGTGGACGCCCGTGTAGTAGTCGGCCGGGTGGGTCAGGTTGTACGGATCCATCGGGTTGACCGAACGGACGAAGTTGACCAGCCCCGCGCCGCCCTTGACGATCCCGCCGCTGATGTGGGCGAGCTCGATGCCCTGGCCCAGGGCGTGGTCGTAGGCCTCCCGCTTGAGGCGGTCCAGGCCGTTGGGTTCCTTCGGTGCGTGTGCCATCGCCGCGGAGACCACGCCCTTGGCTGTCTCGGCCGCCTCGTTGCGTGTCTGCCGCGCAAGCTGCAGCATCTCCTGCGCAAGCTGCCGCTTGGCCAGCCCCGGATCGGAGAACTCTCCAGGATGCGGCAGTGGGTGGTCGGTGTTGCGGACCGCGTTGTACGCCTGCGCCTTCTGCCGGAACTCGGCGGCGGCGGTCTCGTAGTCCTGCTTGCCCTCCTTGTACAGGGCGATGGCCTCCCGGGCCTTGCCCTGAGCACCGGTCACCGTCCGCGCGTACGTCTCCAGCGCCCTGGCCGCGTCCTCGAACGCGTCCGCCGCACGCAGCCAGTCGGTCGGCAGGGTCTCGAAATACTTCCGGAACGTGTCGGCGGCCTCCCCCTTCCAGTGGCCGGAGTCGAGCTTCTTCATCCCGCCGCCGACGAGATCGAACGCCCGCTGGAAATCACGGAGGTTCTTCACCGTGGCAGCGATCTTCTCCGGCCTGCCATGGATCAGCTCGTCCGCCTCCTCACTCTGGCCGAGCTGTTTCTCACCGACCTCCGCCCCCAGCGAGGACGCGGTCTCATCCCCCCAGTCCTCGACCGCGTCCGCCCACCCGTCAGCGCCGACCTTGTCCAGGCCCGCACCCAGCATGCCGGTGCCGGTGTCGACGGCCTCGCCGGCCAGCTCCTTGCCCTTGCCGAGCAGATGACCGGCCCCGTCGACCAGCCCGTCCCCGAGCCTCCCCCAGTCCACCATCAGTCCCCCTGCCCCCGCTCCGACCGCTCGGCCTCAGCAACCGCCTCCCGCAAGCCCGGATCCACCGTCCAGGCACTCCCCGTGGGATCCGGCCCCCCGATCCCCACCTCGGCACCGGTCTCCCGCCAGACCTGGTCCACGTCCTCCTTCGCCCGCAGCGCCGACGCCGCGCTGAAGTCCGGGTTGTCATACATCGACTGGCTCCGGACCGTGTCCCAGCTCATCTCCTTGACCTCGTCCTCGGACAGGTGCGGATTCCCGTTCAGCGAATTCACACCGATCTTGAACGAGTCCTTGACGTACTGCTCATGCTCCGCGAACGACCCCGCCGACAACCCGACCCCCACAGCGAACTTGTTGCCCCTCTGCGTCAACGCCCGCACACCCCACTCCCAGCGATCACAAAACGTCTCGAACGCCGCCGCGAGCCCGCCATGCCCCAACTCCAGCCCCGACAAGCCGAGATCCGAGAAACCACGGCCCGCCGAAGCCTCACCGACCATCCCGAGATCCTTCAGCTCGGCATGCGCCAGATCGATCCCCTTCGCAATCGCGGCCAACGCCTCAGGCGGCACACGAAGATCAGACCCGTCCCCGCTCACCCCACACCCCCCAGATCCACCGCCACCGAATCCGGCACGATCCCCACAACCGGCGGGAACAACACCCCGTCCTCACCGCCCGCATCCAGCGCCACCCCCGCAGGCCCCGGCAACAACGGCACCATCACATCCAGCAACCGCGCACCCAACACCGCCCGATACACCCACTCCCGCCCCGCATCACCCCGAGCCCGCGCAAACCGCGCCAACGCCACCTCGTCCGAGAACGCACAGATCCACCGGACCCCACCCTGCTCCGCCGACCACAAGTCCCCCGAACCATCCAGCGGCACCAGCACCGCCGTACGCCGGAACTCCCCCAGCAAAACAGCAAACTCACGCCGAGCCACCACCACCGGATCACGCTCCGGCACCATGACCGGGACCGGCTCCGGCACCTCACGCAGTGCCGTCGGCACCTCAGAAGCAGGCCAGTCGACCAAGTCGGCGATCCCTGAGCGCCGGACAGGTGGCTCCGCCATGTCATCCCCGTTATCGAACACGCGTCGAATGCTGTCACGGCATGCTTTTCAATAGCAATGAACAAAATTGGACAGCCAGCCACGGTCCGGACTCGTCCTCTCGACGTGGTTGACCCGCTCGCCGCTCCGGGCACGTTCGTAGCGGCGAACGGGCTCACCGATGGCCCGGTCGTATTGCGTTGGGGCATGCTCAGGGTGGGGATTCACCAAGGCCCGCCTGGATCTCTTGGAGAGGGTTCCCGATCACGCCCAGAAGGTCACGGAAGTCCTCCGGGAATTCCGATACGCACCGTACTCAGTCATCGCGCCAGACGGGACGGCAGACCACGAGGAGGTGGTCGAGCAGGCCGTGGTCGCCATAGCCATCGATGCACTGCTTGTGCATATCGTCGGCCCCCGGCGAACTGGCCCAGGGCAGCAGCGAGAACTACGAGAAGCTGGCCCGCAAGCACAACAACAACACCTTCTGTCTGCTGATGAAGGTGGTCAACTCGCAGGCGTACGACCTCGACGTGGTGGAGCTCGTCGCCGACGTGACCCGCGGCGCACAGCCCCCATACCGGCCCTACGCAACTCGCACGGTCGACGGGCTGAGCTCCCGGCGACGCCTCGACCACCGGTCATGGGCACGGGGTCCGCATGGCCCCGGATCCGTCACCGCGCGGCTTGGCCACTACGGTGCGGGGCACTGGACACGGGCCAGGAAGGGACCGCCTCGGCTTCGAGACCCTGACGAGATGGCGCACCAAGGCCGGAACGATCGCAACGTTCATGACTGAGCGGTCGGCTCGGGAAGTGGGCCGAGGCCCATCTGCGGCAGCTGGGAGATCCGAGCCCGAAGCTGGTCGGTGGCGTTGAACGTGACCAGCTTCCGCTCGGGATCGTCGGCGAGTTGCAGCACGACGTGCTCCAACTCGATCTCTCCGAGCTCGGGATGGCGCAGCCGCTTGGTGCCGGAACTCAGGGGCACGATCCTGTGTTGTGGCCACCAATTCCTCACCTCGGGGCTCGCCGCGTGCAGGCGGTCGAGCGAGGCGCTGAAGCCGGGGTCGCCGGGGTACCGTGCCACGGCCGCGCGGAATCGGCCGAGCAGCGCGGATGCCTCAGCAGGCCAGTCGACCATCATCTGCCGGGCACCGGGGTCGGTGAACATCCACCAGAGCCGGTTGCGGGCCTCCGGTGGCCGGGCGGGCCAGTCGGTCCACAATGCGCGGGCGGCCCGGTGGGAGGCCGGCACGTCCCAACACCGGCCGGTGACATAGGCCGGGCACGGATCGAGCCGGTCGACGAGGGAGAAGACGGCGGATGAAAGCGTTTCAGCGGCAGCGGACGTCTCGGCGGGCGGGGCTCCATGCACGAGTTCGTGGATATGGCTCCGCTCGGCGGCGTCCAGCCGCAGGGCCGCCGAGAGCGTGTCGAGCACCTGGCGGGAGGGGCGCACCTCGCGGGCCTGCTCCAGGTAGGTGTAATACGTCGAGGAGATGGCCGCGAGCTGGGCCACCTCTTCCCGACGCAGACCGCGGGTGCGGCGTCGAGCACCGGCGGGAAGACCGACATCGGTGGGCTGGAGCTGCTCGCGCCGGGAGCGGAGCAACTGTCCCAGCTCACTCGCCCGGCTCGTGGACTGAGCCATCCTGGTACTTCCGTTACTGGGAAAAACATCCTGTGGATACCACTCCAGGCCGTGGCTACGTTGGCGCCATGAACGTCAGGAACACAAACGTCGACAGGACCAGGCCGTATGCCGTCCGCGCCGAGCACATCGACGTCCCGGTGGGCGACGGGCCGCCGATGGGGGCCTACGTGGCCCGGCCAACGGCTCCCGGTCAGTTCCCGGGTGTCCTGGTGGGCATGGAACTCTTCGGAGTCGACGCCGCTGTCCGCGACGTGTGCGACCGCCTCGCGGAGCTCGGGTTCGTGGCACTCGCGCCGGATTTCCACCACCAGACCGCACCCGGAAGCGAACTCCCTCGCGACGCCGCAGGCCGGGAGCGGGGCTTCGAGCTGCTGGGGCTGATGACGCGTGCCACGGTTCTCAGCGACGTGGGCGCCGCCATCGACCATCTCCACCAAGCCGACAGCGAATCCGTCAGCATGGTCGGGCTGAGCCTGGGCGGTCACATCGCCTACCTCTCGGCCACGGAGTTCGCCCTCGCCGCAACAGTCGTCTTCTACGGCGGCTGGCTGCCGACCACCGATATCCCCATCGGCTGCCCCGAGCCGACACTGTCACTGCCCCCGGAAATCACCGGGCGCCTCCTCTTCCTCGTCGGCGAGGAAGACCACGTCGTCCCGCCCGCAGAGCAACGAGAGATCGCCGACGCACTGCGGGTGGCCGGCATACGACACGAGATGGTCGTCCACCCCGGCGTAGGACACGGATTTCTCCACACCGACCCCACCACGTCCGCCGACGCCTGGCGTCGCGTCCACGCGCTGCTGACCAGCGCCGGACACTGACCACGGCGACAACACCTGGTCGACTCGCGGGCGTACGGCTCCGATGCGGTGGAGTCCCCGTCGGCGGGCTCAGGCCCGCCGCAGCCGCCGCCGCCCCGCCGCCAGCACGGCAGCGACCTCCCGCAACCGCAGCGGCCGGGCCAGCAGCGCCACGGTGAACAGCAGCACGAAGGTGCCCGCGCCCACCGCCACGAAGTCCCCGTACCCCGCACACGCCCGCGCGGCGACGTACCCGAGAAGACCGGCGGGCACGGCCGCCACCACCAGCCGGAGCTGCGCCCACAGCGCGGGCGAGCGCAGCGGTGCGGCCGCGCCGCCGCCGACCCTGCGGTGCAGCACGTACGCGGTGGCGGCGAAGCCGGCGAACAGCGCGACGGAGTAGGCACCGGCCATCCCCGTGACGGCCCAGCGGACCGGCAGCAGCAGGTACGCGGCGACCGAGAGCCCGGCGTTGAGCGCCGCGATCACCAGGTTGAGGAAGAACGGTGTGCGGGTGTCGCCCATCGCGTAGAACGCCCGGGAGAGCACGTACTGCCCCGAGTAGGCGATGAGTCCGGGCGCGAACGCCATCATCATGCCCGCCATCGCGTCGATGTCCGCGTCGTCGGTGCGCCCGTACCCGTACACCGCTCCCATCACCCACGGCGCCAGCGCGAACAGCAGGGCCACCGCGGGCACCACGGCCGCCGCCGAGGTGCGCAGGGCGTACGAGACGTCGCGCCGCAGACCGGGCAGGTCGCCGTCGGCCGCCGCCCGGCTCATCCGGGGCATCAGCGCGGTGACGAGCGAGACGGTCACGATGCCGTGCGGGACCACCCACAGCTGAAAGGCGTAGCTGTACGCGGTGTAGCCGGCGCCGCCCGCGAGTTCCATGTCGTCGGCGCGCTGGCCGACGGTGGTGGAGAGCCGGGTCACCACCCAGTAGGCGATCTGGTTGGTCAGCACGAGCGTGACCAGCCAGCCCGCCGCGCGCAGCGGCCTGGTGAGGCCGCTGCCCCGCCAGTCGAACCGGGGCCGCCAGCGGAATTCCGCGGCGCGCAGCGCGGGCACCAGGGCCAGCGTCTGGATGACGATCCCGGCCGTCGTGCCCCAGCCGAGCAGCCGGGCCTGGTCCGCGGTCAGTGCCCCGTCGGAGCCTGCGGCAATGCTCAGATGGAGCCCGAACACGGCGATGATCACCACGTTGTTGAGGACCGGGGTCCACATCATCGCGCCGAACCGGCCCCGGGCGTTCAGCACTTGCCCGAGGAGGGTGAACAGTCCGTAGAAGAGGATCTGCGGCAGGCAGTAGCGGGCCAGGGCGACGGTCAGGTCCGCCTGTCGGCCGTGGTAGCCGGGGGCGTAGACCGAGACGATCCACGGGGCGGCGAGGACCGTGAGGCCGGTGAGGGCGATCAGGCCGAGGGTGCAGACGGTGAGCAGCCGGTCGGTGTACGCGGCTCCGCCGTCGGCGTGGTTCTTCGCCGCGCGCACCAGTTCGGGGACGAAGACGGCGTTGAGCGCGCCGCCGATGAGCAGGGTGTAGAGGATGTTGGGCACGGTGTTGGCGACGTTGTAGCCGTCGGCCTGGAGCCCGGTGCCGAGTGCGGCGACGACGACCGCCGAGCGTATGAAGCCGGTCGCCCGGGAGACGACGGAGCCGGCCGCCATCACGGCGCCGTTGCGCAGCACCGACCGGGGTTCCTGGCCCGCGGCCGTCGTGGGGGTCGCTTCGGCGGCGGTCACCGGCGGGCCCGGTGCGCCCGGAACGCCCCGTACAAGGTGTTGTTCGCCGTTCTGCCCACCGGTGTCTCCCACTCGCGGTCGTCGGGGTCAAGGGGTGGAGAGTACCCCGCGCCGGGTTTCGCACCGGACGCTCCGGACAATCCGGCGCGGAGCCGCCGGCCACGCGTGCGAACGGACCGCTGAGGCGCATGTCACAGAGGGCATTTCCGGTTTTCAGGTGATTTGCGGAACCCGGCACCGGATGTGTCCCTCTCCCTCGGCGAGAAGCAATGCCTTGGAGGTTTTTCCGTTGATCGCTGCACGTCGGCCCGTACGCCGCACCGCACCGCCCGGCCGCCCGGTCCGGCTCGCCCTGGTCGCCGGCACCGCGGCGCTCGGCGCCCTGCTCACCGCCTGCTCCGGTGCCGCCGCCTCGGGCCCGGAGTCGGACAAGGGCGGCGCGGCGGCGTCCTCGGAGGCCAGGATCTCGGTGAACCTGCGGGGCGGCCAGGCCGCCCCGGGCACACCGGTGAAGGTGACGCTCGACAACGGAAGGCTCGGGACGGTCACGGTGCGCGCGGACGGGGGCGCGGCACTCACCGGCCGGATATCCGCCGACGGCAGGACCTGGACGTCGGACCGGGCGGCCGCCCCCGGCACCACGTACGACGTCGTGGCGAAGAACACCGAGGGCGGCAGCGCCAAGGCCGGCTTCACCACCGCCGCCGCCGACAAGGTCAACAAGCTGACGCTGGCACCGGGCAAAAACACCACCGTCGGCATCGCGCAGCCGCTGTCGGTGGTCTTCGACAACCCGGTGAAGGACAGGGCGGCGGTGGAGAAGGCCCTGAAGGTCTCCACCTCGAACGACACCGAGGGCTCCTGGGGCTGGCTGCAGGACTACTCCGGCAAGGACCGCGTCGACTGGCGGCCCAAGGAGTACTGGAAGCCCGGGACGAAGGTCACGCTCGACGCCGATCTCAACGGCATCGACTCGGGCCCGTCCGGCGGCTGGTTCGTGCGCGACTACCGGACCACCTTCACGATCGGCGCCGACCAGGTCGTCGAGGTCGACCTGGACCGCCACCGGCTGGCGCTGAAGCGGGACGGGAGGACCGTCATGGACGTGCCCATGTCGGCCGGCACCCCCGGCGGCGAGAAGGCGTCCTGGCGCGGGACCGCCGTGCTGATGTCCAAGGAGGGCACGATCAACATGCGCTCCGAGACGGTCGGCCTCGGCGACGCCTACGACAAGATGGTCGACTCGTCGATGCGGCTGACCTGGTCGGGGATGTACGCCCACGCGGCGCCGTGGAACGCGGGCTACTTCGGGGTGGCCAACCGCAGTTCGGGCTGTGTCGGGATGAGCGACGCCGACGCCGGTGCACTGTACGGACAGGTGCGGGTCGGTGACCCGTTCGAGATCACCGGCGCGGACGCCAAGGGCACGGTCGCGGAGGGCAACGGGTACGGGGCGTGGAACGTGTCGTGGGCGGACTGGCAGGCGAAGAGCGCGTTGTAGCGGGCCGGGACACCGGGCCTTCCGCCTCGGATCCGGCGGCTGTCGACACCGTGGTCGCGCACCGCGGCCGGCCGATCCCGTCGCACGGTGAAGCTCCACACCACGGTGAGCCCGAACAAGGAGAGCGGCACCTTCGTCGCGTATTTCCACGACGAAGGGCCGCTCGGACTCGGCACGCTGGTCAGCAACGCCCCCTATACCTTCCACGGGCGGACGCCGGGCCGGCCGTTCCCCGTGGACCTGGAGCTGTTCTCCACCGTCTACGGCGTTCCGGCCGGTCACCGTCTCACCCTGGTGATCGACACCGTCGACCCCCTCTGCGTCGAGCACGACCCGCCCGGATCGCAGCTGACCTTCTCCTCGTCCCCGGCGGACCCGTCGTACCTGTCCGTGCCGTTGCGCGAGAAGTGATCACCGACTGCTGCCGGGTGGGTACCGCTCCGCTGGAACCGCTTGGCGGCGGCCCCGGCTACTGCACTCCCGGCAGCAGCGTTCCTGGTTCGGCCGGTGCGATCTTCACGGCCTGCATCTTCGGATTGCGCCGTTCCCGCTTGGCCACCCAGGTCGCGAACCAGGAGAGCAGCATGCACATCCCGATGTAGATCGGCGAGATCACCATCACCACCGGGATGAAGGGAAGATCGTAGTCGAGGTTGGACGCGATGAGCTTGCCCGCGTGGAGGAACTCCTCGTAGGTGATCAGATAGCCGAGCGAGGTGTCCTTCAGCGCCACGACCAGCTGGCTGATGATGGTGGGCAGCATGGCACGCACCGCCTGCGGGGCCAGTACGAACGTGGTGACCTGTGTCTTGCGCAGCCCCAGGGCGTACGCCGCCTCGGACTGGCCGCGCTCCACCGAGACGATCCCGGTGCGGAACACCTCGGCGAGCACCGAGCCGTTGTACAGGGTCAGACCGGTGACCAGGGCGGGCAGCGGCTGCACCTTCAGCGCCACGAAGATGAAGAAGATCATCACCAGCACGGGCATGGCCCGGAAGAACTCCACCAACAGCGTCGCGATCCAGCGCACCGCCCGGTGGTCGGAGAGCCGGCCCACCGCGAGCACCGCGCCGAGCAGGAGCGAGAGCACCGCGGCGTACGCGAACGCCTTGAGGGTGTTGCCCAGTCCGCGCAGCAGCAGTTCCTGAATTCCCTTGTACGTGAAGGGCGTCCACTTGGCGCTGGTGAACTGCTCGGTGTCGAAGAGCAGATAGACGATCCAGCCCAGCAGGGCGAGGATCAGGGCCGTCGAGACGATCCCGTACAGGAGATGGCGCTTGCGGGTCGCCGGGCCGGGGATGTCGTAGAGCGCGGTGGCGGACGGCGCGGTGCGGGTGGTCATCGGGCGACTCCCCAGCGCTTCTCCATCACGTTGAAGAGCGCACTGATGGACAGGGTGATGATCAGGTAGCCGACGGCGATCCAGACGAAGGTCCAGATGATGCTGTAGCCCAACTCGTTGAGGGTCTTGTAGGTGCCGAGCAGCTCGGTGACGCTGAAGGCCCCGGCGATCGCCGAGTTCTTGGCGAGGGCGATGAGCGTGGAGCCGACCGGCGGGATCACCGACCGGAACGCCTGGGGCAGCACCACGGTGTTCAGCGTCTGGCCGAAGGTCATGCCGAGGCTGCGGGCCGCCTCGCCCTGCCCGGTCGGCACGGTGTTGATGCCCGAGCGCAGCACCTCGCAGATGAACGCGGAGGTGTAGCAGCCGAGCGCGAGGACCGCGAAGACCTGGAAGGGAAGGACCAGGCCGAAGCGTGGCAGTCCGAGCAGCACCGCGAAGAAGAGCAGGGTCAGCGGGGTGTTGCGCAGCACCGTCACCCAGACCGTGCCGAGCACCCGTAGCGAGCCGACGGGGGCCACCCGGAAGGAGGCCATGATGAAGCCGAGGACCAGGGCCAGGATCGAGGAGTAGACGGTCAGTTCGACCGTGCCCAGGAAGCCCTTGCCGTAGAGCGAGAAATTCTCGGTGAGTACGTCCATGGTCGGTGCCCCCCTCTCAGGTGGCCGGGTAGCGGTCGATGGGCGGCGGCGTCGGCGCGGGCACCCCGGACAGGCCGAGCGTGGCCTCGAACGCCTTCTTCCAGTTGCCGTTCTTCTCGTTCGCCTCCAGGGCGTCGTTCAGGGCGAACCGCAACGCGTTGTCGCTGCGCGGGACGCCGATGCCGTACGGCTCCTGGGAGAACGGCTTGCCCACGACCTTCATCTCCTCGGGCGCCTTGGCCGCGAAGCCCAGCAGGATGGCGTCGTCGGTGGTGACGGCGTCGACCTGGTAGGTCAGCAGGTTGTCGACGCAGATCGAGTACGTGTCGTAGGCGACCAGGATCGCCTTCGGGTAGTCGGCGGCGATGCGCTGGTACGGGGTCGACCCGGCGGCCGAGCAGACCGTCTTGCCGGCCAGGTCCTGCGGGCCGTTGATGTCGTGCTCGTCGGTGCGGACGAGGAGGCCCTGTCCGGCCATGTAGTAGGGACCGGCGAAGCCGACGAGCTTCTTGCGCATGTCGTTGATGGTGTAGGTGCCGACGTAGTAGTCGATCTGCCCGTTCTGCAGCGCCGTCTCGCGGTTGGCGGAGGCGATGGTCTTGAAGCGGATCGTCTTCGGGTCGAAGCCGAGCGAGGCCGCCATCATCTTGGCGATCTCGATGTCGAAGCCGGAGTAGACGCCGGTGGCCGGGTCCTTCTCGCCCAGGTAGGGCTGGTCCTCCTTGGCCCCGACCCGGAGGTAGCCGCGCTTCTTCGCCTTCGTCCAGGTCGGCGAGGCGGGCAGCCGGAAGGCGGTGTCGACCTTGTAGACCGGCAGCTGTTCGGGCTTGGGGCCCTTCACCGGCGGGCTGCCCTCCTTGCCGCAGCCGGCGGCGAGCACGGCCAGCAGGAGGCCGGCGCAGGCGGCCAGAACTCTTCTCGTACGCAACACGGAGCCTCCCGTCAGTGCTTGAGGATCTTGGACAGGAAGTCCTTGGCGCGGTCGCTCTCGGGAGCGGTGAAGAACGCGTCGGGAGTGCGGTCCTCGACGATGCGTCCGTCGGCCATGAAGACGACACGGTTCGCGGCGGAGCGGGCGAAGCCCATCTCGTGGGTGACGACGACCATCGTCATGCCGTCCCGGGCGAGTTGCTGCATGACCTCCAGCACCTCGTTGATCATCTCCGGGTCGAGCGCCGAGGTGGGCTCGTCGAAGAGCAGCGCCTTGGGGTCCATGGCGAGGGCGCGGGCGATGGCCACGCGCTGCTGCTGGCCGCCGGAGAGCTGGGCGGGGAACTTGTCGGCCTGCGAGGCCAGTCCGACCCGCTCCAGCAGTTCACGGGAGCGCCGGTCCGCCTCGTCCTTCTTCCGCTTGCGGACCTTGAGCTGGGCGAGCGAGACATTGGCCAGCACGGTCCGGTGCGCGAACAGGTTGAACGACTGGAAGACCATGCCCACTTCGGCCCGGAGCTGGGCCAGCCCCTTCCCCTCCTCGGGGAGGGGTCTGCCGTCGATCGCGATACGGCCGGACTCGATCGTCTCCAGCCGGTTGATGGTCCGGCACAGGGTCGATTTGCCGGAGCCGGAGGGGCCGATGACCACCACCACCTCCCCGCGGCCGACGGTGAGATTGATGTCCTGCAGCACGTGCAACTGTCCGTAGTACTTGTTGACGTCCCGCAGCTCGATCAACGGATCGACGGCCATACGCTGCCCTACCCACTTTTCGCTTGTGTCGAGGTCAGCGCAAACTATCCAGCCTGGAAAGGGACTTCGCCCCCGACACGCACAAATGGGGCATAAGCCTTCTTATCTGATTGCCATGGGAGTCCATGGCCGCGGGAGTCCGGTCGCCGGGGCGGCTCTACCCCTCGGCCGACTCCGAATAGACCTGGGAGAGCTCGGGGCTGCCCGCCATCGCCCAGTCCAGCCCGGCCTCGACCACGTCGATCTCCCGCCCGGAGGCGAGCCGCACCACGGGCTGCCCGCTCGGCCAGATGCTCCAGACCGCGCCGGGAACGTTCCGCACCAGGACCGTCCCGAGGTACAGCCCCGCGTCGTTGCCCAGCCAGGGCAGCTCCTCGGGGTCGTCCCGCCAGCGTGGCGGCAACTGGTCCAGAGCCGCCAACGAGGCCGGGCTGTCGTCGAGTTCGAGCCCGCGCTGCCCCGCCCGGACACGCAGCAGCTCGCACTCGGCGAGGAGCTCGGCCACGCCATCGGGATCGGCCGCGGCCGCGGCCGCGAGCCCCGCCTCCCGCGCACCGTCATGACGCTTACGCCAGTTGTCCAAGAAAGGGATGTTCATACCACTCAGGGTCGCATCCCTCCTGTGGTGCGCACCACAGGGCACGCGGCCTGTCGTTCGAGTGCTGAATCCGGGGCGGGCGCCCGCTCGCGCGCCTCCGCACGCGCCGCGTACCACCGCCCCGGCACGGTTCCGGGGCGGTTGCGGGGCGGTTCCGGGCGGTCGCGGCGGGAAAAGGGGTGGAGGCGGGGCGATCCGGGCTGGTAGCTTCGCGATCACGTCCAGCCCCGAGTCCGACAGAGGCTAACCACCGGTCCGCCGGTGGCTGATCCGCCGTCGAATCGCTCCCGTGACGCCGCGTACCGGCCCGGGGCGATTCCCACCGGCCCGCAGCCGCAGGACCCCAGCCGTGTGGGCTGCGCTCCTCCCTCCGCGCTAGTGAACCGTTTTTGGTTCCACCGTGCGCGGATTCCCCGGCTCCGGCGCCTGCCGCGCCGCCGGTCACGTCCCTGAGCACTCCGGACGTTCTTCCGCGTCGCCGCCTGTCATGACGGGCGGGTGCGGGCCCACACCCCTTGTCCGGTCCATCCGTCAGTCGTCCATGGGGTTCCTTCATGCCATTCGCCGTCTACGCGCTCGGGCTCGCCGTCTTCGCCCAGGGCACATCCGAATTCATGCTGTCCGGGCTGGTCTCGGACATCGCCGCCGACCTGCACGTCTCCATCCCCACCGCGGGGCTGCTGACCTCGGCCTTCGCGATCGGGATGATCGTCGGGGCGCCGCTGATGGCGCTCTTCAGCCGGAACTGGCCGCGCCGCCGCGCCCTGGTGTTCTTCCTCTGTGTCTTCAGCGCCGTCCATGTCATCGGCGCACTCACACCCGGTTACGGGCTGCTCCTCGCGACGCGGGTCGTCGGGGCGCTGGCCAACGCGGGCTTCTGGGCGGTGGCCCTGGTGACCGCGGTCTCCATGGTCGGGCCCGAGGCCCGGGCCCGCGCCACCTCGGTGGTGGTCGGGGGCGTCACCATCGCCTGTGTCGCCGGGGTGCCCGCCGGCGCGGCGCTGGGCGGGCACTGGGGGTGGCGGTCGGCGTTCTGGGCCGTGGCCCTGGTCTCCGTACCGGCCGTCCTCGTGATCGCCAGGACCGTTCCGGCGGGACGTCCCGAGTCCGCCCCCGCCCCCGCGAGCGTCGAGCTGCGGACCCTGACCGGTCCGCGGCTGCTGCTGACCCTGCTGACCAGTGCCCTGGTGCAGGGGGCGACGTTCTGCGCGTTCTCCTACGTCGAGCCGCTCGCCACCCGTGTCACCGGGCTCACCGCCGCCTGGGTGCCCGGTCTGCTGTCACTGTTCGGGCTGGGCTCGTTCATCGGCGTCACGGCCGCCGGCCGGCTCGTCGATCTGCGGCCGGTCGCCTTCACCGCGGCCGGTCTGGTGGCGCTGGCGGTGGGCTGGACCGGATTCGCGCTGACGGCGGGCAGCCCGTTCGCGACGGTGGCGCTCGTCCTCGTCCAGGGGATGCTGGCGTTCGGTACCGGTACCGCGCTGATCTCGTGGGTGTTCCGGCTGGCGGCCGACGCGCCGACGCTGTCCGGCTCGTTCGCCACGGCCGCGTTCAATGTGGGTGGCGCGCTCGGCCCCTGGCTGGGCGGGCTGGCGATCGGCGCGGGCCTCGGCTTCCGGTCGCCGCTGTGGGTCAGCGCCCTGCTGATGGTCCTGGCACTGGGCACCGCCGGGGCGTCCCTGGGCGTGCGCCGCAGCGCCACCGCCTGACCGGCCGCGACGGATGGAGCCCCGCCCGGCGCTGAACGGGCGGGGCCGTCCCGTTCACAGCAAGCAGCCAGCAAGCGGAATAAGGACAGGAACCACGCTAGCGGCCACCACTGACAACGGACCTCGGACAGCAGATCCTCAGATACTGAGGTCCACGACCACCGGGGCATGGTCGGACGCGCCCTTGCCCTTGCGCTCCTCACGGTCCACATAGCTGTCCTCGACCGCCGCGACGAAGGGCGCGTTGCCGTAGACCAGGTCGATCCGCATGCCCTTGTTCTTCGGGAAGCGCAGCTCCCGGTAGTCCCAGAAGGTGTAAGGGCGGTCGTACTTGAGCGGGCGCGGCATGACGTCCGACAGCCCCTCCTCGCGCAGCGCGGCGAGGGCGGCGCGCTCGGCGGGGGTGACATGCGTGGCCCCCTCGAACAGGGCCGGGTCCCAGACGTCCTCGTCGGTCGGGGCCACGTTGAAGTCGCCCAGCACCGCGAACGGCTGCGAGCCCGCGGCGTCCGCGGCGACCGACTTCTGCAGGGCCTCGAACCAGCGCAGCTTGTACGCGTAGTGCGCGTGCTCGATCTCGCGGCCGTTGGGCACGTAGACCGACCAGACCCGGACCGGGCCGCAGGTCGCGGAGATCGCCCGCGGCTCCTGCGCCCCTTCGTAGTCCGGGCCGTCCGGCAGTCCCTTGACGACGTCGGACAGGCCGACGCGGGAGACCAGCGCCACGCCGTTCCATCTCCCGGTGGCGTTGACCGCGGACTCGTAGCCGAGCTCGCGGAGCGCGTCCGCCGGGAACTGCTCGGCGGCGCACTTGGTCTCCTGGATGCACAGCACATCCGTGCCGGTGCTCTCCAGCCAGGCCAGCAGCCTCGGGAGCCGGGCGGTGATCGAATTGACGTTCCAGGTGGCGATGCGCATGTACGTAAACCTAGCGGCTGGCACTGACAGCCGCCGGACCGGCGCCGGTCACAGTCCCGTCGAGTCCCCCGGGGCCAGCCGGCCGTGGTCCGCACCGCCGAGGCTGCCGATCTGGTGGTCGTAGACCGGGCGGGCGAGATCGGCGAGCAGCGCGTCGTGGATGTCGATGGCGCGGCGCGGCTTGACCTCGCGTACGTAGTCGATGACCTCGGAGATCTTGTTCCAGGGGGCCATCACCGGGAGCATCAGGGTGTCGACCGGCCGGTCGGGGACGGTGAGCGCGTCGCCCGGATGGAAGAGCGAACCGTCCACCAGGAAGCCGATGTTGGTGATCCTCGGGATGTCCGGGTGGATCACCGCGTGCAGCTCGCCGTGCACCTGTACGTCGAAGCCCGCCGCGGTGAAGGTGTCGCCGTGGCCGACGGTGTGGACGCGGCCGGGGAAGGCGGCCGTGAGCCGGTCGGCGACGCTGCGCAGGGTCCAGATCTCGGCGGCCGGGTTGGCCTCCATGCCGGCGCGCAGCCGTCCCTCGTCGAAGTGGTCGAAGTGCTCGTGCGTCACCAGCATCGCGTCGGCGCCCACGGCCGCGTCCTCCTCCGAGAGGCCGCCCGGGTCGATGACGAGCGTTTGCCCGTCCTTCTCCAGCCGGATGCAGGAGTGCGTCTTCTTGGTCAGTGTCAGGTGCATGGGATTCACGGCGTTCATGGGCCCATCCTGCTACGGGCGCGGCCTCGTTTCTTCCTGAATCACGGTCTGGGCGACGGTGAAGGCGGCGCCGGCGGCGGGCACCCCGCAGTACACGGCGGTCTGCATCAGCACCTCCTTGATCTCGGCCGGGGTGAGGCCGTTGCGCAGGGCGGCCCGGACATGCGCGGCCAGGCTCTCCAGGCGGCCGGAGGCGACCAGCGCGGTGAGCGTGACACAGCTGCGGGTCCGGCGGTCCAGCCCCTCCCGGGTCCACACCTCGCCCCATGCGTAGCGGGTGACCAGCTCCTGGAAGTCCTCGGTGAAGTCGTCGGAGGAGGCCGTGGCCCGGTCCACGTGGGCGTCGCCCAGCACTTCGCGGCGCACCTTCATGCCGCGCTCGTGCGGGTCGGCGCGTCCGGTGGTCCCGGGGTCGGGCTGCGGTGTGGCGGCGGTGATCTCCGCGACGGGCAGCACGGGCGCGGAGAGCTGGGGGATGACGGACGGGGCGGGGATGGCGGCGAGGGTGTCCTGCCAGGCCGAGGAGAAGTGGGTGAGCAGCAGATCGGTGACGGCCCCGGGCTGCTCGACCGGGGCCAGATGCGAGGCGCCGGGTACGAGGGCGAGCCGGGCGTCCGGTATGCCGGCGACCAGGATGCGTGCGTCGCCCGGTCCGGTGACCCGGTCCTCGGCGCCGACCAGGACGAGGGTCGGGACGCCGATGCGGCCGAGTTCGCCGCGGACGTCGAAGGCCGCGAGGGCCTCGCAGGCGGCGATGTAGCAGCCGGGGTCGGTGGTGCGGACCATCTGGACGGCCCAGTCGACGATGGCCGGCTGGGCGGCGGCGAACCCGGTGGTGAACCAGCGCTCGGGCGCGGTGCGGGCCATCGGCTCCAGACCGTTGGTGCGCACGACCACTCCGCGCTGGCGGAATTCGTCGGCGCTGCCGAACCGGGGCGAGGCGGCGACCAGGGCCAGCGAGGCGACCCGCTGCGGATGGCGCAGCGCGAGGTCGGCGCCGATCGCACCGCCGATGGAGCAGCCCGCGTACCCGAAGCGCTGGACGCCGAGGCCGTCGAGGGTGGCGAGCAGCCGGTCGGAGAGGTCGGCGATGGCGGTGGCGGGGTGGGCGGGGGCGCCGCCGTGGCCCGGGAGGTCGTAGCGGAAGACCCGCCAGTGCTGGGTGAGCTCCGGTATCTGCCGGTCCCACATGTGCCACGAGGTCCCGAGGGAGGGGCCCAGGACCAGGATCGGCGCGTCGTCCGGCCCGTCAAAGCGGTATTGCAGGGTTTCAGTCGTTGTCTCACTCACCCGCTCACGCTCCCATAGCGCACGGGATCTCACGTCGCCGGGGGTGTCGCCGTCTTCCGCCGGACAAGCCGCGGCGGCACGGACGCATGCACTGCCGGCCGGACCGGATTCATTGGGAGCGGCCTCGAAATGATCTGGTGAATCCCCTTGCGCGGACAGACCACCCGGTTGGCGAAAGCGCGGTGAAGTCCCGCACGCATTCGAGCCGTCCGGGGCGGAACGGGAAGCATTGCGGCGGCCCGGCAAGCGCTGGGGATTATCCCGGGCGAAGGGTCGGGCACCTGGCCGCCACGGCGCGGACACCCGCCGAGCCCGGCCGGAACCAGGAGGGCGTCGGCGTCACAGTGACCAATGAGACAGGAGTGCGAATTTCGCTCACTGTTTCGATACTTCGCCCGCGACGCGACCGGGGGCGGCCACATGGAGATTCAGCGGCGGACGAGTTCACCATTCCTCCATGATCTTGCCCGAAGCCCTTCTAAGATCCGTGTAAAGGCGGTTCTCCGCATCTCTATGTATTCCCTCACTGGCAGGGCCTCAGGTCCTTCTGAACACTGAGAGCAGGAGATGAAATCAACGAATGAAGAAGTGAAGGGAGCCGCGCCCGGGACGCGTCGGCGGAGGCCGGGCATGCCCGGTCGCCGTACCGTCGGTTCCCTGGCCGCGCTCGCCCTCGGAATCGGTAGCGGCTCGTTAGCCGCGGCGCCCGTGGCGCACTCGCAGGCGGGGGACGGGGCGGTGACGGTCCGGGTGATCCGGGCCGTGGACAACACCGGAGTGTGGACCCCCGCGCTGGAACCGGGCATCGCGGGCGTCAGGGTGACCCTCACCGACGACGCCGGGACCGGCATCGAGGGGGTCACCGCGGCCGACGGCACCGTGACGCTCACCCCGGCGGCGGACGGGCCCAGCGGCGGCAGGTACCGGGTGCAGGTGGTGAATCCGAAGCCGGGAGCGCTGTTCCCCGCCTTCGCCTCGCGCCAGGGGCTGGACGGTGCGCCCAACCAGCTGAGCAGCAACGAGGAGTTCGTCGACCTCTCCGGCGGGAAGAACGTGGCGTACACCACCGGGCTCTGGAGTCCGGGTGACTACTGCCAGAAGAACGCACCGCTGATGACGACCTGTCAGCCCGCCACGCGCGAGGGCAAGGCCCAGCGCACGCTGGTCTCGTTCCCCTACAGCGCACGCGGCCAGGACGGCGTCGACGTCGACGTCACGAACATCGCCACCGACGCCGAGACCGGCACGCTCTTCGGCATCGCGTGGAACAAGGCCGACAAGCGGGTGTTCTCCTCGGCACTCGCCAAGCGCACCACGGACTACGGTCCGGGCGGCGCCGGCGGCATCTACGTGACCGACAGCGCGCAGAAGTCGACCACCCTGTTCACCGTCGTCCCGGACGCGGGGACGACGGAGCACGGCGAGGGCACCGACGACGCCTTCCTCGACGCGCCCGGCAAGGAGAGCCTGGGCGGCATCAAGATCACCGAAGACGGCAAGGACCTGTTCGTCGTCAACCTCAACAACCGCAAGCTCTACCGCTACGACGCCACGGCGGCGACCGCGGCGGCACCCGAGTCCGTCGCCACCATCCCGGATCCGGGCTGTCCGGCGGCGGCGGACTGGCGCCCGTTCGGCCTCGGTCTGCGTGACGGCGTCGGCTACGTCGGCGGGGTGTGCTCCGGCGAGTCCACCGGGAAGCTCTCGGACCTGCGCGCCGTGGTCATGCCCTTCGACCTCGGCACCGGGGCGTTCAGCAAGCCGGTGCTGGACCAGCCGCTGGACTACCCGCGTCAGTCCACCGTTGGCGGTGGCCCGTGCGACGGCGCGGGCTGGTTCCCGTGGACGAACACCTACCCCGACTCGCAGAACGGCCGCCCGTGCGGCAACTCCACCATCGCCAACCCCGAACCGCAGGTGGGCGAGATCGACTTCGAGTCCGACGGCTCGATGCTGCTGGCCTTCCGCGACCGCTTCGGCGACCGCGCGCCGGCCGGTCCCACGCCGGGCTCCGCCGCCGTCGTCATGTCGGGCGGTGACCTGAACAAGGCCTGCCCGGCGGACAACATGTACGTGATGGACACCAACAACGGCTGCGGGCTCTCCCCCCGGGGCACCCGTTTCTTCGACACCAGCTGGGGTGGCCACCGCAACACGGCGTTCGCCGGCATGGCGCTCTCCAAGGTCGAGAACACCATCGCGGTCTCCGCCTTCGACCCCAACCACACCGCCCTCGGGTACGGCACGTCGTTCCTCCAGCGCGACGGCACCCAGGACCCGAAGTTCGGCCTGCGCCTCAACCCGCCGGGCGCCGTGGCCCCGTTCGGCAAAGGCGCCTCGATGGGCGACCTGGAGGTGCTCTGCGACCAGGCCCCGCTCCAGATCGGCAACCGGGTCTGGTACGACCCCGAGCGCAAGGGCATCCAGAACCCGGGCCAGCGCCCGGTCGTGGGCGCGACCGTCCATCTGTACGACGAGTCGGGCAAGCTCGTGGGGACGACCGTGACGACGGCGCGTGGCGAGTACTACTTCGACGACTCCAATGTCACCGGAGGTCTCCGGCCGAGGACCAAGTACACCATCCGCCTCGACAAGCCGGCCGACTACGCCGAGGGCGGTCCGCTCCACCAGTGGGTGCCCACCCGAGCGGACGCCGGCGACAACCACTTCATCGACTCCAAGGGCATCGTCCCGCGCGACGCGCGCTTCCCGGAACGGTCGCTGACCACCGGCGGGCCCGGCGAGAACGACCACACCTACGACTTCGGCTTCCGACAACAGGAAGGCGAGCTGCGCCTGGTCAAGCACGACGAGCACGGCAGAGCGCTGGCCCACGCGAAATTCCAGCTGTGGAAGGAGACGAACGACGCCGACGGACTGCAGACCACCGGGGAGGACCCGGACACGAAGGTCGGCAAGCCCTGCGTCACCCGGACCGACGGCATCTGCCGCGGCACCGGCGTGCCGGGCACGTACTACTGGCAGGAGGTCAGGCCTCCCGCGGGTTACGCCGCACCGGACGAGCCCGTGTCCGGGCCGCTGGTGCTGACCTCCGACAACCTCGACGACGGGGTCTCGGTGACAGCGGTCAACCGGCGGCTTCACGCCACCGAGCCGACACCGAAGCCGACGAAGCCGGGGCATGGACAGGGCAAGCCGGGCAAGCCGGGTTGGCCGGAGGCCCAGGGATCACCGGGCAGGCCCGGCCACGTGTCCCACTCGGGCCTGGCGTCCACCGGGCTGGGCGCGGGGCTTTCGCTGGCCCTGGCCGGCTGTGCCGCGCTCACGGGCCTCGGTGCGGCACTGGTCGTACTGATGCGCAGGCGAAGGGCACAGCACCGCTAGCGCAGGTTCGGCGGATCAGGGCCGAGCGGGCCCTGACCCCGGATCGGGGTGATCGGCACGGATGACCGTCCGGGCCGGTTCGGGCGGGTTCGCGGACCAGCGGTTCGCGGACCCGCCCTCCCGCATGACCCACCTCCGTTGTGACCGACCGATGAGAGAAGGCGACCGCATGGCTCGGACAGGGAAGACCGGCGGCCGTACGCCGCGTCGGGCCCTCTGGTGGAGAACACTGATCGCGATCACGGCCTGCGGCGCCGCGGTGGGCGGCCTGGCCGCCTACCGGGGCTACTCCGACGACTCCACCACCGCCGAGCGGCCGGTGACGACGGAGGAGGCGTCCAGGCTGGCGCTGTCGCGGCTGAACCTGTACCAGGCCAGTCCCGTGGCGGTGACCCTCACCGCCACCGAGGGCGGCGGAGTGGTGGTGCGGGTCGAGGGGGTCGTGGACTACCGGACCCATCGGGCCGTGGGGAGTTATCGAGTCACCGGATCCTCCGGTGCTTCCGGGCCCGACGCCGGGCAGCTCGACCACGGGCTGATCGTCTGGGACACCGGCGGCCTCGGCCTGGCCCCCGTGCCCGAGGGCGACGACAAGCAGCCCTGGCAGCAGGCCGAGCACATCCCGCGCTCGGGCTGGTCCTCGCGCTCCTACACGACCGATCCGCTGGACGCCGGGCTCCAGTTGCTGATCGGGCTCGGTGCGGACCGCCCCGACAACCCGATGCTGCTCGCCCAGTCCGGGGCCCGATGGCTGGCGCACGACCGCATCGACGGCCGCGGCTACGACCGGTTCGCCGGGCCGCGCGCCCAGGGCGCCACGCCCGGTGCGGGTTCCGACGGCGGACGGTCGCCGCTGACGTACTGGGTCGACGGTGACGGCGGCCTGCGGCGGGTGACGATGCGGATGCCGGGTCTGGGGACGCCGACCACCGTGGAGTTCACCGGGCACGAGGGCCGCGCGAAGCTCCCCGAGGCGCCGTGGGGCGGCACCGGCTGAGTCCCCGGTGCCGGTGCCGCCCCGGCTTCCGCCGCCGTGCCGCCGTGCTCAGCGCGGGTGCGGCACGGCGTCCACGTCCTTCGGGAGCGGATACGCGGCCGGGTCGACGGCCCCGGGCAGGCCGGTCGCCGGGCGGCCCGGGACCGTCGGGTCCGGCATGGACGGCTGGGCGGGCGGGGCCGGCACCTGGCTGAACGGGACGCCGGGCGGCGGCTGCACCGGAGCGGTCCGGCCGGTGGGCGGCGTGCCCCTGCCGCGGGTGCCGCAGCCCGCGCGTCCCTCCAGGCCGTCCGGGCTCTGGGTGCCGGGCCGGTTGCCCGCGAAACAGTTGCCGGGGTCGGCCGAGGCCAGCACGAGGTCGACGCCGTTGCCGGTGGCGCGGTTGTCTTCGACGCGGTTGCCGCTCGCCGGGTGCCCCGGCGGGTCGGTGACGACGACTCCGGCCGCCCGGTTGCCGCGGATCAGGTTGCGCTGGACGCGGTTCGCGGTGCCGCCACCGATGCCGATGCCGATGCCGAATCCCCCGTCCGCCTGCTCGGGCGTGTCGGCGGCGTTGTTGTCGGCCACCACGTTGCCCGCGATCACCGCGCCGTGCTGCGGGGCGAGGGCCTCCAGGTCGTTGGAGTTGACCGTGACGCCGACCCGGTTGCGGGCGACGCGATTGCCCAGCACGTGCAGGCCGTCCGAGGCATTGGTCAGTTCGATGCCGACCGCGTTGCGCTCCACGGTGTTGCCCCGGACGACGGTGGAGCAGGGCTTGCACTGGCCGACGTAGATGCCGGAGTCGGCGTGCCCGGAGGCGTAGGAGTCCTCGATCACGCCGTCGCGCGCGTCAAAGGCGTAGATGCCGTACAGGCCGTTGTTGTACGCCGTGACCCGGGTCGCGCGGAAACCGCGGACGGGAGGGAAACGGGTGGTGTCCAGCGGGTCGTAGGCGGAGCCGCCGGCGCCGCGCTGCTGCAACCGCTCGTCGGTGACGCCGGTGAACAGCACGCCGTTGGCGAGGTAGCCGTGCACCGTGAGGTTCTCCACCACCGAGCCCGCACCGGTCACGGTGATGCCGTTGGCCAGACGCACACCGCCGTCGAAGACCACCTTGTTGCGGTCCGTTCCACGCAGCACCACACGGGGCTTGGTGACACGCACGCTCTCCCGGTACACACCGGGGCCGATCAGCACCGTCTCGCCCTCACGAGCGACGTCCACCGCCTGCTGCACCGAGCGGAAATCCTGCGGAACGCGCAGCACACTCCCCGCCGGATGCCGTGCGTCGGCGGGGGCCGGCTCCGTACCGGAGCATCCGGTGGCCACCAGCGCGAGCGGGACGACCAGTACCGACAGGCGCAGCATCGCCCGGGACATCGCCTTCGGGACGGTCGAGCGGTTCAACGGGCGTAATGCGGACAGGGTTTGCATGCAGGATGTTTTATCGTCTCCAATAGGCCCATGCCCACCCAACACGGAAATGCGCAGGATCCCTCCCGCCCCGCGGCAACCGGTGTCGGGCGGCGCCGGGCACTGCTCGCGGCCGGAGCGGTGCTCGCCGCCGGGGCCGGAGCGGCGGCCGACGGACTGGCGAGGGGCGAGGGGCCGACCGGCCGGGCCGGCGCCGGCTCCCCGCCGGCCGAGGCCGCGATTCCCTTCCACGGCACCCGGCAGGCAGGTGTCACGGCGCCCCAGCAGCCGGCTACGCACCTGCTCTCCTTCGACCTCCCCCGGACCTCGGCCGCCGCCGACCGGAAGGTTCTTCGCAGCGTCCTGTCCGCGCTGAGCAGCACGCTCGCCACCGCGGCCGCCGACTCCCCGCCGGACCCGCGGCTCCAGGGCGGTGGCACGACGCGGCTCACCTCCCTGGTCGGCGTCGGCCCCGCCCTCGCCGCCCGGCTCGGCCTCGATGTCCCGGCCTCGCTGGCGGAGTTACCGCCGTTCCCGGGCGATCGTCTCGACCCGCGCCGCAGCAACGGCGACGTCCTGGTCCAGCTGGGCGCGGCCGACCGCTGGACGCTCACCGTCGTCGCCGAACTCGTCGCCACCGCCGCTCGCACCGCCGGCGCCGTGCCGCGCTGGTCCCAGTCCGGCTTCCTGCCCCACACTCCCCCGGGCACCACCCCGCGCAACCTGTTCGGTTCCAAGGACGGCACCGCCAACCCCGATCACACGGCGGCCGAGCAGTGGGTCTGGGGCCCGCCCGGAGCCCACGGGGACGGCACCGTTCTGGTCTACCGCCGGATCCACATGGACGTCGCCGGCTTCGCGGCCCTCTCCGAGGACCGGCGCGACGGGGTGATCGGCCGCCGAGCCCGTGACGGAGTCGCCCTCACCGGCACCGCCGAGCGCGACGAGCCGGACATCTACGCCAAGAACCCCGACGGTTCCTACGTCATCCCCGCCACCGCCCACGTGCGCCTCGCCAGCCCCCGCTTCGACGGCGGTGCCCGGATGCTCCGCCGCAGCTACAGCTACGACGACGGACCGGGCGACCGCGGCCTCCTCTTCTGTGCCTTCATGCGCGACGCCGCCCAGTTCACCCGCGTCCAGAACCGACTGGCGGCCCGCGACGCACTCAATCCGTTCCTCCAGCACCGGGCCTCGGCCGTGGCCTACGTCCTGCCCGGTGCCGGATCCGCCGGGAAGCTCGGTGAACGGCTCTGGGCGTGAGGTCCGCCCGGCTCGCGCGTTCACCGCACCGCGTCGTTCAGCCCGCGATCCGGGCCATCCACTCCTCGACCTCGTCCGCCGACCTGGGCAGTCCGGCCGACAGGTTCTCGTGCCCGTCGTCGGTGACGACCAGGTCGTCCTCGATCCGGACGCCGATGCCGCGCCACTCCTCGGGCACGGTGAGGTCGTCCGGCTGGAAGTACAGGCCGGGCTCGACGGTGAGCACCATGCCCGGCTCCAGCACGCCGTCGACGTACTCCTCGTTGCGGGCCTGCGCGCAGTCGTGGACGTCCAGGCCGAGCATGTGGCCGGTGCCGGCCATCGTGAAGCGGCGCTGGAGGCCGAGCTCGTACGCGCGGTCGGCGGGGCCCTCGATGAAGCCCCACTCGACCAGTCGTGCCGCCAGGTGGCGCTGGGAGGCCTCGTGGAAGTCCCGGTACGCGGCGCCCGGCTTGACGGCCGCCATGCCGGCTTCCTGGGCCTCGTACACCGCGTCGTAGACCTTGCGCTGCACAGGAGTGAAGGTGCCGCTGATCGGGAGGGTGCGGGTGACGTCGGCGGTGTAGAGGGTGTGCGTCTCCACGCCCGCGTCGAACAGGAGCAGCTCTCCCGGGCGCACCGGGCCGTCGTTGTCCGTCCAGTGCATGATCGTGGCGTGCTCGCCGGCGGCGCAGATCGAGCCGTAGCCGACCGCGTTGCCCTCAAGGCGGGCGCGGCGGAAGAAGGTGCCCTCGATCCACCGCTCGGACGTCTCTATCGCGCCGGAGAGCTCTCCGATCGCGTCGGTGAATCCGCGCACCGTGGAGTCGACCGCCTTGCGGAGCTCGCCGATCTCCCAGTCGTCCTTGACGAGGCGGAGGTCGCCGAGCGCCTCTTCGAGTTCGGCGTCGCGCTCCTCGTCGGTGGTGACGGCGGCCTCCAGGGACGGGTCGATGCCCCGGACGATCCGGGTCGGCGCGCCGGAGCCGGCGGCGAGGTCGGCGGCGGCCGTGCGGACGTCCCGGCAGGGCAGGCCGAGCACGAGCTCCGACTCGGCGAGGGAGCGGCGCCGGCCCATCCACAGCTCGGCCGTGGAGCCGGTCCAGAACTCGTTGTTGTCCCTGCTGTCCCGCGGCAGCTGGTAGCAGTAGGCGTCGTGGCCGCCGTCCGCCCGGGGTTCGAGGACGAGAGCACCGTCCCGGGCCTGGTCCCCGGTCATGTGCACGTAGCCGGTGTAGGGGCGGAACGGGTAGGTGTCGTCGTTCGAACGGGTCTTGAGGTTCCCGGAGGGGATCACGAGGCGCTCGCCCGGGAAGCGCGCGGAGAGCGCGGTGCGGCGGCGGGCCGCGTACGGGGCCTGCTCGTCGAGCCGCAGGTCGTGCCGCTCGGTGTCCGCCCAGCCCGTCCGCATCAGAGCGGACAGTTCCTCGGAGATCCCTGAGTAGAGACCGTTCTTTCGCCCCTTGGCCACGGCGTACGCCTTCCTCTGAGTGGGTTCCTCGTGCGGGTTCCTCGGTGGTTCCTCGCCGCCGCCGGTCGTCGGCGGCTCCAGGACGGTATCCCGCGCCGGCCACGTACGGTGCCGAGGAGTGCCACTGGCACGGATCGGCCACGCCCGCCGGCCGGAGGCGTCGATAATGGGCACATGACGAACGCGAGACTCGGCGAGGCGCTTCGGCTGCTGGGCATCGGTGACGAGGCGGGCCGGGTCTATCTGGCGCTGCTCGAACTGGCCCCCGCGCCGCTGAGCGCGATCGCCGGAGCGGCCGGGCTGGACGGCGCGGCCCTGGCCGCCGCGTACGGGGCGCTGGTCGATGCCGGGCTGGCCAGCGCCGCCGAGGAGGGCGAGGACGTGGTGGCCCCGGTTCCGCCGGCCGCCGGGCTGGAGATCCTCGCCCGGCACCGTGCGGCCGAGGTCGAGGAGTCGCGCCTCACCGTCGGGGGCGCGTTCGAGTCGTTCCGGCGGCAGCGGCTCGCCGCGTACAACGACGATCTCGTCGAGGTCGTCACCGGCGAGGCCATCGGTCCCCGGATGCGTCAGGCCTGGGCGAGCGCCCGCGAGCAGATCCGGCAGTTCGAGTCACCGCCGTACTTCCACCTGCCGCAGGCCACGGACGACGCGCTGGCCACCCTCGCCAGGGGGGTGACACAGCGGGTCGTGTACTCGCGGGAGTCGCTGGAGCATCCGGGCCGCCTGAAGGAAGCCATCGAACCGTGCATCAGGGCCGGCGAGCAGGCCCGGGTGCTGCCGTCGGTGCCGGTCAAGCTCGTGATCATCGACGAGGCGTACGCGCTGGTGTCCTTGTCGATCCAGGAGGCGGACGTACACAACACCATGCTGATCGTGCAACCGTGCGGGCTGCTCTCCGCGCTCATGGCGCTGTTCGAGCAGTCCTGGCACAACGCGCTGCCGTTCCACGGCCGCACCACTCGTCCGGGCGGCCTGCAACCCGCCGACCGCCGTCTGCTGTGGCTCCTCGCGGGTGGCGCCGGCGACGACGTGATCGCCCGCGAACTGGGCATCAGCCGCCGCACGCTCTTCCGCCGTCTCCAGGTCCTGATGGCCCGGCTGGGCGCCGCGAACCGCTTCCAGATGGCCTTGCAGGCGCAGCGCAACGGATGGCTGTGATTTCACCGACACCGTGTCGATGTGTTTCCAACGGACCTTCGGGGTACGCCACTTGCGCTCACCGGCCGACTCCCGTATCGAGCGGGTCACCCGCCCCGCGCGGCTCCCGCGGGCCGACGGCAACCGGTTCACGCTCAAGTCCGCCAACCGGCAAGGCGCGTAGGGCACTTGGAGTGGATCGGGGGACATCGGCGACCCCGCGAACCACCACGGCTCCACCGGCGCGCGCCCACATACCCCTGATACCCAATTAGGCTAGGCTAAGCTAATTGGGCATCAGGGGTGACCCGGACGAACGACCAGGGTGGGGGCAGACATGGGACCGGTCGTCACGGAGCGCGCGGACGCGCATCCTTCCGCCGGGCCGCTTCGCCGGCCTGACGAACCGCGGGGCGGCACGGTCGTCGTCAAGTTCGGCGGCAACGCCATGGTGGACACGGAGCTGCAACGGACGTTCGCCCGCGACGTCGTGGAGCTGTGGCGCACGGGGCTGCGCCCGGTCGTCGTGCACGGGGGCGGTCCGCAGATCAGCTCGATGCTCGACCGCCTCGGCCTGGAGACCCGGTTCGAGGCGGGGCTGCGGGTGACCACCGCGGAGACCATGGAGGTGGTGCGCATGGTGCTGAGCGGCCGGGTCCAGCGGGAGCTGGTCGGCCACATCAACGCCCATGGGCCCTTCGCCGTGGGCATGACGGGCGAGGACGCGCACACCATGACGGCGGTACGGCGCCCGGCCCTGGTGGACGGCCGGGCGGTGGACATCGGTCTCGTCGGGGACATCGTGGACGTGAACCCGGGCATGGTGGGCGCGCTCCTGGAGCAGGGGCACATCCCGGTGATCTCACCCGTGGCACGCGGTGAGGACGGACAGGTCTACAACGTCAACGCCGACCTCGCGGCGTCCGCCCTCGCCGTGGCGCTCGGTGCCGAGCGGCTGGTGATGCTCACCGACGTGGCGGGGCTGTACGCGGACTGGCCGCACAGCACCGAGGTGATCGGCCGGTTGACCGCCGACGCGCTGGACGGGCTGCTGCCGGGGCTGGCCGGCGGGATGCTGCCGAAGATGGAGGGCTGCCTGCGGGCCGTCCGCGGCGGTGTGGGCCGGGCGCAGGTGCTGGACGGCCGCGTGCCGCACGCCGTGCTCCACGGCGTCCTCGGGGGGACCGGCCCCGGCACCACCGTGGTTCCCGGCGACGGCCCGGAGCACGGCAGCGGCAGCGACACCGCCTGATCGCGCCGGGCACCCCCGCAAAGGCCGATGGCCGCCCCGGACTCCGGTCCGGGGCGGCCATCGGTGCGTCGGCGCGAGGTGCGGTCAGAGGGTCTTCACGAGGATCCGCGCGTCGCGCCGGGGGTCCAGGGCCGCCGCCCAGGAAGCAGGTGCCGGACGCGTGGTCGTGGGCGCGAAGCCGTACCGGAGGAACAGGCCGCCCCCGCCGGTCGTCGCCGTGAACAGGGCATCCAGCGACCGGGCGCGCGCCGTGGCCAGCAGCGCGCGCAGGAGCCCGGCCCCCACGCCGCGCCCCTGCCGGTGCCCGGCGACGCAGAAGTTGTACACGACGCCCACGGCCCCGCGATCCTCCCCCGGGTCCGCCGGGTACACCCGCAGGCCTACGCAGCCTTCGAGCGGGGATCCGGGGGCCTGCGCCACGAGGAAGTCGGCCGCGTGGGCGGCGTAGAGCGCGGCGGGCCGCTCCCGCAGCGCCCCCGAGCGCACGAAGGGCCGGGACAGTTCGGCGAGTTCGGCGGCGTCCTGGTGCCGGGCGGGGCGCACGGAGCGTGTCGGCGCGGAAGGGGCGGGAGGGGCGCAGGGCGCGGAAGGCGCGGGCACCGGCGGAGCCGGGCGCGGCGTGGCCGTGATCAAGACTTCGGGGTCAGTCGGTGGCCGCCGCGAGGGAGCGGGGGCGCAGGTCGGTCCAGTGGGTCTCGATGTAGTCCAGGCATGCCTCGCGGCTGTTCTCGTCGAGGGCGATCGTCCATCCGCCGGGTACCTCGGCGAAGGCCGGCCAGAGCGAGTGCTGTCCCTCGTCGTTCACCAGGACCAGGAAGCGGCCTTCGGGGTCGTCGAAGGGGTTGGTGCTCATGTGTCGGTGCCTCCTCGGGGCCGACGGGCCGGTGACGGCGGCGTCGTGAGTGTGCGTCAGGGCGCGGGTGCGGATGGGATCGGAGCGGAAGCGAGCAGAGTTATTAGGTTAGGCTCACCTAATGCAAGGTGAGCCTAACCTCTTCCCCTTCCCTCTCACAAGGAGCTGCCGATGCACCCGGTGACCGAGCGGGTCCGCGACGAGGACGAGGGCGACGCCTTCGCCGGGTTCGGACTGCACGGCAGGCCCGGCACCGACGAGTTCTGGGCGGCGGTACGGACGCCGGCGCCCGTACCCGACGGCGACGGCGGCTGGCGGACCCTGTTCCTGTGGCGCGGGTCCGAGGCGCTGATCGACTTCGAGAGCTGGTCGCAGCCGGTCCCCCTGCGCCGGTGGGCCGGCACCGACTGCTGGTACGCCGAAGTGCGCATGCCCGCAAGGCTGCGGGTGACCTACCGGTTCATCGCGGGCGGCGCGGCCCGTGCCGATCCGTTCAACCCGGTCGGCGCGGGCGCCGACCGGTCCGTCGCCGCGACCCCGGACGCCCCGGCCCAGCCGCACTGGCCCGTCGTCGGCGCCGACGACGTGCTCCCGCTCCCCCGTACCCGGATCCGCTGGGCGAGCGAGCGGCTCGGCGGCCGGCGCACCGTGCGCGTCCACCCGGTGGGCGGCGGCGGGCCGGTGGTCCTGCTGCTCGACGGGGACGACTGGCTGCATCTGCACCCGGCGATGACCGCGTTCGACTCGGCCGCCGCCTGCGGCGAGATGCCGCCCGTCACCCTGGTCTACCTTCCGGCCAAGGACCGGCAGGCCGAGTTCGGGTGCAGGCCCGAGCTGTGGGAGGCGGTCCGGGACGAACTCCTGCCGCTGGTCGCGGAGTCCGGGGTACCGGCCGACCCCGGCCGGATGGTGGTCGCGGGGCAGAGTCTGGGCGGGCTGAGCGCGCTGTACGCGGCGCTGGAGTTCCCCGATCTGGTCTCGCGGGTCGCCTGCCAGTCGCCGTCCTTCTGGTGGGCGCCGGGGGCCGAGGACCGGCCCGACCCGTTGGGCGGCCCGGTCGGCGGCGCCGTCGCCGACCGGCTGCGGCGCGGCCCCGACCTGTCCGGTCTGCGCTGCGCGTTCGACGTCGGGGAGCACGAGACGCGGATGCTGCCGCACTGCGAGCTGACCGAGGCGCTGACCGAACGGGCCGGCGCGACGGTACGGGTGTCGCGGTCGGCCTCGGACCACGACCGGGCGGGCTGGCGCCACGCCCTGCTCAGGGACGTCGCCTGGGCCCTGCTCTGAAAGACCCCCGGCACCGGCTTGTTCTCAACGGGCCACGGCCAGGCAGTAGTTCTCGTCGCCGGCCAGGAGGTTGCGATGGGTGTCCTGGGCGGTGATGACGCCGTCGTCCAGGACGAGCACCCGGTCGGCGGCGTCCAGGAGGGCCGGACTGCTGGTGATCACGACCGTGGTGCGGCCCCGGCGCAGCTTCGCGATGTTGCGGGCGATGAGCTGTTCGGTGACGGCGTCCACGGCCGTCGTCGGGTTGTGCAGGACCAGCACGTCGGAGTCGGCGGCCAGGGCGCGGGCCAGGGACAGCCGTTGCCGCTGTCCCCCGGACAGGTTGGCGCCCCGGTCGCGGACCGCGTGGTCGAGCCCGTCGCGGTGGAGGGCGACGACATCGGTCAGCATGGACGCCTCGACGGCCTCGGCGATCGTCCGGCTGGTTCCCGACGGGTCGATGTTCGTGCGGAGCGTGCCCGCGAAGATCTCCCCGTCGTACGGGTTCACCAGCATGTGCTCGCGGACCGCCTCGACCGACAGGTCCGCCAGCGCCTGCCCGCCGACCCGCACCACTCCCCCGTACGCCTGGGGCGCGACCTTCACCGCGAGGAGCGCGGCGAGGTCGGCCGCGGCACGCGGCCGGTACGCGGCGATCGCCACGAACTCCCCGGCGGCCACCTCGAACTCCAGCCCGCGCAGCGCCCCGTACCGGACGCCGTCCACCGCCAGGCCGCCGCCCGCCGCCGGGCGCCGCGGCCCCGGGGTCGTCACCGGCGGCGCGGTGAGGACCAGCGCCATCCGATCGGCCGAGGCGCGCGCCATCATCACGTACTTGGGCATCTCCGAGAACATCTTGAGCGGTTCGATGATGAACTGCGCGAGGCCCACGGCCATGACGAGTTCCCCGATGGTGATCCGCCCGTCGAACGCCAGCCAGCCCGCCGTCAGGGACACGGCGGCGGCGAGCACCGCGTTGAGGGCCAGTGCGGTGCCCGCGTACGTGCCGTTCACCCGGGCGACGGTGATCGCCTGGCGCCGCGCGTCCCTGCTGACCTTCCGGTAGGTACCGAACGCCGCGTGGTTGCCGCCGAAGCCGTGCAGCGGGCGCAGGCCGGTGATCAGGTCGGCGACCTTCGCTCCCGCCCGCGCCACCCGGGCCTGCTGTTCGCGCGTACTGGCGCCGATCCGCCTGGACATCACGGCGAGGATCGAGAGGATCGCGACGGTCCCCACGATCACCAGCAGGCCGAGCCGGATGTCGGCCAGGCCCAGTGCGAGTGCCGCGACCACCACCGCGACCAGGGAGCTGATCAGCAGCGGCACCACCTCGATGATGTCGGCGGTCTGGTCGGCGTCCTCGGTGGCGACGGTGAGCACCTCGCCGGACTTCAGGTCGATGTCCCTGGCCACCGGCTGGAGCCCGCAGGCGGCCACCTGCACCCGCCAGCGGTGCGCCTCGGTGGTGTTGGCCTTCTGCAGGACGCGCATCCCGAACCGCCACGACAGCGAGACCGTCGTGATGATCACGGCCAGCGCGCCGATCGACAGACCGAGCGCGGCCGGGCTCCGGTCCCGCATGGTGTGCTCGACGATCAGGCCGAGCGCGATGGGGAACGCCGTCTCCCCCGCCTGGTACAGGCCCATGAGGACCGTGCCCCGGACCATGGCACCGACATTGCGGCCGAGCGCGGTGCGCAGGATGTCGGCCCCCGGCCGGGGGCGCTGCGTGTCAGGAGTTGTCATCGAGGTGGCGCGCAATCGCTTCGGGGGTTCGCAGGGTGAACAGATCACGGATCGTGATCACGGGACCGTACTCGCGGCGGAGCAGCCCGGTCAGCCGCACCGCCAGCATGGAGTGACCGCCGAGGGACACGAAGTCGCTCACCGCGCTCACCTCGTCGTCGTCCAGGTCGAGTGCCTCGGCGAAGTACTCGCACACCACGGTCTCGGTGCCGGTCGCCGGGCCGCGTTCGCCCGCCGTGGTCAGCGCGCCGAGCGGCCTGGCCTCCGGCAGCGCCTTGGTGTCGGCCTTCCCGTTCACGGTCAGCGGGATGCCGTCGACCCGGGCGTAGTGCGTCGGGCGCAGGAAGTCCGGCAGGCCGGCGCCCACTTCGGCGGCGACCTGCGCCAGGTCGGCGCCGTCGAGCACGAGATACGCGGCCAGCCGGTACGCGCCGTCGACCTGTGGGTCGGGCTGGGCCACCGCGGCGGCGAACCGCACCGCCGGGTGCGCCGCGAACACGGCCTCGACCTCGCCGAGTTCGACCCGGTGTCCGCGGATCTTGACCTGCTGGTCGGTGCGGCCCAGGTACGTCAGGTTCCCGTCGGGCCGGCGGATCACCAGGTCCCCGGTGCGGTACATGCGCTCGCCGGGGGCGCCGAACGGGCAGGCGACGAAGCGGTGCGCGGTCTGGGCGCTCTGCCCGAGGTAGCCGCGGGCGATGCCGATGCCCGATACGTACAGCTCGCCGGGGACCCCGTCGGGCAGCGGGCGCAGCCACGGGTCCAGTACGTACACCTCGGTGTTGTCGATCGCCACGCCCACCACCGGGTCCTGGCACTCGAAGGTGCCGACGCCGAGGGTGTTGATGGTGTACTCGGTGGGCCCGTACAGGTTGTAGCCGGCCGTGCCCCGTGTCCCGGCGAGCCGCTGCCAGAGCGTCGGGGTGACGGCCTCGCCGCCCAGCAGCACCAGTGCCGGCCGCCGTCGCGGGTCATCTAGCAGGCCCTCGGCCACCAGCTGCTGGGCGTAGGTCGGGGTCACGTTGATGACGTCGATCGCGTGCTCGGCGCAGTACTCGACCAGCCGGGGGGCGTCGCGGCGCAGGTCCTCGTCGCAGATGTGGACCTCGTGGCCGTCGGCGAGCCACAGCAGTTCCTCCCACGACATGTCGAACGCGAACGACACGGTGTGCGCGATGCGGAAGACCCGGTGGCCGTGGTCGGCGAGGACCGGTTCGAAGATCCGCCGCTGGTGGTTGATCAGCATGTTGGTGAGCCCGGCGTACTCGGTCACCACGCCCTTGGGCTTCCCGGTCGAGCCGGAGGTGTAGATCGTGTACGCGGGGTGGCGCAGGCGGTCCGGGTCGTCCGGCGCGAACGTCACGTACGGATCGGCGGCGGGCAGCGGGCGGTCCAGCTCGATGGGTTCGCCGCTCAGCCGGTGCGACACGGCGCTGACGGTGAGGATCACCTCGGGCCGGGCGTCCGCGACGATCGCCGCGATCCGCTCGTCCGGGTGGTCCAGTTCCAGCGGTACGTAGGCGGCGCCGACGCGCAGTACGGCGAAGAGCGCCACGATCGAGTCGAGGGAGCGCGGAAGAGCGAGGCCGACGGCCGTCTCGGGGCCGATGCCGCGCCGGGCGAGCACCCCCGCCAACGCGCGGCTGCGGTCCCGGAGTTCAGCGAAGGTCATGGTCGCTCCGTGGGCGACGAGCGCGAGCCGGCCGGGGTCGCGGTCCGCCGCCCGGTCGAAGCGGTCGACGACGGTGTCCGTGCCGATGTCGGTGCGTTCGGCGGGCCCGGGGACCGGGGCGAGCCCCGGCAGTGCGCCGACCCGCCCCGTCGACCGGGCGAGGCCCTCCAGTACGCGGAGGTAGTCGTCGAGGAGGCGGCGGGCGCCCCCGGGGTCGCCGTCGCGGTGCTCCAGCTTGACCGTGAGCCGGTCGCCGGGCGTGACGACCCAGGTGAACGGGTAGTGCGTGGAGTCGTCGGCCCGCACGGAGGTGATGCCGTGCCGGGCGTTCATCTCGGCGAACGCGTCCAGGTCCAGGAAGTTCTGGAGCACGAACAGGTTGTCGAAGAGCGTGTCGTGGCCGGCGGCCCGCTGGATCTCGCCGAGCCCCAGGTGCTCGTGGTCCATCGCCTCGACCCGGGCCGCCTGTACCGCCGACAGGTAGCCGCCGACCGTGTCGTCGGGCCGGGGCCGGGTCCACATCGGCACCGTGTTGAGCAGCACACCGACGATGCCGTCGTGGCCCTCGCCCTCCCGGCCCGAGACGGTCACTCCGAACACCGCGTCGGCGCGGCCCGTGCGGGCGCCGAGCAGCAGGCCGAAGGCGCCGGTGAGCACCGAGTTCAGGGTGACGCCGTGCGCCCTGGCCGCTTCCCGCAGCAGGTCGGAGAGTTCGGCGGACATCGTGTGTGTGAGGGCGCGCGGCAACTCGTCCGAGAGGGCCGGGGCGGGGCCGGCGAGCAGCGTCGGACCCGGCAGCCCCGCCAGGTGCTCCGCCCAGAAGCGGTTCGACGCCCCGGGGTCCTTGGCGGCGAGCGTCCGGGCGTACTCCTCGAAGCCGGGCACGGCGGGGGCCCAGGCCGGCGGCTCGCCCGCCAGGACGGCCTCGTACGCCTCGAAGAGGTCCCGCAGCACGATCTCGCGGGACCAGCCGTCCCAGAGCAGCAGGTGGTAGCTGAGCAGCAGGCCGTCCCGGCCGTCGGGCAGCCGCACCACGGTCAGCCGGATCAGCGGCGGCTCGCCCGGGTCGAAGCCCGACTCGCGGTCCCTGGTGCGCAGTTCCTCAATCTCCGCCTCGCTCGTGGCGGTGACCGTGCGGACGTGGACCCGGCGGCCCGCACCGAGGACCTGGACGGGGTTTCCGTCGTCGTCGGTGGCGAAGCCGGCGCCCACGACCGGGTGGCGCGCGATCACGTGGGCCATCGCCTCGGCCAGCGCGTCGGCGTCCAGGCGCCGGTCGAAGGTGAACCAGCTCTGCGCGACGTAGTGTCCGGCCGTGCCTGCCAGCTGGGCCTGGAAGAACAGGCCCCGTTGGAGCGGGGTGACCGGTGCCGTGCGCTCGGCCGTCGCGGAGGCGTCCGCGATGTGTTCCAGTGCGCGGAGCCAGTGTGCGGCGATCTCGTCGGGGATGCCCTCGGCGAGGGTGAACTCCGCGTGCAGGCTTCCGGTGGTGTCGTCGGTCCAGGCGTTGACCTCGACGGCGTACGGGCTGTCGTGTTCGGCGCCGGTGAGGCGCAGGGCCTGGGACTCGGCGCCCCGGCCGAGGTAGTTGAACAGCACCTGCGGGCGGGCGGTCAGCAGCGGGGCCGTCTGCGGGTCGAGGTACCTGAGCCGGCCGTAGGCGACGTGCCCGGTCTCGTCGGGCTGGCGTTCGGCGACCTCGCGCGCCGCCGCGACGGGGTCGGTGTGCGCGGTGAGCCGCACCGGCGCGATGGCGGTGAACCAGCCGACGGTGCGGGAGTAGTCGTGGTGCTCCAGGGCCGGGACCCGGCCGTGCCGCTCCAGGTCGATCGCGAGATCGGTGGGGGCGGGCTGGACGCGGGTCAGCGCGGTGCGCAGCGCGCCGCAGAGCAGTTCGGTGAGGCCCGCGCCGAGTGCGGCGGGGGCGGTGCGGGTCACCAGGTCGCTCACCTCGGGGGCGAGTGCGACGGTGGTCACGCGCAGGCCCCCGGCCACGGGCAGCGGCGCGGGCGCCGCGAGCGTGGTGATCCAGTGGCCGAGGCCGTCGGTCTCCTGGGCGGACCGTACCGCCAGCGCCTCGGCGTACTCGGCGTACGACGTGGTCGGCGGCGCCAGGGGCGTGCCGCTCAGCGCGGCGGTCAGGTCGTCGAGGAGGATCAGCCAGGACACCGCGTCCACGGCGAGGTGGTGCACGGTGACGACCAGGGTCCGGCTCGCCGCCAGCCAGGAGAACGCGATGACGTCCCCGGCTGCGGGATCGAGCCGGCCGGCGGCCTCGTCCGCCGCGGCCGTCGCGTCGGCGGCGTTCGACGTCACGACGGCGACCTCGCGGGCGGGTCCGGTGCGCAGCGCCCAGACACCGTGCTCGGTGCTCAGCCGCAGCCGGAGCACGGGGTGCGCGGCGACGACGGTGTTCGCGGCGCGCCGGATGTCGGCGAGGCCGGTGCCCTCGGCCACCGCCACCGCCCTGGCCTGGGCGAACCGGTCGAGCGGGCCGCCCAGTTCGCGCCGGCGCAGGATGATCGGGGTGGCGGGCAGCGGGCCGTCCTCGCGGCGGGGCGGCGGGGGCGTAGCCGTCCGCGGGGTGCGGGTGCCCAGGTGGGCGGCCAGCGCGCGCGGGGTCTTCAGCAGGAACACGTCCCGGGGTGCGATCGGCAGGCCGAGCGCCCTGGCCCGGTTGATCACGGTGATGGCGACGATGCTGTCGCCCCCGGCGCCGAAGAAGTCGGTGTCGGCGTCCACGGCGACGCCGGGCAGTGCCTCGGCGAAGACGGCGACCAGTGCGGTGAGCGCGGAGTCGCCCGCGGCCACCGGGGTGGTGTCCGCGGTGGAAACCGGGCCGGTGCGCCGCGCGGCCACCGCCGCCCCGTCCCCGGCGGCGCGTTCGGCCAGGGCCTCGCGGTCCAGCTTGCCGTTGACCGTCAGCGGCAGGGCGTCGGCCGGCAGCACCCGGCCCGGCACCATGTGCGCGGGCAGCTTGGCGGCCAGCAGGCCGGTGAGGTCATGGGGCGCCCGGCCCACGACGTGCGCGACGAGGTGGTCGCCGCCCTCGGCCACGGTGACGGCCGCGTCGACCACGCCGTCGAGTTCCCGGACCGCGGACTCCACTTCGCCGAGCTCGATCCGGAATCCCTTGAGCTGCACCTGGTCGTCGGCCCGGCCGGCGAACTCCAGCTCCCCGCCGAGCGTACGGCGGGCGAGGTCGCCCGTGTGGTACATGCGGGAGCCGTCGGCCGCGAACGGGTTCGCCACGAACCGGCCCGCGGTGAGCCCCGGCCGGCCGAGGTAGCCGAGCGACACCTGGTCCCCGGCGACGTAGATGGCGCCCACCCGGCCCGGCGGCACCGGCCGGAGCCGGTCGTCGAGCAGATGGACGACCAGGCCGGGGATCGGGCCGCCGATCGGGCTGACGTCGCCGCCGTCGGCGAAGTCCTCGTCGGTCAGCACCCGGTGGGTGACATGGACGGTGGTCTCGGTGATGCCGTACATGTTGACCAGCTCGGGCGCCGTGGTGCCGTGCCGCTCGACCCAGCCGCGCAGCCGCCCGAGGTCCAGCGCCTCGCCCCCGAAGATGATCCGGCGCAGCGCGGTGACGGGTGCTCCGGCGTGCCGGTCGGCCTCGATGAACTGGTGGAACGCCGACGGGGTCTGGTTGAGCACGGTCACCCCGCGCTCGCGGACCAGCCGGTGGAAGTCGACCGGGGAGCGGGTCAGGGCGTACTCCGGCACCAGCAGCTCCGCGCCGTGCGCCAGGGCGCCCCACAGCTCCCAGACCGCGAAGTCGAAGGAGAAGGAGTGGAACTGGACCCATACGTCGTGCGGGCCGAAGTCCATGCCGGGCCCGGTGTTCGCGAGGAGCGTCAGCACGGCGGAGTGCGGGACGACGACGCCCTTGGGCCGTCCGGTCGAGCCGGAGGTGTAGATCACGTACGCGGGGTCGTGCCGGCCGATCCGGGGTTCGGTGGTGTCGCGCGGCAGTTCGTCCCCCTGGACGAGCACCCTGGCCCGGACACCCGCCCGGTCCAGCAGCCGGGTGAAGCGGTCTTGCTGGTCCCGGTCCACGAGCACGACCTGCGGGGCGGCGTCGGCGAGGACGTACTCCAGCCGTTCGTCCGGGTACGCCACGTCCAGCGGTACGTACGCGCCGCCCGCGCCGACGACCGCGACCAGGGCGACGACCTGCTCCACGGAGCGCGGCACGGCGACGGCGACCCGCTTGCCGGGACCGACTCCGGCGGCGCGCAGGACCGAGGCCAACTCGCGCTTGGCGTCCGACAGTTCGCCGTAGGTCAGGGACCGGGTGGTGCCGTCCAGGGCGCACTGGGTGACGGCGGTGGCCGCCGGGTCACGGCGTGCCGCCGCGTCGAACAGCTCGCCCAGGGTCGCCGGGGCGACCGGCACCGGGCGGCGGACGGCGGACGGGGCCGGTTCGCCGATGCGGGCGTCCGGGCGGTTCAGCAGGGTGGTGAGGGTCTCGGTGAAGGTGCGCAGGATCGCCTCGGCGCCCGCCTCGCGCAGCAGCTCCCCGTCGTAGATCAGGTTGAAGCGCGGCCGGCCGTCGGGGGTGCGCTCCGCCACCAGCGTCAACGGGTAGTGCGGGGCCCCCTCGTTGACGATGCCGGTGATGACCAGGGTGTCGTCGGGCCCGCGCAGGGCGTCCACGTCCGTCGCGACGTCGAAGACCACCAGGGTGTCGAACAGGGGGCCGATGCCCACCCGGCGGCCGATCCCGGCCAGTGAGACGTGCTGGTGCGCCAGCGCCGTGCTCTGGTGTTCCTTCACCGCGGCGAGCAGCTCGCGTGCCGTGGTGTCCGCGGTCCACCGGGCGCGCACGGGGATCGTGTTGATGAACAGGCCCACCATGTCCCCGATGCCGGGCACCTCGGCGTCCCGGCCCGAGACGGTGGATCCGAAGACCACGTCGTCGCGGTGGAGGATGCCGCCCAGTGTCACGGCCCACGCGCTGTGCACGGCCACGCTCAGGGGCACTCCGGCCGACCGGACGGCTGCGTCGAGGTCGTCGGCGGGCTCGACGGCGAGGTCGGCGAACCGTTCGGAGGGGGTGTGCCCTTCGGCGACCAGCGAGGGGCCGCTCAGACCGGCGAGTTCACCGCGCCACACCCGCTCGCTCTCGTCCTGGTCGCGTCCGGCGAGCATGCTCATGTGGTCGCGGTGGCCGCCGAGCGGGTACACGGACCCCGGCGCGTGGTACTCGGCCAGCAGGGTGCGGAGCATCGGCGGTACGGACCAGCCGTCGGCGATGATGTGGTGCACGGTCTGCACCAGTACCCTGCGCCCGGAGCCGGTCCGGATGAGCGTGTAGCGCATCAACGGACCGGTGGCCAGGTCGAATCCGGCGCGGCGGTCGCGTTCGGCGTGCTCGCGGATCTCCTCGTCGGTGAGGTGGGGGCGGTCCAGCGTGGTGAAGGGTGCCGCCGTGCCGCTTTCGAGTACGGAGACGACCCGGCCGTCGGCGAGCGCGGTGAACCGGGCCGCCAGGTTGGGGTGGAGCGTGAGCAGCCGGGTGGCCGCCGCCGCGAGCCGGTCGGCGTCCACGTCGCCGTCCAGGGTCAGCAGCTGCTGTTCGACGTAGCTGCCCGTGGCGTCGTCGTCGAAGACCGAGTGGAAGTACAGGCCCTCCTGCAGGGGCGTCAGCGGCAGGACGTCGAGCAGTGCCGGGCCGTCCAGGTCGTCGACGTCGGCCTGGGTGAGCCGTACCAGCGGGAAGTCGCTGGGGGTGTGGCCGCCTTCTTCGAGCGCGGCCAGGGCGGTCAGGGCGGATCGGTAGTACCGGCCGAGGGTGGTGATGTCCTCGTCGGTGAACATCCCCTCGGGCCAGGAGATGGTGGTGGCCAGCCGGTACTCGCCGCTCGCGTCGGGTTCGGCGATCGCGTTGAACTCCAGGGCGCGCGGCAGGCGCATCCTGGGGTCGCGCTTCTCGCCCAGCTGTCTGGTGGTTCCGGCGAGTTGCCAGTCGCCGCCGGTGCCCGCGTCGAATCGGCCCAGGTAGTTGAAGAGCACCTGGGGTGCGGGGGTGCGCGGCCCCGACCCGGTGAGGTGGTGCAGGACGCCGTGGGGGAGGCCGTTGCCGGGCACCCGGGCGAGGTCCTCCTTGACCGCCTTGAGGGCGGTGGCCAGGTACGCGGGGGCGGTGAGGTCGGCTGCCGCGCCGGGGTCCACGGTCACCGGGAACAGCGTGGTGAACCAGCCCACGGTCCGTGAGAGTTCCGGTTCGAAGCCGGCCGTGTCCGCGACGACGCGCCCCTCGCGGCCGTGCCCCTCCAGTTCGATGTGGGCGAAGGTCTGGTCCTGGCCCCGGTCGCGGCGCCACCGGGCGAGGGTGACGGCCAGTGCGGTCAGCAGTACGTCGTTGACGCCCGCGTGGAACCTCGCGGGAACGGTGCCGAGCAGCGCGGCCGTGTCCTCGGGCCCGATGTCGACGGTCCGTGTCCGTTCCCGGGCGACGGTGTCGGACTCGGTCAGGGGGCGACTTCCCAACAACGCGTCCGTTCCCGGCAGCGGCCGCTCGAAGTGGGCGCGGTCCGCTTCGAAGGACGTACGTTCCAGCAGCTGGGTCCACCGTCTGAACGACGTTCCCACGGGCGGCAGTTCGACCGGTGTACCGGAGGCGTACTGCCGCCATGCCGTGGCCAGGTCGTCCATCAGGATCCGCCAGGACACACCGTCGACGACGACGTGGTGGGCGACCAGGACGAGTTGCCGCGCCTCGCGGCGCCACACGGCGCGCAGCATCACGCCGCGGTCCGGGTCGAGCCCGTCGGTGGCGAGCTCCACGCACTCCGCCAGCGGCCGGTCGCTCTCCTGCCATTCGGCGGCGGCCCGTCCGGCCTCGGGGACGTGGAAGCTCCACCGCTCGCCGCGCACCAGCCCGGCACGCAGCATGTCGTGCCGCTCCAGCACCGCGGCGAGGATCTCGTCGAGCGCTTCGGCGCTCAGCCGTGCCGGTGTGTTGAGCACGACGGACTGCACGAAGCCGTCGATGGCGTCGGTGGTCCGGCCGAGCCACTGCACGATGGGCGATCCCGTGACCGGGCCGGTCGCGACATCGCCGTGGTCCGCGGCGGACACCTCCTCGCGGCTCGCCACCGCGGCCAGTGCCCCGAGCACGCTGTGGGTGAAGATCTGCCGCGCGGTGACGTGGAGGCCGGCGTCCCGCAATGCGCCGAGCAGCGAGATCGCCAGGATGCTGTCGCCGCCGAGCCGGAAGAAGTCCTGGTCGGCACCGGCCTGTTCGAGCCGCAGCACCGACGCGACGGCCGCGCACACCACCCGCTCGTTCTCGGTGGCGGGTGCCAGGACGGGACCGGTGCCGATCGCGGGCTCCGGCAGGGCGCCGCGGTCGAGCTTGCCGTTCGCGGTGAGCGGGAACTCCTTCATCACGACGAGGTGGGCGGGCACCATGTACTCCACCATGTGCCCGGTGGCCCATTCCCTGACGTCGTCGGCCCGCAGGTCCTCGTGTCCGGCGGCCGGGATCACGTACCCCACCAGGTAGGTGCCGCCCGCAGCGTTCTTCTTCGCGACGACGCAGCTGTGCCGCACCCCGGGGTGCTCCGCGAGGCCGGCCTCGACGTCCTCGGTCTCCAGCCGCATGCCGCGGATCTTGATCTGGTTGTCGGCGCGGCCGAGGAAGTCCAGCGACCCGTCCGGGGCGAACCGGGCCAGGTCACCGGTCCGGTAGAGCCGGGACCCGTCGTCGGCGAAGGGGTTCGCCACGAACCGGGAGGCGGTCAGGCCGGGTGCGTTGACGTACCCGCGCCCCAGGAGCAGTCCGCCCGCGTACAGCTCGCCGCCGACCCCGACCGGGACCGGGCGCAGCTCGTCGTCGAGCACGTACAGCTGGGTGTTGGGGTTGGCCTTCCCGATCGAGGTCGACAGGCGTTCGGCCTCGCCCCGGTAGACGACGTGGGAGACACCGATGGTCGTCTCGGCCGGGCCGTAGCCGTGGTACAGCGGGATGTCGAGCCGGGTGCGGAACCGTTCGTACAGCTCGGGGGTCAGCACCTCGCCGCCGCACCACACGTGGCGCAGGCTGTCCAGGCGGCCGGAGTCGCCCGCGATCTCCAGCAGTACGTCGAGCATCGACGACACCAGGTAGGTGAAGGTGACCCGGTGTTCGGCGATCACGCCCAGCAGGTGGTGCGGGTCGCGTTCGCCGCCGGGCCGCAGGATCACCAGTCTGCCGCCGGAGACCAGCGGCAGGAAGATCTCGTTGATGGAGATGTCGAAGGACAGCGGCGCCTTGAACAGCGACGCGTCGTCGTGGCCGAAGCCCAGGATCTCGTCGACCTGCCACAGCAGGCGCTCGCTGATCGCCTCGTGCCGGATCATGGCGCCCTTGGGCCGCCCGGTCGAACCGGACGTGAAGATCACGTACGCCAGGGCCGTGCCGGGGACGCTCGCGTCCGGTCCCTGGACGGGCCGGTCGCCGAACCGCCAGTCGTCGAGGTCGACGGCCACGGCCTCCGGTTCACCCGCTCCGTGCTCGCCGGAGTCGTTGAGCTGGAGCACGGCGCGGGCGTCCTCGACGACGACGGCGCGGCGTGCGGCGGGCCACTGCGGATCGAGCGGCACGAACGCGCCCTTCGCCCGCAGCACGGCGAGGAGCCCGATGACCAGCTCGGCCGAGCGGCCCAGCGAAATGCCGACGACCTGTTCGGAGGTGAGTCCCCGTTCGATCAGGTGGTGGGCCAACTGGCTGGAGTACTCATCCGCTTGACGGTATGTCAGCGATCTGCGCTCATCGGTGATCGCGACGGCGTCGGGCCTGCTGCGCGCCTGCTCCTGGAACATCTCCATGAGGGTCGGGCGGACCCGGTCGGCCCGGGTGTCGTTCCATCCGGCCAGGGCGTCGATCCTCGCCGCCGGGCCGGACGGGCCGATGGTGCCGATGGGCCGGTCCGGGAAGTCGGCCAGGTCGTCCAGCGCGAGCTGCGCGTCGGACGGGGCGACGCCGCCGGGAACGGTGATGGTCCGGCCGTCCGGGCCGGCCTCCCAACCCGCGCTCCCGCCACCGCCGTTGTCGACCCAGCCGAGCACGTCGGTGAACCGCGTACCGGGGGTGAGGTCCAGGCCCTCGGGGCCGAGGCCGGTCGCCCAGTACGCCAGCCCGATGGCGCACGCTCCGGCGATGGTCCGGTCACCGTAGTCGCCGGTCCGCCGGCGTACACCGGCCAGGCGAGCGGGAGAGAGCAGCACGTGAGGAGCGCGCGGTTCCGTCATCGAAGACTCAGCATCCTTCCAAGGTATGCAGGTTAGCCTAACCTAACTCAGGGTTACCTAACTACCCTCGCGCCAGGCCCGCCAGAGACGCGCGTACTGGCCGCCCAGAGCCACCAGCTCCCCGTGCGTCCCCTCCTCCACCACGCACCCCTCGGACAGCACGGCGATCCGGTCCGCCGCCATCGCCTGGGTCAGCCGGTGCGCCACGAACAGCGTGGTCCGGCCCGAGCACGCGGCCAGCACGGCCCGCTCCAGCTCCGCGGCGCCCGCGCTGCCCGCCTCCGCGGTCGACTCGTCGAGCACCACCACCGGGGCACGGCCCAGCACCAGCCGGGCCAGGGCGATCTGGGCGACCTTGGTGACGTCCAGGCGCTCGCCGCCCTCGCCGACCATGGTGTCCAGCCCCTCGGGCAGCAGCTCCACCCACCCGTCGGCGCCGACCGTGCGCAACGCGTCCAGCAGTTGGCCGTCGCTCGCCCCCGGCGCGGCCAGCCGCAGGTCGTCGGCGAGCGGGCCCGAGAACACGTGCGTCTCCTGCGTCAGGATGCTCACCAGGGCCCGCGCCCCGGCCTCGTCCAGACCGGCGAGGTCCTGCGATCCGATGCGCACCGACCCCGACTGCGGGGTTCCGGTTCCGGCGATCAGCGCGGCCAGGGTCGACTTGCCCGCGCCCGTCGCACCCACCAGGGCGAGCGAACCCCCGGCCGGGATGGCCAGGTTCACGTCCCGCAGGACCGGTTCCTCGGCGCCCGGATAGCTGAAGGTCAGCCCCTGGACGGTCACCGGATACGGTCCGGCGTCCGCCCGGGCGACGGACACGTCGCCCACCAGCCGCTCCTGCGCGGGCTCCCCCACCACCCCGACCAGGCGGGTGAGGCTCGCGCCCGACTTCTGCGCCTCGTCGAAGGTGAACATGATGGCGCCCAGCGGGGTGAACAGCCGGTGGAACATCAGCGGGGCCGCCGACACCTCGCCCAGACTGGCGGCACCGGCCTCCAGCAGGGCGTACCCCACCACGATGATGAGGACCAGCCCGATGAACTCGGCGCGGTTCTCCCGGCCGACGAACCGCCCGAAGAAGCGGAACACCTCGACGCCGTAGTCGCGCACCCGCCACGACTCCTCGGTCACCTTCTCCCGGACGGCGCCCTCCAGGCGGTACGCCCGTACCGTGTCGATCCCGTCGAGACCGCTGATCAACGCCTGCGCCCGGTCGGCCTGGGCCGCCCGCTGCTTGCGGTAGAGCGGTGCGGAGCGGGGCAGGTACCAGCGCAGGGCCAGCGCGTACGCGGGCAGCGCACCGGCGCCGGCCAGGCCGAGCCGCCAGTCAAGACCGAACATGCCGACCGTGGCGATGACGACCAGCACGCCCGCCGAGAACACGGTCGGGACGGCCGCCCGGATCCCCTTGGACAGCACGGCCACGTCGTCACCGACCCGGGACAGCACATCGCCCCGGCCGACCTGTTCGACGCGTGCGCTCGGCATCCCCAGCACCGCACGGACGGCCGCTTCCCGCAGCCGGGCGAGCAGATCCGCCCCCAGCCGTCCGATCAGGTACGTCGACCCGGCGGTGGCCACCGCGCCGAGCAGCGCGGCGGCCACCATCACCGCCCCGACCGTGACGAGCGCCGAGCGCGATCCGCCCTCGGTCACCCCGTCGACCACCCGGCTCAGCAGGAGCACGGGGAGGACCTGGAGCGCCGCCCCGGCCACCGTGGTGAGCAGGGTGGCGGCCGTCAGCCACGGGGTCCGGCGGCAGTGCGCCACCACCCACGCGGTGGCCTCGCCGCCGGTCGCCGTGCGCAGGGTCGCGGTGGCGGCGCGGGTGTCGGTGGCACTCACACGAAGACCGGGCCTCTCCGGGAACGGGACGGTCGGACCGCCATGGCTACTTGACCGACTCGACGAGCTCGTCGATCGCGTACGGCAGGGAGAGCAGGGTTCCCTGGGACATGGCGGCACCGACCGCCGGGCCCTCGCTGTCCAGCAGGTACGAGACCTTGCCGTTCTTGACGGCGGGCAGGTTGGTGAAGAGCTCGAACTTCTTCAACGCGTCCGTGTCCGCCTTGTCGTTGATGACGAAGATGCGGTCGGCGTCGACCAGGTCGACCCGCTCGGGGGACAGCACCGTGAAGAACTTGCCGCCCGCGACCTTGTCGATCTCGGTCCGGTACGTGAAGCCGATGCCCGTGACCAGCCGGCCGCGTACGTCGGTGGAGGTGAACGGCGCGACGGAGTCCTTGTACCAGGACAGCGCCACGGCGGTCTGCTTCGCGAACTCCGGGTGGGCCTTCGCGGCCGTGTCGAGCTTGGCCTGGATGCCCTTCACCAGTTCCTTGCCCTCGGCCTCCTTGCCGAGCGCCTTGGCGATGTGCACCGCGTTGTCCTGCCACGGCGCGCTGAAGGGCTCCTTCTCGGCCTTGGTGCGGCCCACCGTCGGGGCGATCCTGGAGAGCTTCTCGTAGGCGGCCTTGTCGATCTCGGAGTACACCGCGATGATCAGGTCCGGCCGCAGCGAGGCGATCTTCTCGTAATTGGGGCCCGAGTCACCGTTGTTCATGATGACCTCGGGGCGGGTGTCGCCCCACTTGTCCTTGACCCAGGGCCACTGGGTGTTGATGTCGGGGGACTTGCCCGCCGGGTTGGGGTACTGGTCGACCATGCCGACCGGCTTGATGCCGAACGCCAGGACGGCCTGGTCGTCCGTGTAGCCCACGGAGACGACGCGCTTCGGGGCCTTGGTGATCTCCGTGGATCCGAACGCGTGCTCCACGGTGACCGGGAACGCGCCGGAGGCGGCGGCCGGGGCGTCCTCGCCCTTCTTGTCCGCCGAGTCGGAACCGCACCCGGCGAGAAGGCCGACGCCGAGGGTCGCGGCGGACAGTATCGCCGCCACCCGCCGCCAGGGCCTCACACGCGTCGTTCGATGGAGAAGCATCCGAATCCCTTGCTTTCACACGGTCCACTGCACCTCGATGTAAGGGCAGCCAAACCTTACCCGCACAAGTGAGGTCAGCCTAGCCTAACTTTTGAACTTTCCCCCGTCAGGCACGACTTGGGCGCCCGCCCCCCGGTCGCCGGGCCCTACGGATCGAGCCGGACGTGCGTACGGCCGATCGGCACGATGAGCGGCCGGTCGCCCACCGGGTCGTCGATGACCGTGGCGCGCAGCCCGAACGCCTCGCGCAGCAGCTCGGCGGTGATCACCTCGCGCGGGTGTCCCTGCGCCAGGACGGAGCCCTCCCGCATCACGATCAGGTTGTCGCTGTAACGCGTCGCCAGATTGAGGTCGTGCAGCACCATGACCACGGTGCACCCCGACTCGTGCAGGTCGTCCACCAGGTCGAGCACGTCGATCGCGTGCGCCAGGTCCAGATAGGTGGTCGGCTCGTCCAGCAGCAGCAGGTCGGTCCCCTGGGCCAGGGTCATCGAGATCCAGACGCGCTGGCGCTGCCCGCCGGAGAGCGAGTCGACCGGCCGGTCGGCCAGTTCGGACACCCCGGTCATGGCCAGCGCCCGCGCCACGACGCCGGCGTCGTCCGAGGACCACTGCCGCAGCCAGCTCTGGTGCGGATGGCGTCCCCTGGCGACCAGGTCGGCCACGGTCAGCCCCTCCGGCGCGACCGGCGCCTGCGGCAGCAGTCCGAGCTTCTTTGCCACGTCCCTGGTCCGGAGCCTGCCGATGTCCTCGCCGTCCAGCACGACCGTCCCCGCGGACGGCTTCAGCAGCCGGGTGAGGGTGCGCAACAGGGTGGACTTGCCGCATCCGTTGGGGCCGATGATCGTGGTGATCACCCCCGGGGGGATCACCACGTCGAGGGCGTCGATGACCGTCCGGCCGCCGTACCCGACCGTGACTCCCCTGGCTGCCAGCCGTGTCGCCTGCGTGGCGCCGGCCCCGGCCCCGGCTTCGGCTTCGGCCTCGGTCCCGGTCCCGGTGGTGAACTGAGTGGCCACGAGCCCCCCCTTGTCTAGGTCTGTTCTGCATGCTTTGCGCCTACCTGAGGTTCGCCCGCACCAGCAGGTAGATGAGGAACGGGCCGCCGATCGCGGCGGTGACCACACCGACCGGGAGGGTGATCGACAGCGCCGTGCGCGCGACCAGGTCCGAGCCGATCAGCAGCACCGCGCCCACCAGGCCGGAGGCCACCATCGGGGGCGTCGGGAACCTCGCCAGACGCATCGCCACCTGCGGCGCCACCAGGGCGACGAACGGCACCGGGCCCGCCGCGCTCACCGCCAGCGCGGCGAGCAGGACCGCGCACAGCAGCAGGACGGCCCGCACGCGCGCGTACCGGACACCCAGGCCGGCGGCGACCTCGTCGCCGAGATGCATCGGTCTGAACTGGAACGCGACCGCGGCCACGACGACCACGAGGACGAGCATGCCCCAGAACGCCACCCGGACCTCGTCCCACGACCGGCCGTCCAGCGAACCGACCAGCCACGACTGGGCCCTGGCCACGTCCCTGATGTCGGCGGAGACCAGCAGCCAGGTGGTGACCGCCTCCATCACGGCGCTCACCGAGATGCCGATGAGGATGAGCCGGAAGCCGTCGATCCCGCGCCGCCAGGCCAGGAAGTACACCAGCAGTCCCGTGGAGAGTCCGCCCGCGAGCGCCGCCGCGGGCAGGCCCACCGAGCCGGTGACCGCCGCGGCCGCCCCGCCCGACGCGGTCACCAGGAGGACCGCGACCGCGCCCGCTCCCCCGGTGATGCCCAGAATGTCCGGGCTGGCCAGCGGATTGCGTGCGACGGACTGCGTGATCGCCCCGGACATCCCCAACGCGAAGCCCACGACGAGACCGGCCAGGGCGCGCGGCATCCGCAGATCCATGATCACGAACTCGTCGACCTGTTCGCCCCGGCCGAGGAGCGTGGCGACCACCCGGGGCAGCCCGATGGGGAAGTCCCCCACGCCGATGGAGAGGCAGAACACCAGGAACGCGCCCGCCGCCAGCAGCAGGGTGACCAGGACGAGCCAGGGCCGCCATACGAACGACACCCGGCCGAGCCGTACGCCCGGCGTCACCGATGGGTCCATGTCCGTCCCGTTCATGCGCTCCTGAACTTTCCTCGCCACACCAGAACCGCGAAGAACGGGGCTCCGAGGAGGGCGACCACGACACCCGCGTCCAGCTCGCCCGGACGTACCACCAGGCGCCCCACGATGTCGCAGACCAGCAGGACGACGGAGCCGAGCAGACCCGCGTACGGCACCAGCCAGCGGTGGTCCGGCCCGGTCAGGTACCGGGCCACATGGGCCACCATGAGTCCGAGGAAGGCGATGGGGCCGCACGCCGCCGTGGCCGCGCCCGCCAGCAGGGTGATGGCGACGATGCCGACGGTCCGGCTCAGCGCGATGTTCACGCCCAGCCCCCGCGCCACGTCGTCGCCCAGGTTGAGCAGGTTGAGGGCGGGCAGGGTGATCAGGGCCAGCACCAGTCCGACCGCGATGAACACGGTGACCGGCCGGATGACGTCGAATCCGACACCGGCCACGGAGCCCGCGTTCCACAACCGCAGCGCGTTCAGCGACTTCTGGTCGGACAGCGCGACCGCGGTGGTCATCGCCGCGAGGAAGACCGTGAGCCCCTGCCCGGCCAGGGCGAGCGTCAGCGGGTTGCCCGCGCCCCGGCCGATGCTGGAGAGGCCGAAGACCACGACACCGGCGACCGCCGCCCCGAGGAAGGCGAACCAGACGTACTGGAACGGGTTCGTGAGCCCGAACACCGCGACCACCGAGACCACGGCGAACGAGGCACCGGCGTTCACCCCCAACAGCCCGGTGTCCGCTATGGGGTTGCGGGTGTAGCCCTGGATCAGCGCGCCGCCGACGCCCAGCGCGAGGCCCGCCACGATCGCGAGCACCGTCCGGGGCACCCGCACGGTCTGCACGATGAGCCTGACCTCGGTGAGCCGCCGGTCGGCCTCGGGCGCCGCGAACAGCCCGTGCCAGACCTCGGCGGGGCTCAGCGCGCGCGCACCGACGGCCAGCGACAGCGCCGCCGCGACCACCAGGACGACCACGAGCACACCCAGACCCACGACCCGCCGCCGGCGGGCCCGATGCGTGGCCCCGGGTGCGGGGCGCTCAACCGCGGTCGTGCGCATCTCGATGTCCGTCATCCCTCGTGATCCGCCGGGTCCGCGCGTCCCGCCCCGCACCTCACGCGTGCGTACCGGTGCCGCCGGCGACCGGACGGGCCTCGTCGGAGGCGGACTTGACGCCCCGGTCCAGGAGCGAGTCCAGGATCTCCCCGACCCGTATCGCGGTGTTCGACAGCAGGGACGTCGTGATGCCGTGCGTGTGCTCCGTGCCGCCCTGGAGGTAGATGCCGCAGCGCAGTCCGGGGCCGGTGGAGACGCGGTAGTCGCGCTCGACCCGGACCCGGCCGGCGTCGTCGCGCAGGCAGTGGCCGGCGACCTCGCCGAGGAGGCCGAGCGGATCGGCGGGGCTGTAGCCGGTCGCGAACACCACGACGTCCGCGTCCAGGAGCGTCTCCTCTCCCGTGACGAGTGAGTTCACGGTCGTACGGACGCCGTCGGACGTCTCCTGGACCCCGGTGACCCGGGAGACGTTGAGGAACCGCAGCCGTTCGGTGCCGAGCACCTTCTCCTGGTACATCTGCCGGTACAGGTCGTCGATCAGGTCGATGTCCACCACGGAATAGTTGGTGTTGCCGTGGTAGGCCATCAGCCGGGTCTTGACGCTCTCAGGTGCGGCGAAGTAGTCGTCGACGGCTCCGGGGTCGAAGATCCGGTTGGCAAAGCTGCTGTCGTCGGCGGGGCTGTAGCCGTAGCGGGAGAAGACCGCGCAGACCTCGGCCCCGGGGAAGCGGCGGTGCAGGTAGGCGACGTTCTCGGCGGCGCTCTGCCCGGCGCCCACGACGACGAACCGCGAGGGCGAGGCGGCTTCGAGGCCGTCGACCTTGCGCAGCAGATCGGAGTTGTGCCAGACCCGCTCGCCGCGCTCCACACCCTCCGGCATGAGGGGGCGCAGCCCCGTTCCGACGACGAGGTTGCGGGCCCGGTGGACCGAGAGGCCCTGCGCCGAACGGACGGTCACGTCCAGGTACTCCACGACGCCGTCCTGGACCACGGGCGTGACGGAGACGACCTCGTGTCCGTAGGAGACCATGTCGTCGACCTTGGCCGCGGCCCACTCGAAGTAGTCGTGGAACTCGACCCGCAGCGGGAAGAGGTTCTTGTGGTTGATGAAGTCGATCAGCCGGCCCTTGCTCTGCAGGTAGCAGAGGAAGCTGTACTCGCTGGCCGGGTTCCGGAGCGTCACCAGGTCCTTGAGGAAGGACACCTGCATGGTGGCGTCGTCGATCAGCATGCCGCGGTGCCAGCCGAAGCTCTGCTGCTGCTCGAAGAAGTGAGCGGTGACCGACTCCTGCCTGCCGACGCGGGTGTTGTGTTCACTCAGCGCGATCGCCATCGCCACATTGGAGGGGCCGAAGCCGATGCCGATCAGGTCGTGGACCAGTGGTGCGTCGCCAGGAAGAACCTGTGACATGTCACTCCCATCGTGCGGGAAAGCCGCCTGTCAGGCGTAGGAAAGATGCGAGAGGCGGGCATGCCGAGCAGGCCACCCGACCAAACTTAGGTGAGCCTAAGCTAATCACATGACGTTGTCGATAGGTCAAACCGGCAACCGGTGCGGCGGTGGACCTGACGAAGCGTCAACGAGAGTCCGAAATCACCCTGTTGCAAACTAAGGTAAGCCTTGCTTTACTTACCGCCGGTCCATCCCTGCCCTGAGGAGGAACCCCATGCGGGTCGTCATGTTCGGTTACCAGACCTGGGGGCACCGCACCCTGCAAGCCCTCCTGGACTCCGAGCACAGTGTGGAACTGGTCGTGACGCACCCCAGGAGCGAGCACGCGTACGAGAAGATCTGGAGCGACTCGGTCGCCGATCTCGCCGAGGAGCACGGCGTCCCGGTGCTGATCCGCAACCGTCCCGACGACGAGCTGTTCGAGCGCCTCAAGGAAGCAGATCCGGACATCATCGTCGCCAACAACTGGCGCACCTGGATCCCGCCGCACATCTTCGGCCTCCCCCGCCACGGCACGCTGAACGTCCACGACTCGCTGCTGCCGAAGTACGCCGGCTTCTCCCCGCTGATCTGGGCCCTGATCAACGGCGAGTCCGAAGTGGGCGTCACCGCGCACATGATGGACGACGAGCTCGACGCCGGTGACATCGTCCGGCAGGAGGCCGTCGCGGTCGGACCGACGGACACCGCCACCGACCTCTTCCACAAGACCGTCGACCTCATCGCCCCGGTCACCATCGGAGCGCTCGGCCTCATCGCCGCCGGGCAGACGGAGTTCACCCAGCAGGACCGATCCAGGGCGAGCTTCTTCCACAAGCGCGCCGAAGAGGACATCCGCATCGACTGGACCTGGCCGGCCGAGGACCTCGAACGCCTGGTCCGCGCCCAGTCGGAGCCGTACCCCAGCGCCTTCACCTTCCACCGGGGCAAGCGGCTCGAAGTCCTCGCCTCGGTGGTGTCCCGGGGCCGCTACGGCGGCACGCCCGGACGCGTCTTCTATCGCGAGGGCGAGGGCGTGGTGATCGTCGCCGGAGCCGACGCGCGCACCGGCCGCAACCACGGCCTGGCCATCACCCGCGTACGGACCGAGGACGGCCGGGAGCTGCCCGCGACCGAGTACTTCACCACCATGGGCGGCTATCTGACCAACCGCCCCTGAGCGCAACGCGGTTGAAGCCACAGAACGCCGAGCGGGCCGACGGAGGAGATTCCGTCGGCCCGCCCGGGGTTGCTGTCCAGTTGCTGATGTGCTGTCAGAACGGCTTGGTGGGGAGGTACTTGCCGTCCAGGGTGATGACGGCGCGCTCGCCGCCCTCGGGGTCGGCGACCTTCTTCACGTCGAGCTTGAAGTTGATCGCGGAGATGATTCCGTCGCCGAACTGCTCGTGGACCAGGGCCTTGAGGGTGGTGCCGTAGACCTGGAGCATCTCGTAGAAGCGGTAGATGGTCGGGTCGGTGGGGATGCCGCCGGGGATCGAGCCGCGGGTCGGGATGGTCTGGAGCAGTGTGGCCGCGTCCTCGTCGAGGCCGAGGAGCTCGGCGACGGCCTCGGCGGAGGCGGTGGGGAGGGCGTGCTGGCCGAGGACCGCGGCGGTGACGAAGGCGACCGACAGCTCGGCGGCGTCCGCGATCTGCTGCCACGACAGGTCCTTGCGGACCTTGGCCTCGACGGCGGCGGCGGCGAGCAGCTGGCGGGCGGTGGGGTCGAACTGGGCGTGCACCATGGGGCGTTTCCTTTCGTGGTGCCGCTCGCCGAAGTGGGGGGCGGGAGCGGCGGGTACGGGGTGAGGAGTGATCCCGGATGCCGGTGGGGCGGCGGGGATCAGGTCTGTGGGGTTGGTGGTCAGGCCGCGAGGGCGGCGGGCCGGCCGGTGACGTCGAGTTCCTCGACGGTGCCGGTGGGGATGTCGTAGACCCAGCCGCGCAGCGTGACCGCGTCCGCGGCCCGCGCGCGGGCCACCGAGGGGTGGGTGGCCAGGTTCGCCAGCTGGGCGAGCACGTTCTCGCGGACCAGCGCGGCCACGTCCTGCTCGTCGGCGGCGGTGCGGGCGACCGAGGCGTCGGCGTGGCGCAGCCAGTCGGCGACCGCGGGTGCGCCGGAGAGGTCGTGGCGTGCGGCCAGGGCGGTCATCGCGCCGCAGGCCGAATGCCCGCACACCACGATCTCCCGCACGCCCAGGACGGCGACCGCGTACTCGATGCTGGCGGCGATGCCGTCCGGTGCGGAGGTGTAGGCGGGGACCAGGTTCCCGGCGGTGCGGATGACGAAGAGCTCGCCCGGCTCGCTGCTGGTGATCAGCTCCGGCACCACGCGGGCGTCCGAGCAGCTGATGAACAGTGTCGACGGCCGGTGGGTGTCGGCCAGGTGCGCGAAGAGCTCCGCCTTGGCCGGGAAGACATCGCGCTGGAAAGTCCCGACACCTTCGGCAAGGTTGTGCATGGTCACTCCTCTCGGTGGCTGCCGGCCCCGTTGGACTGACGTGATCCACCATGCACGACCAGCCCCTATAGAGTCCAAGACTCAATATCGATACCGCCGATCGATAACATCTATGACCCATGCGGGGTGCCGGGCGCCGTGCGTTTCCGTGTCGTTGCCGCCGCGCGTGCCGGGCGGGGTCAACCGATCGGTTGACCCGGGGGTCCTCCAGGCAGGAGCCGACGACGAGCCGCCGGGTCGACGGTCCGAGGCCCTACGCGGCCCCAGGATGGATCTCGGAGCCGGACGGCACAGGTCCTCCCGGTCTCCCCGCCCCGGGACCGCCCGGGCCCCGGACCCGAGCGATGACCGCAAAGGAACAGTCACCATGAAGCAGATCTCGAAGCGGACCCGCGTCCTGGCCACCGGCGTCACCCTCGCCGCGCTGGGTGCCGGTGCCTTCGGCGCGGTCTCGGCGAACGCCGCGCCGGCCGCCGCGCCCGCCGCCGCGGTCGCCAAGGCAGACGTGAAGAACAAGAACACGATGCGGACGACGCACCTGACGATCAAGGCCGCCACCGAGGCCGCCGAGGCCACCCTGGAGGCCGCGGAGAAGGAGAACCAGCGCGTCTCCGTCGCCGTCGTCGACCGCAACGGCAACACCATCGTCACCCTGCGCGGCGACGGCGCCGGCCCGCAGTCCTACGAGGCCGCGCAGAAGAAGGCGTTCACCGCCGTCTCCTGGAACGCCCCCACCTCCGAGCTCGCCAAGCGCCTGGCCAACGCCCCGACCCTGAAGGACATCCCCGGCACCCTCTTCCTCGCCGGTGGTGCCCCGGTCGCCGCCAAGGGTGCCCCGATCGCCGGCATCGGCGTGGCCGGCGCCCCGTCGGGCGACCTGGACGAGAAGTTCGCCCAGGCCGGCGTCGCCGAGCTCGCCAAGTAGCCATTGGCCATGCCGACGCCTCTGAGAGGTACGGCCGCCCTGACCCCGGCGGTGCGCGGAACCCCCCGTGCCGTGCACCGCCGGTCGCCCCTCTCCTCCGCCCGCGTCCGCGCGGCTTTGAGGGCGGGGATCGGGATCGCGGTGCGTACGACGATGACGACGACCCTGTCCGCGCTGCGCACCCGCACCCCCTGGAGCTCAAGGAGCACCACGATGAACGACCTCGACCGCGATCTGCTGCACGCCGCGGAGACGGGTGACGCCGACGCCGTGCGGACCGCGCTCACCGCGGGCGCCGCGGTGGAGGCCCGCGACGCCCACCGGCGCAGCCCCCTGCTGCTGGCCGCGCTCGCCGATCACGTGGCCGTCGCCGAGGCTCTGGTCGCCGCCGGTGCCGACCCGAACGCCCAGGACGACCGCCTCGACAGCCCCTGGCTGGTCACCGGCGTCACCGGCAGCGTCGCCATGATGCGCGCCCTGCTCCCGGCGGGCCCCGACCCGAAGGTGACGAACCGCTTCGGCGGCACCTCCCTCATCCCCGCGAGCGAGCGCGGCCACGTCGACTATGTCCGGGCCGTGCTCCGCGAGACCGACATCGACGTCGACCACGTCAACCGGCTCGGCTGGACCGCCCTGCTGGAGGCCGTCATCCTCGGCGACGGCGGGCCCGAGCACCAGGAGATCGTCGAGCTGCTGATCACCGCCGGCGCCACGGCGTACCTGCCGGACGGCGAGGGCGTCACCGCCCTGGAACACGCCGAGCGGCACGGCTTCACCGAGATCGCCGGTCTGCTGCGGGCCGTGCGGTAGGCGACTGCTCCGGGCGCGTCGGCGCTGTGCGAAGCACACAGCGCCGACGCCCTTCACACAGCGCGAGCGGGCCGGCCGGGGCTCCTGACCCGGTCGGCCCGCTCGTCGTCGTCGGCGCCCGTGGGCGCCGCGCCGGGATCAGCCGGCGGTGAGGACCCGCCAGTCGCGTACGCCGATGTCGGCGGGCGTGCCGTCGAGGATCCTGACGGTGCGCGTCGCGGGTTCGAGGGTGACGGTCGCGAGGCTGGCCCAGCGCCGGCCGAGCGACAGGTCCGGGTCGGGCAGGCAGGTCACCGGGGGTTCGCCCGCCCCGGTGACGAGGAAGCCGGCGAGCTCGTCGACCGTGGTCGGCGGCTGCCTGCGGGCGAGGCGGTCGCGGACGAAGTCGTAGCGCTCGCCCGAGTCGGGCTGGTAGAGCCAGGTCTTCTCGCCGGTGGCCGGCGTCGGCGTCAGGAAGTGGTTCGTCCGCAGGAGCGTACCGTTCTCGGGGCGCATCTCGAAGACGCCGACGGGGCTCATGTCGAGCAGCACGGCGTCGGTCTCGTCGAAGAGCGCGAACGATCCGGACGAGGCGAGCGGCGCGCTGCGGATGATCTCGACGGCCTCGGCGACGCTGCCGGCCTCTTCGAGGACGATCGCCGCGAGGACGTGGACGGGGATGCCGCCGATGCCGTCGTCGACATGGCCGAGGATGTTGAAGTGCAGGGCGAGACCGGCGCTGTTGACGCCCATCTTGCCGAGGATGCCGTTCTCGGTGAGGCCGACGACGTCATGGGTGCCGCCGCGCGACTCCAGCGTGTGCCACATGCCGTTGAGCTCGACGTGCCAGTCCCACGTCTGGACGCCGAAGGTCCGCACGGCACCGTCGTCGCCGGGGCTGCGGCGCACGATCGTGGTGCACTCCCCCGGCGGCACGGTGACGCTGCGGGCCAGGATCTCGGTGCGGGCGTTGAGCGCGGCAACGCGCCACTCCTCGGCGCCGGCCCCCTTGGCGATGCCCTCGATCTCGGCACGGGCCGCGGGCCGGAAGCTCCCGATCGCTTCGAGGGCGCGCTCGGCGTCCTCCCGTATCCGGGCGGTGGTGATGCCGCCGAGCGCGAAGAGCCGGTCGTACACCTCGATCGCGGCGGGGATGCCGTCGTGGAGCTGCTCGCCCCGGACGACGCCGCGCTCGTACGGGTCGGTGCCCGCGGCCGTGATGTGGGAACGGTTCTCTGGGCGGGGGATGGACATGGCGGTCACTGGTTTCCTTCTGTGCTGTTCGGGTGGAGCTGCACCGCTCCACCGACGACCGTCGCGAGGACGGGGTTGCCGGGCTGCGCGTCGGGGGCGAGGCCGAGCGGGTTCGCGGCGAAGACGGTGAGGTCGGCGAGGTGGCCCGGCGCGATCCGGCCGAGCTCGTGCGAGGCTCCGGCGGCGTGGGCGGCCGCTGCCGTCATGCCGGTGTAGGCCTCGCGGGCGGAGATCGCCTGGCCGGGCTGGACGGGTGCGGTGTCCGGCTCCTCGACCGGGCGTCGCAGCTGGCAGTCGGCGAGACCGATGCGCGGGTCGCCGGGGCCGATCGGCCAGTCGGAGCCGAGTGCCACGACGGCGCCGTGGTCCAGCAGGTCGCGGGTGCGCCAGCCGTGGGCGACGCGGTCGGGTCCGATCCGCCGCGACCAGTTGTCCGTGGCGTCGGCACGCGTGTGCCGGGTGCCGTGCACGGGCTGGAGGCTCGCCACGACGTCGAGCTCGGCGAACCGTCCGAGGAGGTCGTCGGGGACGGACTCGATGTGCTCGATGCGGTGGGGGGCGCGGCCGGCCGGGCCGACCTCCTCGATGACATCGAGCGCGAACCGCACGGCCTGGTCGCCGATGGCATGGGTCGCGGTCGGGATGCCGCGTTCGGTGAAGAACCGCATGGCGGCCCGGTAGGCGTCGAGGTCGCGCCAGAGCGGCTCGCGGTTCTCGCCGTGGGTGTCCGGCCGTTCGAACCACGCCGTGCCGTTGTCCGCCGTGCCGTCGAGCATGAACTTGGCACCCTCGACGTGCCAGCGCCGCCCCCGCAGGCCCTGCAGGCCGGCGAGGTCCTGCCACACCTCGGGGGCCGAGTCGGCCGGCACCAGCGGGGAGCAGCGGATGCGCAGCGGCAGCTCGCCGTCCTCCTCGATGTGCCGGTAGACGGCTTCGGAGGGGGCGGTGAAGTCGAGCGCGTGCAGCCCGGTCAGCCCACTGCGCGCGAGGGTGCGGAGCTGGTCGAGCACGTACCCGGCGGCGGTGTCCACCGGCACCTCGGGGTAGTGGGCGAACACCAGGTCCATCGCCTGGAGCTCGACCACGTACCCGGTCGGGCGGCCGTCCGGTCCGACCTCGACCGACGAGGCGTCGGTGAACGTCTCGCGGCCGGTCAGCCCGATGAGTTCGACCGCGCGGGGGCTCACCACGAGCGCGTGCGCGTCCCGCGTCATCAGCGAGATCGGCCGCCCGGGGAACGGGTCCGCGAACACTGTGCCGGTGGGGTCGCCGTCGAAGACGTTGACATCGAGGTCGAAGCCGGTGATCCAGCCGTCCGCCGGCCGCCCCCGAGCGGCGTCGGCCAGGCGGGCGAACACCTCGTCGAGCGTCGAGGCGCCGGAGAGGTCCACGCCGCTGCCGATCTCGATCGACCCCCACACCGGGTGGGCGTGGACGTCGGTGAGGCCCGGCAGGATCGTGGCGCCCGGGAACGCGTGGACGACCGTGCCGGGGCCGCGCACCGGTTCGAGGTCCGGGGCGGTGCCGATCGCGACGATACGGCCGTCGCGGATCGCGATCGCGTTCGCGGCCGCGGTCGCCCGCGGGTCGAAGGACTCCTCGGCGAGGGTCTCTACGTGGTCGGCCGTCACGATGACATCGGCGTACACGGGTTTCCTTCCGGTGGTGCTGTGCGCGGGGGCGGGGCGGCGGGGGCCGTCAGGGGCGGGGAACGGTCCGCAGGATGCGGGCGGTGCCCCAGTAGACGGCGGCGGCGACGGCCATGCCGGCCGGGATCGACAGGTCGACATCGCCCATGACCCGCGCGAGCGGGGCGGTCCAGAAGGTGGTGTTCACCCACATCAGGGAGACGGCGCCGCCGGTGACCAGCGCGAGGATGCCGGACCAGTGGACACCGCGGTGGTACCAGAACGGCCCGCCGCGTTCCTCTCCGACGAGGTCCGCCCCGTTGTAGCGGTTGCGCCGCATGACGAGGTCGGTCACGGCCACCGCCATGGCCGGTCCGGTCACGACGACCACGAGCTGGAGCATGGTGTTGACGCTCGTCAGGAAGTCCCGGACGAGGATCGCGTACAGCGTCATGGCCGTGCCGAGGATGCCGATGGTCAGGACGGCGGGGATGCGTGCGAGGCGGACGCCGACCGACTGGATGGAGAGGCTGGCGCTGTAGGCCGTCATGCCGTTGTTCGCCATGGTGTTGACGACCACCGCGATGACGAAGACGGGGACGAACCAGCCCGGCAGGATGCCCTCCAGCGCGGCCTGCGGGTCGGTCATGTCGAGCGTGGTGGCGGCCAGCGCGCCGACCGTGGTGAACAGGGCGCTGGGCACGTACGCGCCCAGCGCCGTCCAGCCGGCGACGGCGAACGGGCTGCTGTCGCGCGGCAGGTAGCGGGCCAGGTCGGGGCTGTTGCTGTACGAGAGCGGCGTGGAGGCGATGATCGCGAAGCCGATGGCGATCGTGGCGACCAGCGCACCGCCCTCGAGGGGCTCCGCCGGGGCGTAGGACCAGTCGGTCTCGGCGAGCACGTAGCCCGTGACCACGATGAACACGACGGTCAGCAGCACGCTGAGCGCGGTGTAGAGGCGGACGATCGTCGCGTATCCGTAGATGGCGATCAGCAGCGTCGCCGCGGCGATGAGGACGATGACGCCCGCGTGGACGGCCGCGTTGTCCGGCAGGCCCGTCCTGGCGGCCAGGCCGATGCCCGCGACCGACGCGGCCGACCAGTTGAGGGCGAGGTAGGCCGCGGCGATGAGCCAGCCGGTCAGGACGAGCACGAACTTGTTGCCGATGACGCCGTGGAACGCGCGTGAGATGACCGACCCACTGGTGCCGGCGGCCGGACCGGCGGCCGCGATGACGCCGGTACAGATCCAGAGCAGGTTCCCGGCCAGGATGATGCCGATGGCCTGCGGGAGCGTGAGCCCCATCAGGATCAGCGTGCCGCCGACGACGAGGCTCAGATAGCTGACGTTCGGCGCTGCCCAGACCGCGAAGAGCTGCCGTGGGCGACCGCCGCGCTCGTCGGCGGGGATCAGGTCGATCCCGCGGGTCTCCAGCTGCCCCGAGCGCTCGGAGCCTTGCCCTTCGAGGGCTCCTGCGGCGGTGGTGGGTTGTGTCGTCATCGAGGCCTCTCGGATGTCCAGGCGACGCTGCCTTTATTGGGCACATGGCCAACAACTTATTGGTCACCGATCCAATAGCCTTTGGTCCATGACGTCAAGACTTCGGCCGAAGCAATCCAGGAAACTGCCCGAGCAGCGCCGCGCGGAGATCCTGCGGACCGCCGCCCGCATCGGTCTGGAGGAAGGGCTGGAGCGGGTCACGCTGCGCCGCGTCGCCGACACCCTGGGCGTCCGGCCCGGCCTGATCGGCCACTACTTCCCGGTCGCCGACCATCTCCTGGGCGAGGCGTTCGCCTTCGCCGCCATGTCGGAACGCGGGTCGCTGCTGCCGTCGGACGAGGAGGACCTGCCGCCCGTGGACCGGCTGGCGCGCTTCCTCGTCCGCCTGACGGACGGCGACTACCGCGACCTGAGCCGCCTGTGGCTCAACGCGCGGCACCTCAGCAGGTTCAAGGACGCGCTGCGCGAGGCGGTGAGCGCGCAGGAGTCGCAGACACGCGAGGAGCTGGTCGCGCTGGTCGGCATGGGCGTCCGGGCCGGAGAGTTCACGACCGACGACACGGTCAAGGCGGCCCTGCACATCCTCATCACCGTCGACGGACTGGGGGCGTACGCGAACGACGACGCGCCGCAGGACGGCCCGGACTACGGCGACGTGGCCATCGAGACGGCCGAGGCCCGGCTCGGCCTGGCACCGGGGACGCTGCGCGCCCGCGCACGACCGGCCGGGACGGCCGCCGCCGGGTGACGCGGGCTCCCGGCACGGCGTGCCGGGGCAGGGCCCGGGGTCAGGGGGTCGCCGCGGAGACCACGTACACGACGGGGTTCATCGGGTCGGTCATGTTCACCATGATGTCCTGGGTGGGGCGCGGGTCCTTGTTGGTGTGCCTGGTGCCCGCCCACTCGGTCCCGGAGTCGAACTCCCAGCCCGAGACCTTCCGGTCGCGTTCGCCGATGGTCACCTTGCCGGGCTCCAGGTCGGAGCGCCCGCTGCCCATCCGGCCGAGGAAGCGGTCGAGCCCGGCGGACGTGGTGCGGAACTCCACGTACAGCCGGCTGGCCTTCCAGTTGTTGGTCTCGTAGTACTGCACGTCCAGGGAGTTCCCGGGCATCGGCAGCTCGAAGATCCGGCGCTGCATCCGGGACGGCCAGCCCTCCCGGAGCCCCTGCGCGGAAGCCTCGGCCTCCTTGTTCTGGCCGGCGCGGCGGCTCTGCCCGGCCGAGATCAGCAGATAGCCGGCCGGGATGCCGATGAGCAGCACGATGATGGTCGCCGTGATCAGCCTGCGGCGGATCATCCGGCGCCGGTCCTGCGGAGGCCGGCCGTCGTCGGGCGGCGTGGACTGACGCGGCAGGACGGGGTGCTCGGCTGCGGTCATGTGTCTGGGCATCCCTAGGTCGTGTCGTCGATCTGCCGTCTGCCGCGCACCGCCTGGCACGCACGCTCGCGGCGTTGCCGAAATGCCCTGGTAGCTCCGCTACGAGACCATTCCGGCGTCTTGCGATCGTACGCGCCGGCCGGCGCTCGGCCGCCCTCCGGGCGACGACGGCAGATCGACGACGCGCCCTAGGAGGTGCGGGTGTTGCGGGTATTACGGATGGTGCTCGCGGCCTGGTCGTAGATCTGGGCGTACCGCTCGTACCGCTCGACCCGGCGGCGGTTGGTACGGCGGAACCTGCGGGCCACCAGCCGCGCGAGGTCCGCGGCGCCGACCATACCCGCCTCCGGGCCGAGCTGGGCCTTGGCGATCCGTGCCTCGGGCCGGTAGCCGCGGCCGGTGAGATGGCGTTTGAAGGCGTCCCTGGCGGGGCCGATGAGCAGGTCGTCGGCGGCGCTGACACCGCCTCCGATGACGAAGCAGGAGGGGTCGAGCGCGGCGGCCAGATTGGCGATGCCGACGCCGAGCCACTGGCCGATGTCCTGGAGCAGCTCGACGCACATCGCGTCGCCCTCACGGGCCAGTTCGGTGATGAGGGGGCCGGTGATGTCGGGGATGTTGCCCTTGACCCGCTCGATGATCTGGTGCGCCACCGGGGAGTCCGCGGCGGCCAGCTCCTTGGCCTCGCGCACCAGGGCGTTGCCCGAGCTGTACTGCTCCCAGCAGCCGCGGTTCCCGCAGGGGCAGCGGTGCCCGCCGGGCACCACCTGCATGTGGCCGAACTCACCGGCGACGCCGTACTTGCCGCGCTTGACCTGACCGTCCTCCAGGATCGCGCCGCCGATGCCGGTACCGAGCGTGATCATGACGAGGTGGTCCTCGCCGCGCCCCGCGCCGAAGCGCCACTCCGCCCAGGCGGCGGTGTTGGCGTCGTTGTCGACCATGACGGGGACGACGAGGCGGGAGGCGAGGGCGTCGCGCAGCGGTTCGTCGCGCCAGGCGAGGTGCGGGGCGAAGAGCACCTTGGAGCGGTCCGCGTCGACCCAGCCGGCCGCGCCGATGCCGACGGCGTGCACATCGTGCCGGTCGGAGAGGTCAAGGACCAGGTCGACGATGGTGTCCTCGACGACCTTGGGGCTCTTGGACTTGTCCGGCGTCTCGGTGCGCAGCTGCTCCAGGATGTTGCCGTCGGCGTCGACGACGCCCGCCATCACCTTCGTACCGCCGATGTCGATACCGACGGTGGGTACCCGCGGTGCCGTGAGGTGCGAGCGCCGCTCCCGGGTGCCCACGGTCCGCAGGACGGTGGCGCGGGCGGAGCCGCGGTGCGTGAAGTCGCGGTACGTGCTCATCGTCCCTGCGGGGTTGGGGGAGCCGGGGGCGGTGCTCCCGGCGGCGGACTGCGCCCGTCGGGCTCGATTCTGCCACTGCCGGGGCACCGGGGCTGGCGGACCGGTGGGTACGGTGCCGCTGCCGGAGAGGTCCTACTCGTGCTTGCCGTGAGCCGGGTGACCGCCGAGATGGGTCGGTGCGGGGGCCCGTTCCAGCTCGTGGCTGAGCTCCTCCAGCTCGCTGCCGCCCGCCATCTGGCGGGTCAGCTCGTCCAGAGTGATCGACGCCTTGGTGTGGCTGCCGGACATGGCGCCCCGCTTCAGCAGGACGAAACGGTCCCCGACGAGATACGCGTGGTGCGGGTTGTGCGTGATGAGGACCACGCCGAGACCGGCGTCGCGGGCGGCCGCGACGTACTTCAGCACGACCCCGGACTGCTTGACGCCGAGCGCGGCGGTGGGCTCGTCCAGGACGAGGACCTTGGCGCCGAAGTAGACGGCCCGCGCGATGGCGACGCACTGGCGCTCACCGCCGGACAGGGTGCCGATCGGCTGGTCCACGTCGCGCAGGTCGATCCCCATGCGCAGCAGCTCGGAGCGGGTCGTCTCGCGCATCAGCCGCACGTCGAGGCGCTTGAAGGGGCCGGCGCCGGTGGTCGGCTCGGAGCCGAGGAAGAAGTTGCGCCAGACCGGCATCAGGGGGACGACGGCCAGGTCCTGGTAGACCGTGGCGATGCCGCGGTCCAGGGCGTCGCGCGGGTTGGCGAGGGTGGTCTCCTCGCCCTCGATGAGGAAGGACCCGGCGTCGTGCCGGTGCAGCCCCGCGATGATCTTGATCAGGGTGGACTTGCCGGCGCCGTTGTCGCCGAGCACGCAGGAGATCTCGCCCGCGTGGACCTCCAGCGAGACGTCCGTCAGGGCCTTGATGTTGCCGTAGAACTTGCTGACGTGGTCCAGCTCGACGAGCGCCCGGTGGGGCGCCTCCTGGTCGGCCGGTGCCTTGGGGGCCGTCATTTCGTCGCCTCCGCGCGCTTGCGTACCCATGCGTTGAGCAGGGTGGCCAGGAGCAGCATGGCTCCGAGGAAGAACTTGAACCAGTCCGGGTTCCACTCCGCGTACACGATGCCCTTGCTGGTCATGCCGAAGATGAAGGCACCGACCGCGGAGCCGATCGCGGAACCGTAGCCGCCGGTGATCAGACAGCCGCCGATGACGGCCGCGATGATGTAGATCAGCTCGTTGCCGACGCCCTCGCCGGACTGCACCACGTCGAAGGAGAACAGCAGGTGCTGGCCGGAGACCCAGGCGGCGAAGGCCACCCCGAGGTAGAGGCCGATCTTGGTGCGGATCACCGGGACGCCGACCGCGCGGGCCGCGTCGGCCTCGCCGCCCACCGCGAAGATCCAGTTGCCGAAGCGGGTACGGAGCAGGATCCAGGTGGCGACGGCGACGAGTACCGCCCACCACAGGATGGTGACCTTGAACTCGACGCCGCCGATGGTCCACTGCGAGGCGAAGACCTTGCGGGCCGAGTCGAAGCCCTCCATGTCACCGATGGACTTGGTGGACACGGTCCCGCTGATCAGCTTGGTGAAGCCCAGATTGAGGCCGGTCAGCATCAGGAACGTACCGAGCGTGATGATGAAGCTCGGCAGTTTGGTGCGGGTCAGCATGAAGCCGTTGAACGCCCCGATGGCCAGGGTGACCAGCAGCGACACGAGGACGCCGACCCAGACGTTGGCCGTCATCTGGTAGCTGAACATCGACGAGATCAGCGCGGAGCTGGTGACCAGCACACCGGCGGAGAGGTCGAACTCGCCGCCGATCATCAGCAGCGCCACCGGCGCGGCCATGATCCCGATCGTCGAGGCCGCGTACAGCACGGTGCCCAGGCTGGAGGCGCGCAGGAAGCTGTCGGCGACGATCGAGAAGAAGATGAAGACGGCCGCGGCACCGACCACCGAGCCGAGCTCGGGGCGGCCGAGCAGCCTGCGCAGCGGTGAGGTGCGCAGCAGCCGCTCGTCGGTCCCGGCCGGGGCGGACGGTCCGGCGGTCGTGCTCATCGGGTCCCCCGCTTCGTGTACTGGGCGAGTTCGGCGGCGTCCTCGGCGGTGATGATCTGCGGTCCGGTGAGGACCGGGCGTCCGCCGCCGAGGACATTGCCGTTGTACCGGTAGAGCCAGAGCAGGTCGACCGCCTCGTACCCCTGGAGGTAGGGCTGCTGGTCGACGGCGAAGCCGAGGGTCTTGTCCTGAAGGGCCGTGGCGACCTTGGCGTTCAGGTCGAAGGTGTCGATCTCGGCCTTGCTGCCCGCGGTCCTCTTGGCCTTGACGGCGGCGTCCGCGAACGGCGCGCCGAGGGTGACGACCGCGTCGATGTCCTTGTCGGCCTGGAGCTTCGCCTCGATGGACGCCTGGACGTCGGGCATGTTGGTGCCCTCGACGTAGAGGTTCTGCAGCTGCCCGTCGAAGGTCTTCTTCGCTCCGGCGCAGCGCTGCTCGTGGCCGACGTTGCCCTGCTCGTGCAGGATGCAGAGCGCCTTCTTGCGGCCCCGCGCGTTGAGCTCCTCGCCGACCGCCTCGCCCGCGATGGACTCGTCCTGGCCGATGTGGGTGAGCGCGCCGAACCGCTTGGACTCCGCGGAGCCCGAGTTCACCGTGATCACCGGGATTCCGGCCTTGGTGGCCTTGGTCACCACGTCCTTCATCGCGTCGGGCTTGGCGAGGGTGACGATCAGCCCGTCGACCTTCTGGTCGATGGCTGCCTGCACCAGCTGGGCCTGCTGCTGCGCCTCGTCGTTGTGCGAGTACAGGAACTTGATGTTGTCCTTGACGGCCGCCTGCTCGGCGCCCCGCTGGACGATGTCCCAGAAGGTGTCGCCGTCTCCCGAGTGGGTGACCATCGCGAAGGTCCAACGGGGTGTGTCCACCGCGGCCCGGCCCTCGGCGGCGGCCCGGGCCGCGCGCTCCTCCGCCCGCTTGCCGCCGGTGCTGCTGCATCCCACGAGGGAAGCCCCGAGCACCGCCGCAAGCACGGCGCCCATCGCACGTACCCCTGTCCGAACCCTTGCCACGACGCCGTGCCCTTCTTGTGCTGCTCGCTGTGCTGCTTGGAGTGGCCGGCGATGGCGCACACCCGGCCCGGCTGGCCAAGTATCCCCGAGCGGCGGACGGCACCGCCCGGCAGGGGCGGGACGCGTGTGTCGGCGCCGGGTGGGCGACGCGGGGCCCGGGAGGTTCACCGGGTGCCGCGCGCGGTGTACTTCTCCAGCTGCGGCACGTCCTTCGCGGTGACGATCGCCGGGCCGGTGAGCACCGGCTTTCCGCCGCCGACGACGTTGCCGTTGGTCCGGTTCAGCCAGAGTTCGTCGACGGCGAGGTACCCCTGGAGGTAGGGCTGCTGATCGACGGCGAAGCCGACCTCGTCGGCCTTCAGCCGGGTGACGACCTCGGCGTTCAGATCGAAGGTGTCGATCTCGGCCGCGCTGCCGGAGCCGTCCTTGGCCTTGACGGAGGCGGCGGCGAAGGGGGCGCCGAGGGTGACGACCGCGTCGATGTCCTTGTCGGCCTGGAGCTTCGCCTCGATCGACGAGGTGGCGGCCGGCATGTTGGTGCCCTCGACGTTCAGGTTCTCGACCTCGCCGCCGAAGGTCTTGCGCACCCCGGCGCAGCGCTCCTCCAGCGACACGTTGCCCTGCTCGTGGATGACGCAGAGGGCCTTCTTGCGGCCCCGTGCGTCGAGCTCGTCGCCGACCGCCTCGCCGGCGACCTTCTCGTCCTGCCCGATGTGCCCGAGCGCGCCGATCTCCTTCGAGAACTGCGCGCCCGAGTTGATGGTCACCACGGGTATGCCGGCCTGCACGGCCTTGGCGACGACGTCCTTGACGGCTTCGGGTTTGGCGAGGGTGACGATCAGCCCGTCGACCTTCTGGTCGATGGCGGCCTGCACCAGCTGGGCCTGTTCCTTGCCCTCCTTGTTCGCCGAGTAGAGGAATTCGGCGTTGTCCTTGGCCGCCGCCTGTTTCGCGCCGCTCTGCACGATGTCCCAGAAGGTGTCGCCCTCCCCCGAGTGCGTGACCATCGCGATCTTCATCCGGGGTGTACCGGCGGCCGCGCCGCCGTTCGTGCCCGCGGGCTTCTCCTCGGCGCTCCGGCCGCCGGAGCCGCTGCAGCCGGAGACGGCGATGCCGATCCCGAGGGCCGCGACGGTGATCAGGGTTGCTGCCTTGCGAGAGGTACGCATGGTGGGTCCGCCTTCTCTCCCGGCCGCCCGAGTGCGGCTGGAGGAGTTCTAGCGGTGGGCGTACGGGACGTCAACGGGGCAGGGGGCGGCCGTCGTCACCGTACGAGCAGCTGGAAGTCGAAGGTGTAGCGGGACGCCCGGTAGATGTGGGAGCCGAATTCGACCGCCCGTCCGGTGTCGTCGAAGGTGACGCGCTCCATCGTCAGCAGGGCGGCCCCCTCCGCCTCGCCGAGCCCGGCCGCCTCCCCGGCGGTGGCGAGCCGGGCGCCGACGGTCTGGCGGGCGCTGTGCAGGGTGATGCCGGCGCCGCGCATCAGCCGGTACAGGCCGGTGGCCTCCAGCCGCGCGGTGTCCAGGTCGACGATCCCGGGCGGCAGGTGGTTGCGCAGGAGCGCCAACGGCTCGCCGTGCGCGTACCGCAGCCGCTCGACGAGGTGTACGTCGCTGCCCTCGGCGACCGCCAAGGCCTCGGCCACCGCCGCGTCCGCGGGTTCGACGGTGTTGCGCAGGACACGGGTCGTGGGGTGCCCGCCCGCGGCCTCCAGGTCGTCGTAGAGGCTGCTCAGTTCGAGCGGGCGCCGGACCCTGCTGTGCACGACCTGGGTGCCGACGCCGCGACGGCGCACCATCAGCCCCTTGTCGACCAGCGACTGGATGGCCTGGCGGACCGTGGGCCGGGACAGGCCGAGCCGTGCCGCGAGCTCGATCTCGTTGCCGAGGAGGCTGCCGGGGGCGAGCCTGCCCTGCTCGATGGCGGCCTCCAGCTGCTGGGCGAGCTGGAAGTAGAGCGGGATCGGGCTGGAGCGGTCCACGCCGAGTTCGAGCGCGGCCGGGTCGGTGGTGGGTTTGGGCACACGCGTGAGGGTAGCCCCCACGTCAGAACCTCCGGAAGTCCGGTCGTCCTGTTGTCCGGACAGCAGGACCAACGAACAAGGAGCAGCTTGTCCTGACATATGGTTGACAGCGCAGCCGGCGGGCGGCACGTTGGGTCCATGCGCATCGGACTCATCGGCACCGGCCGGATCGGTTCCTTCCACGCGGGCGTGCTGGCCCGCCATCCCGACGTGGACGCCCTGGTGGTGACGGACACCGACGGGGCGCGGGCGGCCGAGGTCGCGCACCGCACCGGCGCGACGGCGGTCCCGGGCGCCGACGAGGTGTTCGGCGCGGGGGTGGACGCCGTGGTGATCGCCTCGGCCACCTCGGCGCACGCGGAGCTGATCGGCCGGGCGGCGCGGGCCGGGCTCCCGGCGTTCTGCGAGAAGCCGATCGCCCTGGACCTGCCGGGGACCCGGGCCGCACTGCGCGAGGTCGACCGGGCCGGGAGCGTGCTCCAACTGGGCTTCATGCGCAGGTTCGACGCGGGGTACCGGGCGGCCCGCGCCGCCGTGCGGGCCGGTGCGCTGGGCCGGCTGCACACCGTGCGGGCGGTGACGATGGACCCCGCCCCGCCGCCCGCCGCGTATCTCCCGCTCTCCGGGGGGCTGTACCGGGACTGTCTGGTCCATGACTTCGACATGCTGCGGTGGGTGACGGGCCGTGAGGTGACGGAGGTGTACGCCACCGGGTCGGACGCCGGGCCCGGGATGTTCCGGGCTGCGGGCGACGTGGACACGGCGGCCGTCCTGCTGACCCTCGACGACTCCACCCTGGCCACGGCGGCGGCCACCCGCTGCAACGGCGCCGGCTACGACGTACGGATGGAACTGGCGGGCGAGCTGGACCAGATCACGGTCGGCCTGGACGACCGCACCCCGGTCACCTCGGCGGAACCGCAGGGCCCCCCGGCCCCTTCCTCGCCGTGGCCCGGTTTCCTGGAGCGGTTCGCGCCTGCGTACGAGGCCGAACTGGACGCGTTCGTACGGGTGGTGCGGGGCGAGCGGCCCAATCCGTGCGACGGCCGGGAGGCGTGGTTCGCGCTGCTGATCGCGGAGGCGTGCGAGGTGTCCCGCCGGGAACGGCGCCCCGTGACGATCGCGGAGATCTCCGAGATCGCCGACGGCGCGGCGCGGCCCGCCCCCTGAGGCCCCGGGTTCAGGAGGACGGGGCGGCCGACAGCACGGTCCCCTGCGCGACCGCGCAGAGCGTCCGCTCCCCGTCCTGACCCGCCGCGAACAGCTCGCAGCGGACCACCGCCTGGCGGCGGCCGGTGTGCACCACTTCGGCGTCGGCGACGAGTGTGCTGCCGGTGGCGGGCCGGACGTACTGGATGGAGAAGCCGCCGGTCAGCACGGCCGGGCCGAGCGTCGTGCCGGCGGCGAAGGTGATCGCGTTGTCGGCCGCGTAGGCCAGGACCCCGCCGTGCAGAAAGCCGTTCTGCTGCTGGAGTTCGGGGCGGATGTCCACTTCGAGGGTGGCGGCACCGTCCCCGAAGGCGGTGATCCGCGCCCCCACGAGAGTGCTGAACGGCTGGCTGTCGAGCACCTTCCGCGCCAGCTCCAGATCGAGTCCGTTCATTTCGGGGCTCCTTGTCTCACCAGCGGACGGGCAGGCCGCGCACCCCGCGGATCAGCATCCCGGGGATCCACTCCCACTCCTCTGCCCCCGCGTCCGGCGCGAGGGAGGGGCAGCGCTCCAGCAGTGTACGGATCGCGATCCGGCCCTCCATGCGGGCCAGCGGAGCACCGAGGCAGAAGTGGGCGCCGTGCCCGAAGGCCAGATGGCCCCGGGCGTCGCGGCGGATGTCGAAGGTGTCCGGTTCCGGGTAGCGGCCGCGGTCCCGGTCGGCGCCCGCCAGGGACACCAGGACCGGGGCGCCCGCCGGGATCGTCCGCCGCCCGATCTCGACCTGCTCGCGCGGATAGCGGAACGTGGCGTTCTCCACCGCCCCGTCGTAGCGCAGCATCTCCTCGACCGCACCGCCGATCAGCTCCGGGTCCGCGCGGAGGGCGGCCAGTTGGGCGGGGTGGTCGAGCAGGGCCCGTACCCCGTTGGCGATCAGGTTGACCGTGGTCTCGTGGCCCGCGACGAGCAGCAGGAAGGCCATGCCCACGAGTTCGTCGGGCGACAGCGTGTCCCCTTCGTCGTCGCGCGCCCGGACCAGGGCACTCATCAGGTCGTCGCCGGGCGAGCACCGCTTGTCCTCGATGAGTTCGCTCAGGTACTCGTTCATGGCGCGCACCGCTTCGATCCCCTGGAGCGGCGAGGCGGGGGTGATGACACCGTTGGAGAGTCCGCGGAACGCCTCGCGGTCCAGGTCCGGCACACCGATCAGCTCGCAGATGACGGTCATCGGCAGCGGGAAGGCGAGCGCGTCGACGAGATCCGCGCGCCCGGCGGGCACCATCGCGTCGAGGAGCCCGTCGGTGATCTCCTGGACGCGGGGGCGCAGCGCCTCGACCCGGCGGGCGGTGAACTCCCGGGCGACGAGCTTGCGCAGCCGGGTGTGGTGGGGCGCGTCCAGCTCCAGCATGTTGAGGAAGATGGGGTCGCTCTCGGCGGGTGCGCCAGGCAGGCCCCGCCAGTCCTTGGCGAACCGGGGGTCGGCGAGGGTGGCACGGGCCTCGTCGTACCCCACCACGAGCCAGACGCGCTCGAACTCGTCGGTGCGGACGGTGTGCACCGGCCCGGCGACGCGCAGCTTCTCGTAGTACGGATAGGGGTTCGCGGTGAAGTCCGCGAGCCCGCTCAGATCGACATCGACCTCGGCACGGCCACTGGCATCCGACATGGGATCGCCCCTCCCGTTCTGACGGCCGGGCCGTGTCCGTGAGGTCCCGTCGTACGCCCGGAGAACCAGGCGGGACTCCACGGACACGGCCCAGGGTTCTTCGTTTGGATCAGGCCGGTTCACCCTATGCCGTCGGCTCCGTGCCGTCATCGTCGAGCAGTCCGGCGTCGTGCACCAACAGCGCGATCTGGACACGGTTGTTGAAGCCGAACTTGGCCAGGATCCGGGACACCTGTGTCTTCACGGTCGCCACGCTGAGGTAGAGCGTCGCGGCGATCTCGGCGTTGGATCGGCCTCGGGCGACGGCGATCGCGACCTCGCGTTCCCGCTCGGCGAGCGACGCGATCCGTGCCCGTGCCCGGTCGGCGCGGTCCGCCCGCTCGTCGTGGCCGGAACGGGGCCCGGTCCCGGCCGCGCGGGCCATGAGCTGACGTGTCACCGCGGGCGACAGCACCGGATCGCCGGCCGCCACCCGCCGTACCGCGTCGACGATCTGCGCCGGCGGGGTGTCCTTCAGTACGAAACCGGCCGCTCCGGCGCGGATCGCCCGCAGCACCTGTTCGTCGGCGTGGAACGTCGTCAGGACGATGATCTGCGGGGCGCCGGGGCGGCTGCGCAGCGCCTCGGTCGCGGTCAGCCCGTCCATGCCCGGCATCCTGATGTCCATCAGCACCACGTCGGGGCGCAGCCGGCCGACGAGTTCCTCGACCTCGGTGCCGTCCGTCCCCTCCCCCACGATCCTGATGTCGTCGGCGCCGCCGAGCATGAGGGCGAGTCCGGCCCGTACGAGCGGGTCGTCGTCGACGACGATCAGCCGGACGGGCTGCGCCGAGGGGGCCATCGGGGTCGGAGTGGTCATGGGGACCACCGTAGTTGGGCCCGGACACCGGCCGTGCCGGGGACCGGGGTGCTGCGCGGGGGTCAGGCCGGCCATGGCAGCGAGGCGCTGATCCGGAATCCGCCGTCCGGTCGTGGTCCGTGGTCGAGGCTGCCCCCGGCCAGGGTGGCGCGTTCCGTGAGGCCGATGAGTCCCTGGCCGGAGCCGGGGACCCGCTCGAAGGGTTCGGTGGGTGCCGGATTGCGCACCTCCACCCTGAGCCCTTCGCCCGGGGCTCCGGCGACCGTGACGGTGACCTCGGTGCCGGGTGCGTGCTTGCGGGCGTTGGTCAGGCCCTCCTGGGCGATGCGGTAGACGGTGCGGCCGGTGGCGGCGGGGGCGGCGCCGGGGTCGTCGACGCGATTGTCGAAGGTGACCTTCATGCCGGCCAGCCGGGACTCGGCGATCAGCGAGTCCAGCGTGGCGAGGGTGGGCTGCGGCCGGTCGCCGTCGCTCTCGCCGGGGCTGCGCAGGACTCCGATGATCTCGCGGAGGTCCTGGAGCGCTTCGTGCGCGCTGTCCCGGATGACCCCGGCCGCGCGGGCCACCTCGGCCTTCGGGGCATCGGGGCGGAATTCGAGGGCTCCGGCGTGGACGCTGAGCAGCGTCAGCCGGTGGGCGAGGACGTCGTGCATCTCGCGGGCGATGGCCTCGCGGGCCAGCCGCTGCGCCTGTTCGGCGCGGAGTTCCGCCTCGGTCTCGGCCCGGTGGGCCCGCTCGCGCAGGGTGACGACGAGCTGTCGCCTGGACCGTACGGCCATGCCCCAGCTGATCACCAGCAGGGGCAGCAGCACCCCGATGACCGTGGCCTCCACGAACGAGGTGCCCGGGTCGGGACGCAGATACGGCTGTACGGGGGCGAGCGCCAGGGTGAGCGCCCCGACGGCCGCCACGGGCCGGAACGGGCGGTGCACGGCCATCCCGAACAGCGCGACGAGCATGGCCCCCGCCGCGACCGGCTCGACCGTGGCGACCAGGACCAGGCCCACCGCGATGCCCAGCGGCCACCGCCGCCGCACCCACAGGGCGCAGCAGGCCAGGCCGCCGATCACGATGTCGGCGAACAGGACGCCGTCCGGGGTGGTGGGGTCGGCCTCGATCGTCGCGACCGTGAGCATGCCGACCAGGACCGCGCAGAGGAAGGCGGTGAGGTCGACGGCCCAGTCCCGCACGGTGCGTCGCGCGCGGCCTCGCCGGTCGCCGGGCAGCTCGGGGTCGGCCATCGCCGAGGGCAGCAGCCAGCGGTATTCCGTACGCGTCATCCCACAAAACTACCCAGGTGGGACGGGTGGTCCCGGCCGTTCGGGCGTGCCGGGCGACCAAAGTCGCGAAGGACGAGACTTTCGGACGGGCGGCGCTGCGGCGATGGCCGCCGACCGGCTCAGGGGGCGGCCGGAGCGACCGCGCGGCGGCCCCAGGCGGTGCCGGCCAGGACGAGCACCGCGCCCACCGCGCCGAGGACGCCGAGCCGCTCGCCGCCGATCGCGATGCCCACGGCGGCGGCCCACAGGGGTTCGGTGCCGAGCAGCAGGCTGACCCGGGACGGCGAGGTGCGGCGCACCGACCACATCTGCACGAAGAAGGCGAAGAGCGTGCAGAAGACGGAGAGGAAGAGCAGCCCGCCCCATTCCCGGACGCCGAATCCCGCGGCCACCGTCCACGGCGCCTCCCCGGTGCCGGGCACGGCAGCGAGCAGGGCGAAGACGGCGACCGCGCTGCCGAGCTGGACCGTGGTGAGCGACAGCGAGTCGGCGCCCTGCACCGATTTGATGCGGGCCATCAGCAGTACGTGCACGGTGCGGGCGAGGGCGGCCACCAGCATCAGCAGATCGCCGGCGGAGGGGCTGGTGAATCCGCCGCCCTGGGTCAGCAGTACCACTCCGGCGACCGAGAGCGCCGCGGCGGCGAGAAAGGCCCTGGGCGGACGGACACGTGTCACGGCGGCCTCGGCGAGCGGGGTGAAGATCATCGTGAGGCTGATGATGAGCCCCGCGTTGGTCGCCGAGGTGTGCACGACGCCGTACGTCTCCACGAGGAAGATCCCGCTGAGGACGAGCCCGAGCAGACCGGCTCCCCGCCACTGCGCCGCGCCGAGCGCCCGCAGTCTGCGCCGGCCGGCCACGGCCAGCACGGGCAGTACGACGGCGAACCGCAGCACGAGCACGGCCAGGACCGTCTGGGCGGTGGTGATGCCCTTGGCCGCCAGGTAGCTCGAACCCCAGACGACGGCGACGAGCAGCACGGGCAGATCGGTGAGCCAGGCCCGGCGGGACGGGGCGAGGGTGGGCACGGCGATCGAGGACACCTGGCGGTTTCTCCTGGTTCTCCACGGCGGGGACGATGTGGAGACGTCGACGGCTCACACGCGGAACGATCACCGTACCGGCGTCGCCCCGTCCACGACAGCCCTCTCAGTCGTCGAGCGGGAAGGTGCCGAACCGTGCCCGGCCCGTGGGCCGGTAGGTGTGGATCGAGATTCCGCTCGGGGTCTCACGCGCCTCGGTCCGCTCGAAGGCGGTGGGCTGCCCGCCCTCCGGGAAGAGCCGGCCTCCTCGGCCCAGCACCACCGGGAAGAACAGCAGGTTGTACTCGTCGATCAGGTCGTGCGCCATGAGGGAACGGGCGAGTGCGCCGCTGCCGTGGATCTGGAGCTCGCCGCCCTCCGTGCGCTCCTTGAGGCGGGCGACCTCCTCGGCGACGTCCGTGGAGATGACCGTCGTGTTGTGCCACCCGGGCTGGTCCAGGGTGGTCGAGACGACGTACTTGGGAAGGGCGTTGAGGCTGCTCGCGACCACGTTCGCGGGGTTGGTCACCTTGGGCCAGTACGCGGCGAAGATGTCGTACGTGCGGCGGCCCAGGAGGAAGGCGGCCGAGCGGCCGAACAGTTCGTCGATGAAGCGCATCATGCCCTCGTCCCCGAACGGCACGGTCCAGCCGCCGTACTCGAACCCGCCGCCGCGGTCCTCGTCGCGCCCGCCCGGCGCCTGCATGACGCCGTCGAGCGACAGGAAGGTGGTGAGAGTCAGCTTGGCCATGGTCCTTCTCCTGTGTTCCGGTCCACCGATGCTGTTTCTCCTCCGACTCCGCCGGCACCCGGAACTCATCGGTCGGGCCATGGACGGCGGTCACCCGGCCCGACCGCTCCCGCACCGACGGGCGCGGGCGTGCGGCGTCACCGCGGGCGCGGGGTGACCTCCGCCATCCGGGACCAGCCCTCGCCCGGCACCTCCACGTTGATGATCTCCGGCGTCTCGGCCACGAGGTCCGCCATCAGGTCCATGGCCGCCGCGAAGTGCTCGGACTTCACATGGGCCGCACCGGCCTCCGGGGAGGCGAATGCCTCCAGCAGGACGAACTGGTCGGGGTTCTCGACGCTGTACGACCACTCGAAGAACACATTGCCCGGCTCCTGCCGGGTGGCGAGGGTGAAGGGCGCGACGGCCGGGAGCCAGTTGTCGCGCTCTTCGCTGCGGACGGTGAACTTGACGGCGATGAAGATCATGCGACAAGGGTGGCACAAGCCCTGGAAGCAGACTTGTCGGGCACACCCGGATGGTGTCGGACGGGCCGGACACCGGCCCGTCCGACGTCGGGCTATTCGCCGCCGTACGGGTTCCCGTCACCGGTGGAGCGGGCTGCCCCCGTCACGGTCACCGGTTCCTTTCGAGGAGGCGGCCGGTGGGCTCGCCGACGGTGCCCTCGGCCGCGATCCGCACCCCGCGCAGCCAGGTCGACTTCACGACGCCGTGCAGGGTCTTGCCGGCGTACGCGGTGACCTGGTTGCGGTGGTAGAGCTCGGCAGGGTCGACGGTGAAGGTGTCGTCCGGGGCGAGCACCGCGAAGTCCGCGTCCCGGCCGGCCTCGATGGCGCCCTTGTGGGCCAGTCCGGCCAGCTCGGCGGGGGCGGCCGACATCCAGCGGACGACGTCGTCGAGCGAGTGGCCGCGCTTGCGGGCCTCGGTCCAGATGGCGGGCAGTCCCAGCTGGAGGGAGGAGATCCCGCCCCAGGCGGTGCCGAAGTCCGGCGTCTTGAGGTCGGTGGTGCACGGCGAGTGGTCGGAGACGATGCAGTCGATCGTCCCGTCGGCCAGCCCCTCCCACAGCGCGTCCTGGTTGGCCGCCTCGCGGATCGGCGGGCAGCACTTGAACTCCGTGGCGCCGTCCGGGACCTCCTCGGCGGTGAGGGTGAGGAAGTGCGGGCAGGACTCCACCGAGATCCGTACGCCCTCACGCTTCGCCGCCGCGATCATCGGCAGGGCGTCGCTGGAGGACAGATGCAGGACGTGGACGCGGGCGCCGAGCCGCCTGGCGTGCGCGATCAGCCCCTCGATCGCGGTGTTCTCGGCGTCACGGGGCCGGGAGGCGAGGAAGTCGGCGTACGCGGGCCCGCCGCGCTGCGGGGCGTCGGCCAGGTGGTGCGGGTCCTCGGCGTGCACGATCAGCAGCCCGCCGAAGCCGGCGATCTCCGCCATGGACCGGGCCAGCTGCTCCTGGTCGAGCTCCGGGAACTCCTCGACGCCGGAGGGCGAGAGGAAGCACTTGAAGCCGAACACCCCAGCCTCGTACAGCGGCCGCAGGTCCTTGACGTTGGACGGGATCGCGCCGCCCCAGAAACCGGTGTCGATGTGCGCCTTGGGGGCGGCCACCCGCTGCTTGGTGCGCAGGTGGTCGACGGTGGTGGTCGGCGGGAGGGAGTTGAGCGGCATGTCGAGCAGCGTGGTGATGCCGCCCGCCGCCGCCGCGCGGGTGGCGGTCCAGAAGCCCTCCCACTCCGTGCGGCCCGGGTCGTTCACATGGACATGCGTGTCGACGATTCCGGGGAGCAGGACGTCGTCGCCGAAGTCCTCCAGCCGGGCGCCGTCCGGCACCGCGGCGTCGTACGGCAGGACGGCGTCGATTCTCCCGTCGGCGACGGCGACCGCTGCGGGGCGCGTCCCGTCCGGGGTGACCACACGCGTCGAGCGCAGTACCAGTTTCACGTCCGCACCGGACACCCGTGCTCCTCACTTCGGACTTTCGAACGCTGACGAATTCAACGAACTGTTGAAGGAGTCTTCACTCGGGATTCGGGCCCGTCAAGACCCACTTTCCTCGCCGGACGGCCGTCGGGCCTTCCGGCGCCCACAACTGGAGATTTCCACAAAGTAGAAGACTCTTTTCGAAGAGCGGAACGTAACATAGGACCAGTGCTGGCCCGAAGAACTGCCCCGCCGACTGCCGACACCAGGACAAACGGGCTCTGACCGGCCAGGACGCCGTACCCGGAGCAGTGGGCCGATCGGGAACCGCCCGGTAGGCTGCTGGGTGCCTCGCCGGGCGGGGCACCCGCTCTTCCGCCTCGAAAGGAACGTTGACGTGCCGCCGTCCCACGCCAGCACATCCGACTCCAAGCCCGCCGCCACCAGCGGTGGTGTGCAGTCCCTTGAGCGCGCCTTCGATCTGCTGGAGCGGATGGCGGACGCGGGGGGTGAGGTCGGACTGAGCGAACTCTCCGCGAGCAGCGGACTCCCCCTGCCCACCATTCACCGCCTGATGCGCACGCTGGTGCTCTGCGGATACGTCCGCCAGCAGCCCAACCGCCGCTACGCGCTGGGGCCCCGGCTGATCCGGCTCGGCGAGTCCGCGTCCCGGCTCCTGGGCACCTGGGCCCGCCCGTATCTCGCGCGGCTGGTCGAGGAGACCGGCGAGACCGCGAACATGGCGCTGCTCGACGGCGACGAGATCGTGTACGTGGCGCAGGTGCCGTCCAAGCACTCGATGCGCATGTTCACCGAGGTCGGCCGTCGGGTGCTCCCCCACTCCACCGGGGTCGGCAAGGCGCTGCTGGCGCACACGCCGCCGGAGGAGGTACGGGCCCTGCTCGCCCGTACCGGCATGCCGGCCGCCACCGAGAAGACGATCACCACCCCCGACGGCTTCCTCGACGCGCTGGAGCAGGTCCGCCGGGTCGGCTACGCGGTCGACGACAACGAGCAGGAGATCGGGGTGCGCTGCCTGGCGGTCTCCGTACCGAACTCGCCCACCTCGGCCGCGATCTCGATCTCCGGTCCGGCGGGCCGGGTGACGGACACCGCGACGGAGCGGATCGTGCCGATCCTCCAGCAGGCCGCCAAGGAGCTCTCCGACGCGCTGGCGAGCAGCGGTTCCACCGGCTGAGAGCCGGCATACGGGGAGGGGGCGGCCACCGGCCGCCCCCCTCCCTTTGTGTCCCCCGTGTCTCAGGCCGGTTCCGGCACCGTCAGACGACCGTCGTCCATCCGGACCGTGCGGTCCGCCTTGTCCAGATGGGCCAGGTCGTGCGTGACCAGGACCGTCGCCGTCGACCGCTCCCGGGTCAGCGTGACCAGCAGGTCCAGCACCGCCGCGCCCCGCTCGTGGTCGAGGGCGCTGGTCGGTTCGTCGACCAGCAGCACCGCCGGGTCGTTCATCAGGGCCCGTGCGATGTTGATCCGCTGCCGCTGGCCGCCCGACAGTTGGTGGGGCCTGCGTCCGGCCTGGTCGGCCAGGCCGACCGCGTCCAGCAGTTCCAGTGCCCGGCCGCGCGCCGCGCGCACCTGACCGCCCGAGAGGTGGGTCATCACCTGGAGCTGCTCGGCCGCCGTGAGCGAGGGCAGCAGATTGGGCTGCTGGAAGACGATGCCGATGTGGTCGCGCCGCAGCCGTGCCTGATCCGCGCGGCCGAGACCGGCGGTGTCCGTGCCGGCGACGACCACCCGGCCGGTGTCCGGGGTGACCAGGGTCGCGGCCACCGCGAGCAGGCTGGACTTGCCGGAGCCGGACGGTCCCACGACCGCGGTGAGCGAACCCGCGGGCACGTCCAGCGAGATCCGGTCGAGAGCGGTGAGCCGGGTGTCGCCGTCGGGGTAGGTGAGGGTGACGTCGGCGAGGGTGAGGGTCATCGGGCACTCCCGAGTGCGGTGAGCGGGTCGACGGCGGTGATCCGCCGGATGGACAGGGCCGCCCCGAGGGCACCGAGGACGATCATGATGGCCGCCGGGACCAGGACGGTCGCCGCGTCGAGGACGAACGGCACGGCACCGCCGCTGATCAGGGCACCGATGCCGGAGGCGAGTGCGGTGCCCACGCCCGTCCCGATGGCGAGCATCACGACAGCCTGCCCGAGCGCGTCGCGAAGCAGGTACCGGGTGGAGGCGCCGAGCGCCTTGAGCACGGCGACGTCGCCGCTGCGCTGGATCGTCCAGACGGTGAAGAAGGCGCCGATGACCAGCGCGGAGATGGCGAAGAGGAAGCCGCGCATCAGCTGGAGCGAGCCGTTCTCGGCCTGGTAGGAGCCGATGGCGGTGAGGGAGTCGGCGAGGGAGAGCGTGCTGGTGCCGGCCGCCTTGTCGCCCGCGCCGAGATCGGCGCCGCCGGTAGTGGTCAGGGCGATCACCGTGGCATGCCGTGCCCCGCCGTCGCCGTCGCCCCCGAACCGCTGCCAGTCGTCGAGCGAGGTCCACACGACCGGGGTGTGGCTGTACGAGGCGTCTCCCGCGACGGCCGCGACGGTGACCTCGGTGGAGCCGAGCCGCAGCCGGTCACCGGCCCCGGCCGCCAGGTCGTCGGCGGCCTGCTCGGACAGCACCACCTTCCCCGGTCCGACCCCGGCACCGCCGGTGGGCGCCAGGTCCCCGTCCGGCCGGACGCCGAACGCCGACACGGCGGCGGTGCGCTCCCCCTGGCCGGCGACGGCATTGAGGGTGCGGATGCCGAGCGGCTCCGCGCCGCTCACCCCGGGCCGCTCCGCCCAGCTCCGCCAGGCGCTCTCCTTCACGACCGAGTCGGTGAAGGACACCGACCGGTCTGCGGGCGGGGCGGCGAACGCGAGGTGGTCGGCGTTCAGCCCGGTGATGGCCGAGGTGTTCTCCCGGGCCAGACCGGCGGTGAGGCCGGACAACAGACCCACGAGCAGCGTGATCAGCACCACGACCGTACCCATGAGCGCGAACCGGCCCTTGGCGAACCGGAGATCTCTCCATGCGACGAACATGCTCCAAGCCTCGGCCTCCGGGCGCCCGGAAACATCGCTCGGCGGTGGGGCCCGACATCAACCTTTTGATTGACCGGCCCCCGGCACCCCCCGTCTACGCTGGATGGGTCATGGACTCCCGTACCCATCCCCCGGTCGCCGCCGCGCTGCGGCTCTGTCTGCACGCGCTGCTGGTGGGGCTGCTGGCGCTGGCGGCGGTACGGGCCGTCGCCGACGGCACGCACCCCAGGGCCGTCGTCGTGGTCAGCGGTGCGATGGCCGCCCTGTACGCGGCAGGTGCGCTCGCCCCCTCCGTACAGCCGCGCACCCGCGCCGCCGCGCTGTGGCTGGCCGCGCTGGGCGCGGTGTGGCTGGCGCTGCTCGTCCTGTCGCCGGAGGCCCTGTGGGTGGCCTTCCCGCTCTACTTCCTCCAGCTGCACCTGCTGCCGACCCGCTGGGCCCTGCCGGCCGTCGCGGTCACCGCCGCCGCCGCCATCGCCTGCTTCGTGCTGCACGGCGAGCCCGTCACACCGGGCACCTTCATCGGGCCGCTGCTCGGGGCGGCCGTCGCGGTCGCCACGGTCCTCGGTTACGAGGCGCTGTTCCGGGAGAGCGAACGGCGCAGGCAACTCATCGAGGAGCTGATGTCGACCCGGGCGGAGCTGGCCGAGGCGGAACGCACCGCGGGCACGCTCGCCGAGCGCGAGCGGCTGGCCCGCGAGATCCACGACACGCTCGCCCAGGGCCTGTCCAGCATCCAGCTGCTGCTGCGCGCCGCCGAACGCACCCTGGCCGCCGACGCCCCCGCCACCGCGCATGTCCGCCGGGCCCGGGAGGCCGCCCAGGACAACCTGGCCGAGGCCCGCCGCTTCGTCCGCGCCCTGTCGCCGCCGGACCTGGAGAACGGCTCCCTGGCGGCCGCCCTGGAACGCCTCTCGTCCCGCACCACCGGCCCCGGCCTCACCGTGCAGTTCGCGGTGAGCGGCACCCCGGTGGAGCTGCCCACCCCGTACGAGGTGGCGCTGCTGCGTACCGCCCAGTCGGCGCTGGCCAACACGGTGCGGCACGCCGGGGCCGGGCGTGCGGAGATCACCCTCAGCTTCATGGACACCTCGGTGTCGCTGGACGTCGTCGACGACGGCCGGGGGTTCACCCCGGGGCTCGGCCCGGTCGGCGCGGACCAGGACACCGGGGGCTTCGGACTGCCCGCGATGCGTGCGCGGGCCCGTTCGCTCGGCGGCACGCTCAGTGTCGAGTCCGCCCCCGGTCAGGGCGCGGCCGTCGCCCTGACCCTGCCGCTCCCCATCCCCGACGGCCGGCCAGGACAGGACGCCGCATGACCACGCCCGCCGACACCCCCATCAGGCTGCTGCTCGCCGACGACCACCCGGTGGTACGGGCGGGGCTGCGCGCCGTGCTCGACTCCGAACCCGGATTCCGGGTGGTCGCCGAGGCGGCCACGGCCGAGCGGGCCGTCGAGCTCGCCGCGACCGGCGAGTTCGACGTCGTCCTGATGGATCTCCAGTTCGGGGCGGGCATGCACGGCTCGCAGGCCACCGCGGCCATCACGGCGCAGCCGGGCGCGCCCCGCGTCCTGATCCTCACCACGTACGACTCGGACGCCGACATCCTGGCCGCGGTCGAGGCGGGGGCCGCCGGCTATCTGCTGAAGGACGCCCCGCCGGAGGAGCTGGCGGCGGCGGTACGCACCGCGGCGGCGGGCCGCTCGGCACTGGCACCGGCCGTCGCGCACCGTCTGATGGACCGTATGCGGACCCCCGCGGAGGCCCTCACCAAGCGCGAGCTGGAGGTCCTCCAGCTGGTCGGCGAGGGGCTGTCGAACCTGCAGATCAGCAAGCGGCTCTTCCTCAGCCAGGCGACGGTGAAGTCCCATCTGGTGCACATCTACGCCAAGCTGGGCGTGGACTCCCGCACCTCGGCGGTCGCGGCGGCGACGGCCCGCAGGCTCATCCGCCGCTGACGCCGCCGCCCGCCGCCGCGCTGCCGGTCAGCCGCGCTGCCAGTCAGCCGTGCTGCTGGTCAGCCGCGCGGCGGTTCGCCGAAGAGATCGACGGCGACCCGTACGTCCCTGAGCGCGGAGGCCAGCGCGCTCACCGAGCCGATCGCCCCCGCGATCAGCAGCAGCGAACGGCGCAGGCGCGGAATCTCGGGCACGCCGCACGTGGCCATCGCGTCCAGGGCGGCCAGCTCCTCCTCGGCGATCCCCCGGTCCGGGAATTCGCGCGGATGCCCCGCCAGCTCACGGCGGAGCCGGGAGACGGCCGTACGCAGCTCGGTCACCCTCGGGTCCTCGCCGCTGCCGGTCACCCGCGTCTGCCCCACGCTTCGCAACAAAGCACTCCCCCTCGCACATCCTTGTGCCAGTGTTCCGACCGGTCCCCACACCTTGGTCAAGTGTCCGGGCGTGCGCGCAAGTTAACGCCATGACAGGTATCGGGCGCCACTCCGCGGACAGAATTCGGGGGCCCCGTATGGGTGATCCGCGCGCCTCGCAGTGGACGCCGCCCCCGTTCGCACCCACCCGGCGCTTGCTTGCGCGAAGGGTGCGCGAAGGGCATGCGACGGCGCACGAAGGGTGCACGTCCGGGGCGCGTCGGTGTATCCAGGCGGCATGACTGCGACAACACCAGCCCCGAAGGTCGCCGGACTGCTGCTCGCCGCGGGCGGCGGGCGACGGCTCGGCGGGCGGCCCAAGGCCCTGCTCGAACATCATGGCCGGCCGCTGGTCGAGCACGCGGTGCGGACGCTGCGGGACGGCGGCTGCGGCCCCGTCCACGTGGTGCTCGGCGCGGCGGCCGAGCGGGTACGGGAGCGGGCCGACCTCACCGGCTGCGCGGTGACCGTCAACCCCGGATGGGCCGAGGGCATGGGCTCCTCGCTGCGGGCGGGGCTCGGGGCACTGGCCGCCACGGGGGCGGACGCGGCGCTCGTCCTCCTGGTCGACCAGCCGGGGATCGGCGCGGACGCGGTGGCCCGGGTGCGTGCGGCATACCGCTCCCGGACGGGGATCGCGGCCGCCGCGTACGGCGGGGAGCGCGGCCATCCGGTGCTGTTCGGCGCGGACCGGTGGGAGGAGATCGCGGCGGGGGCGGTGGGCGACCAGGGCGCTCGGGCGTATCTGAGGGCGCACCGCGATGCGATCACGCTCGTCGAGTGTTCCGATGTGGCTCAGGCGTACGACATCGACACGGTGGAGGACCTGAAACACCTCGGGTGACCGGACTGGCACGCTGCGCCAGCATCGGGGCAGTTCTGTCGACCCTGAGAATCTCGACATCAACAAACCATTGAACTTCCACCATGAGGAAACTACTATCCACTGGTCAGAAGCCCTCTGCACCGCGGACGGCTTCCACGCCCGTATCCCGGAGCCCTGGCACGCCGTGCCATTTCAGGCGACCCGGCGGCCGTGAGACGCCGCCCGCACCGCCCGCTGAAGGAGTGACAGCTCATGTCCGCACCAGCGCCGTCCCCGCTGGCCATCGTCGATGCCGAGCCCCTGCCCCGGCAGGAAGAGGTCCTGACCGACGCGGCCCTCGCGTTCGTGGCCGAGCTGCACCGGCAGTTCACGCCCCGCCGCGACGAGCTGCTCGCCCGCCGCGGTGAGCGCCGCGCCGAGATCGCCCGCACCTCCACGCTGGACTTCCTGCCCGAGACGGCGGCGATCCGCGCGGACGACTCCTGGAAGGTCGCCCCGGCTCCGGCCGCGCTGAACGACCGCCGGGTGGAGATCACCGGTCCGACCGACCGCAAGATGACCATCAACGCCCTGAACTCGGGCGCGAAGGTCTGGCTCGCCGACTTCGAGGACGCGTCCGCCCCCACGTGGGAGAACGTGGTCCTCGGCCAGCTCAACCTGATCGACGCGTACACCCGCGCCATCGACTTCACGGACCCGAAGTCCGGCAAGTCGTACGCCCTCAAGCCCGCCGACGAGCTCGCCACGGTCGTCATGCGCCCCCGCGGCTGGCACCTGACCGAGCGCCACCTCCAGCTCGACGGCACCCCGGTCCCCGGCGCACTGGTCGACTTCGGCCTCTACTTCTTCCACAACGCCCAGCGCCTCGTCGACCTCGGCAAGGGCCCGTTCTTCTACCTCCCGAAGACGGAGTCGCACCTGGAGGCCCGCCTCTGGAACGACATCTTCGTCTTCGCCCAGGACTACGTCGGCGTCCCGCAGGGCACCGTCCGCGCGACCGTCCTGATCGAGACGATCACCGCCGCGTACGAGATGGAGGAGATCCTCTACGAGCTCCGCGACCACGCCTCCGGACTGAACGCGGGACGCTGGGACTACCTCTTCTCCATCGTCAAGAACTTCCGCGACGGCGGCTCCAAGTTCGTCCTGCCGGACCGCAACGCGGTGACGATGACCGCGCCGTTCATGCGCGCGTACACCGAACTCCTCGTCCGCACCTGCCACAAGCGCGGCGCGCACGCCATCGGCGGCATGGCCGCCTTCATTCCGTCCCGCCGCGACGCCGAGGTCAACAAGGTCGCGTTCGAGAAGGTCAAGGCGGACAAGGACCGCGAGGCGAACGACGGCTTCGACGGTTCGTGGGTCGCCCACCCGGACCTGGTCCCGATCGCCATGGCGTCCTTCGACGCGGTCCTCGGCGAGAAGCCGAACCAGAAGGAGCGCCTGCGCGAGGACGTCTCGGTGGCCCCCGGTGACCTGATCGCCATCGACTCTCTGGACGCCCAGCCCACCTACGAGGGGCTGCGCAACGCCGTCGCGGTCGGCATCCGCTACATCGAGGCGTGGCTGCGCGGCCTGGGCGCGGTCGCCATCTTCAACCTGATGGAGGACGCCGCCACCGCGGAGATCTCCCGCTCGCAGATCTGGCAGTGGATCAACGCGGACGTGGTCTTCGAGAACGGCGAGCACGCCACGGCGGAGCTGGCCCGCAGGGTTGCGGCCGAGGAACTGGACGCGATCCGCGCGGAGATCGGCGACGAGGCGTTCGCCGCCGGCAAGTGGCAGCAGGCCCACGACCTCCTGCTCCAGGTCTCCCTGGACCAGGACTACGCGGACTTCCTGACGCTGCCCGCGTACGAGCAGCTGGGCTGAACCGCACGCCCGTAGTGGCCCGCACCCCCGGGCCGAAACGCCTGAGCCCCCGGCACGCACAGCGCCGGGGGCTCAGGCGTGCGGCCGTCAGCCGGTCGCCGCCGCCATGTCCGCCTTGACGGCCGACCGGTCCAGCCCGGTGAGCACGGACTCGGGGTCGCCGCCCTTCATCACCGCCTGACCCACATCGGTGCGGATCGCACCCCGGACGGCGGGCCAGGACCGCATGTTGACCGGCGCGAACTGCGCCTCCTCCAACTGCTCGATGAACGGCAGGAGCGGCCGTTCGGCGGACTTCCCGGCCGCCGCGTCGGAGGCGGAGTACGTCACGGGCAGCACGGACTGGCCGCCGCCGTAGGTACGGGCGGACTTCCCGCCGTAGAGGAAGGAGAGGAAGGCGCCGCACTCCTTGCGGTGACCGTTGCGCCGGAACGCCATCAGCCAGTCGCTGACCCCCACCGGAGGCGCGGCCCCGCCGTTCTTCTTGGGGAACGCGGCGTGCGCATAAGGGAGTTTGGCCTGGTCGGCCGCGCCCATCAGCACGGGGTGGGCGATCATCATGCCGATGTCGCCCCGCAGGAACTGGGCGTACGCCTCGGTCCGGTTGAGCTTCGCCGGGTCGGCACCGGCCAGCCCCTCGGCGACCAGCTCGTCCCGCAGCCAGGCCAGGGCCTCGGGGTTCTCCGGCCGCAGGAAGTCGTACTCCCCCAGCTCGTCCGTGTAGCCGCCGCCGGCCGCGAGCATCCAGGACAGGGCCTCGTCCTCGGCCGCCTCGGGGCCGAGCTGGAGCCCGTACGGCGTCTTCACGCCGATCGCCTTCAGCGCCCGGGCGGCCGCCCGCAACTCGTCCCACGACGTGGGGGCACCGCTGACACGGGCCCGCCGGAAGAGCTCCTTGTTGTAGAAGAGCCGGGGCGTGCTGGCCAGGAACGGGATGCCGTAGGCGGCGTTGTCGACCGTGCCCGCCTGCGTGAAGGCCCGGATGAAGTCGGCCTGGGTGACGATGTCGAACAGCTGGCTCATGTTGTAGAGCCGGCCGTCCTCGGCATAGGGCGCGAAGACGTTCGACTCCGCGATGTCGGGCGCCCGGCCCTCCTCGACCCGCTGGGCGAGCACCTTGTCGATCTTGTCGTACGGGACCCGCTCCAGGTTGATCCCGATGCCGTCGTGCTGCTTCTCGAAGGCGGTCACGATGCTGTCCCACCGGTCGCCGAGCGAAGCACCGACGCTCTTGTCGTAACTGGCCACGAGCAGGTGGAGCTTCACCTCCTCGCTCGTCGAGCAGCCGGTGAGCCCGAATGCGGCCGTGGTGCCGGCGAGGCCGGCCGTCTGAAGAAGGAACTGCCGCCGACGCACCGCTCTTGCCACCTCTTGCTCGTTCAGCACATGCACTTGTGGCAGATTCTGCCACATAGGCATTCACTGCCCATTGCCTGTCCGGCGGGCGAAGTACCGCCAGGGCATAACCTGATCCGCATGCAAGGTGGCTCGTTGACGGAGCGGCGCAAGGCCGCGACCCGCATGGATATCGCCCGCACGGCGGCGGCGCTCTTCGTGGAGCACGGCCTGCGCGGCACGCGCGCCGAGGACATCGCCCGGGCCGCGGGCGTCGCCCCGCGCACCTTCTACCGCTATTTCGCGACCAAGGAGGAGGCCATCGCCCCGCTGCTCGACGCCGGGGCCCGGCAGTGGGTGGAGGCGGTGCGGAGCACTCCGGCCGGCCTGTCGGTGCCGGACGCGCTGCGGCACGCGGCGACCTACGCGCTGACCGCGGACCTCGGTGACACGGCGGCCACCGAGTCGCTGGAGTGGGTGCGGTCGCTGCTGAGGATGGCGGCGGACAGCCCGGCGCTCCAGTCGGTGTGGAACGACGCGTGCCACGACGCGGACGTCACCCTGGCGGAGGTGCTCGCGGCGCGTGCCGGGCTGCCGGACGGTGCGGGTTCGCTGGACATTCGGCTGACGGCCGGGGTCGCGGGCGCGGCGGTGCGGGCGGCGGTGGAGACCTGGGCGGCCGGCGACGCCCCGGTCGCGGGGCCGCAGGGGCCGGCGGCGCTGGCCGAACGCTGCCTGACCGCCGCCGAGAGCGCGCTGCGGAACCCCTGACTCCGGCCGCCCGGCCCCTGGTCCCTGGTCCCTTCTTTCCCCCGGCCCCGGTCGTCGCGGATCCGGTCCGCGAAACCCGCCGGGGCTCCGCGAACCGGCCGATCGGCCCCGGGCCGGCTACTTCAGGCCGGTGTCCAGTGCGTTCATCAACGTGCCCTGTGACGTGTCACCGGACATCTCCCAGATCATCACCCCCAGCAGCCCCTTGGACTTCACGTAGTCGGTCTTCCTGCCGATGGACCAGGCGTCGTCGAAGGACCACCACTGGCTGCCGGTGTATCCGTACGTCGACACCGACTGCTCGTCGTGATGGACCGTCATCGCCGGGTACGCGCCGATGAGGTTGGCGTAGCCGCGGGTCCCGGCCTCCTCCGCGAACTGGCCGGGGGCGGCGCCGCCCGCCGTCTGCCACTCGCCGTCGGCCCCCGAGTCGGCGACGTTCTGCCAGCCCCGGCCGTAGAACGGGATGCCGAGGGTCAGCTTGCGGGGCTCGACCCCCGCGTCGGTGTAGGCCCTGATGGCGGCGTCGGCGCTGAAGTGGAAGTCGTAGGGGTCCTGGTCGTCGGTGTAGAGGTTGGCCTGGTGGCCGGTGCGGTTCGGCTCCCAGGAGTTGTCGCTGCCGGAGCCGTGGAAGTCGTAGCCCTGGACGTTCGCCACGTCGAGGGAGTCGAAGACCTTGCCCAGGTCCCAGCCCTCGCCGACCTTCTGCGGGTCGGCGGGGGTGAAGGCGGTGAGCAGCCGGTGTCCGCCGCCGAGGGCGTCCAGTTGCTTGCGGAACTCGGCGAGCAGCAGCGTCAGGTTGTCCCTGTCGTCGGGCGAGTAGTGGTTGCCGGGATGCCCGGTGCCCGTGCCCGGCCATTCCCAGTCGACGTCGAAGCCGTCGAAGATCCCTGCGGCGGTGCCGGGGCCGCCCGCGCCGTTGTACTCGGGCAGGTTGCCCTTGATGTACATGTCGATGCAGGAGGAGACGAACTTCTTGCGGGAGGCGTCGGTGGCCGCCACGTCGGAGAAGTACTTCGAGTACGTCCAGCCACCGAGCGAGACCACGATCTTCAGGTCCGGGTGGAGTTTCTTGAGCTTCTTCAACTGGTTGAAGTTTCCGCGCAGTTTGCCCCAGCCGTCGTCCGCGACGCCGTCGACGGACTGGGCGGCGCTGAACGGCCGTGCGTAGTCGGCGTCCGCGTCACCCGCGCCGGTGCCCTGCTCGGGGTCCTGGGGGTCGGCGGTGGTGCCCTTGGTGACACCGTTCAGGCAGGTGAGGTTGGACGGATCGATGTTGGCGAAGGCGTAGTTGACGATGTCGAGCTTGCCGGCGGCCCCCGAGTCGTGCAGGTTCTTGACGAAGTACTGGCGGCCGTAGATGCCCCACTGGACGAAGTAGCCGACCTTGGCGTAGTTGCCCGCGCCGACGATGTCGTCCGTCCTGGCCGTGAGCGCGTCGCCGGCCGGGGAGGCGTTGTCCGCCGCGTCACGCGCCTTGACGGTGAAGGTGTACGAGGTCGCGGGAGAGAGTCCGCCGATGGTGGCGGTGGTGGTGGTGCCCGGGACGGTGGTGGCCAGTGCCCCGCCCCGGTAGATGTCGTACGCGGCGACGCGCTGGTCGTCCGTCGCGGCGGTCCAGGCCAGTGTGATGGACGAGGAGTCGGCCGCCGTGGCGTGCAGCGCGCCCGGTGCGGTGGGCGGGGAGGTGTCGGTGGCCGGATCGACGGTGGTGACGGCCAGTGGTGCGCTCTCGGCGGAGGTGTTGCCCCGGGTGTCCTTGGCCCGGACCGTGAAGGAGTAGGCGGTGGCCGGGGTCAGCCCGGTGACCGTGACGGAGGTCGCCGCGGTGGCCGAGCCCATCACCTTGCCGCCCGCCAGGATGTCGTACGACGCCACGGGGAAGTCACCGGCCGCGGCCTGCGTCCAGGACAGCGACGCGGTGCGGGCGGTGACATCGGTCTGCTTCAGTCCGCCGGGCGCGCCCGGCGGCGCGTCCGCGGAGCCGTCGCACTTGTCACCGTTGACCCGGCACCCGGTCGGCGCGGCGATCGGTCCGGTCGCCACGAACCAGAAGCTGTACGGCTCGCTGGTGCCGTGCGCGGCGACGGTGCCGTTGTAGTGGGCGTTGACCGCGGTGACATGGCTGCCCCGGGTGGTGACGGTGCCGTTGTACGAGGTGTCGACCGCGACCCCGGCCGGCAGGTCGAATTCGAGGTTCCACCCGCTCACGGCGGTGTCGGTGTCGTTGTGCAGGACGTACGTCCCCTTCCACCACGACCCGTTGTCGGCCGAGGTGAAGGTCGCCGTCAGCCTGCCCGCCGCGTGCGCGGGTGCGGCTTGCAGGGAAAGCAGCGCGAGGAGCAGCCCGAGCACGGCGACGAGTGCGGTCGCCGTTCTCCGTCGGAGTGTCATGTGCTCGTACATGGGAGTTCTCCCTTGAGGCAGGGACCGGTGCGACGGTCCTGGGGGAGCGGGATTCCTTGCCCTTGGTTCCACGGAGCACAGGGGAAACTAAATGGTCTGGACCAACCCGTCAAGAGGTTCAGACCATTCTTCGACGACGGCACTGGCATGCGATTCCGGGACCGCCACGTCTAGGATCACCCGCGGCGGGGATCCGGCCGGTCCTGCCGCCTTTTCGCGAAGGGGAGTCGATGGCGTCGGTTGGTCCCGGGCGGACGCGGGACACGGAAGCCGGCCCGATGACGGCCTTCCTCAGCCCGCAGGAAAGGGCGAGCCGACTGCTGGCCCACCGGTACGCGGTGCCCCGGTGGATGATCGGGGCGTCCGCCGAACGACGCGCGGCCGGGGACTGGCGGGGGGCCTGCGCGGCGGCCCGGTTCGATGTGGCGTTCGACCTGCCGCAGGTCTCCGCGCGGTACGGTCCGGACGTGGCCGCGGCACTCCGCGACGATCTGCTCGGCCTGGTACCGGACCTGGTGCGCTGGCACCTGCCGCGCGTGCCGAGCGGGCGCTCGACGCTCGTCACCGACCTGACCGTGGTCCTGGCGGGTTACGGCGTCACGGCGGACGGGACCGGGACGACGGCTCCGTATCTGTATCTGCGCACGCCCTCGTCGGTCGAGGGATCGCAGCGGATCTCGCTCCGGTTCGGGGCGGTGCGCCCCGGCCCGGCACCCCGTACCCGCTCCTCGGGCGTCATGGACTGGCGGGCCTGCCGGTATCTGTGGGACGCGCACCGTACCGGCGAACTGCGCGCACGCGCCGGCGGCGGCGACCGGTTGCCGTTCCTCCATGCCGACGGCACACCGCGCGGGGCGGACGAACTGCCCGACGCGGACCCGGGCGCCGGTGATCCGGTGGCCCGCGCCGAGTGGGCGACGGTGCTGTACCAGCGGGGCCGGGTCGCGGAGTCGCTGGCGGTGGTGGGCATCGACTTCGACGCGACCGGCCCGGAGCCGCCGTCATTGCTCCGGACGGCACCGGAGACGATCCTGACCCGGCTGGCGCTCGATGTTCCGGGGCTGGCGTCGGAGGCCGGGCGGCTCGCGGACCGGTACCCGGTGGCGCTGCTTCAGACCGGCGAGAGGTGGCGTGGTTGCGCCCTGCTGGACTTCACGGGCCCGGACGGCGACAGAAGGCCGCGGATCAGAGTGGTCGAGCGGGAGGCGGTCGGGGACGTGGCCCGTCTGCCCCGGGCGTGCTGGCAGCGGCTGCCGGACCTCGAACTGCTGCGGGCCGGTGACGCGACTCCCGGCCAGTTGCATCCGCTGGTCGCCGGGGCCCTGTTTCCCGGCCTCGGCACGACGGCGGGGCCGCCGGGACCGACGCCGCCCGCGCCGGTACGGGTCAGGTGCCGCGGCGAATGGCACCAGGTCGTCTTCCGCGACGGGCGGCTCGACTCCCCGCACAGCCCCCAGGAGCGGCAGCGCGAGCAAGCGCTGCGGGCCGTCGGCGGCGCGGTCACCGGCTGCTTCGCCGTGGAGCACACCGTCACCTCCGGCACCGGCCGGCTGCCCAAGGGCCTGCGGGCACAGCTCCGGGATCTCGTTCTGCGCGCCCAGCACGGGGACACCCCGGGGGTCCTGGAGCTCCTGGACGCCGGCATGGACCCGCGCGTGCGGGACGGCGCACGGCGGAGCCTGCTCCACATGCTGAACCTCCTCGACCACGAGCCCCTGCTGCCCCGACTCCTGGCGGCCGGCCTCGGTCTGGAGGACGTGGACCACCGGAACCGCACCCCGCTCTGCGTGGCGGTCGCCGAGGGCGGTTCGGCTCAGCTCGTGACGGCGCTGATCGGGGCCGGGGCACGGATCGACGTCGTCGACCGGGCGGGACTCCCGCTTGACCAGCTGATCCGCGAGCACCGGCGGACGGACCTGGGCTTCCTCAGGGCACGGGTGGAGAACGAGCATCCGGGCCTCGGGGCCGGCCGGTGGTACGAGCGGGAGCAGCGGAAGGACGACGGGGAGGACGAGGACGGGTGAGCACCATCGCCCCCGGCAGACCGGAACAGCCCCGCGTACCACCGCGCCCGCCCGCCGAGCCGGGACGGCCCGGCCCGCAGGGGGCTCAGTCGCCGAGGACGACCGTGCGCTGGGCGGAGAAGTCGCCCCACTTCCCGTCGGGCAGCTTGGCGCGGAGCTTCATCGAGTAGCGGGTGCCACGCGGGTCCGTGACGGTGAGCCGGTAGTTCGCCCGGCCCTCGGGCGGGGTGGCGCCCCAGACGATGGTGGTGGTCAGGCGGCCGCCGATGAAGAGCTGGTACGCGGGGATCTCGCCGCCCGTCTCCGGCTGCCGCCAGTCCAGGTCTATGGCGTACTCCTTGCCCTGGACGCGGCTGCTGATCCGCAGGTCGGTGGGGGCGGTGCTCGCGGGTGCACCCGGGGCCGCGGCGGTGGTGAGGTCGATGGCATCGCTGTCCGGCGAGGAGGTGTCGGCGGCGTCGCGGGCGCGGACGGTGAAGGTGTAGACGGTGCCGGGGCGCAGGCCGGTCAGATGTGCCGTGGTCCGGGTGCCCGGCACGCTGTGGATCCGGGAGTCCTCCTGATAGATGTCGTACGAGGTGACCGCGACGTCGTCCGTCGAGCCTCCCCAGGAGAGGTTCACCGCCCGGCTGCCGTCCACCGTTCCGCGCAGCTTCACCGGGCGGGTCGGCGGTTCGTGGTCGGCGGGCGTCGGGGCGGGTGTGGTGACGCGTGCGGCGGCGCTCGGCGCGGAGAGGTTCCCGGCGGCGTCGCGGGCGCGGACGGTGAAGGTGTAGGCGGTCGACGCGGTCAGCCCGTCCACGTCGGTCATCACCTTGGCGGCCGGTACCGATTCGACCCGCTCGCCCTCGCGGTAGACCTCGTAACCGGTGACCGCCCTGTCGTCGGAGGCCCGCTCCCACATGACGTGCACGGAGGTGGCGCTGCTCGCCTGCGCCGTCACCCGGCCCGGCACCGTCGGCTTGGCGGTGTCGGGCCGGGGAGCGGAGTCGCAGGCGGTGAGCGCGGCGAGGAGCAGGGCGGCGGAACAGGCCAACGCGGCGGGTGCGTGGGGGCGTTGCACGGTCGTGCCTTCCGTCCGGAAGCAATGGTCCAGACCTGTATCGCATGGCGTGGGGGTCTCCGACAAGAGGGTGGAGCGGAAGCTTCCGCAATGTGGCGATGTGTACGGGCGGCCTGCGTGCCGCCGCCCGTCGGCCGGTTCCCGGTGTGGCGTACGGTCGGATGATGTTGTGCATACGGGGTGTTGTGCTGCCCGAACGCGAGGAACGCACGTTCTGGACCGACGGCGAGGTGCTCCGCGCGGGCCCTCCGCCCGGAGGGCTCGCCGGCCGGGACGCAGAGACGGTCGTCGACGGCGGCTGGCTGCTGCCCGGTCTCGTCGATGTGCATACGCATCCGGGCGCCCTGGAGCCGGGCTCGCCGTTCGACGAGGAGCTGCTGCGCAGGCAGTTGGGCGAGCATCGGGACGCCGGGGTGCTCGCGGTGCGCACCCCCGGCACCTCGCAGCGGATGCCCGCATGGGTGGCGCAGGACCCGGAGCTGCCCCATGTGACGTCGGCGGGGCGGTGGCTGGCCACACCCGGACGGTTCTTCCCCGGCTTCGGACGCGATGTGAGCGAGGACGGGTTGGCGCGGGCGGCCGTGGAGGAGGCGGCGGCTTCGGGCGGGTGGTGCAAGGTCATCGGTGACTGGGCCGCCGACGAACCGGCCTTGCCGCTGCCGCTGTTGAGGTCGGTGGTGGGGCTGGTGCACGCGGCGGGCGGCAAGGTGGCGGTGCACTGCCAGACCGCCGAGGGCACCCGCAACGCCGTACTGGCGGGCGCCGACAGCCTGGAGCACGGGATGCATCTCGACCCGGCCCTGCTGGACCGGATGGCCGCGCAGGGCACGGCGTTCGTGCCGACGCTGAGCGTGTTCGGCGCGAAGGAGGACGCGATGCGGGCACGGGAGCCGAGCGCGCGCCGTGATCTGTGGCTGGCCGGCTGGGACACCATGCTCGACAATGTGCGCGCGGCCCACGAAGCGGGTGTGACGGTGCTGGCCGGGACGGACTCCTTCCCGTGCGGAACGGTCGCGGGTGAGATGGAATGGCTGGTACGGGCGGGCCTTCCCGCCCACGCCGCGCTCGGCGCCGCGTCCTGGACGGCGCGGGCCTGGCTCGGGCTGCCGGGCCTGGTGGACGGCGCACCCGCCGATGTCGTCGCGTACGCCACCGATCCGACGCTCGACCCCGGTGCGCTGAACCACCCGAGCCGGATCGTGCTCCGCGGACGCGTCGTGCGATGAGCCCCGGGCACCCGGCGATGAGTTCCGGGCGACGGAGGAGTCAGCACTGTATGGACACGCACACAAAGACCGCTCCCACCATCGACCTGGAACCCGCCGCACGGCAGATCGCCGACCTGCTCGACGGCATCGACGATCAGCAGCTGGACGGCCCCACGCCCTGTCCGGACTATGCCGTGCGCGAGCTGCTCGCCCATGTGGCGGGGCTGAGCGCGGCGTTCCGTGACGCGGCGCGGAAGGACTTCGGCCCGACGACCGACACCCCTGTGGACGCGAGCCTTCCGGTCCTCGCCGGCGACTGGCGCGAGACGCTGCCGCCCCTGCTGGACGAGCTGGTGACGGCCTGGCGCGATCCTGCCGCCCGCCAGGGGATGACCAGGGCGGGCAGCGTGGATCTGCCGGGTGAGGTGGCGCTGCTGGTCGCGCTGGACGAGCTGGTGATCCACGGCTGGGACCTCGCCCGGTCGACCGGCCAGACGTACGAGGGGGACGAGGCGAGCCTTCGCGCCTCGCTGGCCGTGCTGACCCCCGACGACGGCAACCCCCGGCCGGAGAGCATCTTCGGCCCGCCCGTCCCGGTCCCGGCCGACGCGCCCCTCGTCGACCGGACCATCGCGATGAGCGGCCGCCGCCCGGACTGGGAACCGGGCGACTGAGCGGTACGCGGGGGGCGCCGCTCGGGATTCGGGCGGCGCGGCCCGCGCGGGGCGGGGCCCGGTCAGGCGGTGACCGGCATGCGCGCCACCTCGCGTGCCTGTTCCCGCAGCCGTTCGTCGGCCGGGGACATCCCCGGCCCCAGGCCCGCGGCCCGCACCCGGCGGTCCTGTTCGGCCAGGGCGGTCAGGCGGCGACGGCCTTCCTCCGTGAGGGCGGCGGGTCCGAGTACGGCGAGGGCCTCCAGCGCGGTCTCCGCGTCGGCGTCCCGCTCCGCCGCGTCCAGGAGCAGAGCGGCCGTGCGGGGGCCGTCGAGGGACTCCGGCGCGATCGCGTGCAGGGCGAGCACCGCCGACGGGACCTGCATCGGCTCGGTGAGCAGGCACTCCAGCGCGGGGACCAGCGGCCGGGCCGCGCCGCCGATGCGGGCCGCAGCCCGCGCGGCACGGCCGGACGTCCAGCTCAGCCACACCGGCTCCGTCTCCGCGAGCACACCGGCCAGCACCGGCACCGCTTCCTCCGGGTCACCGGTGATCCGCCACAGCGCCGCGGCGATCTCGACATCGGCGTCCATCTGCGGGATATTGCGCCCGCCCGCCCGGCCGCTGAGCGCGGACCGGAGGGCGGGGACCAGGGCGACCGCCTCCGGGCCCAGCCCGGCGGCGAGGCGCGCCGCCTCCCGCACCGCCGGATCGCCGGGGGTCAGCCGTTCGGCGACGGCCGCCCGCAACGGGCCGGTCTCCCCCGTCAGCTCGCGCACCGCCGTCGCCGCGGCGAGCCGGCCCTCCACCGGGCCGGTGCGTGCCGCGGCGGTCAGGAGCTCCGCGGTCGTCTCCCGGTGCTCCGGCGGGCAGATCGCGACCAGCGCCTCGGGTACCGCCGTCGGGCAGGCCGGCAGCACGGCCCACAGTTCGGGCAGGGCGGCCGATGCCCGGCTCCCCCACGCGCCGAGCAGGGAGACCAGCCGGACGGTCTCGTCCGCAGCGGGACCGTCCGCCGCGGCCAGCCGGTCACGGATCGCGTCCAGCAATTCCGGGTCGTACGCGAACGAGGCCCCGGCCACCCCCGCGTACGGGAACCCGCATGCCGCGCCCAGTGCCCGTGGGCGCCGCCCCAGGTCACGGGCGAGGAGCGGGGCGGCCCGGCCGGGGTCCACGCAGACGAGCACCTCCAGCGCGCGGTCCGCCGGATCGCCCTCCCCCATGGCGATCCGGGCCAGCCGCGGAGCCGCCGCCGCGGCCCGGACGCCCAGCTTCGCGAGCAGCGAGTACGCCGGGGGCGCGTCCGCCGGGTCGGCGATCAGCGCCTGCGCCGCACCGGACAGCCGCTCCGGCGCGCTGCGCGACAGCAGGCACGCCGTCTCGGCGGCCCACAGCGCCTCCTCCCGCGCGTCGGGGTCCGCACTGCGCAGGGCGGCGTCGAGCAGGGTGTACGCGGCGTCGCGGTCGGCGTCGGTGTCGCGGAGCAGCAGCGCTTCGACGACGTACTGAAGCGGTTCGTTGCGCTCAAGGTCCAGCCGGTCCTCGACGAGGCCGTTCACCGGCAGGAGGGAGAGCATCTCCCCGTGGTGCGCCGGTCCCCACGGCAGTCCGCCGTCCACGCAGGCCAGCAGTGCCGCGATCCGTACCTCGCCGGGTTCGTCCGCGCCGATGGCCGCGGTCGCCGCGCCGGCCGTGCCCGACGGGTCCAGATGGGCCATCGCGCCCAGGAGTTCGGCCCGTACCAGGGGGTCCGTCTCGGTCTTCCAGCGCCGGTGAAGCACCGGCAGCACCCGCTCGGCCGCGCCGGTCATCGCGGCGGCCCACACCGCGGCGCGCCGGAGCCCCGGATCCTCGGCGTCGACCGTCGTGAGGATCAGCGCCAGCTCACCGACGACGGCCGTCCGGCAGGCTGCCGCGTCGCCGTCACCGTCGTCCGCCCCGCCCTCCGCTATCCCGCCGAGCAGCGCCAGCAGGTCCTCCGTGCGGTACCCGGCCCCGGCGAGCCGTGCCAGGTACGGAACGGCGCGGGCCGTGGCCTCGTAGACCGACCCCTGGTGCAGGATGCTGCTGTACAGCTCGGAGATCGCCTCCGACGCGGCCGCCTCGCTCTCCCCGGCGAGCGCGCGCAGATGGCGGGGCACGTCCGCCGCGCTCCCGTAGGCGTGCTGGAGATCCGCCCAGGGCTGGGCGTCGACGTCGGCGAGGAACAGTACGAGATCCATGGAGCGGATCCTGCCACCCGGCACCGACACCACCCGCGGGCCGGCGCCCGGTCGCCCCGGACGCCGCTCCTCAGCTGGTGAAGAACTCCGTGATCTGGTGGGCGACCTGGTCGGGGTGGACCTCGTGCACCCGGTGGCCGCCCCCGATCGTGATCAGCCGGCAGTCCGGGATCAGCGAGGCCATCTCCTGGAGGCGCCCCTGGGGCATGGTGGACTCCGGGCCGCCCGCGATCATCAGCGTCGGCGCGACGATCTCGCCGAGGCCGGCCGCCCACTCGGGGTCGGGGTCGGCCACCTCGGCCCGGATGGGAGCGATCACGGCCTCGTCGTAGTCCACCGGCCCCGCCGGCTCGGCGGCCGGCTTCGGCTCGCTCGGGAACGGCGGCGGGGTCTCCACCAGCACGAGTCGCTCCACCCGGTCCGCGTGCTCCTGGGCGAGCAGATGGGCGACGACACCGCCCATGGAGTGGCCGACCAGGCCGACCCGGTCGAGCTCGCACTCGTCCAGGAAGCCGAGGACGTCGTCCCGCATGAGCTCGAAGGAGTATTCGTCGGGCCAGTCGCTCTCGCCGTGGCCGCGCAGGTCGAGTGCGTACACCCGCCACTGTTCGCCGAGCAGGGCGGCGGCCGCCTCCCAGCTCGCGGCGGAGCCGCCGAGGCCGTGCAGCAGGACCACGGGTGAGCCGAAGGGGTCGCCCCAGGTCCGGTACGCGAGCCGTACGTCGCCGACATCCACTACAGACTGATCTTCCATACCCATGACGCTACAGGCGCACGGGCCGGGGTCCGGCCGGGGGTCCGGCGGTGATTTCCGGATCCGGTGCCGCTCAAACCCTTGATCGCCGGGGCGCGGGAAGCGTCCGCCCCGGCGCCTGCGCACGCCGGTGCGCAACCCGTATGACCTGCGCCTTCATTCCTGCCCGAAGATCGGCTCCGCCCCGTGACCGGCCGGTCGGCGGCCCGTTGGGCTGAGGGACGGCTCGCGCCCACGTGGGCCGGAATACGGAGGAGAGAACCACATGATGAAGAAGCTGCTGCTGACCGCGGCTGTGCTGACCGCAGGCCTCGGGCTGGCCGTGAGCCCCGCCGCCCAGGCCGCGCCGAGCTCCACCGCCGTGCAGGCCGTGAAGGCACAGGCCGTGGTCTGCACCGTCAACGACAACGGGGTGAACTTCCGCGGCGGGCCGGGCAGTGAGTACCCGGTCCTGGGCCAGGTGAACCGGGGCCAGAAGCTCAACGCCCGTGGCCAGCAGGGCGACTGGGTCATGGGTGACCTGTGGGGCGGCCCGACCGGTGTCTGGATCCACGTGGCCTACCTCGACTGCTGAGCCCGCCGCGCCACCTCGATCCACCCGCCGACCTGCACCTCGGCCCCCACCTCGGCCCCGCATCACGCCCCTGGCGCGGTGCGGGGCCTCCCGCTTTCCGGGAGAACTTCTCAACTCCCCTGCGCCGGAGGGGTGTACGACCATCCCACACTCTGATAGGAAAGCTTCCTAACAGACCGTCGGAACGACGAACTCCCCTTTGGAGGACTGGTGCACGCTCCCCCTAAGCGCGCCAAACGTCGCAACACCCGCTCCGTGCGCATCACGGTCATCGCGGCTGGACTGGCCCTCACGGCCATTCCCGTCGCCGCCTACGCCGGTGCCCCCTCGCACCAGACGGCCGGCAAGCCGGCGGCAGCGGCCCCCAGGGCCGTCGCCGCGACCGGGCTGGACGATCCGGCGAAGAAGGAGATCGCCATGAAACTGGTCTCCAGCGCCGAGAACTCCTCGCTCGACTGGAAGTCCCAGTACAAGTACATCGAGGACATCGACGACGACCGCGGCTACACCGCGGGCATCATCGGCTTCTGCTCCGGCACCGGCGACATGCTCGACCTCGTCGAGCTGTACACCGAGCGCAAGCCCGGCAACGTACTCGCGAAGTACCTCCCCGCGCTGCGGAAGGTCAACGGCACCCCCTCGCACAGCGGTCTCGACCCGAACTTCACCAAGGACTGGGTGAAGGCCGCAGCCGACTCGGCGTTCCGGAAGGCGCAGAACGACGAGCGGGACCGGGTGTATTTCAACCCGGCCGTCAAGCAGGGCAAGGCGGACGGCATCGGCACGCTGGGCCAGTTCGCGTACTACGACGCCATCGTCATGCACGGCGACGGCGACGACAGCACCGGCTTCGGCTCCATCCGCAAGCGGGCCCTGTCCAAGGCCAAGCCGCCGTCCCAGGGCGGCAACGAGGTCACGTACCTCAATGCCTTCCTCGACGCCCGCGTCTGGGCGATGAAGCAGGAGGAGGCCCACGAGGACACCAGCCGGGTGGACACCGCCCAGCGGGTCTTCCTGAAGAAGGGCAACCTGAACCTGGACCCGCCGCTCGACTGGAAGGTGTACGGCGACAGCTTCCACATCGGCTGACCCGAGTGGTGGAACGCCGAGGCCGGTCCCGCCGCGTCGAGCCGCGGCTCGTGCGGGACCGGCCGTCCGGGTCGTCCGGTGTGAAGCGGCCTGCGCCGTACGGGCGGTCGCCGCTTCACACGCGCGTGGTCAGTGCAGTGCCGGGGAGGATCCGGCGCGGGTGGACGCGATCTCGTCGCCCGGTTCCATCGGCGCCGTCACGACGTCCGCGTCGCGGCCGCTGCCGATGTGGTTGAACAGCAGGTTCAGGATCACGGCCGCCACACAGCCCGTCGAGATGCCCGAGTCCAGGATGATCTTCGCGGTCTCCGGGAACGAGTGGTAGAACTCCGGCGCGGCGATCGGGATGAGGCCGACGGCCAGGGACACGGCCACGATCAGGACGTTGTTGTCCTTCTCCAGGTTGGCCTTGACCAGGGTCTGGATGCCGCTCGCCGCGACCGAGCCGAAGAGCACCACGCCCGCGCCACCGAGGACGGGCCGCGGCACGACCGCGATCAGCGAGGCCGCCATCGGGCACAGCCCCATGAGGACGAGGAAGCCACCGCCCGTGGCGACGACGTACCGGCTGCGGATCTTCGTCATCGCGACGAGGCCGATGTTCTGGGCGAACGCGCTGCACATGAAGCCGTTGAAGACCGGGCTGATCGCCGAGCCGAGGGTGTCGGCGCGCAGACCGGCCGCGATGGTCTTCTCGTCGGCCGGGCGGTCCACGATCTCACCGAGCGCCAGCATGTCGGCCGTGGACTCGGTCATCGAGACGACCATGACGACGCACAGCGAGACGATCGCCGCGGCGGCGAACTGCGGGGCTCCGAAGTGGAACGGCGTGGGGAAGCCGATGACCGCCGCGTCGCCGATCGGGCTGAAGTCCGTGACGCCGAACGGGATCGCGATGACGGTGCCGATGATCAGGCCGAGGAGTACGGCGATCTGCTTCACGAAGCCGGTGGTGAAGCGCCGCAGCAGCAGGACGACGATCAGGGTGATGCCCGCGAGGGCGAGGTAGGTCGTCGAGCCGTAGTCCTTCGCCGCCGGGTTGGGCCCCTGGGCCCAGCCGAAGGCGACCGGCATCAGCGAGACGCCGATGAGGGTGATGACCGTGCCGGTCACGACGGGCGGGAAGAAGCGGACCAGTTTGCTGAAGAATGGGGCCGCTATGAACCCGAGGACGCCGGCGACGATCACCGCTCCGAAGATGACGGGCAGCGCGTCCTTCTTGTCGTCGGTCGAGTTGACGACCGCGATCATCGGGGCGACGCCGGCGAAGGTGACGCCGTTGACGAACGGCAGCCGGGCGCCGATCTTCCAGATGCCGAGCGTCTGGAGGAAGGTGGCGAGGCCCGCGGTGAAGAGACAGGCGCCGGTCAGGAAGGTGAGTTCCTTGGGCGACAGGCCCACGGCCGCGCCCACGATCAGCGGCGGCGCGACGACGCCGGCGTACATGGCGGCGACGTGCTGGAGACCGGTGGTCGCCATCTTCAGCGGCGGCAGCTTCTCGTCGACCGGATGCTTGCCTGCCGGGATTTCGGTCCGCCCCTCGGTTTCCTCGTCGGGGGTGGTGCCTTGCTTGGTGAACCTGGGCTTGGTGGCCACTGCGGCTCCTCCGGTTGTTTTCCAGTGCCGGGGCGGCACTCGCTTCAGGGAGGTGGTGCGTCGTGCAAGGGCTTGCCGTTATTCGGTTGTGGATACTGCGCCCAGGTAGTGCTGACCGCCCCGAGACCGTGAAGCTTTGGGCCACGCCCCGGGGCGGCACTTGAGCAGCCCGCTCGGCTGCTCAAGTCCGGTCGGGGGCCGTCCCCCCCGACCGGAGTTCATTGGGTGGGGGTGGCCGCCGCGGAAATCCGGCGGCCTCCCCCCTGGGCCGTGTCCGTAAAGTCCCGTCGTACGCCCGAAGGGCGCGGCTCGCGGCGTCTGGTGCGTGCGATCGCAAGGCGGAGGATCGTCCTCGTACCGGGTGTACGAGGACGATTCCGACAACGCCGCGAGCGTGCGTGCCAGGCGTCGCGAGCCAGGCGGGACTTTACGGACGCGGCCTAGCCCTCGGCGGCGATCCGCGCGAGGCGCTGCGCCTCCTGACGCGCATCGCGGGCGATGGCGTCCTCGTCGGCGTGCACCAGCCGTCCGTCCTCGACGACCGGCTTTCCGCCCACGAGGGAGAGCGTGACCGGGGCCGCCGCACCGAAGACGATGGCGGTCACCGGGTCGGCGATCGAGGAGTGCCCGATGCCGTCGATCTTCCAGAGGACCAGGTCGGCGAGCTTGCCGGGTTCCAGGGAGCCGATCTCGGCGGCGCGCCCCAGGACCCTGGCCCCGCCGGCGGTGCCGAGCCTGAGCGCCTGGCGGGCGTTCAGGGCGGCCTCGCGGTGGGCGCCGAGCCGGTTGATGAGCAGCGCGTTGCGCAGCTCGGTGTGCAGTTCGCCGGACTCGTTGGACGCCGTGCCGTCCACGCCGAGGCCGACGGGTACGCCGGCCCTCAGCATGTCCGGGACGCGGGCGATGCCCGCGGCAAGGCGTGCGTTGGACGACGGACAGTGCGCGACACCCGTGCCTGTACGGGCGAAGGCGGCGATGTCGGAGTCGTTCATGTGGACGCAGTGCGCCATCCACACGTCCTCGCCGAGCCAGCCCGTCGACTCGAAGTAGTCGGTCGGGCCCATGCCGAACAGCTCGTGGCAGAACTTCTCCTCCTCGACCGTCTCGCTGCCGTGGGTGTGCAGCCTGACTCCGAGGCGGCGCGCCAGCTCGGCGCCCTGCTTCATGAGTTCGGTGGAGACGGAGAAGGGGGAGCAGGGCGCGACGGCCACCTGGGTCATCGCCCCGAAGGAGGCGTCGTGGTGCGTGCGGACGGTCTCCTCGGTGGCGGCGAGCGCGCCGTCGAGGGTCTCGACCGCGAAGTCCGGCGGCAGCCCGCCGTCCTTGACGCTGCGGTCCATGGAGCCACGGGCGAGGGTGAACCGTACGCCCATGTCACGGGCGGCCCCGATGATGGCGCCGGACAGGTCGCCGGAACCCTGCGGGTGGACGTAGTGGTGGTCCATGGCGGTGGTGACGCCGCCGCGGGCCATCATGGCGAGCGAACCCTGTGCGGCGACGCGGGCCATCTGCTCGTCGATGCGCGCCCAGGTGGGGTAGAGGGCGACCAGCCAGTCGAACAGATTGTGGTCGGTGGCGAGGCCGCGGGTGATCCACTGGTAGAAGTGGTGGTGCGTGTTGATCAGGCCGGGCGTGACCAGGTGCCCGGTGCCGTCGATGCGGCGTACGACGTCGGCCAGGTTCTCGGGGGCCCGGCCGGCGCCGACGGATTCGATGCGGTCGCCCGCGACGACGACATGGCCCCAGGCGTACTCGGTGTCGTGGGCGTCGACGGTCGCGATCGAACAGTTCTCGATGACGATGCGTTCCACATGCTCGGGGGTTGCCGATGCTGCCATGGTGCTTCCTTCTCTTTCCGGCGGTGTGGGCACGGCAGGACCCTAGGAGGATTTGAGTGCCACGGCCGTGCGGCCGTGGGTGCCGAGATGGTGGAAGAACAGGTTGAGCAGGACCGCGACGAGCGCTCCGGCGCTGATGCCGGAGCCCAGTACGGTCTGCGCCCAGGACGGGAATCCGGCGTAGAACTCGGGCGCGGCGAGCGGGATGATGCCCGCGCCGAGCGCCACGGCTACCAGGATGATGTTGGAGCTGTCGTCGAGTCCGGCCTCGGAGAGGGTACGGATGCCGCTCACCGCGATCGAGCCGAACAGGACGATACCGGCGCCGCCGAGGACCGGCATCGGCACCGTGGAGACCACCGCGCCGAGCACCGGGAAGACACCGAGGACCAGGAGCGCGCCTCCCGCGGCGGCGACGACGTAGCGGCTGCGCACCTTGGTCAGGGAGACGACGCCGACGTTCTGGGCGAAGGCGGAGGTGGGGAAGCCGCCGAAGACGGGGCCGAGGAGGGTGGCGATGCCGTCGGTGCGCAGGCCCCGGGTGATGGTCCGGCCGTCGGTCTCGCGGTCGCAGATCTCGCCGATGGCGAGCATTCCGGCGCTGGACTCCGTCATCAGGACGAGCGTCACCAGGCAGAGCGAGATGATCGCGGCGGGCTGGAACTCGGGCGCGCCGAACGCGAAGGGCGTCGGCAGCGCGGCGACCGGGGCGGAGCGGAGCGCTCCGAAGTCCGCCATGCCGAACGGGATCGCGGCCAGGGTTCCGATCAACAGGCCGAGCAGCAGGGCCACTTGTTTGACGAAGCCGCGGCCGAAGCGCTGGATGAGCAGGATGACCACGAGTGTGAAGGCGGCGAGTGCCAGGTACTTCATGTCCCCGAAGTCGGCGGCGGTCCTGTCGCCGCCCTGCGCCCAGGCGACCGGCACCGGCATCAGGGTCACCCCGATGAGCGTGATGACGACGCCGGTGACCAGCGGCGGGAAGAAGCGCAGGAGCTTGCCGAAGAAGGGTCCGATGGCCAGGCAGAAGACGCCGGCGACCATCACCGCACCGTAGATGGCGGGGAGCTGGTCCCCCTTGGCGTTGGTCTCGGCGATGGCGAGCATCGGCGCGATTCCGGCCGAGGAGGCGGCGTTGACGAAGGGCAGCCGGTTGCCGACGAGGCCCTTGACGCCAAGGGTCTGCAGGAGGGTGGCCACACCGGCGATGAGCAGGCTCGCGGCGATGAGCCGGGTCTGGCCCGCGGTGTCGAGGTGGACGGCCTGGCCGATGATGAGCGGGGGTGTGACCACTCCCGCGTACATGGCGGCGATGTGCTGGAGCGCGGCGGGCACGAGCCGCGAGGGGTGGAGCTTCTGGTCGACCGGGTGGACCTCTGGTCCTTCCGGCCGGGTGGAACACGGGCCTTCTGCCGGCCCTTTTGCAGGCGTTGCCATGGCTAGCTGTTCCCTCCGGTGTGGCGCGGGCCCCCCGCGGCCGGTTGGGGAGGGGGCCCGGGCGGGGGGGGCGGGGCCCGGGCGCCGGGTGGTTGGCGGGGAGCCAGCCGAGCCGGGGGGGGGGGGGGGGGT
>NZ_JBIATE010000005.1:181458-259793 GCF_042891445.1 Streptomyces sp. NPDC001890 | reverse complement strand
GGGTCGCGGGGTGGCCCGTGTGGGCGGCGGGGGGGGTTGCACCGGGGCCTGTCGGGCGCCCTTTTGGAGGGGTTGACATGGGGGGGGGCCCCCCCGGGGGGGGGGCCCCCCCCCCCCCCCGGGGGGGGGGGCCCCCCGCGCCCCCGCGTCAGAGGTTGGTCATGTCGACCGGGATGTGCGGCTCGCAGCCGTCGCGCAGGATGGTGGCCTCGATCAGGCCGTACGGGCGGTCGGCGGCGTAGTACACGGCGCCGTCCTTGGCTTCGTTCTCCAGGCCGAAGGCGGAGAGGTCCTGCCGGAAGTGGTGCTTGTTGGGCGCGGAGAAGCGGATCTCGTCGATCTCGCTCCGGCTGTTGATGACCCGCGAACCCATCTGGTACAGCGTCTGCTGGAGCGAGAGCGAGTACGTCTCCACGAAGGCCTGCAGGATGTGCTTCTTGGCCTGCTCGTAGGACTTCTCCCACTGCGGCATGCGCTGCTCGTCCGAGGTCCAGTTGTGCCGCCACCACGTCGACAGGGACGTGGCGAGGATGCGGTCGTAGTCCTCCTGGAGCGTCGTGTACTTGTCCTTGATGAAGCCCCAGAACTCGGAGTTCGTGGAGTTCATCACGGTCAGGTCCTTGAGCCCGGAGAGGACTTCGAACTTCCCCTCCCCGTCGCCTTCGGCGGAATACGTGATCTGGGCGAGGCGGGTCTCCTGCCCCTTGCGTACGAAGGAGTGCTGGACCTCGTCGGCGCCGATGAACCTGGAGTTGCCGTCGGAGCCGGCGATGCGCTCCCAGGCGTACTCCTCGATGCGGATGCGCGCGCGGTGGATCGAGGGCTGGCTGTCCACGAAGTGCCGGGCGAGGTGGATGCCGTACTGCTCGGCCGACTCGATGCCGTATTCCTTGGCGAACGCGAAGCAGGTGTTCTTCGTGGTGTCCGTCGGAAGGCAGTTGGCGTTCGAACCGTTGTAGTGCACGTCGTCCAGATCGCCGGAGAGGGCGACGGAGACGTTCAGGTCCTTGATGTGGTGGGTGTCGCCGTCCCTCGTGATCTTGACGACGCGGTTCTCTGCTTTGCCGTACTGGTTCTGGCCGAGAATCGTGGGCATGTCTGCTAGCTCCCTCGGTAAACGGAGTAGCCGAACGGGTTGAGCAGCAGCGGTACGTGGTAGTGCTCGCCCGGTACGACGGCGAACGTGATCGCCACTTCCGGGAAGAAGGCACCGCTGTCCCTTACGCGGGGGGCGTCCTGCTGCGCCTCGGCTTGCTTCTTGGCTGCGAAGTACGCCTCGGTCTCGAAGTCGAGACGTACATGGGTGGTGCCCTCCGGCAGCGCCGGCAGGTCCTTGCATCGCCCGTCCGCGTCGGTCGCGGATCCGCCGAGTGCCGTCCACGGTGCGTCGCCGCCACTGCGGGCGGCGAGCGTGATGGCGACGGCCGCGGCGGGGCGGCCGATGCTGGTGTCCAGAATGTGGGTGGACACCGATGCGGTGGTGTCGGTGCTCAAGACCGTCACTCTCCTTCGGTTACGAGACGGGTCAGCCGGATGCGGTTGATCTTGCCCAGTTCGGTGCGCACGATTTCGCGCTCCTGCTCGGGCGAGTTCCCGATCCGGGACTTCACCGCGTCGCGCATCTGCTCGCCGGTGGCTCCGGTGGCGCAGATCAGGAAGACATGTCCGAACCGCTCCTGGTAGGCCAGGTTCAGTTCGAGCATCTCGGCCTTGAGTTCCTCGGTGGCGCCGGCCATCCCCCGCTGTTCACGGGAGGAGGTCGGGTCCCCGGGCTTCGGGCGGCCGATCGGCGGGTGACCGGCCATCGCGTCGGCCAGATCCTGAGTGGTCAGTGCGGCCGTGGCGGCATCACTGGCATCGAGGAGGGCTTCCGCGGTGGCGTACGGGCGTCGGGAGAGGATCGCTCTTCCCCATGCCGCGCTGGAGCACACCTCGTGCAACGCGGTGGTGGCCTCGTCGTCCGCCAGGGTGTTGAACCGGGCGAGGCCCGGTGTGGAGCTCGAAGTCACGGGAGCCTCCGTGGCTGTTTTCGCTGTGCGTTTTTCGCTTCGCGTCGGTCGGGCTGCGGATAGCTAACGCCCTCCGCAACACCACGTCAACACTTTGTTGAAATTACGCGAACGCAAAAAGCCGCCGCCCGGTGCTCCGGACGACGGCCCTGTGCGGTCTTGTGCGACCTTCGCTCACCTACCGACTCAACTACTCGCCTTTGGCGGCATTTTCCCTGTTCAGGTAGTTGTAGACGGTGAAGCGACTGACCCCCAGCGCGCCCGCCACCGTCTCCACGCCGTGCCGCACCGAGAAGGCACCACGTGCCTCCAGGGTCCGCACCACCAACTGTTTGGCCCTGCGGTCCAGGTCGGCGAGCGGCATGCCGTGCCGGCGTTCCATGGCGGCCAGGATGTGGTCCAGCGAATCCGAGAGCTGGGGCAGCCGGACGGCTATGACGTCCTCGCCCTCCCAGGCCAGTACGACGTCGTCGGGCTGGGCCTGCCCGGGTCCGAGCAGTTCCGCGCCCATGGCGTCGACGAGCGGCTTGACCGCGGTGACGAGCGGGTGATCGGCCGGTTCGGTCACTTGGACTCCTCTCCGACCACGTTCACCTGGAGGGACACCCGGGTGGCACCCGATGCCAGGGCGCGGCGCAGCAGCGCGTCCACCGCGGTGAGCACCTCGTCCGCCCCGCCCTCCGCCGTATTGCCGAAGGGACCGACGTCCACGGCGTCCAGGTCGGCCGACTGGATGACCTCGCGGGCCACGACCGCGTGGGCGGGCGCCTCGTCGAGATCGAAGGGCTCGGTGGTGAACTCCACTCTCAAGCGCACTGTGCCTCCCTCATGCGTTCGCCGCGTCGCTGTGAAGCCCGCGGCTCGGGCCCGACCCTAACGGACCCGCGCCGGGGCCGTGGGGAGATGGGACGGCCCCCGGTGCCCGGCCGGGCGCGACTGCGGGTACGGCAGCACGCAGACGGCGACCGGGGCGGCGAACGCCTCGTCCGTGCGGGTCAGCGCGCCGTCGCGGGTGTCGACCCGGAAGACCGTCACGGTGCCGGACCTCTGGTTGGCCGCGAAGAGCAGCCTCCCGTCGGGCGAGAAGGCGGTGTGCCGGGGGAAGTCGCCGCCGACGGGCACGGTGCCGAGCAGCCGGAGCGCGGCCCCGTCCTCCTCGACGGCGTAGCGGGCGATGCTGTTGTGCCCCCGGTTGGCGAGGTAGGCGAACCGGCCGTCGGCGGTGACCAGGAACTGCGCCGGGTAGCTGGTACCGGGGCCGGTTCCGGTGGACTGCGGGGCGCCCGGGGAGAGGGTGCCGGTGGCGGGGTCGTAGCCGCAGACGACGGCGGTGTTGTCGACCTCGCAGGCCAGGTAGGCGTGGCGGCCGCCGGGGTGGAACGTGAGGTGCCGGGGTCCGGCGCCGGGGCGCAGCGTCGCGCGGGAGACCTCGTCGAGCGTGCCGCGCCGTTCGTCCAGCCGGTACGTGTACACGGTGTCGTTGCCGAGATCCACGGCGAGGACGTGGCCGCCGTCGGGGGTGGTGACGATCTGGTGGGCGTGCGGTCCGTCCTGGCCGGGGCCGGGCGGCGGGCCGGTGTGGGCGACCAGGTCGGTACGCTCCCCCAGCGATCCGTCGCCCCCGATGGGGTGCACCGCGACGCTGCCCGAGGTGTAGTTCGCGGTGAGCAGCCACCTTCCGGTGGGGTGGACGGAGAGATGGGTGGGCCCGGCCCCGCCCGTACCGCGCGTCCCGAGCACCCGGTGGCCGCCGTCCGGTGACAGGGCGATGGCGCTCACGCCGCCCCGCTCCTGTTCGTCGACCGCGTAGACGGTGGCGCCCGAGGGATGCATGGCCAGGTACGAGGGGTTGGCCACGCCCGTGATCACGGGACCGGCGGCGATCGCCCCGGTGGCGGCGTCGTAGGTGGCCGTCCCGATTCCGGTGCCGCCACCCTCGGCCGAGGTGTACGTGCCGATGAGCAGCCGCGGGGTGGTGCGCGGGCGCGGGCCGGCGGCGGCCGCGGGCTCCGGCGCGGGCCCCGGGGAGCGGGGCAGCGCGGGAGCCGCCGACAGGGCCGCGCCCGCGACGAGCGCTCCGAGGACGGTGCGCCGGCTGGTGGCGTGGTTCATGCGAGGCACCTCGTGTGGGGGGGGTCGGCTGCATGGGTGGCACCAGCAACCCTGGCCCGCCCCGGACCGCATCGGCAACCGGCGCAATTGGGGTCCCACCTTGCGCAACCGGCGCGAAAGACCCGGGACCGAATTTCGGGCACCCCCTTGACAGCTTCCGCAGCTCCGGGCAATCTTCCATCACGTAGAAACTAACTTCCGCAATACGGAAGGAGCGCCGAACCCTCATGGGCTACCCGGACCAGCGCTTCGATGTGAACCTTTCGATCCTCTTCACGGAACTCCCGCTCCTGGAGCGTCCTGCGGCCGCCGCCGCGGCCGGCTTCACGGCGGTCGAGCTGTGGTGGCCCTGGATCGAGACCCCCACCCCGCCGCAGGCCGAGCTCGACGCCCTCAAGAAGGCGCTCGACGACGCGGGCACGCAGTTGGTGGGACTGAACTTCTACGCCGGACAGCTGCCCGGCCCCGACCGCGGCGCGCTCTCCGTGCCGGGCACGGAGTCGGACCGCTTCCGCGCCAATATCGATGTGGCGGCCGACTTCGCCGCCTCGGTCGGCTGCAAGGCGCTGAACGCGCTGTACGGCAACCGCGTCGACGGTGTGGACCCGGCCGTGCAGGACGAACTCGCCCTGGAGAACCTGGTGGTCGCCGCCCGTGCGGCCGACCGGATCGGGGCGGTACTCCTGATCGAGACCCTCAACAAGCCGGAGTCGCCGCGCTACCCCCTGGTGAGCGCACCGGCCGGGATCGAGATCGTCGACAAGGTCAACGCGGCGACCGGCCTCGGGAACGCCAAGTTCCTGCTGGACCTGTACCACCTGTCGATGAACGGCGAGGACCTCGGCCAGGTCATCGCGGACTACGCCGCGAAGACCGGCCACGTCCAGATCGCCGACAACCCGGGGCGCGGCGCGCCCGGCACCGGCTCGCTTCCGCTGGAGCAGCTCCTCGACGAGCTGACGAAGGCCGGTTACGACGGCTGGGTCGGCCTGGAGTACAAGCCGGGCGACCGCCCGAGCGCCGAGGCCTTCGAGTGGCTCCCGGCCACCGCGCGGGCAGCCCGCTGAGGGCAGCGAACTCCCCCTCGTACACACGCTTATCGGAAGGCACCATCATGAGCAACAACCTCCCCAAGGTTGCGTGGATCGGACTCGGCATCATGGGCTCCCCCATGTCGGAGAACCTGATCAAGGCCGGGTACGACGTCACCGGCTACACCCTGGAGCAGGACAAGATCGACCGGCTGGTCGCGGCCGGCGGCTCCGGCGCGGGCTCGATCGCCGAGGCGGTCCGGGACGCCGACGTCGTCATCACGATGGTGCCCGCCTCCCCGCAGGTCGAGGCCATCGCCTACGGCCCCGACGGCATCCTGGAGAACGCCAGGTCCGGCGCGCTGCTGATCGACATGTCCTCGATCACCCCGCAGACCTCCGTGGACCTCGCGAAGAACGCGAAGGACAAGGGCATCCGGGTGATCGACGCCCCGGTGTCCGGCGGTGAGGCCGGTGCCATCGAGGCGGTGCTGTCGATCATGGTCGGCGGCGAGCAGGCCGACTTCGACGCGGCCCAGCCCATCCTCCAGGCGCTCGGCAAGACCATCGTGCTGTGCGGTCCGCACGGCTCCGGCCAGACGGTGAAGGCCGCCAACCAGCTGATCGTCGCGGTCAACATCCAGGCGTGCGCCGAGGCCGTCGTCTTCCTGGAGAAGTCCGGCGTCGACCTCGCCGCCGCGCTGGACGTGCTCAACGGCGGACTGGCCGGCTCGACCGTCCTGACCCGCAAGAAGGACAACTTCCTCAAGCGGGACTTCGCGCCGGGCTTCCGGATCGACCTGCACCACAAGGACATGGGCATCGTCACGGACGCCGCCCGCAACGTCGGTGCCGCGCTGCCCGTCGGCGCCGTGGTCGCCCAGCTCGTCGCCTCGCTGCGCGCGCAGGGCGACGGCGGCCTGGACCACTCGGCACTGCTGCGCTCGGTCGAGCGCCTGTCGGGGCAGCCCGTCCAGGCCTGACCGGCCCGGCGACACCCCAGAGACTTCCGGACGGCGTCGGCGCTGACACCTGTCCTGTCGCGCCCAGGCGTCGGCGCCGTCCGGAACACCACTCATCAAATTCAACAAACTGTTGACGCCGGGTTCGGGGCGTACTTACGCTCCTGGAGCCCCCGAGCCGTCGCAGTTCAGCAGCTCCCGTACGGAAGGTCGCCCCGACACCATGACGCAGCGTGTGCTTACGACCGAGTCAGGCGCCCCGGTCGCCGACAACCAGAACTCCGCCACCGCCGGTGTCGGTGGCCCGATCCTCCTCCAGGACCAGCACCTGCTGGAGAAGCTGGCCCGCTTCAACCGGGAGCGCATCCCGGAGCGCGTGGTCCACGCCCGTGGCTCCGGCGCGTACGGCTACTTCGAGGTGACCGACGACGTCACCGGCTTCACCCGCGCCGACTTCCTCTCCGCCGTCGGCAAGCGCACCGAGACGTTCATCCGCTTCTCCACCGTCGCCGACTCGCTGGGCGGCGCGGACGCGGTGCGCGACCCGCGCGGCTTCGCCCTCAAGTTCTACACGGACGAGGGCAATTACGACCTGGTCGGCAACAACACCCCGGTGTTCTTCATCAAGGACCCGATCAAGTTCCCCGACTTCATCCACTCGCAGAAGCGCGACCCGTTCACGGGCCGTCAGGAGCCGGACAACGTCTGGGACTTCTGGGCCCACGCGCCCGAGGCCACGCACCAGGTCACCTGGCTGATGGGCGACCGCGGCATCCCCGCCTCGTACCGTCACATGAACGGCTACGGCTCGCACACGTACCAGTGGACGAACGCCGCGGGCGAGGCCTTCTTCGTCAAGTACCACTTCAAGACGAACCAGGGTGTGCGGTCCCTCTCCAGCGAGCAGGCCGCCGAGCTCGCGGGCAAGGACAACAGCTCGCACCAGACGGACCTGCTCCAGGCCATCGAGCGCGGCACGAACCCGTCCTGGACGCTGTACGTGCAGGTCATGCCGGCCGCCGAGGCCGCGGGCTACCGTTTCAACCCGTTCGACCTGACCAAGGTGTGGCCGCACAGCGACTACCCGCTCCAGCGGGTGGGCCGGCTGGTGCTGGACCGCAACCCGGACAACGTCTTCGCCGAGGTCGAGCAGGCCGCGTTCTCCCCGAACAACTTCGTGCCCGGCATCGGTCCCTCGCCGGACAAGATGCTCCAGGGCCGGCTGTTCGCCTACGCGGACGCGCACCGCTACCGGCTGGGCGTCAACCACACCCAGCTCCCGGTGAACGCGCCGCGCACCGCGGTCGTCGACAACTACGGCCGTGACGGGCTGCACGCCACCCGCAACGGCGCCCGCCACGACAAGAACTACGAGCCCAACTCGTACGCGGGCCCGACCCAGACCGACGCGGCGCTCTCCGCCCCGCTCGCCATCCACGGCTGGACCGGCACCCACGCGGCGCCCGCCCACACCAAGGACGACGACTTCTTCCAGGCGGGCGAGCTGTACCGGCTCATGTCCGAGGACGAGAAGGGCCGTCTGGTCGCGAACATCGCCGGGGGCCTCTCCCAGGTGACCCGCGACGACGTGATCGAGAAGAACCTCGCCCACTTCCACGCCGCCGACGCCGACTACGGCAAGCGCGTGGAGGAGGCGGTCCGCGCCCTGCGCGAGGACTGATCCTCCCACCGAGCCCTGCTCGCGCCGCGTACCCGGATGAGGGGTGTCACGCGGCGCGGGCAGGACGAGGCCGCGGCGGTCGTGCGATGCCAGTGCGGTGGTGAGGGCCGGGATGCCTCCTCGTTCTCTGACCTGAAGAGGACGAACCCTCCCGGCCCGATCGCCGCCGCCGCGGCCCCTGTTCTGTTGTGTTCTGTTGTGTTTCCCGTGCCAGGGCGCGGAGTACGGATACGGTCCCGTACTCCGCGCCCTTCTTCGTGCGTGCGCGTGGGGGGGCGGCGCGCCCCCTGCGTGCGCGTGGGGCGGTACGCCGGACCGCACTCCCGGCCCCGGCCCCGGACCTCGCTCCCAAGTCCCGGAGCCCTGACTCGGTTCCCCCCGCCTCGCCCATGCTCCCGTATGCCCCGCGTACCGGGGCACGCACGCCTCACATGCCCCGCGTACCGGGGGAACGGCCGTGGCCCCCGTCCCCCGGAGTTCCGGGGGGACGGGGGCCACGGGCCGCCGGGCGGGGTGTCAGGAAGCCGCGAGCGGGCGGATCGCGGTCGGTGCGTGGGACGGGTCCGTCGCGATGTCCTCGAACTCGTTGACGGAGGCGATGTCCGTACCGCTCATCGCGATGTTCGTGACGCGCTCCAGGATCGCCTCGACGACCACCGGCACCCGGAACTCCGCAGCCAGCTTCTTGGCCTCCTCGAAGGCTGGCAGCAGCTGGTCCGGCTCGGTGACCCGGATGGCCTTGCAACCCAGACCCTCGACGACCTTGACGTGGTCGACGCCGTACACGCCGAGCTCCGGCGAGTTGAGGTTCTCGAACTCCAGGTTGACCTGGAAGTCGATGTCGAAGTTGCGCTGCGCCTGGCGGATCAGCCCCAGGTAGGAGTTGTTCACCAGGACGTGGACGTACGGGATGCGGTGCTGCGCGCCGACGGCCAGCTCCTCCAGCATGAACTGGAAGTCGTAGTCGCCGGAGAGCGCCACGACGGAACCGTCCGGGTCGGCCGTGGCGACGCCCAGCGCGGCCGGGATCGTCCAGCCGAGCGGGCCCGCCTGGCCGCAGTTGATCCAGTGGCGCGGGCGGTAGACGTGCAGCATCTGCGCGCCGGCGATCTGGGAGAGGCCGATCGTGGTGACGTACCGGGTCTCGGGGCCGAACGCCCGGTTCATCTCCTCGTACACCCGCTGCGGCTTCAGCGGCACGTTGTCGAAGTGCGTACGGCGCTGGAGGGTCGCCTTGCGCTCCTGGGTGGAGGCGGCCCACTGCGAGCGGTCCTTGAGCTTCCCGGCCGCCTTCAGTTCGCGCGCCACCTCGACGAACAGCTCCAGCGCCGCCTTGGCGTCGGAGGCGATGCCGAGGTCGGGGGCGAAGATCTTGCCGAGCTGGGTGGGCTCGATGTCGACGTGGACGAACTTCCGGCCCTTGGTGTAGACGTCCAGCTTGCCGGTGTGGCGGTTGGCCCAGCGGTTGCCGATGCCGAGGACGAAGTCGGACTCCAGGAAGTTCGCGTTGCCGTAGCGGTGCGAGGTCTGCAGACCGACCATGCCCGCGTTCAGCTCGTGGTCGTCGGCGATGATGCCCCAGCCCATCAGGGTCGGGACGACCGGGACGCCGGTCAGCTCGGCGAATTCGACGAGGAGCTCGGAGGCGTCGGCGTTGATGATGCCGCCGCCCGCGACGAGCAGCGGCCGCTCGGACTCGTTGAGCAGCTCCAGGGCGCGCTCGATCTGCTTGCGGGTCGCGGCGGGCTTGTGCACCGGCAGCGGCTCGTACAGATCGGGGTCGAACTCGATCTCGGTGAGCTGGACGTCGATGGGCAGGTCGATGAGGACCGGACCGGGACGGCCGCTGCGCATCAGGTGGAAGGCCCGCTGGAAGACGCCGGGGACCTGCGCGGCCTCCAGGACGGTCGTCGCGGCCTTGGTGACGGGCGCCGCGATCGAGGCGATGTCGACCGCCTGGAAGTCCTCCTTGTGGAGCACGGCGGTCGGGGCCTGGCCGGTGATGCAGAGGATCGGGATGGAGTCGGCGATGGCGGAGTAGAGGCCGGTGATCATGTCGGTGCCGGCCGGCCCCGACGTGCCGATGCACACGCCGATGTTGCCCGGACGCGCCCGGGTGTAGCCCTCCGCCATGTGGGAGGCGCCCTCGACGTGACGGGCCAGCGTGTGATGAACCCCGCCGGAGGCCTTGAGGGCCGCGTAGAAGGGGTTGATCGCCGCGCCCGGCACACCGAACGCGTTGCTGACGCCTTCGCGCTTGAGGATCTCAACTGCCGCTCGGGCAGCGGTCATTCGAGGCATTGAGTGCTCCTGCTCGGACCTGGTGGAGTCGGGCTCTGTCGCGCCACCTGAGAGCACCAATTCCGCATTACGGAAAACTGATTCTGTGATACGGAAGTAAATCTAAGGCGCGCCCCGTCGACCGTCAAGAGAGGGCGCACACGGCAAGGAGACGGCGTGCACCGCGGGGGACGGCGCACCCGGCCGCCGGTGCGCCCGCCCGTCCGGGAAGTACGCCAAGTCCCTCCCCAGGACGTCGCTCTTGGTGGACGATGGGGTTCGGAGCGGAGCCGGCCCGTCGTGGCCGGTGCGGGCGCGTTCCGGTGCGCCGGGGAGGCGCCCGGGGCCGGTGGGAGAACGCCGGCGGGAGAGCGCCGGAGGGAGATCATGGTGGAGTCGGTGCCGGTACGCTGTCCGGCCTGCCGCCGCGACCACGCGTACAGCCCGCCCGCCTACCCCTGTCCGTGCGGGGCGCCGACCGCCCCGCCCTTGCTGCCCGGCGCCCGTGCCGTGCCGATCACCCACCGCACCTGGAACGACGACTGGGTGACAGTGCGCTGTCCCGCCTGCGGGCGCCGGGACCAGTGGCCGCAGCCGGAGCTGTGCTGCCCGTGCGGGACGGTGCTGCGCGTCCCGGTCCGGCCGGTGGCGGCACCCGGGGACGGGCCCCCGCCGGCCGGCCCCTCGCACATCCCGCTGCCGCGCACGGCCCCGGCGCCCCGTCCCGCGTTCCGCGCCGTCGCCATCCACAGCGCGGGCGACGCGCTGGCGACCGCGGCCCGGTATCTGAGCTGGCTGGGCTACCGCGAAGTGGTGCGGTCCCCCAAGCCCTCCCCCGCGCGGATCGATCTGCGGGCCACCGGGCTGATGGCCCAGGTCGACACGGCCGGCCGGCCGACCACCCTGCGCGATGTCGAGTGCCTCTGGCTGCACGCGCTCGGCGCGTCGGTCACCGGGGTCCTCTTCTCGCTCACGGGGTACGCGCCGGACGCCGCGGCGCGCGCCGAGGGCCTGGGCCTGCCGCTCTTCGTGATCGACCCGGCGGGCACACCTCGGCCGGTCAACAGCCCGGCCGACGAACTGCTCAGCACCGGGGCCTGAGCGGCATACCGGGCGGTGCGCCAGGCGACATACTGGCGGCATGCGCATCCGTACCGCCCGCCGCACCGACCTCCCGCTGATCCAGGACATCGAGCGTGCCGCCGGCGAACCGTTCCGCACACTCGGCATGTCCGCCGTCGCGGACGACGACCCTCCGGCGCTCGGGCTGCTGGACGACTACCGCAGGGCCGGCCGGGCCTGGGTCGCCACGGACCCGGACGACCACCCGGTCGGCTATCTGATCGCCGACCCGGTCGACGGGGCCGCCCACATCGAGCAGGTCTCCGTGCACCCGTCCGCCGCGCGGCGCGGCCTGGGCAGCGCGCTCATCGACCATCTCGCCGGCTGGGCAGGCGCGCAGGGCCTGGGCGCGCTCACGCTCACGACCTTCTCCCACGTCCCCTGGAACGCGCCGTATTACGCCCGCCTCGGCTTCCGCACCCTTGACGGAACCGAACTCACCGACGGGCTGCGGAAGATCAGGGCGCAGGAGGCCGAACACGGCCTGGACCACTGGCCGAGGGTCTGCATGCGGCGCGAGATCCCGCACTCCGGGCACCTCCGGCAGCTCACCGGAGCCGACCGGCAACAGTGAGTGCAATCGGTCACGTTCAGGCCAGGGGGCCACAAATGTTCGGCTCGTTGTCAGTGGCGGGCCTTAAGGTGGTGCGCATGGCATTAACTCCACGGAACACACCTGACGACCGGCCGCGCAGGACCCGGCCGACGCCCCCGTCCGCCGCGCGGGCGAACGAGGCGATACGGGCGTTCGTGGACGCGCGCGCCGGCCAGGACTGGTCCTCGGTGGAGTCCGCCGCCTACGAGGTGCTGCTGATCGAATGGGCGGCCGCGACCCGGGGCGGCACCGGCGACATCATCGAGGCCGCCTGACCGCGCCCGGGGCGATCCGGTCCTACTGCCCGTAGCCCTCCCGCAGTTCGATCTTCCGGACCTTCCCGCTGACCGTCATCGGGAAGGTCTCCAGGATCCGCAGCAGCCGCGGGATCTTGTAGTGCGCCAACTGCTCGCGGCAGTAGTCCGTCACCTCGTCCAGGGTCGGCGGCTCGGCCGGGTCCCTCGGGATCACACAGGCCAGGATCTCCTCGCCGTAGGTCTCGTCCGGTACGCCCACGACCTGCACATCCGCGATCTTCGGGTGGCCGTAGAGGAACTCCTCGATCTCCCGCGGATACACGTTCTCGCCACCGCGGATGATCATGTCCTTGATCCGGCCGACGATCTGTACGTAGCCGTCCTCCCGCATCACCGCGAGGTCGCCGGTGTGCATCCAGCGGCCGGCGTCGATGACCTCGGCGGTCCGGTCGGGCTGGTCCCAGTACCCCAGCATCACGCTGTAGCCGCGGGTGCACAGTTCGCCCGCCCGGCCGCGCTCCAGCGTCACCCCGCTCACCGGGTCGACGACCTTGACCTCGATGTGCGGCATCACCCGGCCGACGGTTCCGGTGCGGCGCTCCAGGTCGTCGTCGCGGCGGGTCTGGGTGGAGACCGGCGAGGTCTCCGTCATGCCGTAGCAGATGGACACCTCGTCCATGTGCATCTCGGCGACGACCCGCTTCATCACCTCGACCGGGCAGGGTGATCCGGCCATGATGCCGGTGCGCAGCGAGGAGAGGTCGTACGAGGCGAAGTCCGGCAGGTTCAGCTCGGCGATGAACATGGTGGGGACGCCGTAGAGCGAGGTGCAGCGTTCCTGCTGCACGGCGGCGAGCACGGCGGCGGCTTCGAAGGCGGGGGCCGGGATCACGATGCAGGCACCGTGCGAGGTGATGCCGAGGTTCCCCATGACCATGCCGAAGCAGTGGTAGAAGGGGACCGGCAGGCAGACCCGGTCCGCTTCCGTGTAGGCGACCAGCTCCCCCACGAAGTAGCCGTTGTTGAGGATGTTGTGGTGGGAGAGGGTGGCACCCTTGGGAAAGCCGGTGGTGCCGGAGGTGTACTGGATGTTGATCGGGTCGTCGCAAGACAACTCGGCCTCTCGGGCGGCGAGTTGTCCGGCTGTCACGGAACCGGCGGCGGCCAGCAGTTCGTCCCAGGTCGGGTCGCCGATGAAGTGCACGGCGCGCAGCGCGGGGCAGTCGGCGCGGACCTGGCCGACCAGGGCGCGGTAGTCGCTGGTGCGGTGCGAGAGCGAGGAGACCAGGAGCGAGATCCCGGCCTGCTTCAGCACGTACGCCAGCTCGTGCGCGCGGTACGCCGGGTTGATGTTGACCATGATGGCGCCGATGCGGGCGGTGGCGTACTGCACCAGCACCCACTCCGGGCAGTTGATCGCCCAGATCCCGACCCGGTCCCCCTTGGCCACCCCCGACGCCATCAGGGCGCGGGCCAGTTCGTCGACCGCCGCGCCGAATTCGGTGTAGGTCCAGCGCCGCCCGGAGGAGACGTCCACCAGTGCCTCGCGGTCGCCGAACGCCTCGATGGCGCGGTCGAGATTGCGTCCTATGGTGTCGCCGAGGAGCGCCGTGGTGCCGGTGCCGTGCGCGTAGGAAAGCCCGGTCATCGCAGATCCCCCTCGGTGTACTCGGTGCCGGTGCCCTTGGCGGTGCGCTCGCGGAGTTCGATGCGGCGGATCTTGCCGGAGACGGTCTTGGGCAGGTCCGCGAACTCCAGCCTGCGGATCCGCTTGTACGGGGCGAGGACCGCCCGGGAGTGCTCGAACAGCGCCTTCGCCGTCTCCTCGCCGGGCTCCCAGCCCTCGGCGAGCACCACGTACGCCTTGGGAACGGAGAGGCGGACCGGGTCGGGGGCGGGGACGACCGCCGCCTCGGCGACCGCCTCGTGCTCCAGCAGGGCGCTCTCCAGCTCGAACGGCGAGATCTTGTAGTCGGAGGCCTTGAACACGTCGTCGGCGCGCCCCACGTAGGTGATGTAGCCGTCCGCGTCGCGCGAGCCGATGTCGCCGGTGCGGTAGTAGCCGCCCGCCATGGCCTCGGCCGTGCGGTCCGGGTCGCCGTGGTAGCCGGTCATCAGACCCACCGGGCGGCCGGACAGATCGAGGGAGATCTCGCCCTCGGCCGCGCCGGGCTCACCGGTGACCGGGTCCAGGAGCTCGACCTTGAAACCGGGGCTGGGCCGCCCCATCGAACCGGCCTTCAGCAGCTGGCCCGGGGTGTTGGCGACCTGGACGGCGGTCTCGGTCTGCCCGAAGCCGTCCCGGATGGTGACGCCCCAGGTGCGCCGCACCGTCTCGATGACCTCCGGGTTCAGCGGCTCACCGGCCGCGACGACCTCGCGCGGCGGGGTCTTCAGCTGGGAGAGGTCGGCCTGGATCAGCATCCGCCAGACGGTCGGCGGGGCGCAGAAGCTGGTGACGCCCGAGCGGTCCATCTCGGCCATCAGCCGGCCCGCGTCGAAGCGGGTGTAGTTGAAGATGAAGACGGTCGCCTCGGCGCTCCACGGCGCGAAGAGGTTCGACCAGGCGTGCTTGGCCCAGCCGGGCGAGGAGATGTTGAGGTGGACGTCCCCGGGCTTGAGGCCGATCCAGTACATCGTCGACAAGTGGCCCACGGGGTAGGACACATGGGTGTGCTCGACGAGCTTGGGGCTGGCGGTCGTGCCGGAGGTGAAGTAGAGCATCAGCGGCTCGTCGGCGTCGGTCTCCCGGTCCGCCTCGAAGGTGTCCGGCTGCTCGTCGGCCCCGGTGTACGACAGCCAGCCGGGGACCTCGGCGCCGACCGCGATCCGGGTGTAGTCGCCGGGCACCTCGTCGAACTTCGCGGCGTCGGTGTCCCGGACCAGGACGTGGCGGACCCGGCCGCGCTCCACCCGGTCGCGCAGGTCGACCGGGCCGAGGAGCGGGGTGGCGGGGATGACCACGGCGCGCAGCTTCATCGCGGCGAGGGCGGTCTCCCACAGCTCGACCTGGTTGCCGAGCATGACGAGGATCCGGTCCCCGGGGCGCACGCCCCGGGCGCGCAGCCAGTTCGCGGCCTGGTTGGAGCGGGCGGACATCCGGGCGAAGGACACCTCGGTGCGGCTGCCGTCCTCCTCCACGATGTGCAGGGCGGTGCGGTCGTTGTTCTCGGCGATGGCGTCGAACCAGTCGAGCGCCCAGTTGAAATGGTCGGTCCTGGGCCAGCTGAAGCCCTCGTACGCCGCTTGGTAGTCCTCGCGGTGCTTCAGCAGAAAGTCCCGGGCGGCCCGGAACGTCTCCGTCGCACTGGTTGCCGACATGTGCCCTCCTCATTGCGGACCGGACCGGTCACTTAACATCATGTAAACAGTGACCCAGGTCTCACCACCCCCGAACGGGGGTGCATCGAGGGGGTGGCCGAGCCCCCCGGAGCCAGGGCAGGAAGGCGTCAGCGTGCCGGAATCCGTCGATGCGGTCGAGATGCAGGCGGCGTTGCTGCGGCTGCGCCGGACCAGTGGGCTGCCGGTGGCCTTCGGCGGGCTGCTCGCCGATGCCCGTCATGCCCGGATCGCCGAGCTGAACGGGGCGCAGACCAGCGTGCTGCGCGGGCTCGTCATCTCGGCGGGCAGCGGGCTCGGCGGCAAGGCGATCGCGCTGTCCCGGCCGTGCGCGGTGACCGACTACCACTCCTCTCGCCACATCAGCCACGAGTACGACCTGGCGGTCGCGGAGGAGGGTCTGCGCTCGGTGGTCGCGGTCCCGGTCGTGGTGCGGCGCAGGGTGCGCGGGGTGCTGTACGGGGCGCTGCGCGAGCCGATCACGCTCGGGGACCGCACGTTCGACGCGGCGGTCGCCGCCGCCCGCGACGTGGAACAGGCGCTGGTGGTGCGGGACGAGGTGCAGCAGCTGCTGTCCGTGACCCGGGAGCAGGTCACGGACCCGAGGGCGGCCCCGGAGGCGTGGGAGGACGTCCGCGAGGCCCATCGCGAGCTCCGGGCCCTGGTCCCGAAGGTCGTCGACCCGGCACTGCGCGACGAGCTGCTCGCGGTGTGCGGGCTGCTGGCCTCGGCGGCCGGGGCCCGGACGGCCAAGCCCTCCGGGGTGCAGCTGGCGCCGCGCGAGCTGGACGTGCTGGCCTGCGTGGCGGCGGGGGCGACCAACGCGGTGGCGGCGGAGCGGCTCGGGCTGCGGCCGGAGACGGTGAAGGGCTATCTGCGTTCGGCGATGCGCAAGCTGGGGGCGCACACCCGGCTTCAGGCGGTGGTGGCGGCCCGGCGCGCGGGGCTGCTGCCGTGAGGGATGTCCCGCACGGCCCGGATCACCGCACCTCTCATCGCGTGCCTCACCGCGTGCCTCGGTCCCCGAAGTCGATGAACGTCGCGAACCGGATGTCGTGCCCGTCGCTGCCGCCCGCCGACGGCGCCATGACGGAGAGCATCCGTACGGCCTCCTCCGCGACCGCGTCGCGCTCCGCCCGGCTCAGGGTGCCGAGCGGCTGCACGGTGAGCGCCGCCGCCCCGGAGCCCGGACGCCCGCTGCCCTCGCCCAGCCGCCAGACCGCCGCGAGGAACCCGTCGACGAGCACCGTGCCGTACGACTGGTTGCCGTTGCCGTTGCGCCCGTGGAACGGCGGCGGGATCACGCGCGTCCGGTCCGCGTGGCCGAGCAGCACATTGTCGAACTCGGGCAGGAAGCGCGGCGGGGCCGGGGTGTCCTCGTCCGGGCGCGGGGCGTCCGGCAGGTCGAAGAGCTCGGTCCCGTTCTCGTCCCGGAAGGTCATGAGCTGCGGCCGCAGCCGCTCGAACACTTCCCGCAGCCGGGTCAGCCCGGCCCAGCTCTGCATGTCCTTCACCGAGGCCGGCCCGAAGGCACCGAGGTAGCGCAGCACCGCGGCATCGGGCGCCGAGGCCGGCTGTGATGGGGTGCCGAGCCAGTGCTCGGCGGTGGTCAGCGCGACCTGGCCGCTCCTGCCCCACACCCCGCGCGGGGTGACCTGGACCAGCGGCAGCAGGCAGCGGGCGGCCACGCCCAGGGACTGCGGGTCCGCGTCGGGCCACTCGGCGTGCAGCGCCTCGCGGATCTCCTTGAGCGTACGGGGCCGTTCCTCGACGAACTTCCTGGCGAGCGACCGGAGCCGGTCCCGGTCCACCCCGACGAGCCCCTTGCGGAAGCTGTTGAGCTCCCGGTCGCGGGCCGGCTGGACCAGCGGGCGCAGGGTGAGCGCGTCGGCGGCGGTGTGCAGGTGGATGGTGGAGCGCAGGGTGACGATGCGGACCACCTCGCGGGACTCCATCAGCTCGGCGAGCTCGGCCGGGTCGAAGCCGTCGAGGCGGGCGTGGAGCTGGTAGTAGGGCGGTCTGGTGTTCTGTGCCTGAAGGCCGACCAGGTGCTCCACGGCGTCCTTCGCGGACATCGCGGTGCGGCGCAGCAGCAACTGCCGCTCCAGCGTGGCGCGGTTCAGCGCGCGGGGGGACAGTACGGCGGGTGCGGCGGGGTTCGTTCTGACGGCCATGGCCGCACGCTACGCGCCCTTGCGGACAGGTGCGGTCCTCATCGGGGAACGGGGCCTGTGGCCGGCGCGGCCGGGAGTCCCGGGCGAGCAGCTGTCGCCGCCCGCCCGCCGGGGACCGGGCACGGCCCTCTAGAAACGCCCGCTGCCGGCGCCGCCGTCGGTGAGGATGAGCTGCTGGAGATCGCGCAGGGCGGTGCCGGGTTCGAGGCCGAGCTCGTCCTGGAACACCCGGCGCGCGCGCTGGTAGACGTCGAGGGCCTCGGCCCGGCGGCCGGATTCGACAAGCGCGGTCATCTCTTTCTCCCAGAGCCCTTCCCGCAGCGGATTGCCGTCGCGCAGGGCGCGGAGTTCCGCGAGAGTGGCGATGTGGCCACCGATCCGGTGGCTGGCGTCGATGCGCAGTTCCGCCGCGGCGAGGCGGGCCTCTTCGAGCCGTTCGGCCTCGGTGCGGACGGTGGGCGAGACCGGGACGTCCTCCATGGCGGGGCCGCGCCAGAGTTCGAGGGCGCTGCCCAGGACGGTGAACGACTTCTCGTAGGCGCCCGAGGCGAACAGTGCCTGGCCCTCGGCATGGAGGGCCTCGAAACGACAGGCGTCCAGTCGTGCCGGGTCGAAGACCAGCCGGTAGCCGGGGGCCTTGGTGACCAGCACCGTGCGGTCCAGGTCACCGAGTTGGCGGCGCAGCCGCATCACATACTGCTGGACCAGATTGCGCTGGTCCCGTTGTGGATGCGAACCGGGACTCCACAGCTCTTCGACCAGCCGATCGATGGATATGGTCCGGCCGGCGGCAGCGAGCAGCACTGCGAGGAGTATCCGGACCTTCGGTCCTCCCGCGGACTTCCACGTCAATCCATCGAGTATCTCCAACGCCCCGAGAACCCGAAAATCACACATTCTTCGCCCCCCATGACGAGCGTGAGGGGCCGACGGCCGAGCATTCCGGAATCGCGTCACTCGTCCCACTCGAACCCCACGCCATCCCGCCTCCATCCTTGCAACCGGACCACCGTCCGGGCGACCCCCCTGGGGAATATGGCAAGAAGTCGACGACACCTGTCGCCGTTCGGGGCCGCACGCCGGCGCGTAGCCGGGGACGCGCGGGTCGGCATGCCGACACCGTCGGCGCACGGGCCCGTGCGCCGACGGCAGCTCATGAGACGACCGGAGGCGGTCAGTCGGCCAGGATCGCGCTCTCGCTCTCCCGTGCGGGCGGGACGTCGGGCGCACCGCCCGCGGAGGCGTCGGCGGCCGGCCGCCGTCCCGGAAGGAAGAAGGCCGGGAGCAGGGCGAGGGCGGTGAAGAGCATCGCCCACCAGAACGGCGCGCCGAAGGATTCAGCCAGACCTCGGGCGACCGTCCCGCCGGGCTCCACCTGACCGAGGGAGTGCACGTTCGCGGGCAGTTCGTCCTTCAGCTGCTGCTGGAGCACGACGGCGAGGATCGTGGTGCCCAGGGAGGCACCGACCCGCTGGAAGACGTTGAACGCACTGGTCGCGCTCGGCGCGGTCTCCTTCGGAACGCTCGCGAAGGCGATCGTCATGGTCGGCATCATCGAGGCGCCCAGGCCGAAGCCACGGACCACCAGGGTGGCGCCCAGGAGCAGTTGATCCGGGTGGGCGTCGATGAGCGCGTACGGGACGGTGCCGACCAGGGCCAGCACGATGCCGATGATGGTCAGGTTGCGGACACCGAGCCGGGCGGTGAGCGCGTTCATCAGGACGATCGCCAGCAGGTAGCCCAGGCTCTGCGGGAGGAGGAGCAGCGCGGAATTCAGCACGCTGGTGCCCCGCACGACCTGGTAGTACATCGGCAACGGGATCAGCACGCCGTACATCGCCATGCTCATCAGGAAACCGGCCAGGGTGCCGGACCTGAAGTCGGGGACCTTGAACAGCCGCAGGTCCAGCAGGCCCTCCGTGCGGATGCGCAGCGCCCGCACGCCGAAGGCGACCAGCAGCACCGCGCCGGCCACCAGGCCGCCGATCACCTTGCCGGACCCGAAGCCACCGGCCGAGCCGGCCTCGGAGAGTCCGTAGACGAGCAGGGCCAGGCCGGGCAGCAGCAGCACCAGGCCGGTCAGGTCGAGCCGGGCTCCGGCCGAGGGGGCGACGACGTTCTTCACCTTGGCCAGCACGAGCGCGATGGTCACGACGCAGAACGGGACGTTGATGAAGAAGATCCAGCGCCAGCTGAGGTGGTCGATGAGCACGCCGCCGAGCGAGGGGCCGATCAGCGGGGCGAACAGGGCAGGGATGGTGACGATGGACATCAGCCTGCCGAGCCGTTTGGGCCCCGCCGCCTGGGCGAGCAGCGCCTGGCCCACCGGGACCGCCAGGCCGCCGCCGATGCCCTGGATCACCCGGAAGATGATCAGGCTGGACGCGGACCAGGCCAGTCCGGAGAGCAACGAGCCGACCAGGAAGACGACCTGCGAGAAGATGACCGTCTGCTTCGCGCCGAACCGGGCCGTGGCCCAGCCACTCATCGGGATCGCCGCGGTGATGGCCAGCAGGTACCCGGTCACCACCCATTGAACGGTGGCGAGGTCGGAGTCGAACACCTTGGCGAGCGGCCCGATGGCGACGTTGATGATCGTCGCGTCCAGCAGGCTGGCGAAGCCGCCCAAGGCCATGATGCCGCTCAGCCACCAGAGTTCTGGAGTCACACGGTCGGACCCAGCAGCCTCGACCGGAGCCTTTTTCGCTTTCACAACTGGCCTTCCCTCGTGGACCTTGCCCTGGAGCGCCATGCTTCCACAACACCTGTCATCTGTGCAACAGGTGTTGGATAGAGCGCTCCGGGTGTGTCCGAAGGGCTCCCGTCAGGCCGCGGCGTGCAGCTGCTCCGCGATCCGGGCAAGCACGTGCCGGCCCGATTCCGCCAGGAAGAAGTGGCCGCCGGGCACCTGTGAGAGCTGGAACCGGGCCGTGGTCTCGGCGCCCCAGCCGGCCATCGCCGCCGCGGTGGCCATCGGGTCGGCGGCTCCCGCGAATCCCCGGATCGGCACGGTCAGCCGCTCACCCGGCCGCTTGCGGTATCCGGCCGCCATCGCCAGGTCGGCCCGCAGTGCCGGGAGCACCCGCGCCACCAGCCCCGGCCGGGCCAGCACACTCCCGGGCGTGCCGCCGGTGCGCCGCAGCCACTCGGTCAGTTCGGCGTCCGAACCGCTCCATTCCGGCTGCGGACGCAGCACGTCCGGTGCGACGCCGGCCCCGACGAACAGCCCGAGCGGCTGCCGCGACCGGGGCGAGCGTGCCAGTTCGTGCGCCAGGGCGAGACCGACGACGCTGCCCACGCTGTGCCCGTAGAGGGCGTACGGACCGTCCAGATACGGCTCCAGTACGACGGCGAGGCGTTCGGCCAGGGACCGCGCATCGTCGAACGGCGCCTCCCCGAACCGCTGTTCACGTCCGGGCGGCCGCACGGCGAGGACCTCCACCCCCAAGTCCGGCCCCGCGTTCAGCCAGTCGCGGTAGACCCCGGCGCCGCCGCCCGCGTACGGCAGGCAGATCAACCGGACCCGCCCCGCCGCACCCTGGCCGGGCAGCTGCCGGAGCCAGGGATTCCGTGTTCCGTCCGTCCTCGCCCGCGTCCCCGCCGCCATCCGGCCGCCCCTCCCTGTCCGGGTACCGACACCGTCACCGACAGGACGGTCTCCTCCCGAGCGTTCCACCCGCCCGCACCGCCGGAACAGCGGCGGACGAGCAGGCCGAGCGGCGGGCCGGTACGACCTGACCGGTCGGGTACCTCGATGAGAGCCGCCACAGGCCATCACAGGAGCAGTCCGTTCGAGGGGTAACAGCACCGGCGCACCGGGTGAGACTCGACCCGCGAACGTCAACTTCCTGTGCTGAAGGGTGGATCATGAGACCAAGTTCCGGAGGGACGGCGGTCCGCCTGGCGCGGCTGTCCCGGCACTGCGACGAACGATTCCTCTTCGTCCCCATGGATCACTCGGTGGCGGACGGTCCCATCGTCCCCGCCGCACGGTTCAACGGACTCGTCCGCACGGCCGTCGAGGGCGGCGCCGACGCCGTCGTGGTGCACAAGGGGCGAGCGGCGAGCATCGAGGCGGGCCTGCTGCGGAACTGCTCCCTGGTCGTGCACCTGAGCGCCAGCACGGCGCACGCCCGCGACGCGGATGCCAAGGTGCTGGTCGGCGATGTCGAGGAGGCCGTCCGGCTGGGCGCCGACGCGGTGAGCGTGCAGGTGAACATCGGCTCCGAGACCGAGAGCCGCCAGCTGGCCGACCTCGGTTCGGTGGCCGACGCCTGCCGGCGCTGGAACGTACCGCTGCTGGCCATGGTGTATCCCCGCGGTCCGCGGATCGCCGATCCGCACGATCCGGCGCTGCTCTCCCACGTCGTCAACGTGGCCGCCGACCTCGGCGCCGACCTGGTGAAGACGACCTGGGCGACGCCGCTGGAGCGGCTGGCGGACGTCGTGGAGAGCTGCCCGATACCGGTGCTGGCGGCAGGCGGTCCGAGCAATCCCGGTGTCGATCCGGTCGCGTACGCCACCGGGGTGATGGCGGCCGGCTGCGCCGGTCTGGCCATCGGCCGCACCTTCTTCGAGAGCAGCTCGCCCGCCCGCGTGATCCGCGCGCTCTCGGCCGTGGTCCACCAGGCCCCGGCCGGCGCCGAACACGACTCCCTGCCCGCGGACCCGCTCGACCCGGCCCGGCCCGTACCGGTCCGTTGAGCGGGACAGGCCGCGGGCATCGCGCAGCATCCGGCCCCCGGCCGGCCCACCGCCTCGGACAACCACCGACGGAGACACCCCATGTATGAAGAGACCCGCGAGTTCATCCTGACCGTGATCAGGGACGTGATCAACCTCCCGCTGCCCGCCGAGATCGAGGACGACCTGCCGCTCGGCGAAGAGGGCCTGGGCCTGGAATCGCTCGCCACGATCGAGCTGGTGCTCCAGCTGGAGGGCCGGTACGGCATCGAGCTGCCCGAGGAAGAGCTCGACCCCGCCCTCGTCCCGGACCTCGGCGCCTTCGTGCGGACCGTGGTCGACCGGCGCACGGCGACGGCGGAAAGCGTGGCCCGGTGATCACGGAAGCGGAGCTCGTCCGGCTCCTGGAGGACAGCGGCCTGCCGCTCGGCGAGTGGGACAGCGGCACCGAACTGGTCCTCGACTCACTGGCGTTCACCTGGCTGATCCATCTCCTGGAGGAACGCCACGGGATCCTCGTCGCGGAGGAGGACGAGGAAACGCTGGGCGCGAGCGACTCCGTCGGAGCGCTGCACCGCAACGTGCTCCGGCTGCGGTCCGCCAAAACCGGCCGGGAGGAGGCCGGCCGTGCCTCATGAGGTGGCGATCACCGGCTACGGAGTCCTGACGGCCTTCGGATTCGGCGCCGACGCCCTGCGCCGCGGCGTCTTCGGGGGCAGGCCCGGCTTCGTCCCCGTCAGCCGCTTCGACCCGACGCCCTTCCACGCCGGCCGGGCCGCCACCTTCGAGGGCGCCGGGCCGGAGATTCCGGGCGTCGTGGTCAAGCCCGGCTACACACCGACCCAGGCCGAGGTGCTGCACGCCTGCACCGCGGAAGCGCTCCGGGTCGCGGGCACCGACGCCCTCGGCGCCCCCGTCCTGCTGGGCACCAACGGCGACCACTCGGCGGCCCGGACGTTCTGGACGGACCAGGCCGAGGGCCGCGACAGCACCGACCCGCGCGTCCTGGACAGCCTGCCGGCGGCACTGCCCCGGCGGATCGGCGAGGCATTCGGCCTGGGCTCCCCGCGCCTGGCCTTCGTCAACGCCTGCGTCGCCTCGACCAACAGCATCGCGTACGGCGCCGAGCTGATCCGGCGGGGCTCGGCCGACACCGTGGTCTGCGGCGGCGCGTATCTGGTCACCGAGGACGTCTTCGCCAAGTTCGACTCCGGCCGGGCGCTCAGCAAGGAGGGCGTGGTGCGCCCGTTCGCCGCGGGCCGGGCCGGTCTGCTCCAGGGCGACGGCGCCGCGGTCCTGGTGCTGGAGTCCGTCGAACACGCACGGGCCCGCGGCGCCGAGGTGCTGGCCGAACTGGCCGGCTGGGGCATGGCGGCCGACGCGTACCACGTGGTCAAACCGCACCCGCGCGGCGAGGGCCTGGCACGGGCCGCGAACGCCGCGCTCCGCCGGGCGGGGCTGGCGCCGAAGGACATCGGCTACGTCAACGCGCACGGGACGGGCACCCCTCTGAACGACGTGGCGGAGACGGCCGCGCTGCACGGCGTCTTCGGCGAACACGCGCCCCGCGTACCGGTCAGCTCGACCAAGAGCAGCACCGGTCACATGCTGGAGGCCACCGGCGCCGTGGAGGCGGTGATCACTCTGCTCGCGCTGCGCGACGGCGTGCTGCCGCCCACGATCGGCTACCAGGAGCCGGACCCCGCCTGCGACCTGGACTACGTCCCGAACCGGGCCCGGCCCGCCGAGGTCACCCACGCGCTCTCGCTCAACGCCGCGTTCGGCGGGGTCAACGCCGCACTCGTGCTGAAGCGGGTGTGAGCGCGGTGACCGGCCGCCGGCGCCCGTTCCGTCACAGCTCCACGGGAGGAACCAGATGACGATGCCGCTCGTACAGCCGATGGCCGTCGTGGCCGGGGCCTGCCGGGCGCCCTGGGGAGCGGCCGCCGACGGCCTGCCCGGTGCGGCACCGGTCGAGCTGCCCAACGTCCCCGGCTTCGTGACCTCGCGGTTCAGTCCGCTGGTCGCCGCGGCCGTGGACGCCTGCCTGGGCGGACCGCAGGACGACTCAGGCCCGGTGGCAGGACGCGGCGAGCGGACCGCGATCGTGCTCGCCACCGCCTGCGGGGACATCACCACGACGGACACCGCCACCCGGCGCATGGTCGCCGGGCAGGTGCACAGCCCACTGCTCTTCTTCCAGTCGGTGACGACCTCGGTGCTCGGTCACGTCAGCAAGCGCTACGGCATCACCGGCCCGGTCAGCTGCGTCTCGGACGGCGGGGAACTCGCTCCGCGGGCACTGGAGCTGGCCGGGGTCATGCTGGAGGACGACTGGCTCGACCAGGTGCTGCTGATCGGCGTCGACATCGCGGCCGCCGAGCGCGTCGGCTGGGTGCGCGACCACCTGGACGGGGCGTACCCCCTGGGCCCGCTGCCGCAAGGGGACGCCGTCGTCGCACTGCTGCTCCGGCGCGGCCCGGACGCCGACGGGCCCTCGCCGGCCCCGCCCCCCGCCGCACCCCTGCCGGCCGAGTACGGCTGGCTGGCCCCGCTGGTCGCGCTCTGCCCGGCGGCCGGGCCGCGGCCCACCGTCTGATCCCCCGTCCGATCCCCCGACCACTCAACCGCACAAGGAGCGTCCCGTGGAAAGAATCAGCTTCGGCGCCTTCCTGTCACCACTCCACCCGCTGGGCGAGGACCCGGCACTGAGCCTCTGGCGCGACCTCGAACTCGCCGAGTGGCTCGACCAGTTGGGCTACGAAGAGCTCTGGGTCGGCGAACATCACTCGGCCGGCTGGGGGACGATCTCCTCGCCCGAGCTGTTCATCGCCACCGCGGCCGAGCGGACCCGGCGCATCCGGCTCGGCACCGGGGTCGTCAGCCTCCCCTACCACCACCCGTTCATGGTGGCCTCGCGGGCCGTGCAGCTCGACCATCTGACCGGCGGGCGCTTCACCCTCGGGGTCGGCGCGGGCTCGATCCCGTCCGACATGCACTTCCTGGGCATCGACCCCGCGGACACCCGCCGTCGCACCGCCGAGTCGCTGGACGTGATCCACCGCCTGCTCACCGGCGACGAACCGGTCACCCGGGTCACCGACTGGTTCGAACTGCACGACGCCCGGCTGCAGTTGCGTCCGCGCCGGGCCTCCGGCCCGCCGCTGGCGGTCTCCAGCGCCGTCTCCCCGTTCGGCATGCGGCTGGCCGGACAGTACGGTGCCGCCCCGCTCTCCTTCGGCGTCCCGCCCCGGCCGGGCTCCTCCGTCGACGACCTGGCCGCCCAGTGGCAGCACGCCGTGGATTCGGCGGCCGAGCACGGACGCACGATCGACCGGGCCGACTGGCGGGTCGCCCTGTCGGTGCACGTCGCGGACAGCCGCGAGCAGGCGCTCGACGACCTCGTCGACGGCTGGATGCGCTACCGCAACGAGTACTGGGCGCTGCTCGGCACACCGCCGGTGCACTCGCGGACGGAGGCCCGAAAGGCCCTGGCCGAGCTGATCGACCGGCGCAGCACGATCGTCGGCTCGGTCGACGAGTGCATCGACGCGGTACGCGACGTGCAGGAGGCGACCGGCGGATTCGGCCGGCTGCTGGTGAACGTCCTGGACTGGGCGGACCGGGAGGCGATGAAGCGCAGCTTCGAGCTGTTCGCCCGCTTCGTGGCGCCCCGGTTCAACGGCTCGCTGGACGGCGTCACGGCGTCGTACGGGTGGGTCGCCGAGCAGGCCCGCGCCCAGCGCGCCGCCGCCCGGTAGCGGCGGCCTTGTGAACGCGCTGTCCCGCCCGTGCTCCGGAGCACGGGCGGGACAGCGCGTTCACGGGGTCAGCCACCGTACCGGGCCACCAGTTCCCGCTTGAGGACCTTGCCGCTGGGGCCGAGCGGCAGCGCGTCCACGAACTCCACCCGGCGCGGGTACTTGTACGCCGCCATCCGCTCCCTGCTCCAGTCGACGAGCCGCGCCCCGAGGGCGGCGCCGGGAGACGATCCGGGACCGGCGACGACCACGGCGCAGACCTCCTCGCCGTGGCGCGGGTCCGGCACACCCACGACGGCCACCTGGGCGACGGCGGGATGGCGCATCAGCACCTCCTCGATCTCCCGGGGGTACACGTTGTACCCGTTGCGCAGCACCATGTCCTTCTTGCGGTCCACGACGCTGAGGTAGCCGTCCTCGTCCTTGACGCCGAGGTCGCCGGAGCGGAACCAGCCGTCCACCAGCACTTCGGCGGTGGCCCCGGGCCGGTTGAGGTAGCCGGCCATCACGTTGTGCCCCCGGATCACGATCTCGCCGACCTCCCCGGCCGGCAGCATCTCGATCCGGCCCTCGACATCGGCCCTGGCGATCTCCACGTCGACGCCCCAGACCGGTTTGCCGACGGTTCCGGGGCGCGGGGGCCAGGCACGCTGGTTGTAGGCGACCACGGGCGAGGTCTCGGTGAGTCCGTAGCCTTCGTACACGGTGCAGCCGAAGGTCTGCTGGAACTCCTCCAGGATCGTCACGGGAAGTGCCGATCCCCCCGAGAACGCCCGGTCCAGGGCGGGCCGGCGCGGGTCGCGCGCGGCAGCGTCGAGCAGGGCCATGTACATCGTCGGGACGCCCATGAACACCGTGCAGCGGCGGCGCACCATCAGGTCCAGCGTCCCTGCCGCGTCGAAACCGGACGTCAGCACCATCGTCGCGCCGGCCCGGAAGCAGACACCCATGCCGCAGATCTGGCCGAAGGTGTGGAACAGCGGCAGGACGGCGAGCAGGACGTCGTCGGCCGTGAAGTCGAACGGGGAGAGCATCGTCACGCCGATGTTCATCGTGACGTTGAGATGGGTGAGCATGGCGCCCTTGGGACGTCCGGTGGTGCCCGAGGTGTAGAGCACCACCGCCAGGTCGTCGGGCCGGCGCGGCAGGAAGTGGGCGAGCGGGGCGGCCGGTTCCGCGAGCGCGTCCAGCCGGGACCCCCGCGGCCCCTCCTCGTCGAGGACGGTGAGAACCGGCACTCCGGCCATCTCGGCGCCCTTGCGGCCTTCTTCCAGCAGTGGCCCGGCACAGACCAGCACACCGGCGCCGCAGTCGCCCAGGACGTACGCGATCTCGTCGGCCTTGAGCAGGGTGTGCACCGGCACCACGACCGCCCCGATCGCCAGGGCCCCGTAGTACGCCATCGGGAAGTGCTCCGTGTTGGGCAGCAGCAGCGCCACCCGGTCGCCCGGACCCACCCCCCGGTCGGCCAGCACGGTCGCGTACTTCCTTGCCTGGTACCAGAGTTGAGCATATGTCAGCTCATGATCGCCGAGGATCAGCGCCGGATGGTCCGGTCGCCGTGCCGCGGACTCGGCGAGGACCGCCGCCACCGAGAGAGACATCAGGACTCCGTTCGTCGATCGTTGCCCGGCGACCGCCGCCGGGTCAGCCAAAGGCGTCGGCGCCGGCCGGACGGGGGTGACCCGTCCGGCCGGCGCCGACGTGTGGAGCACCGCACGGGCCCGGCGGGCCGCGGAGCGGGTCAGCGCCCGGCCCGCTCCTGCGCGCGCGGGATGCCGAGGTCCCGCCAGATGCCGTCGACCGCCTCGGCGAACTTCTCCACGTCGCCCGTGGTGTGGGTGGCGGACGGGGCGACCCGGAGTATCTCCTCGCCGGCCCGCACGCTCGGCGCGTTGATCGGCTGGACGTAGATCCCGTGCCGCTCCAGCAGCAGGGCGGATGCCTGCCGGCACAGGCCGTCGTCGCCGACGAAGACGGACACGATGTGCGACTGGTCCGAGACGAACGGGATGTCCCGCTCCTTGAGCAGCCGGTGCAGCAGACCGGCGTTGGCCGCGAGCCGGGTGCGCTCGCGCTCGGAGGAGCGCAGGTGCTGGACGGCCGCGAGGGCGCCCGCGGCGGTGGCCGGCGGGATGGAGGTGGTGAAGATGAAGCCGCGGGAGAAGTTGCGGACGGCGTCGATCAGCGCGGCGGGACCGGCGATGTAGCCGCCGGCGGTGCCGAAGCCCTTGGCCAGGGTGCCCATGACCACGGTGAACTCGTCGGCGATGCCTTCGCGGGCGGCGATGCCCGCGCCCTGCGGGCCGTACATGCCGACCGCGTGCACCTCGTCGATGAAGGTGGTCGCCCCGTGACGGCGGGCCAGGGCGGCCGTCTCGGCGAGCGGCGCGATGTCGCCGGACATCGAGTACACCGACTCCAGCACGATCAGCTTGGGCCGCTCCGGGTCCGCGGCGGCCAGCAGTTCCTCCAGGTGCGCCATGTCGTTGTGGCGGAAGATCCGCTTCTCGGCCCCGGAGTGGCGCAGCCCGTCGATGATCGAGGCGTGGTTCAGCTCGTCGGAAAAGACGAGGGTGCCGGGCGCCCGGCCCGCCAGCACGGTCAGCGCGCCGTCGTTGGCCGTGAAGCCGGAGGGGAAGATCAGCGCTTCCTCCTTTCCGTGCAGCGCCGCCAGTTCGTTCTCCAGCAGGACGTGGTAGTGGTTGGTGCCACCGATGTTGCGGGAGCCGCCGGATCCGGCGCCGAAGGCGTCGACGGCGTTCTTCATGGCTTCCAGGACGAACGGGTTCTGGCCCATGCCCAGGTAGTCGTTGCTGCACCAGACGCTGATCTCCACGTCGGTGCCGTCCTGCCCCTGCCGCGCCACGGCACTCGGAAACCGGCCGGCGCGTCGGCCGATCTCCAGGAACTCCCGGCGCCGGGCGCCGAATTCCTCCATCTCGCGCGCGAAGAAGTCCAGGTGCTTGTTCATCGGGTCAACTCACTCTCCGTGTAGGGAGCCGGTACGGATTCACGCAACCGAAGCCGCGGTTTGTCGGGCTTGCCCGAGGCGTTCAGCGGCAGTTCGTCCAGCAGCAGCACCGCCTCGGGCACGTGCAGGGGGGACAGGGCCGTGCCGATGCGCGAGCGGACGTCCTCGACGGTGACCCGCGCACCCGGCCGGGGCACGATCGCGGCATGCAGATGCTCGACGTTGTCCAGGTCACGGACGCCGTACACGGCGGCCTGCGCCACCCCGGGCACCGCCAGCAGCTCGCGTTCGACGACGGCCGGGTAGACCTTGACGCCGTCGGTCTTGACGACGTCCGCGGCCCGGTCCAGCAGATGCAGGTATCCGCGCTCGTCGAAGCGGCCGATGTCGCCGGTGCGGTACCAGCCGTCGCGCAGCACCCGGGCGCTGAGCGCGGGGTCCGACCAGTAGCCGGCCATCACGTGCGGCGAGCGCACCCAGACCTCGCCCACCGTCCCGGCGGTCAGTTCCCGTTCGGTGTCCGGGTCGCGGATCGTGACCTCCACCTCGGGGAACGGACGGCCCACCGTGTTCAGCAGGCCCGGGTCCTGGTGGTCGCCGGGATCGAGCAGGGTGATCCGGCCGCCCTCGCTGGTGCCGTAGCCCTGCACCAGAACGGGGCCGAACACCTTGTTCGCCTCCGCGATCCGGGCCGGGGCGGCGGCGCTGCCGCTGTAGATCAGCTGACGCAGCGAGCCGAGGTCGTGGTCCTTCGTCCGGGCGTGGTCGAGGAGTTGGTAGAGGTGAGTGGTGGCCAGGAAGGTCCGGGTGATCCGGTGCTCGGCGACGGTCCGCAGCACCGCGTCCGCGTCCAGTTCCTCGTGCAGGTGGACGGCGCCGCCCGCGGCGAGCACCGCGTCGGCCATCGGCCCGACGGTGTGGCTGAGCGGGGTGGTGACCAGCAGCCTGGCCTTGTCTCCTTCGCCGATCGACGCGCCGGTGGCCGACACCACGCTGTCCCAGGCACGGGCCGGCAGGCTGATGCCCTTGGGCCGCCCGGTGCTGCCGCTGGTGAACGCGATCAGCGCCAGCGCCTCCGGCTCCCAGACCGCGGCCGCCGTGTCCCGCGCCCCGGTGGCCGGCGGGACGAACCCTGCCCCGTGCACACCGGAACCGGTGACGGCGATCCGGCCGCGCGCCCGGTCGGCGAGCAGCAGGGCGCGCTCCGCGTGCTCCTGGTCCGTGAACAGCACGGTGGCGGAGGTGTCCAGCAGGATGCGCAGCTGGGCTTCGGCGGACAGTACGTGGGAGGTGTCTCCGGGGTTGGTGGAGCGCAGGTAGCAGACCGCGCCGCCGAGCAGATGGGCCGCGTAGCGTACGGCGAGCATGTCCGGGCTGTTGGGCGCGACCAGGACGGCGACCACGCGGCCGGGCCCCACGCCCAGCTCCCCGAGGGTGCGGGCGGCGCCGGTGACCGTGCGGGCGAACTCCCCCGCCGGGACGGGCCGCCCCCGCCAGTGCACGGCGGTGCGGTCGGGGTCGGCGTCGAGCGCGGACATGATGCGGGCCGCGTAGCCCAGGTGCCGGCTCCACCAGCCGTCCGGAACAACCATGGTGACCTCGATTCGGTGGGCGACTGCTTCTGGACCGGGCGTCGCGGTCCTCCGCGGCGCCAGGCCAGCATTCCGGCGCCGAAGGAGGGCGAGAAGATTCGGACGGCCTGCCCGATCGGGCGGCCGACCAGGGCGCACTTCCCGGTGGTGGAGGGTGTCGCCGCAGGTCAGGGGCTGTCTTCCGGTGTCCGCGCGGTGCCGCGTCCGGGGGGTTCGGCGGCGGCAGCACGATGGAGGTGGCTGATCGGTCAGGGTGTCGTCCCGCCGGTCAGGGCCCGGTCGAGCAGCCCTATCGACCCTGTCGTGGGCGGGTGTCCGCTGGAAGAGTCCACCCCCGGAAGGCACCTCGGGTCCTTCGTCCGGATCCGGCCCGATCCCGACGAGGGGCCCTCGTACCGCCGGGCACTCGGACACCGGCCCACCACCGTCGGCGGACACCGCCGGACCTGCGCAGTAAGGATGATCTCGTTGAAATTCGCCTGGGTTGACCTCCGTACCACCGCTGCGGAACAGCGCGAGGCCGTCGTCGACGCCGCGGTCCACGCCCGGCTCGCCGGCGTTCTCGACGACCGCCTGGACACGCTCGCGACGCTGCCTCCGACGGTCCAGAAGGTCCTGCTCGCCGAGCCCGGCGCGGTGCTCCCGCCGGAGGCAGGAGACGTCGCCGACCTCGTGCTGACCCCGATCGCGTCCGCCGCGGAGCTGGACAAGCTGAAGCTGACCGCCGGGGACGCCTCCGGCGCCTTCGTCGAGGTGGTCGACGACGCCACCCTCAAGGTGGCCTGCGCCGCCGCCCAGGCGCTGGCGTACACCGTGGTGAGGTTCCGCGACCCGACCAAGATCCCGCTGGAGATCGTGATCGCGGCGGCGGACAAGAGCGCCGGGCGGCTGATCTGCGAGGCGGGCGACCTGGAGGAGGCCGGCATCATCGTCGACGTCCTGGAGAAGGGTTCGGACGGCCTGCTGCTCGCGCCCAAGGACGCCAACGACGTCTTCGGCCTGACCGCACTGCTCGGGTCCACCACACCGGACCTCGAACTGACCACGCTCACGGTGGAGTCGATCGAGCACAACGGCCTGGGCGACCGGGTCTGCGTCGACACCTGCACGCACTTCGAGAAGGACGAGGGCATCCTGGTCGGCTCGTACGCGCACGGCTTCGTGCTGTGCGTCAGCGAGACCCACCCGCTGCCGTACATGCCGACCCGCCCGTTCCGCGTCAACGCCGGTGCCCTGCACTCGTACGTCATGGGCGCGGACAACCGCACCAACTACCTCAGCGAGCTGAAGGCCGGCAGCACCGTGCTGGGGGTCACCGCGGACGGTCGCACCCGCCGGATCGTCGTGGGCCGGGTGAAGCTGGAGTCCCGTCCGCTGCTGACCGTCCGGGCGAAGGCCGACGACGGCACCGAGGTCAGTCTGGCCCTCCAGGACGACTGGCACGTACGGGTCCTGGGCCCCGGTGCGGCCGTGCTCAACTGCACCGAGCTGAAGCCCGGCGACAAGCTGCTCGGGTACCTCGCCACGGACAAGCGTCACGTCGGCTGGCCCGTGGGCGAATTCTGCATCGAGAAGTAGGAGCGGCCGGTGCGGGCCCCGGTCCTTCCCGTTCCGCACGGGGGACCGGGGCCCGCACCGGCACGACCCGGCCTCCGGCCGCATCCGGGGGCCGCGCCTGAATCCGAGGAAAGGAAGGTGTGATGACGGGCGAAACGGACTTCGGGACATGGCTCGGCGCGCTGCTGTCGGATCCTGACCACCGGGGCCGGACCTGGGCCGTGCACGGGCAGACCGAGGTGAGCCGTGAGGCGCTGCGGGACGAGGTGTCCCGTGCCCGCGGGATACTGGAGGCGCACGGGGTCACCGCGGGCAGCACGGTGGCCGTTCAGGTGCTGCCGAGCTTCACGCTGCTGTGGTCGCTGTTCGCGCTGTGGACGGCGGGCGCGCAGGTGATGCTGCTCGACCCGCGGCTCACTCCGGCCGAGACCGGCCGGCTGCTGGAGCTGTGCGAGCCGCAGTTCTGGCTCACCTCCGGCACGTCCGCGCAGCCCTTCACCCCGTTCCGGGACGCGTGCGAGGTCGTGGTGGAACGCCGGCCCGCCGGCCGGGCGGCGCAGGGCCCCCACCGGCTGATCCAGTTCAGCTCCGGCTCCACCGGCCTGCCCAAGGTGATCGGGCGCACCGGTGCATCGCTGAGCGGCGAAGTGGCCCGCTTCGGGCTGCTGCCGGACATGCCGCGTGCCGGTGAACGGGTGCTGCTGCTCAGCTCGTTGGCGCATTCCTTCGGCCTGATCGGCGGGGTGCTGCACGCGCTGGCCGCGGGCGTCGAGCTGCATTTCGTCGGCAGTCTGCGGCTGAAGGAGCTGCTGCGGGTGGCGGGCGAGCACCGGGTGAACGCCGTGCTCGGCGTCCCCGCCCACTTCGACCTGCTCGGCCGGGTCGCGGAGGCTCCCGCGCTGCCGGACCTGAGGCTCGCCGTGTCCGGCGGGGAGATCCTGCCCGTCGAGACCTACGACCGTTTCCGGGAGCGGTACGGGGTGCGGATCGGCCAGGCGTACGGCATGACCGAGACCGGCATCATCGCCACCGACCTGACCGGGCGCGACGCGCCGCCGGCGGTGGGACTGCCGGCGCCGGGCATCCGGACCGGGGTGGTGGACGGCACCCTGCGGGTACGGCTGCCCGAGAACCCGTACCTGCACGCCGACGCCGACGACCGGTACGTGGACGGCTGGCTGAGCACCCGCGACCGCTGCACGGTGCGGGCCGGTTCCGGCGTGCTGGAGATCACCGGACGCACGGACACCATGGTGGCCATCGGCGGGCTCAAGGTCGATCTGACGGAGGTGGAGTCGGTGCTGGCGGAGCACCCCGCCGTAGCCGAGGTGGTGGTCGTCTACGGCGAGGCCATCGAGGCCCACCTCGTGGTGGAACGGACCCTGCCCAGGGCCGAGTTGCTGGCCTGGTGCAAGGAACGGCTCAGCCCGCACAAGATCCCCAAGGCGTTCCACTTCCGGACGGGGCTGCCGCGCACCTCCAACGGCAAGCTGGTGCGCAACCGGGAGCTGCTGCACACCGCGCGGGAGCACAGCAGGCGGATGGTGGCCCGGTGATCGACCGCAGTGTCGTGGGGACGGGTCCCGATCCCGTCACGGTGACCGTGGAACGCGGTCGCCTTCAGTTCTTCGGCCGGGTCCTGGGGGCGGCCGACGGCGTGTTCGTCGATCCGGCCGCCGCGCGGGCCGCCGGGCACCCGGACCTGCCCGTGCCGCCCACCTTCCTCTTCGGCCTCGACCTCGAAGCCGCCCCCGATCTGTTGAACGCGATCGGCGTCGGCCTCTCCCGGGTCCTGCACGTGGAACAGGGGTTCACCTACCATCGCACGGTCCACGCGGGCGACCGGCTCACCTTCGCCCCGGTCATCACCGATGTGTACTCCCGGCAGGGCGGCGCGCTGGAGTTCGTCGTGCGCGACACCTCCGTCACCGACGCCGCGGGCGAACCGGTGGCCGAGCTGCACCAGGTGATCGCGGTCCGCCGCCCCGTGCCGGACGAGGAGTCCGCATGACGGAGTTCAGCCTGTCGACGGCCGAAGTCGGCACCGAGCTGCCGGAGTTGCCCGAGCAACGGATCACCAGGACGCTGCTGGCCCTGTTCGCAGGCGCCTCCGGCGACCACAATCCGATCCATATCGACAGCGACGCCGCGCGTGCGGCCGGGCTGGACGACGTCATCGCCCACGGCATGCTGTCGATGGCCCTGCTCGGCCGGCTGCTCACCGAGTGGGTGCCGGTCGGGGACCTGCTCTCCTTCCGGGTCCGCTTCTCGGCCCCCGCCCCGGTGCACGGGCGACTGCGCTGCACCGGGGTGGTCAAGGCCATCGAGGAGGCCGCCGGGCGCCACGGCGTCGAGCGCCGGGCCCGACTCGGGGTGACGGTCCGGATCGTCGACGGCCCGCTCGCCGTGCGGGGCGACGCGCTCGTCCGCCTCCCGGCGCGCCACGGGGAGCCGGCATGAGCGAGACGCGCGCGGCCGAGGCCCTGCACACCCGGATCGCGCGGGAGCGCGAGCGCCTCGGCGAACTCGACACCGCGCTCATCCACTTGATCCGGACCCGCGCCGAGGCCGCGCACGAACTCGATGAGCTGCGCCGGAAGGCCGGCGGCCCGCGGACCGACCTCACCGGCGAGAACGCGATGCTGCGCGGCTACCACGGCGCACTGGGACGGCGCGGCGCGTCGATCGCCCTGCTGCTGCTCGGACTCGGCCGGTCCGAGGGGGCGGACGGCGGCCGCTGAGAGGCACGGGTTGCGCGTACGCGGCGGTGGCCGGCGGAAGAATCCGCCGGCCACCGCCGCGTACCCGTGTCCCAGGTCTCAGTGCCCCATGCCCAGTCCGCCGTCGACCGGGATCACGGCTCCGGTGACATAGGCCGCCTCGGCCGAGGCCAGCCAGAACACCGCCCCGGCGACCTCCTGCGCGGTGCCGGTGCGGCCCAGTGGCACCTGTGCGACGATCCCCTTCCGTCGCTGCTCGCTGAGGCTCGCGCTCATGTCGGTGTCGATGAGACCGGGAGCCACCACGTTCACGGTGATGCCCCTGGGCCCGAACTCGCGGGCCAGCGATCGGGCCAGGCCGACCATTCCCGCCTTGCCCGCCGCGTAGTTGGCCTGGCCCGCCGATCCGTGCAGCCCGGCGACCGAGGACATGAAGACCATCCGCCCGCGCCGCAGCCGGACCATGTCGGTGGCCGCCTGCCGGGCGGTCCGGAAGGCGCCGCCGAGGTTGGTGTCGAGCACCCGCCGGAACTGCTCGTCGCCCATGCGCATCAGCAGGCCGTCCTCGGTGATGCCGGCGTTCGCCACCACCACCTCGACCGGTCCGTGGGCCTCCTCCGCCTCGGCGAAGGCCCTGGCGATCTCCGCGCCGTCCGTCACGTCGCACTTGACGCCGAACAGGCCGTCGGGGGCGCCGGAGCCCCGGTGGGTGACGGCCACCTTGTCCCCGTTCGCCGCGAACCTGCGGGCGACGGCCAGGCCGATGCCTCGGTTGCCACCGGTGACCAGTACCGAACGTGCCATCTGTTCCGCTCCTTCGTCGTGGGATCTCCGAAGGACGCGCCTGGGGCCGGCCGGGCCGGGCTCAGCACGGGTCCTTCAGCGAGGTGTAGGCGCCGCGGTGGTGCACCAGCGGCGATCCGGCCGCTCGGGCCGTGTGCAGTGCGTCGACCCGGCCGAGGAACAGCACGTGGTCGCCGCCCGGATAGCGGTGCTCGGTGCGGCACTCCATCGAGAGCACCGCGTCACGGAGCAGCACGTGCCCACTGGCACCGGCCACTCCCCCGAGCCGCTCCTCGGCTCCCCTGCCGTGCGGCCGGTCGTGGGAGGCGAAGCAGGCGGACAGGTCGCTCTGATCCGTCGTCAGGACGTTCACGGCGAAGCCGCCGACCCGGTCGATGGCCTCGACCAGACGCCCGGTCGAGCCGAGGCTCACCAGGACGAGCGCCGGGTCCAGCGACACGGACAGCAGCGAACCGACCGTCACCGCCTCCGTCTGCTCGCCGCAGCCGACCGTGACCACGGCGACCCCGGTGGGCAGCAGGCCCATCGCCCGGCGGAAGTCGGTCCGCTCCGGCCCCGTCCCCCGTTCGCGGTCGTGACCTGCGGTGGCGCCCGCGCGCCGCGCGGTGTGCGTGGACATGGAACCGCCTCTCGTTTCAGCGCTTGCTGATCAGGCAGGTCAGCCTTGCCGTGCAGGTGAGCCGGCCCCTGCTGTCGGTGATCTCGACCTGGTAGGTGACCACCCGGTCACCCCGGTGCAGCGGCGTGCAGACTCCGGTGACGAGTCCGCTGCGCGCCGACCGGTGGTGCGTGCAGGACAGTTCGAGCCCGGCGACCGCGCCACGGGGTGCCACGTGCATTCCGGCGGCCAGCGAGCCGAGCGTCTCGGCGAGGACGGCGTTGGCGCCGCCGTGGAGCCAGCCGAACGGCTGACGGTTGCCGGCCACCGGCATGGTGCCGACCATCCGGTCGGCGTCCCACGAGGTGATCTCGATGCCCATCCGGGCGATCAGCTGCTCGTCGGCCAGCTCGGGCGGCACCGACAGGATGCTCCGGTTCGCCGGGCGCCGGGCCGTGCCGGCCCCGTCCGCTTCCACGGCGTTGCTGTTCATCGTCGCCTCTCCAGGGTCGCGGGTCACTCCGCGGGACGACCGCGGATCCCGTCCGACGGCGGGCGAAGTCCCCACCGCCGACCGGTGTCCTGCGTACTGTCGCCCGCCCCGCGGGAGCCGCCAAGACCTGATCCAGCTGCCCGAATCTCACCGCGGGGGCAGGGTCATCGGGCTGCCCCTTCGGTCAGGGCAGTCGGGTCTTATGACGGCGCCGCACTCCCCCGAGACTTCATCACGACAAAGGCCGGTCACCTCGTGACTCCCGTATCCACAGCCATCGGAGAATCCCTTGGAATCCGCCGCATCCAATTCGTCCACGTCTTCGGGTTCCGACGCGTTCCCGTGGAACGAGTACGTGCGCCGCCTGGGATACGACGGGCCGCTGGAGGCGAGTGCCGCATGCCTGCGGGAATTGTGCTCGGCCCATCTGCTCGCGATTCCGTACGAAATGCTCGACACGCTCGACGGCGAGGTGCCGACGCTGGATCTCGCGGACACCTTCGACCGGGTGGTGCGCCGGCGGCGTGGCGGGACGTGCCTGGAGACCACTCCCCTGTTCGGCGAGTTCCTGCGCACCCTCGGGTTCGGGGTGCGTCTGGTGGCCGGCCAGATGTGGCGGGTCAGCAACGAGTGGTGGCCGCACTGGGACCATCTGGCACTCGTCGTCGAGGCCGAGGGGCACAGCTGGCTGGTCGACGTCGGCTTCCTGATGCTCTCCCCGCCCCAGCCGCTGCTGCTGGCCGACGAACCGCAGGAGCAGGACGGCTGGCGGTTCCGGATGGTGGAACGCGACGGCTACCGCACCGTGCTGCGCGCCGGCGCGGACGGGGGCTGGGCACCGGTCTACCGGATCGGCCACGAGCACCTGGAAGTCGCCGACTACGCCTGGATCGTCGACTTCCACCGCACCACCGAGGACTCGCCGCTCGCGGGGACGGTGCTCTGCTCCCGGGTGCTGCCCGACGGGAAGCTCGTGGTGATGGGCGACAACTTCCTGCGCGCGCGGGGCGGCCGGCAGGAGATGGAGTTCCTCGCCGATTCCGCCGAGGCGGAGCGGGCCCTGGCCGAGGTGCTGCACGGACATCCGCATCTGGTGGAAAAGGCGGTCGCCGCCTGGGAGAAGGCACGGGCGAACCGTCGAGAATCCCGGCGCCGAATCGTCTGATCCCGCGTTCGACTTCTCCATTTGGAAAGTGAGTTGCAGACCAATCATGAATAGTTCGGGCACCGAAGAGCGACCCTGGGGCGTGGGCATCCGGGCCATCGGCCGTTATCTGCCGGAGAAGAATCTCAGCAATTCCGATCTGGAGGAGATCCTCCTGACGCGGGACGACTGGATCCGGGCGAACATCGGCGTGGAGAACCGCCGGATGGCCGCCGAGGGCGAGTGGACCTCGGATCTCGGCACGGCGGCGCTGCTGGACGCCTGCGACCGCTCGGGGATCACTCCGGCCGACGTCGACCTGGTCGTGTGCGGAACGTACACGCCGGACAACATGACGCCGCCCACCGCGATGCTCGTCATCCGCAAGGCGGGTGCGACCGGCGCGACCGGCTTCGACATCAACAGCGGTGCCTGCCCGGGCGGGGTGTTCGCCCTGGACGTGGGCGCGAAGTACGTCGCCACCGGCCAGTTCCGCCGGGTCGCCGTGGTGATGGCGGATGTCAGCACCCGCACGATGGACTGGAAGGACCCCGGGCCGGCGGTCATCTTCGGTGACGGAGCGGCCTGTTACCTCCTGGAGCGCTGCACCCCCGACCGCGGCATCGGTACCACGCTGCTGCGCAGCGACCCGTCCGGCTACGAATCGGTCTGGGTGGCCCGTGAGAAGCGCCACCGCCGCGACGGAACCCCCATGAGCAGCGGCTTCGGCGACAACTTCGGCGCGCTGGACGGCAAGGCCGTGCACCGGTTCGCGGTCGGCCGGGTGCCGGGGTTCATCCAGGAGCTGCTGGACACCTCGGGCAGGTCCGCCGAGGACATCGACCTCTTCGCGCTGCACCAGGCGAACCTGTACATCCTGCAGGGGATCATGCGCGAGCTCGGTGTGCCGATGGACCGGACGGTCATCAACATCCAGAAGTACGGGAACACTTCGGGCGCCAGTGTGCCCCTGGTGCTCAGGGAGGCCGAGGAGCTCGGCCGGCTCTCCCCCGGTGACCAGGTGGTGCTGACCGCGTTCGGCTCCGGCTTCAGCATGGGCGCCGCGCTGGTGCGCTGGTGCGGTCCGGAGGACTTCGAGCCCGTGGCGGTCGCGTCGTGAGCACCTCCTCGACCGCGGCTGCCGCGACGTTGCGCGGCGCGGCGACCGGTGTGCTGGGACTCGGTACGTACCTGCCTTCGCGGCCGGTCACCAACGCGATGATCTGCGAGCGGATCGACTCCTCGGACGAGTGGATCCGCAGCCGTTCCGGCATCCGGCTGCGGCACTGGGCCGACCCGTCGGAGACGGTGGAGTTCATGGCCGCCACCGCCGCCGAACGGGCCCTGGAGAACGCCGGGATCACCGCGGACCAGGTGGGCTGCGTCATCGTCTCGACCGTCTCGCACCTGCACCAGTTCCCTTCGCTCGCGGCCGGGGTCGCGGACCGGATCGGCGCATCGGCGCCCGGCGCGTTCGACATCTCGGCGGGCTGCGCCGGCTTCTGCTACGGCCTCGCCCTGGCCTCCGACATGGTGGCCGCCAAGAGCGTCCCGTACGTCCTGCTGATCGCGGTGGAAAGGCTGTCCGAGCTGACCGACACCCGGGACAAGGGCACCGCCTTCCTGTTCGGTGACGGCGCCGGCGCGGTCGTCGTCGGCCCGAGCGGGCAGGCCGGCATCGGCCCGGTCGCCTGGGGCTCGGACGGCTCCCAGAAGGACACCATCCGCCAGAGCGCGCCCTGGAGCGCGCTGCGGGACGCCCCGGACGTCCCCTGGCCGCGGATCACCATGAACGGCCGCGAGGTGTTCAGGTGGGCCGCGTACCACCTCGGCCCGGTCGCCGAGCGCGCCCTGGAACGTGCCGGGGTGAGCACCGACGCGCTCGACTCCTTCATCCCGCACCAGGCCAATGCCCGGATCACCGACCAGCTGGTCAGCGAACTGAAGCTGCCGGACCACGTCTCGGTGGCCCGCAGCATCGAGACCCACGGCAACACCTCCGCCGTGTCCATCCCGCTCGCCATGCAGGAGATGCTCGCCACCGGCGCCGCGAAGCCCGGCGGCCTCGCCCTGCTGCTGTCCTTCGGGACCGGCCTCGTCTGGGCGGGCCAGGTGATCCGGCTGCCCTCGGCGCCGGTGACCGCGCCCGTACCGGCCGCCGCGCCTCCCGAACCCACCGATGACACCCGTCACATCCGCTAGGAGACCGACCATGAGCACCGTTCAGAGCGACACCCTGCAGATCCTCAAGGAGATCCTCGACGAGGTCGCCGAGATCCCGGCCGACCAGGTGGCCCTGGAGTCCTCGTTCGTCGACGACCTGGAACTCGACTCGCTGTCGATCGTGTCCGTGTTCGTCCTGGTCCAGCGCCGCTTCGGCGTCGAGGTGCCGAACGAGGTCTTCGACCGGCTGAGCACGGTGGGCCGCGCCGTCGCCTATCTGGAGCACGGCGCGATCCCGGAATGAGCCGCCGCCCCGCCCCGACCCGCCGAGCCGGAAAGGCAGTTCATGCATCTCACGCTCAGGCCGAACCGGCAGCCACTCAGAGGTGAGCTCACGGTTCCGCATTCCAAGTACCACGTGCACCGAGCTCTGATACTCGCCTCGCTCGCCGAGGGCACCAGCCGGATCACCGGCGTCTCCGACGCCCGCCATGTGCAGTACACCATCCGGCTGCTGCGCGACCTCGGCACCCGGATCACCGTCGAGGGCGACAGCTACGTCGTGCGGGGCGGCCCCTACCGGCCGCGCCGCGAGAGCGTCTCGGCCGGCAGTTCCGGGACCACGCTGTACTTCATGCTGGGTCTCGCCTCGCTCGCCGGCTCCCCCGTCACCGTCACCGGCCAGAAGTACTTCCAGCGCCGGCCGGTCGGTCCGCTGCTGGACGCCCTGCGCGAGCTGGGCGTCCGGCTGGACTCGGCGGACGGCTGCCCCCCGGTGCACGTGCGGCCGGGCCGGCCGTCCGGCGGCCGGGTGGTCGTCCCCGGCACCCTCTCCCAGTGGGTGTCCGGACTGGTCCTGCTCGCCCCGTTCGCCACCGGGCGCACCGTCATCGAGGTGCGGGGCCAGGTCAACGAGCAGCCGTACATCGAGCTGACGGTGGCGATGATGCGCCGCTTCGGCCTGCGGGTGGACGTCTCGGACGACTGGCGGCGGTTCGAGATCGAACCCGGCCAGCGGGCCGTCCCGACCGATCTGACGATCCCGCCGGACCTCGGGTCCGCCGCGTTCGGCGTCGTCGCCGCCGCCCTCCACCCCTCCGACGTACTGCTGCGCGGCATCACCCGGCTCGACGGCGACCCCGTGGACCACCCGGAGGCGCGTTTCCTCGACGTGGTCGGGCGGATGGGCGTGCCCATGGAGCTCGACGAACGGGCCGGCGGCCTGCGGATACGCCATGACGGCGTCCGGCTGCGCGCCACCACCGTGGACTGCCGGGAAATCCCCGACATGCTCCCGGCGCTCGCCACGCTGGCGACCTTCGCGGCGGGCGAGACGGTCTTCGAGCACATCGGCCACGTCCGGCTCAAGGAGTCCGACCGGGTCGCGGCGATGCTCCAGCTCAACAGCATGGGCGGCGACCTCCGCGTGGAGGGTGACCGGCTGCTGGTCCGCGGGGTGAGCGGGCTGGAGGGCGCCGGGCTCTCCTCGTACAACGACCACCGGGTGCTGATGTCGCTCGCGCTGGCCGGCACCAGGGCCCGCGGTGCCAGCACCCTGACGTACCCGCGCGCCTACCGGATCTCCTACCCGGCCTTCCTGGACGACATGACCGGCCTCGGGCTCCGGATGTCCGTCGAATCGGCCCTGCCCGCCACACCGCCCGAGTCGCTGCCCGATCTGCTGCGGCACTGGGCCCGGCAGCGGCCGGACGCCACCGCAGTGGTGGACGTGCGCCGGGGCGGCGACACCTCGCTCACCTGGCGCGAGCTGGACCGCCGGGTGGACCGGGCGGCCGCGACCCTGCTGTCCCTCGGCGTCGAGCCGGGCGAACCGGTTGCCTACCAGCTGCCCAACTGGGCCGAGTTCGTCGAGGTGTCGCTGGCGGTGCTGCGGATCGGTGCGGTCTGCTGCCCGCTGATGCCGATCTTCCGCGAGCGTGAACTGGCCTTCGCGCTGCGCCGCTCCGGCGCGCGGGTGCTGCTGGTCCCCGACCGCTTCCGCAACCGCGAGCACGGCCGGGAGACCGCGGCCTGGCTCGCCGAGGACCCGGCCGCGCGGGGCGCGCTGCGCCACGTCTCGGTGGTCTCCGCGGACCGTGCCCCGGTGGAGCTGCCCGCCGAGGACGCGGGGCTCGGCTGGTCGGACTGGAACGCCACGGTCACCGCAGCCGAGCCGGACCCCGAGGCGCTCGCCGCCCGCGGCCCCGCTCCCGACGCGCTCGCCCAGTTGCTCTTCACCTCCGGCACCACCGGCGAGCCCAAGGGCGTGCTGCACCGCCACGACACCCTCGCCCACGCGGTCCGTCTCCAGGTCGAACGGCTGGGTCTCGACGACCGCGACGTCGTCCACATCCCTTCCCCGCTGGCCCATCAGACCGGCTTCCTCTACGGCATGTGGCTGGGCGTCACGCTGGGCGTGCCCCAACTGGTGCAGGCGCAGTGGGACGCCGCAACGGCCCTGCGGGCGCTGCGCGAGCACCGCGGCACCTTCGTCCAGGCGGCGACCCCGTTCCTGGCCGACCTGGTGCGGGAGGTCACGGACGGCCGGCCGGTCCCGTCCGCGCTGCGGATCTTCGTGGTCGCCGGCGCCGCCGTGCCGCGCCATCTCGCCGAGCGGGCGACGGGGGTGCTGGGCGCCTCCGTGTGCGGGGCGTTCGGCACCACCGAGACGTGTCTGGGGGCGCTGTCCGCGCCGGACGACGAACCCTCGACGACGTGGGGTTCCGACGGCCGCGCGATGGACGGTGTCCGGCTGCGGGTCACCGACGACACCGGCACGGTGCTCGCGGCCGGCCACGAGGGCAATCTGGAGATCCACACCCCGACGCCCTTCGTCGGCTATCTCGACCGCCCCGACCTCACCGCCGAGGTGTGGACCGCGGACGGCTGGTACCGGACCGGTGACCTCGCGGTGATCGGCGGCGACGGGTGCCTGCGGATCACCGGCCGGGTCAAGGACGTCATCAACCGGGGCGGGGAGAAGGTTCCGGTCGCGGAGGTGGAGGAACTGCTGCACCGGCATCCCTCGGTCGACGAGGTGGCGGTGGTCGGGATGCCCGACGAGCGGCTCGGCGAACGCGCCTGTGCCTTCGTCGTGCTCGCCGAGGACGGCGACCTCGATCTGGACGCGATGCGCAAGTACCTGGAGCAGCACCGGGTTTCCAAGCACTACTGGCCGGAGCGGCTGCGGCTGGTGGACCGGCTGCCGCGCAACCCCGCAGGCAAGGTACAGAAGTTCGTCCTCCGGCAGCGGGCCGAGACCCCGCTCCGGACCGTCCCCGAGGAGCAGCACGCATGAACGCCACAGACGTCGCCCCCCGCACACCGGCCCTCGACCCGGCCGTGTTCGAGCGGCTCCGGGCCGAGATCGCCGAGTACGTCGCCGGGCCCGCCGAGGCGTGGGCCGACCGGATCGAGTCCTCGGGCACGGTGCCGGAGGAACTGTGGACCGAGCTGCGCGAGCGCGGCTATCTGTCGCTGGCCGCGCCGCCCGAGTACGGCGGGCGCGGCGTCTCGTTCCCGCAGTGGATGGAGCTGATCGAGCTGTTCGCCCGCTCGCACGCCTCGATCCGGATGATCGTCCACGTGGTCAACGGCACCTGGCGGGCGATGGACGAGTTCGCCACCCCCGAGCAGCGCGAGCGGTTCGTGCTGCCTTCGGTCGCGGGCCGGATCAGGGTCGCCTTCACGCTCACCGAACCGCAGGCAGGCTCCGGCGCGGACCTGCGCTCGACCGTGGTCAGGGAGGGCGACACGTACTACCTGACCGGCGCGAAGCACCTGATCACCTTCGGAGTGCGCTGCGACTACTGGCTGCTGGCCGCGCGGGTGGCGGGCAGCACCGGCCACGAGGGAACGGTGGCGCTCATGGTGCCGCGCGACGCTCCCGGAGTGACGGTCGAGGACACCTCGCAGACCATGGGCGTGGTGGGCACCGACCACGCCCGGCTGACCTTCGACCGCACTCCCGTGCCGGTGGCCCACCGCCTCGGCGCCGAGGGCGACGGCCTGGCGGTCGCCCTGGGCGGTTTCCTGACGCCGTCCCGGATCTCGGTGGCGATGAGCTGTGTGGGGCTGGCGAGCCGGGCGCAGGAGCTGGCGCTGGAGTACGCCCGCGGCCGGGTGACCTTCGGCAAGCCGCTGACCTCCCGTCAGGCCCTGCAGTTCATGCTCGCGGAGAACGAGGCCGACATCGAGGCGAGCCGTCAGCTGGCCCTGCACGCGGCGCGCCGCTGGGAGGCCGGCGAGCGGGACGCGGCGAAGCTCTCCTCGATGGCCAAGCTGACGGCGGTCGACATGCTCACCCGGGTCACCGACAAGGCCCTTCAGGTGCACGGGGGTTCGGGGTACTGGAAGAGCAGCCCCATCGAGCGGGTCTACCGGGACGCACGGGCCCAGCGCTTCGAGGAGGGCACCAACGAGATCCAGAAGGCTGTCGTGTTCCGGGAGCTCCTGAGCGGTGCGGAGGCCGGCCGGTGAGCCCCGTCGCCGAACAGTTCAAGGACCGGATCGTGCTGATCACCGGCGCGTCCAGGGGAATCGGCAGGGCGCTCGCGCTGACCCTGGGCCGGGCCGGTGCCACCGTGGTGGTGAACTACAAGAAGAACGCCGACCTGGCGGGCAGGACGGTGGCCGATCTGGAGGAGGCCGGCGGCCGGGGCCTCGCCGTGCGGGCGGACGTGGAGTCGGTGGAGGGCGTCGAGGAGCTGTTCGCGACGGTGCGGGCGGAGTTCGGGCGCCTCGACCACTTCGTCTCCAACGCGGCGGCCGGCGCGTTCAAGAACATCATGGATCTCAAGCCGCACCATCTGGACCGGTCGTACGCGATGAACCTGCGGCCGTTCGTGCTCGGCGCCCAGCAGGCCGTCCGGCTGATGGACGACGGCGGGCGGATCGTGGCGCTGTCGAGCTACGGCAGCGTCCGCGCCTATCCGACGTACGCCGCGCTCGGGTCGATGAAGGCGGCACTGGAGTCCTGGGTGCGTTACATGGCGCTGGAGTTCGCTCCGTACGGCGTCAATGTGAACGCGGTGAACGGCGGGCTGATCGATTCGGACTCGCTGGAGTTCTTCTACGGCGTGCCCGGCATGCCCGGCATGGACACGGTGCTCGACCGGATCCCGAAGGGCAGGCCGGGCAGTGTCCAGGAGGTGGCGGACGCCATCGCCTTCCTGCTCTCGCCCGCCTCGGAGTACGTCACCGGGCAGACCCTGGTGGTGGACGGCGGCCTGAGCGTGGTCGCCCCGCCGTTCTTCGCCGACGCCTCCGCACCGCTCAGCCTGCCCCCGCGGCCGGTCCGGGAGCGCTGAGCAGGCACCGCGCCCCGGTCCGATCCGAACGAAAGGCCCTCAGGTGCTGAAGCACGTGTTCCGCCCCGGTGACATGGGCGGGCTGACTCTCGCCAACCGGATCGTCATGGGTGCCATGCACCTCAACCTGGAGACGCGCGAGGACGGCGGCGCCGCCATGGCGGCCTTCTACGCCGAGCGCGCCCGGGGCGGCGCCGGGCTCATCGTCACCGGAGGCTGCGCGGTGAGCCCGGAGGGCTCCGGCGGGCGGCACTACGCCCGGATCGACGACCCCGCCCGGCACCGGGCCCTCGCGGCCTGGGCGGAGGCCGTCCACCGCGAGGGCGGTCGCATCGCCCTTCAGCTCTTCCACGCCGGCCGGTACACCTCGGTGGCGGCGACCGGCCGCACCCCGGTCGCGCCGTCGGCGGTGCCGGGCCCCTTCGGGGTGCCGCGGGCCCTGGACGAGGACGGCATGGCGCACCTGCTCGACGCGTTCGCGGCGGGCGCGGCGCGCGCCCGCGAGTTGGGCTTCGACGCGGTGGAGGTAATGGCCTCCGAGGGCTATCTGCTCAACCAGTTCCTCTCGCCGCTGACCAATCTGCGCGAGGACCGGTGGGGCGGTGACGCCCGGCGCCGGACGCGGTTCCCGCTCGCGGTGCTGGACGCCGTGCGGGCATCGACCGGACCGGACTTCCCCGTGCTGTTCCGGATCTCCGGCGCCGACCTGATGGAGGGGTCCAGTACGGCGGAGGAGATCCAGCGGTTCGCCGGCCTGCTGGCCCGCGCCGGGGTCGCGGCCCTCAACGTGGGCGTCGGCTGGCACGAGTCCCGGACACCGACGGTGCAGAGCATCGTGGAGCCGGGCGCCTGGGTCGGCCACGCCGCGCGGATCCGCCGGTCGCTGCGGCGGGCCGGACTGTCCACCCCGGTGATCGCCTCCAACCGGATCAACCGGCTGGAGCTCGCGGAGCGGGTGCTGGCCCGTGCGGACGCCGACTTCGTCTCCATGGCCCGTCCGTTCCTGGCCGACCCGGCGATCATCCGCAAGTCCCGTCTGGTGAACGGCCCGGCACCGAATGTCTGCATCGCCTGCAACGAGGCGTGCATCGACCGCTCGCTCGGCGACGAGCCGGTCTCCTGCCTGGTCAACCCGCGGGCCGGGCGGGAGATCGAGTTCCCGGTGCCCGTGCGGCGGCGCCGTGCCGGGCGTGGCCGTTTCGCGGTGGTCGGCGGCGGTCCTGCCGGGCTGGAGGGCGCCCGGGCGCTGGCCTCGCTGGGGCACCGGGTGGAGCTCTTCGAGGCCGGGGCCGAACTCGGCGGCCAGTTCCGGCTCGCCCGGCTCGTCCCCGGCAAGGCGGACTTCGGTGCCACCGTCGGGTACTTCGCCGGGGAGCTGCGACGGCTCGGGGTGACGGTGCGTCCGAACCACCCCGTCGACGCCTCGGACGCCGATGCGCTGCGGCGCTTCGACGGCGTGCTGGCGGCGACCGGGGTGCTGCCGCGGCCGGCCGGTCTGCCGGGCGAGCACCTGCCCCACGTCGTCGACTACCGGCAGGCGTTCGCCCGCCCGGAAGCGCTGGGCGAGCGGGTCGTGGTGATCGGCGGCGGCGGCATCGCCGTGGACCTGGCGCATCTGCTGGCACCGCACCGCCCGGTGACGCTGCTGCGCCGCTCGGGCCGGATCGGCGACGGCATGGGCCGCAGCACCCGCTGGGCGGTGCTGGCCGAGCTGAGACGGCACGGCGCCGAGTGGCTGACCGGTGTCCGCTACGAGGCCGTCCTGCCGGACGGAGTCCTGCTGACCGACGTGGACGGGGTGCGGCGGCTGCTGCCCGCCGACTCGGTGGTGATCGCGGCCGGGCAGGTCCCGGCGGACGGCCTGCGTCCGCTGCTGGCCGGGCTGGGCGTCCCGTACCGGCTGGTGGGCGGCGCGGCCGACGCCCGCGGCCTGAACGCCGTCCGCGCGGTCGAGCAGGGGCTGCGGGCCGCGTACGAACTCGGGAGGGGAGGAGCCCCGTCCGTGCCCCGCTCGCCGCAGCGGCGGGTTCCGACGCCGGGCCGCTGACACCGCCGATGGAGGGCGTCCCCGGCCGGGGACGCCCTCCATCGGTTCCGTACGCGTGCTCAGGCCCGGACGTCGCTTCCGTCGAGCTGCGCGACGAGCTCCGGGGGCAGTGCGGTCATCACGTCGATGAAGTCCTCGTGCGCGCCCTTCACCGCCGGTGTGGTGCCGTAGCCCAGCGCCTGCAGATTCCACTGGAGGTCCTGCAGCCGTTCGACGTGCGGGCGGCGCACCCGCTCGTAGTCCTCGATCGCCGTCGGGTCCCCGGAGGTGAGGGCCGCGCCGATCGCCGCGGCCGCCGACGCGGCACCCTGCAGCGACTGGTTGAGCCCCTGGCCGCCGAGCGTGTGGAGCCCGTGCACGCTCTCGCCGACCAGCAGCACCCGGCCGACCCGCCAGGAGGGAGCCCGCCAGAGCGAGAAGCCCAGCCGCATCACCGGCGAGGTACGGCCGTCGACCGTGCCGAGCCACTCGGACAGCTCGGGGTCGACCTCCTTGATCTGTTCGGCGAGCTCCGCCGGACCGCCGTGTTCCAGTTGCTTCTCCTGGTCCCGGTCGGGCGACCAGACAAGGGCCGACGAGGGGCCCGGGGTGGGGATCGTGAAGAGGGCGCGCGGAGCCCGGTGGTGTACCAGCAGGACGGATTCGCGCCCCGGTACGTCGGGTGCCACCAGCAGCCAGGCCGGCCGGTCGAAGGCCGAGACCTCCAGCCGGACGCCCACCAGGTCGCGCAGCGCGGACTGCCGGCCGTCGGCGGCCACGGCGTATCGGGCCGCGACGCGCCGCCGCGCGGGCACGCCGCCGTCCGGCCCGGCGGCCCGTTCGAAGCCGAGCACGACGCGCTCGTCGTCCTGCTCCACCGAGACGACGCCCTCGCCGGTCAGCACGGTGGCCCGCGGCTGCGCGCGCAGCGCGGCGAGCAGTGCCTGGACGGTGGTCCCGGTCGGCACGGTGAGACCGTACGGCCGGGCGATCCCGGCGTGGTCGGCGTACCGCCAGGTGGAGAGCATCCCCGTGCTGCCGTGGTCGTCCACGCCCAGGACCTTCCGGCCGGCCGCGGTGAGTTGCTCGTCGATGCCCGAGGCGGCCAGCAGTCCGAGCGTCGGCGGGGCCAGCAGCGGTGAGATCCCCGCCCCGGCGGCCTCGAACTCGGGCTGGGAGAAGACCAGTACGACCGAATGGCCGGCCCGCGCGCACAGCAGCGCGCCGTACAGGGCGGTGGCTCCGCCGCCGACCACGCACACGTCCGTTTCCAGGCCGCTCAGGTCGGGATCTGATGTCGTCATCGATGGCCTCCGTACAGGCGTCGGCAGATTCGAGAGCATCCTCACAGCAGCCGGCGCCCTGTCGGGAGGCCGACCCGAGGGGGCCTTCCGGAGTCCGCCGCGGCCACCTCCGGGCTACCCGATCGGGCAGCCCGATCGGCGTCGGCGGAATGAACGTGAGGTTACGAAGAGTCACATTCATATCCGGGCGGCGCGGTATCTGGAACGTACAGCGGAAGTACAGCGGAGCCGTGTTGCATTGAGAACGCAGCGAGCCGCCGAGAGTCGGCCCTGCACGAACACGGGGGGTGTTTCGTTTCCTATGAGCACGTTCGCAGCGGATCTTTTGAAACAATTCGCCCGCGCCGACGTACCGGACCACGTGGTGGTCCGGCACGGGCGATCCACCGGCCGAGTCGCATCCGGCGATCTCGACATCCTCTCCGCAGAGGAGCGCAGTAGGGTCGCGGCCTTTCGCGACCCGCTACGTTCCGTGCACTACGCCACCGCGCACGCCGAGGTGCGACGGTGTCTCGCCGGAATCCTGGGGTGCGACCCGGCGAGGATCCGGTTCGGCCGGCGCCCGTGCGCCGGCTGCGGTCGCACGACCCACGGCCGGCCGTACATCAGCAGACCGCGCACGCGCTGGGAGTTCAGCCTCTCCCGGTCCGGCCCGCACTGGGTGTGCGCCGCCGCCGAGGGCGTCCGGGTGGGGGTCGACCTGGAGCGGGTGCGCCCGATGGATGTGTCCTCGCTCACACCCGCGATCCTGAGCGCGGGCGAACGGCGCCATCTCGGCAGAGTTCCGCCGGAATTCCGCGCCGCCGAGTTCATCCGCTGCTGGACCAGGAAGGAAGCGGTCGTCAAGGCCAGCGGAATAGGCATCGAAGCCGAACTCGGGGCGATCGACGTGGACCCCGGACGGGCCGGCGCACAAGTGATCCACCGGGTCACGGGATGCGCATTCGAAACCTGGTCGGTCACCGACCTGCCCGCCCGAGCCGGCGTCATGTCCGCGATCGCCGTCCCAGCCTGCAGTTGATATCCCACACAGGAGGATTTCAAGTGGTAACCCGATCAGACGAGACCGGTCTCCGAATCGCGCTGATCCTGCAGAACGAGGTCCTCAGATACGGGGTCGAAGGAATGCTCCGTCTCCTTCCGGACGTCGCCGACGTCATGTGTTTCAGCACCGTCGAGGAAGCGGTGCGAGCAAGCGTCGACACCTGCGATCTGGTGGTCATGTCCGCGGCGGAGCTCGCGACCACCGAGAACCCGGCCACCTCCGACGGCCTGAGCGAACACCGGGTCCGGCTCCTGCTGCTGGTCGACGGCTCCGACTCGCTCGGAATGCCCCGGACCACCCACTCCTGCGTCCAGGCCCTGATCGACTTGTCCGGGCTCACGCCGCGGGTCTTCGGCGACGCCGTCTCGGACGTCATGGCCGGCAAGTTCTACGTGTCGACGGCGCTCGCCCGGCGGGTGCTGCGGCAGAACGGCCAGCCGGCCACCGAGACGCAGCCCTGGGGAACCCCGGGCACCGGACTGACCCCGCGCGAACTCCAGGTGCTCCGCCTGGTGGCCGAGGGGCTGAGCAACAAGCAGGCCGCCCGACGGCTGCAGATCTCCGAGCACGGCGTGAAGCGGCTGGTCGGCAACGTCCTGGCCAAGCTGAACTGTCCCAACCGCACACTCGCCGTCGTCCGGGCCCTCGAGTACGGCCTGCTGCTGGAGGACCCCGGCCGTGGTACGGGACGGGCACTGGACGGCCCACAGTCCGCGACACCTGTCGCCTAACCCGTGTAGGCTGGCCGGATGACCAAGCGTGTCGATCCCCGGGTGCAGCGGACCCGTGCCCTGTTGCGGGCCGCCGTACTGGAGCTCGCCACCGAGCGCGAGCCCGAGTCCATCACCATCGCCCACGTCGCCGAGCGGGCCACCATCAATCGCGCGACGGTCTATCAGCACTACCGCGACCGGGACGAGTTGCTGCTGGACGCGATGGAGAACGAGCTGGCCGGCCTGGTCGGCCTGGTCGCGCGGTGTCCCCTCGTGGTGCTGCCGCACGACATGCCCCCGGCGTTCGTCGACATCCTGCACCACGTCGACGCGAACGCGGTGCTCTACCGCCGGATGCTCGGCCCGTGCGGATCGGCGCGCTTCATCAACCGTCTGCACCAGCTGGTCGCCGAGCAGGTGACGCTCCAGCTGGTCGAGGCAGGGGTCGGCGCGTCCGACTCCCCGGTCGTCGAGATGCGCGCCCACTGCGCCACCGGGGCGGTCATGGGGCTCATCACCCACTGGCTGCACGACGCCCCCGTCCACCCCGAGGCGGCCGCCGCCGACGCCTGGCAGGCACTGCGCCCGGCAGGCGGCGCGGCCGCGCCGTAGTCCGGCGCACGAACCGGGCTGCGCGCCGCCCGGCCGCGCGGACGCCTTCGGTCCGCGGGGCGGGACGGACCCGGCCCCCGCCATGCCGCCGTGCCGCAGGACCCGGGATCGGCGGACGGCCGCCCGCATCATGGTGCGGTGATCAGTGTCCTGTTCGCCGTCCTCACCGCGTTCAGCAATGGCGCCGCCTCCGTGCTCCAGCGCCGGGCGGCCCGTACCGTCCCCGACAGCGCGGCGATACGGCTGTCGCTGATCGGGCACCTGGTGCGCCAGCGACTGTGGCTCGCGGGGATCGGCCTGGTGATCGTCGCGGCCGTCTGCCAGGCGGTGGCGCTGGCCACCGGGCCGATCGCCGTGGTCCAGCCGATCTTCGTGATCGAGCTGCCCGCCACGCTGCTGATGGCCGCGTTCGTCATGCGCGTCCGGCTGCCCCGGCGGGTCTGGTACGGGGTGGCGGCCGTGACGTCCGGGCTGGCCCTGGGCATGGCGTCCGCGGCCCCCGAAGGCGGCAGTACGAGCGTGCACGGGGCGGCCTGGGTCCCCGCGCTGATCCTGACCGGGCTCTTCGAGGCCGCGCTGATCGGCGCGGCCCTGGGCAGCCGCGGCAACACCCGGGGCGCGCTGCTCGGCCTCGCCGCCGCGTGCGGGTACGCCCTGACGGCCGCGCTGATGAAGGACGCCATGGCACGGCTCGAAGGGGGCGGCGGGGCCGCGGCGCTCCTGACGTCCTGGCAGCTGTACGCCACCGCGGCGGCCGGGGTGGGCGCGCTGTTCCTCCTCCAGAACGCCCTCCAGGCGGGCACGCTGGTCGCCGTCCAGCCGATGCTGACCCTCGGGGACGCGCTGATCAGCGTGACGTACGGGGTGACGCTGTTCGGCGAGGAGCTGCGCACCGGGTGGTGGGTGCTGCCCGAGCTGGTCGCGCTCGCCCTGATCACGGCGGGCTGTGTCGAGCTGGCCCGCTCCCCGCTGGCGGCCGGAAACCCGGCCCCGCCCGCGGGGAGGGTGAGATGAGGCGGCGCGCGGGTGCTCCGCCCCCGGACCGGGGTGATTGCGGCCGATCGGGTCGCGCCGTCGACAGCTCGGGGCTATTCTCCGGTCTGGCCATGTGTGGCGTACGGGCAAGGGGCCCGTTTCTTTTCTGGGGGTCGGTGTGGTTTCTGGTCGCGTCGTGCGGTTCGACGGAGCTCGGGGTTACGGCTTCATCTCGCCCGATCACGGGGGCGAGGACGTCTTCCTCCATGTGAACGACATGCTGATCCCGGAGTCCTACGTCCACACGGGCACGGCGGTCGAGTTCGACATCGAGGACGGGGACCGCGGCCTGAAGGCGTCGTCCGTCCGGCTCGCCGAGGGACCCGACGGGAAGCCGCTGACTCCGCCGCGGCCGGTGGGCGTCACCGCTTCCTCGGGCCCCGACGACGACACCCTGTGCGATGTGCTCAGCGCGGCCGAGTACACCCGGGACGTGACGGACGTGCTGCTGGAGTCCGCACCGACGCTGACGGGTGCCCAGATCCTGCAGATCCGGCGCGGGCTGCTGCAGTTCGCCAAGAACCACGGCTGGACCGAGGGCTGACACCCCCGGGGCGTATCCGGCCGTTCAGCCGCTCGGCTCCCGCACCACCAGCGGGGTGCCGAACACCTGGTGTCCGCCGCTGGCCAGCATGCGTACCTCGCCCCGGTCGCTGATCTCCGCGCGCACGATCCCGGTCTCGTCCTCGTAGATCGGGAAGCCGCCCGCCCCCGACTGTGCCGTGCGCCGGACGGTCACCGTGTCGTCCTCCACCGCGGACGCCTGAAATACCAGCTGGTAGCTCTCCGGGTAATCCATGACCGTTCTCCGATAGCGGATGGGGCAGGGCATGTTCCGCCCACATCTTCCATGGTCCCTCCGACCGGCCCGGGGCGCCCGGGCAAGGCCCTGGGGGCACCTTCCCTCCTGCCCACGGCCGGGCGGGCGGGAGACCGTTATCCTGAAGCCATACGGGCGGTTCGACAGCACTCGGGTGCATACCGCATGAATGCCCCCCTTTCTCCCGAGTCGTGTGCACGGCATGCACGCCCGGGATCCCCGAAACCGGGAAGGGACAACGCCATGAACGATGCCGACCGGGGAGACGACGTCTACCAGCCCCAGCCGCAGCCGGAGGCCTCTGACCTCACCGAGCAGCTCGACGTCGAGGACACGCTGGACAACCGGGGGCTGACCGACGCACTCGACGAGGGCTACTCGCCGCCCGAGCGGCCGTGGGCGGTGGAGGACCGGGGCACCACCGCCGCCGAACAGCACGACGGCGAGACACTGGACGGCCGCCTGGCCCGCGAGCTCCCCGACTCCTCCGACCTGGTGGGCGACGGCCTGGGGGACCTGCCCGGCGGCGACGGCGAGCTCTGGGACAAGGAGGTCGGCACGGTGCGCGCCGGCCGGCTCACCCGGCAGCTGGACATCGACGAGCCGGACACCATGGCGGGCGAGGACGTCGGGATCGACGGGGCCGGCGCGTCCGCCGAGGAGGCCGCCATGCATGTGGTCTCGGACGGCCGGCTCTGAGACGGCGCCTCCCCCGGTCCGGGCCGCGCGGGCCCTTACCCCGGAGGTAATCGACGCCCTCACCGCCGTCGGACATCGTGGTCCTCACCAGCACACGAGAGCCCGGCCAGGGGCCGGGACACGAGGAGAGGGCACCGCGATGACCGCATACGACGAGGCCGTTCAGCGCTACTTCGCCGCCTGGAACGCGGCCACCGCCGAGGCTCTGGCGAAGGCCGTGGCGGCCGCCTTCACCGAGAGCGCCACCTACACCGACCCGCTGGCCGATGTGCGCGGCCACGAAGAGCTCGCGGCCACGATCGACGGCGCGCATCGGCAGTTCCCCGGCTTCGAGTTCCGGCTCACCGGCACGCCGGAGGGCCATCACGACATCGCGCGGTTCGGCTGGGAGCTGGTCTCCACCGCCGACGGCTCGGCGCCCGTCGCCGGCTTCGACGTGATCACCCTCGCCGACGACGGACGCATCACCTCGGTCAGCGGCTTCCTCGACCGGGTGCCCGGCGCCTGAACGTCCGCCGGACGCCTGGGGCGGGCCCCGCACCGCACCACCCGCCTCAGGCCGGCTCGTCGAGGAACTTCCCGCCCTCCAGAAGGGTCTTGAGCGTCGAGAGGATCGCGACCCAGCCGTCGCTGACGCCCTCCAGCATCCTGCTGTCCGGGCTGTCGAACCCGTCATGGGTGAGCGTCAGCTTGATCCCCAGCTCGGGTTCCCCGGCCGGTTCGATGTCGAAGGCGACCTTCGACCGCTCCCGGACGGCCCGCTCCCACTCCTCGTCCGAGGCGAAGTCGAACATCTGGCGGTGCATGGGCTGGAGGGTGTGCCAGGTGTACGAGAGCCGCTTGCCGGGCTCCGCCTCCAGGACCCGCTGGCCGACCTCCTCGAACTCGCCGTCCGGGTCCATCTTCCAGCGGACCGGTGCACCGGGCACCCAGGTCGAGTCGGGACCGTAACCCCCCATGTAGATCTTGATGAGCTCGGGGTCGGTCAGTGCGTGGTAGAGCTTCTCGGCGCTGGTCTGGATGTAGAGGGGGTAGACGAACTCGGGCTTGTCCATACGGTTCCTTCCCTCACGGGGTGTCGGCGAAGTCCCGTCCCGCCGGTGCGGGCGAGGTCCGTGACTGCCCGGGGAGGGCGACCAGGGCCGGCTCCAGCGGGCGGTCGGTGAAGAAGCGGGCCGCGAGATCCGCCACGTCGTCCGGACGCTCCAGGACGACCCAGTGGTCGGACTCCCCGATCGTGACGAACCGGCTGCCCTCGATCGTGGCCGCGAAGGCACGCTGCCGCTCGGGCGAGGTCACCGTGTCGTGCTCGCCGGCGAAGACCAGGGCCGGTACGCCGGACAGCCCGCCGGAGAAGTCCGGCCGGTGCCCCAGGGCCCGGTGCAGCGACAGCGCGGCGTGCGGGGAGTGGGTGAGGGCGTACAGGAACGAACGCCTCACATAGCGACGCGCCAGCTCACCGCGGTGGACCTTGCGTCCGGGGTCCTGGCACATCAGCACCCCGGCGGCCAGTGCGGCCAGGCCCTCCAGGTCGCCGGTCTCCAGCCGGTCGACGGCACGGCCCCACCGGTCGCGCTGCTCGTCGGTGATGTGGGCGGGCACTCCGCCGAGCATCAGCCGGGCGATCCGGCCGGGATGCCGCTGTGCGCAGCCGAAGGCGATGGAGGTGCCGTAGGAGAACCCGAAGAGGTTGGCCCTCTCCACGTCCAGGTCGTCGATGATCCCGGTGACGGCGGCGTGCAGGACGTCGTCGCCCGCACCGGGCGGGAGCAGGTCCGCGTCGCCCATGCCGGGCAGGTCGGCGGTGACCACGGAGGCGAGCGGCCCCACGTGGTCGTCCATCTGCGGCCAGCCGTACATGCCCTGGAGCGCGCCGCCGAGGATGATGACCGGCTCGGTGCGCGGCGTGGGCTGCCTCAGGACCCGGTAGCTGTAGCGCAGCCCGTCCACCGACAGGGTCCGGATGATCTCGTCGGCCATGGTGGTTCGTCTGCCTCTTGGTTTCCGGGTCAGGCCCTGGTGAGAACGAGTGCGGCGTTGTGTCCGCCGAAACCGAGCGAGGTCTTGACGGCCGCGTCGAACGTTCCTCGCCGCGCCTCCTTGCTCACCACTTCGATGGGGATCGCGGGGTCGGGGGCGTCGAGGTTCACGGTGGGCGGCACGAGTTGGTTCTCCAGCGCCAGCACGGTCAGTGCGGTCTCGATGCCGCCGGCGGCGCCCAGGGTGTGTCCGGTCATCGCCTTCGTCGAGGTCACCAGGGGGTGCTCGCCGAGGACCCGGCGCAGCATCGTCGCCTCGATGAGGTCGTTGGAGACGGTCGAGGTGCCGTGGGCGTTGACATGGCCGATGTCGCGGGCCGCGATTCCGGCGTCCGCGAGCGCGGAGCGCAGCGCCCGCTCGATGCCCAGGCCCTCGGGGTCCGGGGCGACGGCGGAGTGGGCGTCGCTGGAGGCGGCGTAGCCGGCGATGTGCGCGCGGACGGTGGCGCCGCGGGCCAGGGCGTGTTCCGGCCGTTCCAGCACGAGGAGTCCGGCGCCCTCTCCGACGACGAAGCCGTCCCGGTGGGTGTCGAAGGGGCGGCAGGCCGCCTCGGGGTCGTCGCGCCGGGTGGAGACGGCCTTGAGCTGGCAGGCGCTGGCGATCAGCAGCCGGGAGCAGACCGATTCGGCGCCGCCCGCGACGACGATGTCGCAGGCCCCGGTGCGCAGCATCTGGTGGGCGGTGCCGATGGCGACCGTGCCGGAGGAGCAGGCGGTGGAGACGGCCTGACTCGGGCCGAGGGCGCCGAGGTCGGTGGCGACGCTGCTGGCGGCGCCGTTGACGACGGTGAGCGGGGCGAGCTTCGGGGAGACCCGGCGTGCGCCGCGTTCGGTGAGGGTGGTGTGCTGCTCGTCGTAGAACGGCAGTCCGCCGTGGGCGGAGCCGATGACGACGGCGACCCGTCCGCCGTCCCAGACCGCGGGGTCGAGACCGGCGTCGGCGACGGCCTCGCGGGCCGCGATGACGGCCAGTTGGGAGAAGCGGTCCATCAGCCGCGCGGTCGCCACCCCGAGCAGTGCCCGCGGGTCGAGGCCGGTGATGGTGTACATGAAGTCGCAGGGCAGGCCGTGGAGTTCGGGCCGGTGCGGCACCGACGGGGCGGTCGACGCCTCATGGACGGTGCGCCAGGTCGCTTCGGCCCCGGTGCCGGCGGCGGTGACCATGCCGATCCCGGTGACGGCGGCGGCGAACGGCTCGGGACGGTACGGGCGGCCCGTCACGCGGCTGCCTTGCGGTGCACCACATCGACGAGCCGCCCGACGGTGTCCCGCGAGGACAGCTGGACATCGTCCAGGTCGACGCCCATCCGGTCCTCGATGATCAGCCGCAGCTCCTCCAACGCCAGTGAGTCCAGGCGGAGGTGACGGAGCGACACCTCCGGGGTGATGGCGAGGGGGTCGGTGCCGAAGTTCGCCACCAGCAAGGTGCTGATCTCTTCTGCCGTGCTCATGGTGGCGCTCCTGCGCTCTCGTACGCGGTGACGCCCTGCCGCGTGAGGTGTGAGTGCCATCAGGGGACGCCGGCTGGTCCGGAAGAACCATTTATACGCCTTCGCGAAGGTCCATCCGGTCCGCGTTCCCCCGTGCGGTGGGGAGTAGTCCAGGTGTACGAATTCAGCGGTTCACGGCACCCGGCGGGCCTCCCCTCGGCCGGTGCCCGGCCCGTAAACTCCGCGATCATGACGATCGACATGACTCACTCGGACGGACCCGCCCTCTTCCCGACCATGTCCACCATGCGCGCGATGCGCCGCCTGAAGCCGGAACCGGTGCCGGACGAGACGCTGGAGCAGCTCATACAGGCAGCCGTCTGGGGGCCCAGCGGCGGCAACATGCAGTGCTACGAGTACGTCGTGGTGACCGACCGGGAGGTGATGGCCCGTCTGGCGCCGCTGTGGAAGCGGTGCGTGGACGCCTATCTGGCGACGACCGGGAAGTACGCCCCGAAGGGCATGGACGACGCGGCGTACGGCCGGATGGTCGCCGCGATCGAGTACCAGCGCGACCACTTCGCCGACACACCGGCCCTGATCGTGCCGTGCTACCGGTTCCCGGAGCCGCGTCTGGACGAGGAGGGGCTGCTGGCCTCCGCGCAGGCGCTCGGCCCGGCCGCGACCGAGCACATGATGAACACCCAGGCGCGTTTCCAGGCGCTCGCCGAGGGCTCCTGCGTCTATCCCGGCGTGCAGAACGTCCTGCTCGCCGCGCGGGCCCTGGGGCTCGCGGCGAACATCACCATCTGGCATCTGATGCTGGAGCAGGAGTGGAAGGAAGCCCTCGGCATCCCCGAGGACATGCACACCTATGCCGCCATTCCGGTCGGATGGCCGCAGGGCAACTTCGGCCCGGTGCGGCGGCGCCCGGTGGCGGACGTCATCCACCGCGACCGCTGGTAAAACGCACCCCTGTCGGTCCTGCCCGGTGACGGCTCGTCCGCCCACCGGGCGGGCCGCCGGATTCCACCTCAACTCCATTGGAGTGAGCGGCAGTTCGACACACCCTCAGATGATTGTCATGCACTTGGCGGATGGATACGCTGAGCGGGCTTCACGGCCCTCGGCCCACCCCACTCGGGCCCGGGGGCCGTCTCCTTTCTCCCCTTTTCCCCCCACCGAGCAGGAGCAGGTATGCCCAGCCGCGCCGCCGCCCACACAAAGGGCCGCGCATCCGTTCTGGCGGCCCTCACCGCCACCGTCCTGACCGTGACCGGCACGCCGGCCTTCGCCGCTCCGGACGACAGCCACCCGATGGACCGGGCGTTCACCCGGGCCGCCGCGGCGTTCGACGTGCCGCGCGATCTGCTCGCCGCCGTCGGCTACGGCGAGACCCGGCTCGACGGCCACGCCGGACGCCCCAGCCAGGCAGGCGGCTACGGCGTGATGCACCTGGTCAGCAACCCCACGAACCGGACGCTGGAGCAGGCGGCGGCCCTCACCGGCAAGCCGCTCGCCGAGCTGCGCACCGACACCGGGTCCAACATCCTGGGCGGTGCGGCGGTGCTGCGCGCCTACGCGGACAAGCTCGGCCTCGACGCCCGGGACCGCGACGACATCGACGCCTGGTACCCGGCCGTCGCCCGGTACAGCGGCTCGCAGGGGGCCGCCGCCGCCCTCTACGCCGACACCGTCTACACCTTCCTGGCCACCGGGCTCGACACGGTCGTCCCCGGCGGTGAGCAGATCTCGGTGACCAGCCGTCCGGTCGCCCCGCAGAAGGGTGCGCTCGCCGATACCGGCGTACGCGCGCAGAGCCCCGACTACCCCTCCGCGAAATGGGTCCCCGCCGACCCGAACAACTTCGCCCCGGGCCGCTCGGCGAAGATCGACAAGGTGGTCGTCCATGTCACGCAGGGCTCGTACGCGGGCTCGATCAGCTGGTTCCAGAACCCGGCCGCGGAGGTGAGCGCCCACTACGTGGTGCGCTCCTCGGACGGCGAGATCACCCAGACGGTCCGCGACAAGGACACCGCGTACCACGCGAGGAGCGCCAACGCCTCGGCGCTCGGCATCGAGCACGAGGGGTTCATCGACGACCCGTCCTGGTTCACCGACACGATGTACCGCTCCTCGGCGGCGCTGACCAAGTCGCTGTGCGACCGCTACGGGATCCCGAAGGACCGGGCGCACATCATCGGGCACAGCGAGGCACCGGGCAACGACCACACCGACCCCGGGCCCTACTGGGACTGGAACCGCTACATGGAGCTGGTCGGCGGGGACTCCGGCGGCGGCAACAGCGGCGACGGGCTGAGCTTCACCTCGTACGCGCCCCAGCAGAACGGCTCGACGGGCGCCCAGGTCAAGGCGGTCCAGCAGCTGCTGAACGACCAGGGCTACCCCGCGGGTGCCGTGGACGGCAGTTTCGGATCGGCGACGGCGACCGCGGTGACGGCGTACCAGGCGGCGCGCGGGCTGAACGCCGACGGTGTGGTCGGGCCCAGGACCTGGACCGCGCTGCTGTCGGCCGGGGCGACGCCGAGCCTCCAGCAGGGCGCCTCGGGCGACGGCGTGAAGCGGCTCCAGCGCTCGCTGACCGCGGCGCTCGGCTCGACGGTCGGCATCGACGGCAGCTTCGGCCCGGCGACGGTGACGGCGGTGCGCAACTACCAGACGAGCCGGGGGCTGACGGCCGACGGCATCGTGGGGCCGGACACCTGGACGGCGCTGCAGGCGGGCCGCTGACGGGCTTTCCCCATGAGCGGGCGGGGTGCGTGCGGACCGCCCCGCCCGCTCGCGGAGCCATGTCACGTTCAAGTAACCTGCCGGAAACCCTTGACGTTTCTCCTGGCGCGTTCTTAACCTCACTGCGTAGTTCGCATTCCTTGCAGTTCACGTGCTGCGGCGCTTTCCGCAGTGTTTTGACAGGCACAGACATAGACCACCTGTCGGTGGTTTCGTCATGCCTGTTTTTTTGTGCTCCCCGTGCCGCCGATGGGTCTTCCTCGAAGGCGGATTCATGGCACAACGTCCGAGCGTCAAAGGCGTCGGCGACGTCGTTGCGCTCATCGATGGGCTGGGAAAGATCACCGGCCGGGCGCAGGTCATCTGGTTCCTCGTGTTCGGCGGGCTGTTTCTCGACGCCTATTCGAACGCCGCGCTGAGCGCCGGTCTGGGGCCGATGACGACCCAGATGGAGCTCACCAGCACGCAGGTCTCGATCCTCACGGCCACCGCTCCGGCCCTGGCGATCATCTTCAACCCGGTCGGCGGCTGGCTCGCCACCCGGATCGGCCGCGTTCCCCCGCTGCTCATCGCCAAGGTGTTCGCCATCGCGGGCGCGCTGCTGGCCGCCTTCGCCGGTGACTTCACCGTCGTCTGGCTCGGCCGGGTCCTGGTGGGTGTCGCGTACGGCATCGACTTCGCCGTCGCCATGGCGCTGCTGGCCGAGTACACCCCCGCGAAGCTGGGCGGCCGGCTGAACCTGTGGCAGGCCGTCTGGTACGTCGCCACCACCAGCAATCTCGCGCTCGCCCTGGTCTTCTTCAACCTGGACGTCGGCGCGGACATCTGGCGCTGGTCGGTCGGCTCGGCCGCGGTCGTCGCCGCCGTCCTGCTGATCGGCCAGTGGCTGATGCTGCGGGAGAGCCCCACCTGGCTGGCGAGCAAGGGCCGGCTGGACGAGGCCGTCGTCAACCTGGACCGGATCTACGGCATCCGGGCCGTCGCCGGGAAGCCGGACGAGGCGACCCGCGCCGCCACCGAGGCGCCCGCCATCGGCTTCCGGCAGGCCGGGCTGCTCTTCAAGGGCGAGTACCTGCCGCGCACGGTGCTGTCCTCGGTCATCTCGCTCGGCCAGTCGATGCAGTACTTCGCGGTCGGCTGGTACCTCCCGCTGATCAGCCTGACGATCTTCGGCGAGAGCTTCGAGAAGGCGACGATCGGCTCGATGGTCTTCAACGCCTTCGGTATCGCGGGCGGGCTGCTCTCCGCGTACTTCGGCCGCCGGCTCGGGCTGCGGCTCAGCTCCGCCGCCGGTTTCGCCGGAGTGTTCGTGGCGCTGCTCGCGATGGGGCTGACCTTCGAGAAGGTGCCCACGGCCGTGGCGTTCCTGCTGCCGGTGCTGTTCATCCTCTGCCACTCCGCGGGTCCGGGCGCCAACGGCAAGTCCATCGCCGCGCTCTCGTACAGCAGCGACGTCCGGGCGCTCGGCACCGGTGTCACCGGGATGGTCGGCAGCTTCGGCAGTGTCGTCGGGCTGTACGTGTTCCCGCAGATCAAGGACTCCCTGGGGCTCGCCGACACCTTCCTGGTGCTCTCCGTCGTACCGCTGCTCGGCCTGATCACCTGCCTGGCGATCAAGTGGGACCCGACGAAGGCCGCCTCCCCCGACGAGGCCGCCGGACAGGACCGGACCGCCGTCGCCGCCCGATCGGGTGCGCCGGAATCCACGGAGTCCGTGACCGCGCGCTGACCGGCCGCCGGGCCTCTCGCACCACACGATGGTCACCTCCCCTCCCCCTCCCTCCGCACAGCTCGCTCGCGATGCTCGCAATGAAAGGGCTGCAATGACGCAGACGCTCCCCGGCGCCGCCGCACGGCGCGGTGTGCTGTCCATCGACGAGGGCACCACGGGCACCCGGGCCGGAGTCGTCCTCGACTCCGGCGCCGCCCACGAGGTGTTCTACCGGTCGATCAAGGTCAGCCACCCGGACGACCTCTCGGTCGAGCAGGACCCGATGGAGATCTGGACCGCCACCGTCGAGGTGGCGCGCCGTGCCGTCGGCCGGGCCCGCGAGGAGGGCATCGAGATCACCGCGGTGGCCCTGTCCACCCAGCGGGCGACCGCGATGCTGTGGGACCGGGTGACCGGGCGGCCGCTGCTGCCCGCGGTGGTGTGGCAGGACCGGCGGTACGCGGCCGAGCTGACCGCGTACGAGACGGAGTGGGACGCCGCCCTGCTGGCCCGCCAGGGCCGGCCGGTCGGCGCCCGCGCACCGTTCCTCTGGGCCGCCCGGCAGATCGCCGCGCACCCGGAGGCGGCCGCCGCGCACCGCGAGGGCCGGCTGCTCTTCGGCACCGTCGACACCTGGCTGATCTGGCGGCTCACCGGCGGCGCCGTGCACGCCACGACGCCGACGAACGCCGCTTCCACCGGTGGCTATCTGCTGGAGCGGCACGCCTGGGACGAGGAGTGGATCGGCCACCTCGGCTTCCCCCTCGACCTGCTGCCGGAGCTCCGCTCCGACGACGCCGGATTCGGCACCACCGACCCGGCCGCCCTCGGCATCGCCGTCCCGCTGGCCGCCTCCATGGGCGACCAGCACGCCGCACTCGTCGCGCTCGGCGGCCTCGCCGCCGGGCAGGGCATGTGCGTCTACGGGACCGGCGCGTTCGTCGACGCGGCGACCGGCACCACGCCCGCCCTGCCCCGGCCGGACATCTCCGGGGTGCTCGCCCAGCCCGGCCGGCGGCAGGGCGACATCAGCCACTACAGCCTGGAGGCGTACACCTCCACGGCGGGTTCGGCGCTGCGCTGGCTCTGCGACGACCTGGGGCTGTTCGCATCGCCGAAGGAGCTCGGTGAGGAGGCGGGCCGGGTCCCCACCCGGCCGGGCCGCACCCCGCGTTTCGTCCCGGCGCTCGCCGGGGTCCGTACGCCGGTCTGGCACCCGGAGGCCACCGCCTCCCTCACCGGGCTCACCCTCGCCACCACCCGCGCCGACCTGGCCCGCGCCGTGCTCGACGGGATCGCGCACTCGGTGTGCGACCTGATCGACGGGGTCGCCGGGACCATGGGCACCCCGTTCACCCGGCTCCGGGTCGGCGGCGGGGTCTCCGGCAGCGACCCGCTGATGCGGATCCAGGCCGATCTGACGGGCCTGCCGCTGGAGCGGGTCTCCGACTCCGCCACCGCCAGCCTGCGGGGCACCGCCTATCTCGCCGGTGTCGCGCAGGGGCTGTGGTCCTCGCTCGAAGAGGTCGTCGAGGCACAGCCGCTCGGCCGGATCTTCGAGCCCACGATTCCCGCGGCCGAACGCACCGAACAGCGGTCCGCCTGGCGCGACGTGCTCATCGCCCACCTGAACGACCCCGCCCTGCTTCCCCTGCGGGACCCCGAACCTCACACCCCCCACTGACGGCCCCCCGACCGTCACCCGGCGGCCGGTACCGACCACGCGGCCGCCGCACCGAAACACCAGGAGTTGATGTTGTGATCACCATGCCCGCCAGGAAGCCGCGGCGCAGCGCCGCGGCGACCCGCCGAACGCCCCTGCTGCTCGACCGGGCGGCCCTCAAGCGCCGGCTGGCCGACGACACGTACGACGTGCTCGTCATCGGCGGCGGCATCACCGGGGCGTACGCCGTGCTCGACGCGGCCTCGCGCGGGCTGCGCGCGGCGCTGGTGGAGAAGGACGACTTCGCCTCCGGCACGTCGTCGAAGTCCTCGAAGATGGTGCACGGCGGCCTGCGCTACATCGAGCAGGGCAACGTCAACCTGGTCCGCCACTCGCTCCTGGAGCGGCACCGCTTCCGCAAGAACGCCCCGCACCTGGTGCACCGGCTGCCGTTCCTCTTCCCGATCCTGGAGAAGGAGGGCATCTTCGACGCCCGCCTCGCCAAGGGCTTCGAGGGCCTGCTGTGGACGTACGACCTGGTGGGCGGCTGGCGGATCGGGAAGCTGCACCAGCGGCTCACGGTTCCCGAGGTCCTCGCGCAGGCGCCGACGCTGCGCGCGGAGAACCTCAAGGGCGGGCTGATGTACTTCGACGCCCGCACCGACGACGCCCGCCTCGTCCTCACCATCGTGCGGACCGCCGCCGCGCTCGGTGCGACGGTCCTCAACGGGGCCAGGGCCGAGGGCCTGCTGATGCAGGCGGGCAAGGTGTCCGGTGCCCGGGTCTCGGCGGACGGCGACAGCTTCGACATCCGGGCGCGGGCCGTCGTCAACGCCACCGGCGTATGGACCGACGAGCTCGACGCGAAGGCGGACGACGGCCACAAGCCGCAGGTCAGGCCCGCCAAGGGCGTCCACATCGTGGTGCCGTGGGACAAGGTGCGGATCAACTGCACGGTCACCGTGCCGATCCCCGGCCGGGCCCGCCGCGCGACCTGCACCCGCTGGGGCAACAGCGTCGTGCTCGGCACCACCGACGAGGACTACCAGGGCTCCCCCGACGACGTGCACTGCACCCGCGAGGAGATGGACTTCCTGCTGGAGGGCGCCAACACCGCCTTCGAGGGGAAGCTCACCCCGGACGACGTGGTCGGCTCCATCGGCGGTCTGCGCCCGCTGGTCGGCGGCAAGGAGGGCGCGACCCTCGACATGCGCCGCGACCACCACATCACCGTCGGCCGCACCGGCATGGTGACGGTGACCGGCGGCAAGCTCACCACCAGCCGGCACATGGGCGAACTCGTCATCGACAAGGTGATGACCGTCCTCGGCCGCAAGGGGAAGAGCCGCACCACCGACCTCCCGCTGCTCGGCGGCGCCGGTTACGACGCCGAGGCCGTCGCGGCCTCCGGCGGCATCGCGGCGCACCTCGGCGAACGCTTCGGCACCGAGGCCCGCTTCGTCGGCGACCTGATCCAGGACGACCCGTCGCTGGCCGAGCCGGTCGTCGCGGGACTCCCGTACACCCGGGCCGAGGTCGTCTACGCGGCCCGCGCCGAACTGGCCCGCTCGGTCGACGACGTGCTCTCCCGCCGGATGCGCGCCCGGCTGTTCGCCCGGGACGCGTCCGCCGAGGCCGCCGGGGCCGTGGGCGCGATCCTCGGCCGGGAACTGAACCTCTCGGAGGCCGAGGTGGAGCGTTCGGTCTCCGATTACCTCGCAGCCGTCCGTCACGAAAAGTCCGTACTCCTCGAAGGGGCAGCAGCATGATCAGCCGTCAGACCATCACCCACCCGTTCAACCGGGGCAACTACACGATCGGCGCCCCCAGCTTCGCCAAGTGGGCGCAGAACACCCCGGTCGGGGACGGCGAGGCCGCCCTCCAGGTGGACCCCGTCGAGGTCCCCGGGACCGTGATCGAGGCGCTGCGCGAGGCCGCGCACGCGGTGCACACCGCCCGTGAGGAGGTCGTCACCCGGACCCGCGACTGGTGGGCCGGCTCGATGATCGGCGAGACCGAGGGCCGTCCCGCGACGCCGGACGCCGTGATCGTCGAGGCGGCCGACGCCGAGCAGGTCGCGGCGGTGCTGCGGATCTGCCACGAGGCGGGCATCCCGGTCACCCCGTCCGCCGGACGCTCCAACGTCACCGGTGCGGCGCTCCCCGTCTTCGGCGGTGTCGTCCTGGACGTGTGCGGGCTGAACGAGATCACCGGCTTCGACGCCGAGTCGAACATCGTGGACGTCCAGGCCGGCATGTTCGGCGACCTCTTCGAGAAGCAGCTCCAGGAGGAGTACGGCGTCACCACCGGCCACTGGCCGTCCGCGTTCGCCGTCTCCACGGTCGGAGGCTGGATCGCCTGCCGCGGCGCCGGCCAGCTCTCCACCCGGTACGGCAAGATCGAGGACATGGTCGTCGGCGTGGACGTCGTGCACGCGGACGGTACGCGGGCCACGTACGGCGACTACGCGCGCGCCGCGGTCGGCCCTGACCTGCGCCAGCTGTTCGTCGGCTCCGAGGGCACCCTCGGCGTCATCGTCTCGGCCCGGCTGCGGGTCCACCCGCTGCCGGAGTACGCGAACGCCGTCGCGTACGGCTTCAAGACCTTCGCGGAAGGCCTGGACGCCTGCCGCAGGATCATGCAGCGCGGCGCGACCCCGGCCGTCCTGCGGCTGTACGACGCCCTGGAGTCGGGCACCCACTTCGGCCACCCGGAGACCAACCTCCTGCTCGTCGCCGACGAGGGCGACCCGGTCATCGTCGACGCGTCGATCGCGGTGGCGAAGGAGGTCTGCGAGGCGTACGGCCCGGAGCTGGACAGCAAGGCGGTCTTCGAGCGCTGGCTGGACGAGCGGATGCTGGTCGGCAAGTCCGCCGACGGCTTCAAGCCCGGCCCCGGCTTCGTCGCCGACACCCTGGAGATGGCCGCGTCCTGGACCGACCTGCCGGTGATCTACGACGAGGTGGTCGCCGCGATCCAGTCGGTGCCCGGCACCCTGGCCGCCTCGGCCCACCAGTCCCACGCGTACACCGACGGCGCCTGCGTGTACTTCTCGCTGCGCGGCGACGTGGCTCCCGAGTCGCGCCGCGACTGGTACCGCGCGGTGTGGGACGCCGCCAACGCCGTACTGATCGAGCACGCGGCGGCGCTCAGCCACCACCACGGCTGCGGTCTGCTGCGCGGCCCCTACCTGGAGGAATCCCTCGGGGCGGGCTTCGCGACCTTCGTCGCGGTGAAGAAGGCCCTGGACCCGGCCGGCATTCTCAACCCTGGCAAACTGGGCCTTCCCAGCCGATTCGGTACGTCGCCGCTGAACTGACGCCAGGGCCTCTCGTCCGGATCCGGCCGATCCGGCGTGATCCGGACGAGAGGCCCCGGGCCGGCAGCAGCCACGAACCCCTCCCTCCCAGGCAGGCCCTCGCCATGACCCCTTCCCCCTCCCGGTCCGGTGCCGCACTCGACCCCCGGCTCACCGCGGCGTTCGCCGAGGTGCCGGTCGTCGCGTCGGTGGTCGGCACCCAGCCGCTGCGCGAGTTCCTGACCGCACCGGCGAAGGTGTGCATCCTCGCGTCGTTCGCGGTGGGGCAGCTGCCCCAGGTCGTGCCGGCGCTGGGCCGGGCGGGGAAGACCGTGTTCGTGAACGTGGACAGCAGCCCCGGTCTGGCCCAGGACCGGGGCGCGCTGGAGTTCCTCAAGAACATGGGCGCGCACGGCGTGGTCAGCACCCGGCTCTCCCTCATAGAGAAGGGCCGCCCGCTCGGCCTGCTGACGATGATGAAGGTGTTCGTCACCGACCGGTCCAATCTGCGCCGCTCCACGGACGCGATCTCGCGCGGGGCGCCGGACCTGGTCGAGATCATGCCCGCCCCGATCATCGCCCGGATGAGCGCGCAGGCGCAGCGCGCGATGTCCCCGTCGGTGGCCGCGGGCTTCGTGGAGACCCCCGCGGACGTGGCGCTCGCGCTGGCCCTCGGCTCGGCCGCGGCCGCCACGTCCGACCCCCGCCTCTGGCACCTGCGCCGGGACCAGCTGCCGCCGGTCCCGCCCGGCGCCCTGAAGAGGCCCGCCCCACCCCAGGAGTAACCCCCATGACATACGTGGTCGTAGCCCGCTACCGCACCAGGGCCGGCGAGGAGGACACCGTCCTCCCCCTGCTCGACGCGATGGCCGCCGCATCCCGCGAGGAGCCCGGCAACCTCGCCTACCGGGTCCACCAGGGCACCGAGGACCCCCGGGCGATCGTGCTGTACGAGGAGTACGCCTCCGAGGCCGACTTCACCGAGCACTGCGCCACCCCGCACTTCCAGGAGATCGTGCTCGGCAAGGTCGTCCCGCTGCTGGAGAGCCGCGACGTGCTGCGCTGCGCCCCGCGTCCGGAGGTGGCGGCGTGAAGACCCGTGCGGTGGTGCTGCGCGGGACCTCGACGGCCCGCCCGTACTCCGGGACCCGGCCGGTCGAGGTGGAGGAGCTGGAGCTCGCCGCCCCGCGCGAGGGAGAGGTGCTGGTACGCATCGCCGCCGCCTCGCTCTGCCACTCGGACCTCTCGGTGGTCAACGGCGACCGGGTCCGCCCGTTGCCGATGGCGCTGGGCCATGAGGCGGTGGGCGTCGTCCAGGACACCGGACCGGGTGTCGGCCGGGTCTCCCCCGGCGACCATGTGGCGCTGGTCTTCGTGCCGAGCTGCGGCTTCTGCGGCGACTGCGCGGCGGGCCGCCCGGCCCTGTGCGCACAGGCAGCGGCGGCCAACGGTTCGGGGGCGCTGCTGCACGGCCCGTCGCTGCTGACCGACGCCGCCGGCAACCAGGTCCACCACCAGCTGGGCGTCTCGGCGTTCTCCGAACACGCGGTGCTGGCCCAGGAGTCGGTGGTCCCGATCCCCAAGGACATCCCGTTCACCGTCGCGTCGATGTTCGGCTGCGCGGTCCTGACGGGTGCGGGCGCGGTGATCAACACGGCGGCGCTGCGCCCGGGGCAGTCGACGGTGGTCTACGGCCTGGGCGGGGTGGGCCTCTCCGCGGTGCTCGGCGCCCGCGCGGCGGGGGCGTACCCGATCATCGCGGTCGACCCGGTCCAGGAGAAGCGCGAGCTGGCGCTCCGGCTGGGCGCGACGCACGCGTACGCCCCCGACGAGGCGCTGCGGCAGATCCGCGAACTGACCTCCGGCGGAGCCGAGTCGGCGGTGGAGGCGGTGGGCAGCCCCAAGGTCATGGCCGAGTGCCTGAGCGCCGTGGCCCGGGGCGGCAAGGTCGTCTCGGTGGGCCTGCCCGCGCCGGACCGGGTGCTGGAGGTCCCGGCCCTGGCGTTCGCGGGCGAGGGCAAGTCGTTGCTGGGCTCGTACATGGGCGACGCGGTGCCGCGCCGCGACATCCCGAGGTTCCTGGACCTGTGGCGGGCGGGCCTGATGCCGGTGGAGCTGATGCACACGGGCACACTGCCGCTGACCGACATCAACGCGGCGCTGGAGGAACTGGCTTCCGGCCGGGCGATCCGCCAGGTCATCGACACCTCGGGGATGCTGGGCGTCGCCTGACGCCCGGCCTGATCCGCCCCGTGTCCCGTTCGGCGGCGCCCCCCTGGTTGTCCGGGGGCGCCGCCGGCCGTCAGCCGTCAGCCATCAGTCGTCACCCATCGGCCGCCGACCGTCAGCCATCAGCTGTCGGCCTCCTCGGTCGCCGGCGCGGCCGCGGCCGCGGGCGCGGGCGCGGGCGCGGGCGCGGGCGCGGGCGCGGGCGCGGGCGCGGGCGCGGGCGCGGGCGTGAAGTGCAGGAAGATCTTGCGCCGGCTGATGCGCCATCCGCGTTCGCCGCGCACGATCACATCCTCGTAGGTCACGCTTCCGCATGCGCCGTCCGGTCCGGCACCGATCCCCTTGGACCGCGCGTGGACCCGGCCGTCCCCGGCCTCGGTGAGGACGATGTTGGTGACATGGTGGCCGACGGGCGCGCCCGGCTTGCCCGCCCGCGCCCGCGCCATGTCCCGGAAGGCGGCCAGCCCGTGCACCTCCCCGTGTCCGAGGTTCGAGGTCTCGTAGACGATGTCGTCGGTGAACAGCTCGTCCAGCCGGTCCATTTCGTCGTTGTCGACCAAGTGCCCGTGCAGGGCGAGCAGTTCGGAGATGTCCAGACGGTCCTCGACAGTGAGCGTCATCGCCGGTCCTTTCGTGAGAGCTCTCGCGACGGTGCGGCAGTTATACGGGGGAGCTCCCCGGCGCCCCGGCACGGCACCGCTCACACACCGCCGTGGCCCGGGGAGTTCATTCCGCTGGAGCAACCGCGCGGCGCTCGTAACGAAGCAGCACGACCCCGTTGCCGAATTCCCGGGTCTCGGCCAGACGGAGGCCGGTCCGGCCCGCCGAGTCCGGGAACAGGGGCTTGCCCCGTCCGATGAGGACCGGATGGACGTAGACGCGGTACTCGTCGACCAGGTCGAGCCGCATGAAGGCCGCGCCGAGATCGGCGCCCCCGAGACACAGGTCCCCGCCGGGCTGCGCCTTCAGCGCCCTGATCTCCTCCGCGTCGACCTCCCGCCTGATCGTGGCGTTCCGGCCGGCGTGTTCCAGGGTCCGGGAGAACACGATCTTGGGCGTCTCCCGCCAGATACCGGCGAACTCCGCCTCGGTCTCGGTGGCGGAGGGATCGGAGTCGGCGGTCGGCCAGTAGTCCTCCATGAGCTGATAGGTCACCCGGCCTTCGAGGAAGCCGCCCATGGTACTGAGCAGTTCGTTGAAGTGACGGTGCAGTTCGTCGTCGACCACGTGCCAGTCGATCTCGCGGTCCGGCCCCTCCATGAAGCCGTCGAGGGACACCGAGGCCATCAGGACGATCTTCCTCATCGCAATCCTCTTCCGCCGCAGACGTCGCGCCGCACGGCTGCCCGGCGCCACAACAGTTGACGCCCCGGCCGCGCACCTGGCAACGAGTGACACGCATCGCGGACGCGGCGTGGCGCAGCACTGCACTGCATGGCACGGCACGGCATGGCACGGCACGGCACGGCACGGCACGGCACGGCACGGCACGGCACGGCACGATCGGCATACGGTGATCGCGTCGAAGCGGCACCGCCACGGTCGGCGCTTTCCCACGGTCGGTGCTTTCCCGCGGCCGGTGCTTTCCCACGTCCGGAATGAGGTTCGGGATGAGAGTCGGTACGGCCCGATCGGCCGCGGTCCAGTGGGTCGCCGAGCACGCCCGGCCCGCGGCCGGCTTCCGCGGTGCCTATTTCAGCGGCTCCACGGTAGGTCTGGCGGACGACGCCGAGCTGTCCCCGTTCTCGGACGTGGACGTGGTGGTCGTCACCGCCGCACCGCACCCGCCCGTCGGGCCCGGTAAATTCCGCTTCCGGGGTGCGCTGCTGGAGGTCAGCCATCTGCCGTGGGACGAACTCGCCTCGGCGGACCGGGTGCTCTCCTCGTACCACCTGGCAGGGAGCTTCCGCCGGGACACGGTCATCGACGACCCGACGGGCCGGCTGCGCGAGCTGCGGGCGGATGTGTCGGGCCGGTTCACCGAGCGGTGCTGGGTGCGCCGCAGATGCCTGGACGCCGAGCGCCGGATCGAGACCCGCCTCGCCGCCTTCGACGCCCGCGCACCGTTCCACGAACAGGTGACGTCCTGGCTGTTCCCCACCGGGGTCACCACCCACGTCCTGCTGGTCGCCGCACTGCGCAACCCCACGATCCGGCTGCGGTACCCGGCGGCCCGGGACGTGCTCGACAGGTACGGGCAGGCTCATCTCTACCCGGAGCTCCTGGAACTGCTCGGGTGCGCACGGCTGTCCGCGCCCAGGACGACGCACCACCTGGAGGAGTTGGCCCGCACCTTCGACGCCGCCGCCGAGGCCGCCCGTACGCCGTTCTTCTTCAGCGGCGACATCACCGCCGGGGCCCGGCCGGTCGCCATCGACGGCAGCCGGCACCTCATCGAGCGGGGCGACCACCGCGAAGCGGTGTTCTGGATCATCGCGACCTTCGCGCGATGTCACACCGTACTGGCCGCGGACGCTCCCGAACTGCACCGCGCACGACTCCCGGCCTTCCTGGAGGCCGTCGCCGATCTCGGCATCGCGTCCACCGATGACCTGCTCCGCCGGGGCGAGCAGGTCATCGCCTTCCTCCCCGAACTCCGGCGGACCGCCGAGAAGATCCTGGTGGCCGCCACCGGCATCGACGGATGACGCGTGCGGCGGACACCGCGTGCAGGTGGGCGGGCGGGTCAGTAGTGGCCCGTCCTGCCGTCCAGGATCTCCCTGATGGCGTCCAGGTGCCCCGCGTGCCGGGCGGTCTCCTCGATCATGTGGAACATGATCCAGCGCAGGCTCGCCCCTGACGCGTCGAAGTCCGGGTGCCGGCCCACGTCGTCGAGCGACTGTGCCGCGAAGATCTCGTTCGACACCGCGACCTGCCGGTCGTAGTCGTCCAGGAGCTCCGCGAGCGGGACGCCCTCGACCCTCATGTCGGCGTTCTCGGGTTCGTCGAACATCGGCCCCACTGCCGGGCGGCCCAGCAGGACGACCTCGAACCAGAGGTGTTCGGCCCAGCGAAGGTGTGACATGACACCGGCCATCGTCATGAGCGGCGAGGAGGGCAGGACGGGGCGATGCGCGTCCGCCTCCGAGAGTTCCTCGCACTTCCAGCGGGCGGTCGCGCGTTGTGTGTCGAGCCAGCCGACGAGCTGGGTCCGTTCGTCCGCTGCGTAGGCGGGGCGCTTGCGGGAGGGATACGAGGAGAGGTCCGGAGAGGGGTACGGAGAGGGCGACATGGACGTCGAAGCTATCCGAGGCAATGTCACACCTCACAGTGCTTATCGGAAATGTCACGCCTCACCACGCACACCGGCCGACGCGATGCCCAACTCCCCCACCACCCGGGCCTGTCGCCCTGATACCTTGGCCGACATGTTCCTCTCCCGTGCGTAGGACCCCGTACCGACCGCACCCCTCGCTCCTGCCGGGTGCGGCACTTCGGTGTCCCCGCATGCCCGCAGCGCCCTCTGCCGCGCTGCCCTCACGAGGAACGTATCGATGCATTCGCCGTCATCCGTGCCTTCGCGCACGCCTTCGTACGCCGCCGTCCTGCGTACCCGTCACGCCGCCCGCACCTTCGCTGCCGCTCTGCTGGGGCGGCTGTCGTACGGGATGGTCTCGCTCTCACTGATGCTGGCGGTGAACGCGAGCTCCGGCTCGTACTCCGTCGCCGGTGCCGTCATGGCGCTCTTCGGGGCGACCAGCGTCTTCCTCTCCCCCGCCCGTGCCGCGCTGATCGACCGGCACGGGCCGCGCCGGGTCCTGCCGCCGCTGGCCGGGGTCTACGCGGTACTGCTCGCCGCCCTCGCGTACGCCACCTGGCGACCGGGGGCCTCGGCGTTCCTGCTGGGGGCGCTCGCCGCCGCCGCCGGCGCCTTCTCACCACCGCTGGGGCCGGTGATGCGGACCCTGTGGAGCGGTCTCGTCGCCGACCGGGAGCTGTTGCGGCGCGCCTACAGCCTGGACGGTGTCGCCGAGGAACTCCTCTTCGTCAGCGGCCCGTTGCTGGTGGGGGTGGTGGTGAAGTCCGCCTCGCCCGCGGCCGGGATCGCGGTCAGCGCCGCGCTGATCCTCGTGGGGACGCTGGCACTGGTGTCCTCACCGGCGGTACGCGCCGCGGGCGCCGCTCCGGCTGACGACAAGGCCGCCGGACCGGACGACCCGCCGGTCGGGCGGCGGCTGCTCGGCGTCATCGGGCTGCGGCACGCGGTGCTGGTGACGGCGGCCGTGGGGCTGTGCCTGGGGGGCCTGGATCTGCTGGTGGTGGCCTTCACCGAGCAGCACCACCAGGGCACGGGGGCCGTGTCATGGGTGCTGGCCGCGCTCTCGGCCGGAAGCGCGGTCGGGGGGCTCGCCCACGGCGCCGTCTCCTGGCGGGCGTCGAACCGGGCGAGGCTGCCGCTGCTGGCCGCCGGACTGGGCGCCGCCGTGGTCGGGGCCGGGCTGTCGCCCGATGTGTACGTGCTGGCCGCGCTCGCCGCGGTGGCCGGGCTGTTCGTCGCGCCCGCGCTGACCACCGCGTACCTCATCGCGGACGAGTCCGTGGGGGCGGGCAGCCGCACCCAGGCCGGTGCCTGGGTGAACACCGCGGTCAACGCCGGGTCGTCGGTGGGCGCCGCGGTGGTGGGTCTGCTGGTGGACCGGCTCCCGGCAGCCGTCTGCTTCGCGGTCGCGGCGGTGCCCGCGCTGTTGTGTGCGGCCGTGGTGGCGGGTGGATCGGCGGCCCGCCAAGCGGTCGCGCGCGGGGCGGTCAGCCGTTCGTGACCGTGGAGGTGCGCACACCGGGTCCGTCCGGTGTGCGCCAGTCCTCCCAGACCGCGGCCAGGTCCGCCTCGATCACCGGCGCCACCGTGTCCAGCAGCCGCACCTGAGCCCCCGGCCCCGCCAGGTCCATGCGGTACGGGTGGGGCCGGCCGGCCGGGGCGGCGCCGAGTGCGGTGACCGAGCCGATGACGCGGTTGGGGCCCAGAATGCCGGGGAGTTCACGCAGGTCCGGGTCCCTGAGATCCAGGTCCTCGACCAGCAGCTCGCAGCCGTCGTAGGTGGCGTGCGTCATTGCCCGGACACCGCCGCCCCGCTCCCCGGAGCGCCCCAGGACCAGGGTGTCGCGCCACAGCATCCGCGCCCCGGCCGCCAGCGTGACCGCCATCGAACGCTCGACCGCGGCACCCGTGGAGATCACGAACGGCCGGGCGTCCCAGCACAGTTCGCCGCCCTCCGCGATGTCCACCCGGGCCCGCCAGCTCGACGTGCCGCCGCGGTGGTCGTACGCGACGAGGCCGGACGGCTCGACCAGCTCCAGCCGGGCGCCGGGGCCGACCGAGATGTCCAGCAGCAGGTCGTCGCCCGCCAGCAGGCCCGCCCGGGTGCCGACCAGGGCGATCCGCAGCCGGTCGGGGGACGGCAGCAGGGGGCGGGGGGCGAGGAAGGCGCCCGGACGCAGTTCGCGGGCGATGTGACGGCCCGAGCCGTCGCGCGCCACGGCGACGACGGTGGGCTCGGCGGAGTCCGCGCTCACGAGCCGTCGTGGCCGTGGTCGTGGCTGTGGTCGTGGTCGTGACTGTGCGGGGCCATCGGGCCCGGGTCGGTAGGGACATGGGTGCCGGAACGGTGGCGTACGAGCAACTCACGTACCCAGTCGGCGAGTTCGGCCACGGACACCGGGTCGTGCTTGGAGAGTGCGAGGACCGGCAGGCCGTCGCGGGCGTGCGACGCGTCGGCGACCATCGCGGCCACGTCGACCTCCACATGGGGCGCGAGGTCGGTCTTGTTGATGATCAGGAGGTCGGCGCCGGTGATGCCGGGGCCGCCCTTGCGGGCGACGTCGCCGCCGCCCGCGACATCGATGCAGAACAGCTGGGCGTCGGCGAGGGCCGGGCTGAAGGTGGCGGTCAGGTTGTCGCCGCCGCTCTCGACGAGCACCAGGTCGAGCGGTCCGTACGCCTCCTCCAGGTCCTCGACGGCGTCGAGGTTGGCGCTGACGTCGTCCCGGATCGCGGTGTGCGGGCAGGCGCCCGTCTCGACGGCACGGATGCGTTCGGTGGGCAGCACCCCGGCCGAGCGGAGGAAGCGGGCGTCCTCGTCGGTGTAGATGTCGTTGGTGACGACGGCCATGGCGAGTTCACCGGCCAGCTCACGGCAGAGGGTGGCGAGGATCGAGCTCTTGCCGGTGCCGACCGGACCGGCGACGCCGAGGCGCAGGGCGCGCGGCCGGTGGGTGTGCTGGTGGGTGTGCTGGTGGGTGTGCGGTGCGGGCGCGGGGTCGAGGTGCTGGTCAGGCAAGGAAGAGTCTCCGTTCGCGTGGTGCGTGTTCGAGCGCCCACTGTTCGGTGAGCGGGGGCGTGCGGGCGGGCAGTTCGGCCGGGGTCCGCACCGCGAGTGCCTCGGCCACCGCGGCCGCCGCGTGCGGCTCGGCGTCGAGGATCCAGGCGACCGAGTCCAGCGGGTCGCCGGGCAGCAGCTTGAGCGCCGCGGAGGTGATGGTCTGGAGTTCGTCGTAGACGACGCCCCGCACCAGTTCCTCCCGCGACACCTTCATGACGGCCCCGAGTGCGCCGAGGGCCACCGGCCGCAGCGGGCGGGGGTGGACCCCGGTCAGGGCGGTGACCGCCGGATGGCCGGGGGCCAGCCTGCGCGCCAGGCGCTGCACACCGCGGCCGAGCGTCGCCGATGCCTCGCGCAGGGGTGCGGCCGGGGTCCGGGCGGCGAGCGCCTGTTGTACGGGGCCGTAGTCCACCGGGTCCTGCCCGGCGGCCCGCAGGGCGAGTACGGCGGCGGCCGCCTCGGTGACGGCCGCGGTGTGCAGCCGGGCCCGCAGCAGGGCGGGGATCCGGTCCCGGGTGAGACCTGCCGCGACGGCCGGTTCGAGCCCCGCGCTGTAGGTGTACGCGCCGACGGGGAGCCGTCCGTCGCCGAGCAGCAGGTGTGCCAGGCCGGCCATCAGAACATGGAGTACCGCTGGGCCAGCGGCAGTTCGGTGGCGGGCGCGGGCTCCACGAGTTCTCCGTCGATCCGGATGGCGAAGGTCTCCGGGTCGACGTCGATGTCCGGGAGCGCCGTGTTGTTCGGCAGGTCCGCCTTGGTGAGGTGACGGGTGGGACGCACGGCGACCAACTCCCGTACCAGACCGAGCCGTTCGGCCAGTCCGTCGGCCAGGGCCGCCGGGGCGACGAAGCTGACCGAGAGGTGCGGGGCGGCCTCGGCGGCGGCGGTGGGGCGCATGAGGACGGGCTGGGTGGTGGGGATCGCGGCGTTGGCGTCGCCGAGCGGCGCGTACACCACCATGCCGCCCTTGATGACGGCGGCGGGCCGGATCCCGAAGAAGGCGGGGTCCCACAGCACCAGGTCGGCGAGTTTGCCCGGTTCGACGGAGCCGACGACATGGTCGATGCCATGGGCGACCGCCGGGCAGATCGTGTACTTGGCGACGTAGCGGCGGGCGCGTTCGTTGTCGGCGGGCAGTTCGCTGCCGCGGTCCCCGAAGCGCTGCTTCATGGCGTGCGCGACCTGCCAGGTGCGGCAGATGACCTCGCCGATGCGGCCCATGGCCTGGGCGTCCGAGGAGGTGATGGAGAGCGCGCCGATGTCGTGCAGGACGTCCTCGGCGGCGATGGTGGTGGCGCGGATGCGGGACTCCGCGAAGGCGAGGTCCTCGGGGACGCGCGGGTTGAGGTGGTGGCAGACCATCAGCATGTCGAGGTGTTCGGCGACGGTGTTGACGGTGTGCGGGAGTGTGGGGTTGGTGGACGCCGGGAGGATGTGGGGGTGGGAGGCGACGGTGATGATGTCGGGTGCGTGGCCGCCGCCCGCGCCCTCGGCGTGGAAGACGTGGATGCCGCGTCCGGCGATGGCGTCGAGGGTGCCTTCGACGTAGCCGGCCTCGTTGAGGCTGTCGGCGTGCAGGGCGACCTGGAGGCCGTAGGCGTCGGCCGCCTTCAGTGCCGCGTCGATGGCGGCGGGGGTGGCACCCCAGTCCTCGTGGACCTTGTAGCCGCCCGCGCCGCCGAGCGCCGCCTCGCGCAGGGCCTCCTCGCCGACGGTGGAGCCCTTGCCGAACAGCATGATGTTGAGCGGGACCCGGTCCAGGGACCGGTGCATCATCGCCAGGTTCCAGGCGCCCGGGGTGACCGTGGTGGCCTTGGAGCCCTCGGTGGCGCCGGTGCCGCCGCCGATGACGGTGGTGGTGCCGGTGGCGAGGGCCTCGTGCAGGGTCTCCGGCATGAGGAAGTGGACGTGGGTGTCGATGGCCCCGGCGGTGAGGATGCGGCCTTCGCCGGAGACCACGTCGGTGCCGGGTCCGATGACCAGGTCGGGGTGGACGCCGTCGCTGATGTCGGGGTTGCCGGAGCGGCCGAGCGCGACGATGCGGCCGGCCCGGACGCCGACGTCGGTCTTGACGATGCCCCAGTGGTCGAGGACGACGACATTGGTGATGACGAGGTCGAGGGCGCCGTCGGCGCGTGCGGCGGTGGACTGGGCCATGGATTCGCGGATGGACTTGCCGCCGCCGAACACGGCTTCGTCGCCGCCGAAGCAGCGGTCCTCCTCGACCTCGATCCAGAGGTCGGTGTCGGCGAGGCGGACGCGGTCGCCGGTGGTGGGGCCGTAGAGCGACGCGTAGGCGGCGCGGGTCATTCGTGCCATGTCACATGCCGTCCGTTCGGGCCGCCCGCAGGTCATCCGCTCGGGCGGCCCGGGTACCCGGCAGGACGATGCCGGGCACCCTCCGGCGGCCTCCCAGTTCGACGAGGGAGACCTCGGCGCCGACTCCGGGCTCGAAGCGCAGCGAAGTACCCGAAGGAATATCGAGCCGGAATCCTTCGGTCAGCGACCGGTCGAAGGAAAGCGCCGGATTCGCATCGGGGAAATGCAGATGCGATCCGATTTGAATGGGGCGATCGCCGTCATTCACCACGGTCACATGCAATTGCGTACGAGTGTCATTGATTTTCAGTTCGCCGGCTCCGGTCCGGATCTCGCCCGGGATCACGGGATCGGCGAGGTGATCGTGACGAGCTTGCGCCCGTCCGGGAAGGTCGCCTCGACCTGGACGTCATGCAGCATCTCGGGAACACCTTCCAGCACGTCGGAGCGGGTCAGAACAGTCCGCCCCGCGACCATCAGGTCGCTGACGCGGGCACCCTCCCGGGCGCGCTCCATGGCCCAGCAGGAGAGCAACGCGACAGCCTCGGGATAGTTGAGCCGAACGCCGCGGTCCCGCCTGTCGCGGGCGACCATTCCGGCGACGCTCAGCAGCAATTTCTCCGTGTCGGACGGAGTGAGAAACATGGGGAAACCTCCATGGCGGCAGCCCCGGAATTCCCGGAATCACCTTTGCCACGTTCCTCTTATAAGCCTCCCGACCGCGCCGTGGCAACTTGCAGCGCTCCGCGATAAGTCCCTTTCTGCCCTTATCGCCCACCATATACGGGCAAAGTAGACAAATTTTGTTCATCAAGAAGCAGTGAAGCGAGGCGGGGGGGGGGCCCCCCCCCGGGGGGGGGGCCCCCCCCCCCCCCCCATACTATTGTTTCTTTTGGAAAGAATGCCGGGGCCCGCGGGGGGTAGCGGGGGGGGGGCCCCCCCCCCCGGGCCCCCCGCCGGG
>NZ_JBIATE010000005.1:0-181448 GCF_042891445.1 Streptomyces sp. NPDC001890 | reverse complement strand
ACCTCCGCCGCCCCCAAAAATACCACAACCACCCCCAAAACCACCCAAATAACACCTAAAAAAATAATATTTTTTCCCCCCCCGCCCCCCCGGCGGGGGGGGGGGGGGGCCCGCGGGGGGGGGCGCCCCCCCCCCGCCTCAAGAGCAGAGCTCAGCAGGTCACTTCAGGCCGAAGGCCCGGGTGATCTCCTGGTCGATGCCCAGCCCGTCGGCCGCCTCGGCGTGCGCCTTCAGCGAGACGAACGAGCCGGCCTTCTCCGGGGTCTTGAACCGGGCGGTCCAGGAACCGGCCGCGTCCTTGCGGAGCTGCACCGCCTCCCAGCTCTCCCCGTCGTCGTAGCTGACCGACAGCGAGGCCCCGGTGGCCTTGACCGCCCCGTCCAGCCACTCCTGCGTACCGGAGGAGAGCCCGACCTCGGTCCACTGACCGGCCTTGACGTCACCGGCGAGGTCGGTGCTCACCCGGTAGTCCAGCTGGAGCATCGGGATGTCGGCCTGGAACGGACCGTTCTCGTCCATGGCACCCGAGACGAAGTTCCACTCGGTGTGAGTGCGGGTGGACGTCCGCCACTTGTCGGTGTCCCGGGCGGAGTCGAGCACGAAGCGGTACGGCAGCTTCTCGGCCGAGACGTCCCAGGCGAAGCCCGCCCGGCCCGCGACCTTCTTGATCAGCTTGTCGCCCTGGTAGAAGGCCGTGGTGGTGGTGTCGTACTCGTCGTCGGGCATGGCGCCCGAGTGGCCCGCGCCGGAGTCCGTCCACGGGGTGAAGTTGAACTGGATGTCGTTGTAGACGGAACGGAACGGACCCCAGTAGCCGGTGCCCAGACGCGGGCGGGTGACCGGCGCGAACCATTCGGCCGGGTAGGTGCGGCCCGCCGCGTAGTCGAGTTCGCCGCTGCGCATCTCCTGCGCGGTCCCGCTCCCGTCGGCGTCGAGGACCGAGTGGTTCTCGTACCAGAAGGAGGCGCCCGGAAGCGGGGTGACCCACTCCTCGCGGGTACCGGGGAACTTCTCGTACTCCTCGAAGCCGAGCCCCGGACCGTAGTCCGGGATGTCGTAGCGGTAGCCGCCGCCGAGCACGTCCTGGTGGCCGTAGAAGGTGTTCTTCACCTTCGCCAGTCGGCGCTCCGACGGGGCGAACTCCAGCGAGCGGTCCGGAATGACGCCGTTGTGGCGGTCGACCAGGTCGTACACGTAGCGGGCGAACTTCCGCTGCGTGACCGTCACCTTCGAGCCCTGCCGGGCCGACTCGATCAGCTTCTCGCCCGCGAGGCGCTGGACCGAGGCGACCGGGATCGTGGTCTCGGAGCCGTAGGGGGCGTACCGGTCCATGTCGACGCCGTCGCCGTCGTTGACGACGAAGAGCGCCTTGGCGCCCGCGGCCACCGCGTTGGCGGCCCGGTCCTCGGGAGCGACCGCGTCGCTGCGGCGGATGACGACCGCCTTGCCCTTGACGTCCAGGCCCTTGTAGTCGGCCGCGGCGCCGTTGCCCGCGAAGACGGCGGTGAGCTGCTGCGTGCCGCTCTCCGCGACCGGTGCACCGACCTGCGCGGTCACCGGGACATCACGGCCGCCGGCGGTCAGATCGATCAGCTTCTCACCCTGCCGCCAGCGGGTCAGGAACGAGAAGCTGCCCTGGGTGACCTTCTTGGTGGGGCTCGCCCACAGCTGGTCGTACGTCAACGGGATCTGGTACGCGTCGCGCAGGACGGTGCCGTCCGGTGCGGTACGTGCCATGTCATATCGCAGCTGCCGGGTCTCGGTCTCCTTCGGTGTCCGCGCACTGACCTTGCGGGCCTCGGAGGCGTCGAGAGTGACCGTGGAGGCCTTGTCCAGGATGATCTCGGGCGCCGCGAGGAAGGCGACGGCCTTGGAGTCCGCGCGGTCACCGGCGACGTCGGCGGCCGCCCACGCGGTGTAGTTCCCCGGCGGGAGCCGGAGCGTGTTCTCGCCCGACACCTGGACGACGCCCAGGTTCGGGTCGCCGAGCGCACCGAGGACGACCGGGCCGTCCATCGGCTTGCCCGCGCGGTCACGGAGCTGGAGCGTCAGGTCGTACAGCTCCTGCTCCTTGTTCAGGGCGAAGCCGGTGTGGGCGACGGTGGTGCCCGCCGCGTCCTTGGCGACGACCTGGCCGGAGAACTGGGTGTTGTTCGCGACCTTGGACGGGTCGAGCGACAGCACGGCCTCGGCGGTGGAACCGGCCGGGACGGTGAGCTGCTTCGCCGAGAGGGTGTAGGCGTCGGATTCCGTGTCCGTGGCCAGGTCGAGCGTGACGTCCTTCGTGCCCGTGTTGCGGTAGGTGATGGTCCGCTCGGCGACGGGGTCGGACGGGGAGTGCGGCCAGTCGTACGAGGCGACCGCGACGGAGCCGGTGGCCTCGATCGTGGTGTCGACCGCAGCCTTCACATCGAGTCGGCCGGTGCCCTGCTCGTACGGGGTGTGATCCGACAGCACCTTGGACGAGCTCATCAGCGCGTCCTTGATCCGCTGGCCGGACCAGTCGGGGTGACGCTGCTTCAGAATGGCAGCCGCGCCCGCGACATGCGGGGTCGCCATCGACGTACCGGACATCGACCGGTACATCCCGTCGACGCCGGGGACCGACTGCGAGGCGGCCGCGTTGATGTTCACGCCGGGCGCGGAGAGGTCGGGCTTCAGTCCGTACGAATTGACCAGCGGGCCCATGGAGGAGAAGTCGGCGCGCCTGTCCTGCTTGTCGACGGCGGCGATGGTGAGTGCCTTGTCCGCCGAGCCGGGCGAGCCGATGGTGCCCGCGCCGTACGCGTTGCCCGCGGCGATCACGAACAGCGGACCGCCGTCGGCGGAGAGGGCGTCGACCGCCTGGGACATGGGGTCGGAGCCGTCGTCCGGAATGCTGGAGCCGAGGCTCATGGAGACGACGTCGGCCCCTTCGGCCTTCGCCCACTCCATGGCTTCGATGATGCCGGAGTCGGCGCCGGAGCCCTCGTCGCTGAGCACCTTGCCGATGATCAGGCCGGCGCCCGGGGCGACGCCCTTGTTGACGCCCTCGGAGGCGGCGCCGGAGCCCGCGATCGTGGAGGCGACGTGGGTGCCGTGGCCGTGCCGGTCGACGACCTCCTCGCCCGGCACAAAGCTCCTGGTCTCCAGGATGCGGTCCTTGACGTCCGGGTGCGTCGCGTCGATGCCGGTGTCCAGGACGGCGACCTTGGAGCCCTTGCCGTCGTACCCCTCGGCCCATGCCTGCGGGGCGTTGACCTGCGGCACGGAATCCTTGAGCGCCACCTCCGCCCGGCCGTCGAGCCACAGCTTGGCGATGCCGGCGTCCAGCGAACGGGCCGCCGGGGTGCTGGTTATGGCGTTCCAGAAGGTGCGGGTGGTGTCCTTGTCCGCCTTCAGCGCGGCGCCGTGAATGCTTTCGAGGGTACGGACCTTCTCGGCGCCTCGTGGGGCGGCGGACAGCGAACGGGCCTTGCCCGCCGGGTAGGTGGCGATCATCGGGATGCCGCCCGACCGCTTGTCGTCGTACCCCATCTTCGCGAGCGCGGAGACATTGAACAGCCTGCGGTCCAGCTTCCCGGCCGCGAGCAGCGCGGTGGCCTCGTCGGGCAGTACGTAGATGTCGTCGCCGGCCTGCTGGACGTGCACCCCGCCGACCGCGCCGTCGGGGCGGTCCACGGTGACGGTGTCCTGCTTGCCGGCGCCGTCGGTGTAGTGCACGACATCGCCCGTGAGCAGGGTGATGTCGTACTCCTGGGCGGAGGGCGCCTTGCGGTCGACGGGCCGGGACCCGCCCGGGTCGGCGGCCAGGGCGGAGCCGGCCGCGGGGACCAGTGCACCGCTCACGAGGGCGATGGCGGTCGCCAACAGCAGCGCTCCGCGCCCCGGACGGACAGATCTCGCCCGGCCGGAGGTGGAGGGAGGTGTAGGAGTCATGCTGCTGATCTACCGTCAAAAGCATGGCTACGGCCGAGTTCGAACCTGGCGTGAAGCCGCCGTGGCGGCTATCCGCCCTCAGCGGTCGCGCCCCAAGGGCCGGTCCAGGAGCCGGTTCGGGGCCGGTTCGGGGCCGGTTCCGAGCTTGCTCAGGAGCTGGCTCCGGAACCGGCTCAGGAGCTGGCTCAGGAGCCGGTTCAGGCCACGGAGTCGATCGTTCTGGTGGGCGGCCGCCGGTCGGCCTCGTGGTGGATCGGCGTGTGCGCGCCCTTGAGCGGCACGCCGCTGCCGCCGCGCCGGTCGGCGACGATGTCCGCGGCGATCGACAGCGCGGTCTCCTCGGGGGTGCGCGCTCCGAGATCGAGGCCGATCGGCGAGTGCAGCCTGGCCAGTTCCAGTTCCGTCACACCGACCTCACGCAGCCGGTCGTTGCGTTCCAGATGGGTGCGGCGCGAGCCCATCGCCCCGACGTAGGCGACCGGCAGCTTCAACGCCAGTTCCAGCAGCGGGACATCGAACTTGGCGTCATGGGTGAGGACGCACAGGACGGTGCGGGCGTCGACCTCGGTAGCCGCGAGATAGCGGTGCGGCCAGTCGACGACCAGTTCGTCGGCCTCGGGGAAGCGGGCCTTCGTGGCGAAGACCGGGCGGGCGTCGCACAATGTCACGTGGTACCCGAGGAACTTGCCTGCCCGGACCAGTGCCGAGGCGAAGTCGATGGCCCCGAAGACGATCATCCGGGGCGGCGGGACGCTCGATTCGACGAGCAGTGTCAGCGGCTGCCCGCAGCGAGAGCCGTCGGCGCCGATGGTGACGGAGCCGGTGCGGCCCGCGTCCAGCATCGCGCGGGCATCGGCCGCGGCGGTGCGGTCCAGCTCGGGGTGTCCGCCGAGCCCACCCTCGTACGAGCCGTCGGGGTGGACGAGCAGGGGGCGGCCGAGGAGTTCCGCCGGCCCGTCGGTGATCCTGGCGAGCGCCGCCGCCGTCCCCCGTGCGGCGGCGGCGAGCGCGGCGGCGAACACCGCCCGTGCGGGGTCGTCCGCACGGACCGGTGTCACCAGGATGTCGAGGACGCCGCCGCAGGTCAGTCCGACCGCGAAGGCGTCCTCGTCGCTGTAGCCGAACCGTTCGCGCACCGCGGCGCCGTCGTCCATCGCCTGCTCGCACAGTTCGTAGACGGCGCCCTCCACACACCCGCCGGAGACCGAACCGATCGCCGTGCCGTCGCGGTCGACGGCGAGCGCGGCTCCGGGCTGCCGGGGCGCGCTGCCGCCGACCGCCACGACGGTGGCCACGGCGAATTCGCGTCCCTGCCCGACCCACCGGTTGAGCTCCTCGGCGATGTCCAGCATGGCGATTCTCCTTCGACGGGTGTGCGGAGGGGGAGGGGCGGAGGAGCGGAGGGACAGCGGGACCGGCCCGGTGCGGACCGGCTCCCGTTCTACTTGGCGCCGATCCAGCTCTCGATCGGGCTGAGCGCGAAGTACACGACGAACACTGCGGTCAGTACCCACATGAAGACGCCCACCTCGCGGAACTTGCCCTGCGCCGCCTTGATCGCGGCGAAGGAGATCACTCCGGCGCCGACACCGGCGGTGATGGAGTAGGTGAACGGCATCAGTGCCACGGTCAGGAAGACCGGCACGGCGACGGCGCGGTCGCTCCAGTCGACGTGGCGGGCGTTCTGCATCATCATCGCGCCGATGACGACCAGTGCGGCGGCGGCGATCGGCCCCGGCACGATCTGGGCGAGCGGGGTGAAGAACAGTCCGGCCGCGAAGAGCAGACCGGTGACCACGGAGGACAGCCCGGTGCGGGCGCCCTCGCCGACGCCGGTCGCCGACTCGATGAAGACGGTCTGCCCGGACGCCCCGGAGACGCCGCCGATCGCGCCGCCCGCACCGTCGATGAACAGTGCCTTGGACAGGCCCGGCATCCGGCCCTTGCTGTCGGCGAGCCCGGCCTCGGTGCCGACGCCGATGATGGTCGCCATCGCGTCGAAGAAGCCGGCCAGCACCAGGGTGAAGACGATCATTCCCACGGTCATGGCGCCGATCTCGCCCCAGCCGCCGAACTCGACATGGCCGAAGAGCCCGAAGTCGGGCATCGAGACCGCGCTGCCCTGCAGTTCGGGTGCGCTGCCGCCCCATGCCTTGGGGCTGATGTCGGTGACCGCGTTGACGATGACGGCGAGGACCGTGCCGACGACGATGCCGATCAGGATCGCGCCGGGCACATTGCGGGCCTGGAGCATGAAGATGAGCAGCAGGGTGACGCAGAAGAGCAGTACGGGCCAGCCGGCGAGCTGTCCGTCGGTGCCGAGTGTGACGGGGGCGCCCTTGCCGACGAAGCCGGCGTTGACCAGGCCGATCAGCGCGATGAACATGCCGATGCCGATGGTGATGCCGTGTTTCAGGGCCAGCGGTATCGCGTTCATGATGATCTCGCGCAGCCCGGTGACGACCAGCAGCACGATCACGGCGCCGTACATCACACACATGCCCATGGCCTGCGGCCAGGTCATGTGGGGTGCCACCTGGGTGGCGAGCACGCCGGAGACGGAGAGTCCCGCGGCGAGGGCGAGGGGCACCTTGCCGATGAATCCCATCAGCAGGGTCGAGACGGCGGCGGCCAGGGCGGTCGCCGTGATCAGCGCGGCGTGGCTGAGCCGGTGCTCCGAAGCGTCCGGCCCGGACAGCAGGAGCGGGTTGAGCAGAAGGATGTAACACATCGACATGAACGTGGTGATGCCGCCGCGCACTTCGCGTGCGACGGTGGAGCCACGGTCGGAGATGTGGAAGTACCGGTCGAGCCAGGATCTTCCGGCGGGGACGCGCGAGCCTGAGCCCGCGTCCTCCGCACCGGTCCTGGGCTCCACTGACTGCTGGGTCATGATGCCTGACTCCCAAGGTTCATAGGGGCACCCGCGATGAAGAGTCGAAATGCGGGATTTGGGATGACTGCGCGGGCGGCACGACCCGGGGGACGGCCCGAGACGAACTGTTCATGCAGAGTGGAATGTGACGTGTGACGTGGTACTGCGATCCGACGTGCTGCAGCGGTGTGCTGCGTACTGCGGTACAGCGGTGCTGCGGTGCTGCAACGGTGTACCGCGGTACTGCCGTACTGCTGTGCTGCAGTGCCGGGGGTCTCCGGGCGGTGCGGGCGGCGGAAGTGTGACGTTCCTGGGAGGCACGCACCGCCCGGAGAGTTCTGATGGAGCCGCGGCTCAGCTGCCGGTGAGGTGCTCGGGTCGTACCGGCGTCCGGTTGAGCTCCAGGCCCGTCGCGTTCCGGATCGCCGCGAGGACGGCCGGGGTCGACGACAGGGTGGGGGCCTCACCGACGCCACGGAGCCCGTACGGGGCGTGGTCGTCGGCGAGTTCGAGCACGTCGACGGGGATGGTCGGCGTGTCGAGGATCGTGGGGAGCAGATAGTCCGTGAAGGACGGGTTCCTGACCTTCGCGGTCTTGGGATCGACGACGATCTCCTCCATCACCGCGATGCCCATGCCCTGGATCGTGCCGCCCTGGATCTGGCCGACGACGGAGAGCGGGTTCAGCGCCTTGCCGACGTCCTGGGCGCAGGCCAGTTCGATGACCTTGACCAGGCCGAGTTCGGTGTCGACCTCGACGACCGCGCGGTGGGCGGCGAAGGAGTACTGGACGTGGCCGTTGCCCTGTCCGGTGCGCAGGTCGAACGCCTCGGTGGGCCGGTGGCGCCACTCCAGCTCGATGTCGACCGCCTCGTCCTCCAGCACGTCGACCAGGTCGGCCAGCACCTCGCCGCCGTCGGTGACGACCTTGCCGCCCTCCAGGAGCAGTTCGGCGGTGGCCCAGGCGGGGTGGTACGTACCGAACTTGCGGCGGCCGATCTCCAGGACCTTCTCGCGGACGGCCTCGCAGGAGTGCTTCACGGCGCCGCCGGTGACGTAGGTCTGGCGGGACGCGGAGGTGGAGCCGGCCGAGCCGACCTGGGTGTCGGCCGGGTGGATGGTGACCTGGGAGACGCCGAGTTCGGTACGGGCGATCTGGGCGTGGACGGTGACACCGCCCTGCCCGACCTCCGCCATGGCGGTGTGCACGGTGGCGACCGGTTCGCCGGCGACGACCTCCATGCGCACCCGGGCGGTGGAGTAGTCGTCGAAGCCCTCGGAGAAGCCGACGTTCTTGAGGCCAACCGCGTAGCCGATGCCGCGTACGACGCCTTCGCCGTGGGTGGTGTTGGAGAGCCCGCCGGGCAGGGCCCGTACGTCGGCCTGTTCGCCGGCCACCTCCCACTGGCGCTCGGGCGGCAGCGGCATGTCCTTGACCCGGCGCAGCAGTTCGGCGACCGGTGCGGGCGAGTCGACGACCTGTCCGGTCGGCAGGAGGGTGCCCTGCTCCATGGCGTTGAGCTGCCTGAACTCGACCGGTTCCATGCCCAGTTCGGCGGCGAGCTTGTCCATCTGGGCCTCGTAGGCGAAGCATGCCTGCACCGCGCCGAAGCCGCGCATGGCGCCGCACGGCGGGTTGTTGGTGTAGAGCGCGATGGCCTCGATGTCGACGTCGTCGATGACGTACGGGCCGACGGAGAGCGAGGAGGCGTTGCCGACGACGGCCGGGGAGGCGGACGCGTAGGCGCCGCCGTCCAGCACGATGCGACATTTCATATGTGTCAGCTTGCCGTCGCGGGTGGCGCCGTGCTCGTACCAGAGCTTCGCCGGGTGCCGGTGGACATGGCCGAAGAAGGACTCGAAACGGTTGTAGACGATCTTGACCGGCTTGCCGGTGCGCAGGGCGAGCAGGCAGGCGTGGATCTGCATCGACAGGTCCTCGCGGCCGCCGAAGGCCCCGCCGACGCCGGAGAGCGTCATGCGGACCTTGTCCTCGGGCAGGCCCAGGACCGGGGCGATCTGGCGCAGGTCGGAGTGGAGCCACTGGGTGGCGACGTACAGGTCGACGCCGCCGTCCTCGGCGGGCACGGCCAGACCGGACTCGGGACCGAGGAAGGCCTGGTCCTGCATGCCGAAGACGTACTCGCCGCTCACCACGACATCGGCGCGGGCCGCCGCCGCGTCCGCGTCGCCGCGGACGATGGGCTGGCGGTGGACGATGTTGGGGTGCGGTACGTGCCCGGCGTGGTGGTCGTCGCGGCCCTCGTGGACGAGGATCGCGTCGGGGGCGGTCGCGGACGCCTCGTCGGTGATGACGGGCAGTTCGCGGTACTCGATCCTGATCTTCGCGGCGGCGCGGCGGGCCGTCTCCGGGTGGTCGGCGGCGACGAGCGCCACCGGTTCGCCGTGGTGGCGGACCTTGCCGTGGGCGAGGACGGGGGTGTCCTGGATCTCCAGACCGTAGTTCTTCACCGTGCTCGGCAGGTCGTCGTAGGTCAGTACGGCGTAGACGCCGGACGTGGCGAGTGCCTCCGAGGTGTCGATGGAGACGATCTCGGCGTGCGCGACCGTGGAGCGCAGGGTGTGTCCCCAGAGCATGTCCTCGTGCCACATGTCGGAGGAGTACGCGAACTCTCCGGTGACCTTGAGGATGCCGTCGGGGCGGAGTGTGGACTCGCCGATGCCGCCCTTGGTGCGGGTGCCCTGGTTGATGCTGGTGGGGTTTCCGGTTACGCCCATCGTCAGACCGTTTCTTCCGCGCGGGCGGCCGCGAGGCGGACCGCGTCGAGAATCTTCTCGTAGCCGGTGCAGCGGCAGAGGTTGCCGGAGAGCGCCTCACGGATGTCCGCGTCGGACGGTTCCGGGTTGCGCTCCAGCAACTCGTCGGCGGCGACCAGCAGGCCGGGGGTGCAGAAGCCGCACTGGACGGCTCCGGCGTCGATGAACGCCTGCTGGATCGGGGAGAGCTGACCTGTTTCCCGGCTCTCCTCGCCGGACGGTTCCGCCTTCCACCGCCGGGCCTTGTCGAGCGCCGTGCCGCACACGCCGGGCGCGCAGCCGCTGCCGGGGTGCTGCTCGGAGCGGTGGGCGGCGAAGTCCGCGAGGCCCTCCACCGTGACGACCTCGCGGCCCTCCACCTGCCCGGCCGCGACCAGGCAGGAGCAGACCGGGACACCGTCGAGGCGGACCGTGCAGGAGCCGCACTCGCCCTGCTCGCAGGCGTTCTTCGAGCCGGGCAGGCCCATCCGCTCGCGCAGCACGTAGAGGAGGGATTCGCCCTCCCAGACGTCGTCCGCCTCGTGCCTGCGTCCGTTGACCGTGAAATTGACGCGCATGATCAGGCAGCTCCTTCGGTGCTGCGGCCGTTGCCGCGGTACGACTCCCAGGTCCAGCCGAGGGTCCGGCGGGCCATGATCCCGACCGCGTACCGGCGATAGCTCGCGGTGCCGCGCACGTCGTCGATCGGGTTGCAGGCACCGGCGGCGAGCGCGGCGAACTGCTTGGCGACGGACGGCGTGATGATCTTGCGGCTGTCCCAGAACCCGCCCTCCTCCAGCGCGGCGTTCAGGAACTCCTCGGCCTCCTTCGCCCGTACGGGCGTGGGGGCGGCCGATCCGATTCCGGTGCGCACCGTGCGGGTCTCGGGGTGCAGGGCCAGGCCGAAGGCGCAGACGGCGATGACCATCGCGTTGCGGGTGCCGACCTTGGAGAACTGCTGGGGCCCGTCGGCCTTCTTGATGTGCACGGCCCGGATCAGCTCGTCCGGTGCGAGGGCGTTGCGCTTGACGCCGGTGTAGAAGGCGTCGATCGGGATCATCCTGGTTCCGCGTACGGATTCGGCCTCGACCTCGGCGCCCGCGGCGAGCAGGGCCGGGTGGGCGTCACCGGCGGGCGAGGCGGTGCCCAGGTTGCCGCCGACTCCGCCGCGGTTGCGGATCTGCGGCGAGGCGACGGTGTGCGAGGCGAGCGCCAGACCGGGCAACTCGGCCCGCAGGTGCTCCATGATGTGGCTGTACGGTACGGAGGCGCCGAGCCGTACGTTCTCCTGGCCCACCTCCCACTCGGTCAGCTCTCCGATGCGGTTCAGGTCCAGGAGGTACTCGGGCCGCCGGTGGTCGAAGTTGATCTCGACCATCACATCGGTGCCACCCGCGATGGGCACAGCCGTCGGGTGCTCGGCCTTGGCGGCGAGCGCCTCCTCCCAGCTGGCGGGGCGAAGGAAGTCCATGAGTGGCTCTCTTCTTCTCAATCGGGTCGTTCACTGGGGGCGGGATGCGGCCGGCCCTCGACTGGTCGTTCATGTGTTGTTAACGCGGCGTGGGGCCTAGTACACAAGCCGTGCTCCACCCGGTGCAGTCACCGAAAACATGAAGGAGTTGGCTGGTCGATCTCCTCGTCTTGTAGATTCGAACGAATGGCGGGGAGCGGTGACCTCACCGCAATACCCAGTTTTCACCCGCACCAACGAAAGAGATCGGCGGCGACGAGATGCGGCTGCGCGCACTGCTGGAGACCGACGCGCTGGGCCTGCGGCTGCTCGGCGGCGAGGACGAGCTGGACCGCACGGTCCGCGGCGTGATGACCACCGACCTGCGGGATCCCAGCCGCTATCTGTCGGGCGGCGAGCTGGTCCTCACGGGTCTAGCCTGGCGCCGGGACGCGGCGGACTCGGAGCCGTTCGTCCGGATCCTGGCCGGGGCCGGCGTCGCCGGACTCGCGGCGGGCGAGGCGGAGCTGGGCGATGTCCCCGGCGATCTGGTGGAGGCCTGTGCGCGCCACCGGCTGCCGCTCTTCGCCGTCCATGAGACCGTTGCGTTTGCAACGATCACCGAGCATGTGGTGCGCCAGGTGTCCGGTGAGCGGGCGGGCGATCTGGCGGCGGTGGTGGACCGGCACCGCAGGCTGATGACCTCGGGCCCGGCGGGCGGCGGTCCCGAGGTGGTCCTGGATCTGCTCGGATCCGACCTCGACCTGCACGCCTGGGTGCTCTCCCCCACCGGGCGGCAGATCGCGGGCGCCGGTGAGGCGCCACTGCCCGGACCGGTCGGCGCCGCACTCGCGGGCCGTCATCTGGCCGCCACCCGGACCGGCCGTCGCGCCCCGCACCGGGCCACGGTCGAAGGCACCACGTATTCGCTCTTCCCGATCCGGAACACCGGCCGCGGCGCTCTTCCGGCCTCCCGCGACGTCCGTGAGTCGGTGCTCTCGGACTGGCTGCTCGCGGTCGAGGCGGACGCGAGCGACTGGCCGCCGGCCCGGCTGGACCTGCTCCAGGGCGTCACCCAGTTGATCGCCGTCGAGCGGGACCGGCGCGACGCGGCCCGTACGGTACGCCGCAGGCTCGCCCAGGAGGTCCTGGAGCTGGTCCAGACGGGTGCCCCGCCGGCCGAGATAGCCGCCAGGCTGCGCGTCGCGGCCCCGGTGCTGCTGCCGGGCCTCGGGACGGCCCCGCACTGGCAGGTCGTGGTGGCGCGGGTCGAGTGGGGCGACGCGGAGGGCCGTGCCGCCGCCGGCACCCCGGCGGGCCCCGGATCCTCGGGCCCCTCGGGCTCCTCCGCCTCCTCCGGCTCCTCCGGCTCCTCCGGCTCCTCCGGCTCCGACATCGCGGGCGGCCCGGTCGCCCAGGCGCTGCTGGAGGAGATCCTCGTCGACCCCGCGGTCACCGGCCCCGACACGGCGGACCGGATCGCCGTCGCTCATACGGGCGAGGAGGCCGTCGCCCTCGTACCGCTGCCCGCCGTCGGCGCCCCCGCGCCGGACCGGGACGCCGGTGCGGACACCGCGCACGAGGACCCCGCGCTTCATGCCGATGTGCTGCTCGCCGCCGTCCGCGAACCGCTCTCCGCGGGCCTCGCCGACGACGGGCGGCTGACCCTGGGGGTCAGCGCGGCCGTCCATTCGCCCGAGGGGCTGCGCGGCGCGCTGGAAGAGGCCCGGCACGCCCGCCGGGTGGCGGCGGCCCGCCCCGGCCGGGTCTGCGCGGCCGGCCACCAAGAGCTGGCCTCGCACGTGCTGCTGCTGCCGTTCGTACCGGACGACGTGCGCCGCGCGTTCACCGCACGTCTGCTCGATCCGCTGCGCGACTACGACCGGCGCCACCGCGCGGAGCTGATCCCGACGCTGGAGACGTTCCTGGACTGCGACGGTTCATGGACCCGCTGCGCGGCCCGGCTCCACCTGCACGTCAACACGCTGCGCTACCGGGTCGGACGAATCGAGCAGTTGACGGGGCGTGACCTTTCCCGGCTGGAGGACAAGCTCGATTTCTTCCTCGCCCTGCGTATGAGCTGATTTCCCGGCCCTGTCACGGCTGTTGGCGGCTCCGTTCGTTTGTGAAATCTTTCACCTGAGATTGAACGAACCCTTGGCCCGGCATGCGGATCCGTGCTGAGATGCCGCCAGACTCAACAGCTCGATGGCGCGCTCGGGGAGGGCAATGTGGCGCATACCGCCATGTCTGGTTCCGGAACGACAGCAGATGACGATCCGCCGCTCCAGACAGCGGTATGGCGGCTGCGGTCACGCGCCTGCTGGACGGACGCCGCCGCGCTGCTCGAACCCGGCGCCGACACCGATCCGGCCGCCGCGCTCCAGCGGACCGCCCTGCTGACCGAGCGGTGCCTGTACACCGGAAAGGGCTGGACCGACGCCGAGGACGCCCTGCGCACGGCGGAGGCGCTGGCCCACGACGACGCCGAACGCGGCGCGGCCGCCTGTGAACGCGGCCATCTGGCCTACGCGTCGACACTCCTGGGGGTACGCGACCGGGCCGACGAGGCCAGCGTCGCCCTCAGCCGGGCCGCCGCGCTGCTCGCCCCGTCCGCGCCGGGCCGCCCGCTGCTGGACTTCCGGCGCGGCCTGATCGCGCAGAACATCGCCGATTCGCCGCAGGCCGCCCGTGCCGCGTACCGCAGGGCCCACGCCGGGGCCACCGCCCAGGGGGACGCGCTGCTGCTCTCCTCCACCTGGCGCCACCTCGCCCTGCTGTCCCTGCGCGAGGGCGAAGTGGCGGAGGCGCGGCACGGCTTCGCGGAGTCCCTGCGGATAAGGGAGGAGCTGGGCTACCTGATCGGTACGGCTCCGGCCCTCATCGCCCTCGCGGACTCCGAGCCGGAGCCGGAGCTCGCGACCCGGCTGCGCGCCGAGGCGGGCCGGCTGTTCCGGCTGCTCGGGGGCGTGCCGACGTGGCTGGCCCCGCATCTGGACCCGCCCCCCGCGCAGACGGTCGAGGCCAACTGAGGCCGGGCCCGGCCGGGCGGCCCGGTGGCCCGGCGACCGGCCCCGCACCGGTCAGCCCTCGGCGCCGTTGAAGTGTTCCCGCACGAGCGACTGCACGACGGGCAGATCCTGGGCGATCAGCGCGTCGAGCAGCGCGGTGTGTTCGGCGGCGTCGGCCAGGAGGTCGGCGCGACGGGTGGCGGGGTTGCCCTCCAGCGGCCACTGGGAGCGGCGGTGCAGCTCGTCGGCGACCTGCACCAGCTGCTCGTTCCCGCAGAGCGCGAGGACCGCGCCGTGGAAGGCCCGGTCGGACTCGGCGTAGCTCGCCCGGTCGCCCACGGCCGCGGCGGCCACCGTCGCGTCGGCCAGCGGGCGCAGGGCGCACCAGGCGCCGGCCGGGACGGTACGGGCCAGCCGCAGCATCACGGGCACCTCGATCAGGGCCCGCACCTCGGCCAGCTCGGCGAGCTCGCGCGGGCCTCGCTCGGAGACCCGGAACCCTCGGTTCGGCACGACCTCGACGGCGCCCTCGATGGCCAGCTGCTGCATCGCCTCGCGCACCGGAGTGGCGGAGACCCCGAACCGGGCTCCGAGCGCCGGTGCCGAGTAGACCTGCCCCGGCTCCAGCCGGCCGTCGACCAGCGCGGCGCGCAGCGCCTCCAGGATCTGGCCGCGTACGGAGTGCCGCTGCACGGCCACCCGCGGGGCGGGCGGCTCGCTGTGGGTGTGCTCGCCGCGTGCCTGCTCGGGCACCCGGACGACCGCCGGGGCGGTCGCGGGCACGGCGGTGCCGTACGCCTCACGCGCTCTGCCCTGCTCCACTCGGACCTCCTCGGCCTGCCGTGGGCGCGGCTCGCGAGCGCCATGCCCCTTGTGCACGATAGGCGCAGGAGGCCGCAGTTCAAACATCGATCCGTTCGGGTAAGGTAAGGCTTACCTGCAAACGGTCGCGATTCGGTGGTCCCTGCATGACACTCCCCGCCCTGCTTCCCGGCACCACGGCGTCCGCCGTGACGGACGCGTACGCGCGCCTCGCCGAGGTCTTTCCCGGCCTGCGCGCCCAGGTGCTCGCGGACGACGAGACCGCTCCCGGCGGTGCGGGCTGGGTGGGTGCGGACGAACTCGCGGCGGGCGGCCCGGCACTCGACGCCTTCCTCGACTGGGACCACGCCCAGGTGGTCCGGGACTACGGGCAGGAGGCCCGCCCCGACGTGGTCGCCAGCTTCGGGCTGCACCGCTACGCCTGGCCCGCCTGCCTGCTGGTGACGGTGCCCTGGTTCCTCCACCGGCGGGTGCCCCGGGTCCCCGTCGCGGACGTGGCGTTCCAGCGGGCGCTGGGCCATCTGACCCTCCGGGTGCGGGAGTTCGCCTGCCTGCCGGACGATCCGGCCGCCGCGCTGCCGGGCGCCCGTGTGGTGCCCGACGAGGCCGCGCTGCGGGCCGAGGTGCTCACGGCGGTGGCCGACCACATCGGCCCGGTGCTCGACGGCTTCGGGCCCCGGATGCGGCGCGGCCGGCGCGCGCTGTGGGGCATGGCGACGGACGAGATCGTCGAGGGGCTCTGGTACATCGCCCATCTGCTCGGCGAGGAACGGCGGGCGATGAGCGAGCTGGAGGCGCTGCTGCCGGGCACCACGAAGCCGTACGTCGGCTCCGCGGGCTTCCGCGAACTGACCGGGCCGGACGGCGAGTCGCTGCCCACCCGCGACCGGGCGAGCTGCTGCCTCTTCTACACGCTGCGTCCCGAGGACACCTGCGTCACCTGTCCGCGTACCTGCGATGCCGACCGCGTACGGAAGCTGACGCCCGCCCCCTGATCGACACCACCCGCACGGGCGGTACGAATCGAACACGACTCAGCGGTCACGCAAGGGCATTCGAGCGGATCCCGGTCATCCGGACACCCCGCCAACCCAATGGCGTTCTCTTGCTCCGAAACCCCCCTGTGCGTGTGGGGGTTTCGGCAATCATGGCGCCCGAAATGCCCTACGCAATGCAAGGGACCGCGCATGAGACTGACCGACATATCGCTGAATTGGCTGCTTCCGGGCGCCGTGCTGCTCGTGGGAGTCCTGGCGGCGGTGGCGGTGGTCGCACGCGGCAAGCGCACCGCTGACACATCCGCGGCCGACGACAACTGGGAACGCAGCGAGGAGCGCCGCAGACGCAAGGAGGCCATGTACGCCACCGCCTCGTACATCCTGCTGTTCTGCTGTGCGGCGGTCGCCGCCGCGCTCTCCTTCCACGGGCTGGTCGGCTTCGGCGAGCAGAACCTCGGCCTCTCCGGGGGCTGGGAGTACCTCGTCCCGTTCGGCCTCGACGGGGCGGCCATGTTCTGTTCCGTGCTGGCGGTGCGCGAGGCCAGCCACGGTGACGCGGCGCTCGGCTCGCGGCTGCTCGTGTGGACGTTCGCCGGCGCCGCCGCCTGGTTCAACTGGGTGCACGCGCCGCGCGGGATCGACCACGCGGGCGCCCCGCACTTCTTCGCCGGGATGTCGCTCTCGGCCGCCGTGCTCTTCGACCGGGCGCTGAAGCAGACCCGCCGGGCCGCGTTGCGCGAGCAGGGTCTGGTGCCCCGCCCGCTGCCGCAGATCCGGATCGTACGGTGGCTGCGCGCCCCCCGGGAGACCTTCGGCGCCTGGTCGCTGATGCTGCTGGAAGGCGTACGCACCCTGGACGAGGCGGTCGACGAGGTACGTGAGGACAGGCGGGAGAAGGAGCAGAACCGTCTGCGCAGAAAGGACCAGGAGAAGCTGGACCGGGCCCACATCAAGGCGCTGAACCGGCAGAACCGGGCCTGGCACCGGGTCGGCCGCGGCACCCAGGTGGATGTCCAGGCCCTCCCCGCCACGCCGGGCTCCACGCAGTCCGTCGTGGAGCCCGCCATATCCGAGCCGGGACAACTGCCTCTGCGCCCCCGGCCATCCCTGCAAGCCGTGGCGGGTCCGAGTACCGGCACCTCGGACCGGAGCCCGGATGATCCGGCCACCGTCGACCTCACCGCCGAGGACGACACCCAGGCCCTGCCCCGGCTCGATTCACTGGAGCAGAAACTGAAAGATCTGGAGCAGCAGTTCGGCTGAAGCCGGCGGCCCTGACGGCCCGGTCCCTTCCGGTACGTCAGGGCCTTTCGCCGTCCAGTTCGAACCAGACGACCTTGCCCAGCGCATGGGCGGCGACTCCCCAGGCGTCCGCGAGGCTCCGCACCAGGAACAGGCCCCGGCCATGCGTACCGTCGTCGGCGTCCGGTACGTACGACAGGGGCAGTCCGGACACGAAGTCCCGTACCTCCACCCGCAACTTGGCGGGCGCCACACTCACCGTGACGACCGCCCCGTGCCGGGTGTGGATCAGTGCGTTGGTCACCAGCTCACTGAGCAGGAGCTCCGCCACCTGGGCCGGTTCCTCCTTCCACCGGTAGCGCAGGAACTCCCGTAACGCACATCGGACTTCCCCCACGGACGCCAGATCGGTGTGGGCCAGTCTGCGACGCAGCCGGACCGGCTGCCCGTCCTGCGCCCCCGGCTCGTGCGAGGCCTCGCCGTTCATGGAATCGGCATCTCCCTGACGCTCCATCGTCTCCCCCGCCCGCACAGTGCATCGCCCCCTGCTCATGGTCGGTCGTCCCGTGGAATCCGTTGCTTGTCGAACTCCCCCACGGAACGCGCTCACGGGATGCATGCCCCGCTGACAGGCCGTCACGCTTGTCGACTCATCAATAAGTGAACGGAGAACCGGTCCGGGCCCGCAGACCTCCGGACATCAGTCCGACACATTTCCTACCCCCGGGTTAACTTCCAAAAAATTCACATCGGTTGGCGTTGACGGGACCGTGTCTACGCGCGTCATCATGGGGTCCATGCGAATCCCCCCACGGATCACCACGCTCGGTGGCGCAGCCGCCCTCCTGTCCGTCCTCCTCGTCGGCGGCCCGGTCGCCTCGGCCACCGCCTCGAACCCGTCCACCGACTCGGTGGGCAGCATCTGCTATTCGGCGCTGCCCTCCCAGGCACACGACACCCTCGACCTGATCGATGCCGGCGGTCCGTTCCCGTACGAGCAGGACGGCACCGTCTTCCAGAACCGTGAAGGCGTCCTGCCCGGCCAGAGCACCGGCTACTACCACGAGTACACGGTCGTCACGCCCAACTCCCCGACCCGCGGCGCGCGTCGGATCGTCACCGGCGAGCGGGCCCAGGAGGACTACTACACCAGCGACCACTACGCCACCTTCGACCTGATCGACCAGGGCTGCTGAAGCCCGGTTCCTCCGGACCGATCCGCGCCGTAGCCCCCACCTGCGGCGCGGATCACGGACCGGAGCAGACATACGGACTTGTACGCTCCACCCATGACCGTGACCTATGTGATCGAAGGCTCCCGGGTCACCGGCCTGGAGCAGTTCTGGAAAGAGATCGGCGAGGCCGTGAACGGCCCCGGCGGCTATTTCGGCCGTAACCTCGACGCCCTCGCGGACTGTCTCGGCGGCGGCATGGGCACGCCCGACGACGGCGACTTCGTCTTCGAATGGCGGGATCACACCACCTCCGCTCAGGCCCTGGGCCATGAGGAGACGGCGCGCCGGCTGCGGCAGAGCCTGGACCGGGTGCATCCCACGAACCGGGCGGCGGTCCGGCAACGGCTGGACGAGGCCCTGGCCGGGCGGGGCCCGACGCTCTTCGACCTGATCGTGGAGATCCTGGCGGACGGCACGACGCCCGGCACGCTGCGGCTGTCCTGAACCCGGGGCCGGGTCCGGCGGACGCCGCCCGGGGAACGGCACCGGCCGGTCGAGCGGGGTGACCACTCGACCGGCCGGCACCATGGGGGTCGTAGGGATCAGAACTCGGTGGTGACCTTGGCGCCGTCGAACGCCTCGTTGCCGTAGAGGCTGATGAAGTGGTAGCCCGCTGCCGGGTTGTTGACGGTCAGGGTGTGCTCGTTGCCCGCCCCGACGGACTTGTCGGTGTAGACCTGGGTGGTCGCCCACTCCTTCTCGCTGTAGTAGAGGTCGGCGTCACCCGTGCCGCCGGTGGCGGTGATCTTCAGCTGGGTGGTGCCGGCCGGGATGAGGACGGCCAGGTAGGCGTAGTCGCCCTTGACGGCCTTCAGCCCGCTGCGCATGCAGTTCCGGCCCAGCATCCTGGTGTCGGCGTCCTTGCACTCGGTGATCTCGCCGGGCGGGTTGGTGGACCCGCCGCCGCAGGCACCGGCCGCGCAGGCCGCCAGCCAGGTGTTCCAGTCGGCGTCGTAGCGGCTGCCGATGGTCGACGTGAGCAGGGTGCGGGCGCCGTCCCAGTCGCCCTTGCGGTAGAGACCGAGCAGGGTGTCGACGTCGGAGCGGTGGGATTCCAGCATGTAACGGACGGCCAGGTAGCCCCAGTTGTACACGCGGGTCTGGTCGGCGTTGTCGTAGGTGGTGTCGAACAGGGTGCGCAGGGTGTAGGTGCGGTTCGCGGCCTGGGCGATGGCGGCCTCGTAGTCGAGCTTGCGGTACGAGTAGGAGACGAACTCCGCGAAGCCCTCGACCCACCAGACGGTCGGCGTGGTCATTCCGGCGGCGAAGTCGCCGTACATGTTGAAGCGGCCGTCGAGGTAGTGCGTGTACTCGTGGTTGAGGTTCCAGATCTGGAAGTCGGGGCGGGCCCACTCGGCCTCGTAGGCGATGAACCGGGGCTGGTTGCCCGCGGCCTTGGGGTCGCCCTCCAGGTACATGCCGCCGTTGTTGGTGTCGATGCCGAAGATCACTCCGGCGTAGGTCTGGTAGTCGGTGCTGGAGTCGAAGGCCACGACCTCGATGGTCTTGTTGTTGTCGTCGGCGACCGCGCCGTTGTCCCTGGCCACCTCGTGGAAGTAGGCGTCCTGGTTGCGCAGGCTGGTGCAGCTGGCTTCGAGTTCCTCCGCGGTCATGTCCTGCGCCCGGATGGTGATGCTGTCGCTACAGGTGTGCTTCACCGGCAGAACGGCCTTCTCAAGACGCTCCGCGAGGTCACAGGCGCCGTAGGCCGCGCAGTTGTCCTTGTCGTAGGCATCGACCATCTTGGCCAGATTGACCCAGAGCGAGGCGGTGGGGCCGTCGATGGAGCTCTTGCCCATCAGGTCGATCGCGAGCGGGCTCGCCTTGGCGCGCAGCGAGTCCTCCTTGAGGAAGCGGCCGAGCTCCAGCCCCGCATTGGCGGCCAGGAACGAATTCTTGGTGCCCAGCAGGTCGAGGTGGTTCGCCGCGAAGTCGTGCAGCGAGGTCAGCACGCTGGGGTCGGCCTCGATGGCGCTGATGAACTCGGGCACCTGGTGACCGCGGAACATGACCGTGTACACGCTGTTCACGGCGTTGAGCATGTACCAGGAACTGTTGTACGACTCGTCGTAGTCGGCCAGCATCCGCTTGACGATGTTCAGGTAGCGGGCGTTCTCCTCGGCGCTGTCGACCAGGATGATCGCCTCGGACAGGCTCTCGCCGTTGGCGTCGGTGACGTCGAAGGCGTGCGAGGAACCGAAGAAGCCGTCGAGTGCGCCCTGGATGGCCGTGCGCAGGCGCGGCCCGTACTCCCCGACGGTGTCGGGGTCGTAGTACTGCACGTAGTAGCCGGCCCGGAGGAAGAGGACCAGCTGGGGCATGCCGGTGCTGTCGTCACCCGGGTAGGAGGCCGACGCGCCGCGCATCGCGTCCGCGATGGTGACCATCTGGTCCTCACGGAAGGCGTTGTAGCCGTCCTGGCCCTGGAGACGGAACAGCGTGTTGACGCAGTCGGTGGTCGCCGCCTTGACCTTCTCGACCAGGGCACTTCCGGTGTTGTTGGTGAAATCGGTGGTGTTGCACTCGGCCGCGGCCTTGCCGGACTTGGCGAGGGCCCGCTTCGCGGCCTTCATCGAAGGTGCCAGGTGACTCGGGAGCGAGGTGGCCGGGTCGTCGTAGTCCCGCTTGAGCGCGTCCTTGGACGCGGACAACGGCGGCCGGTCGGCGGCCTTGAGCGACTTGCGTTCCACGTGAGCGGCATCGTCGGCGGGTGCCGTCAGCGACTCGGCGGTGGGGCCGCCGGGGTCCTCGGTCCGGGATTCCGCCCGCTTCTGGGCGGCGTCCGAGGAGTGGGGGGTCGCGGTCGACACGGCGGGGCGTTGTTCGACGGCCTGGCTCGGTGCCGTGAACAGGCCCACGCCCAGGCATGCTGCCAGGACCGCAGTGGACAATCCGGTTATTTTCTGCCGAACCCTCAGGTTCTTCACGTGCCGCCTCCCAGCGGAGTGGTGACCGCGCGACAAGGCGCGGCTGTGGGGGAATGCAAGAGGTCGGTGCCGGACCGGATCTGAAGGTCTGAACTGCACTCACGTCGTGACATGAGCACGGCCGCTTTCCCCTTGCGCGCTGTACAATGGCACATGTCACATGTTGTTTGGAACCCCTCTCGCGCACATTCATCCGCGCGACAACTTCTCGTCGCAGCACGGGATATGACAGGCGGCCCCGAACGCACCGGCCGCCACCACCACCGGCCTTCCCGGCACCGCAGCGTCTCGTCCCGGAAATGCCGGGGTTCCGGCCCCGGCCCCGACCCCCGCCCCGGCCCCCGCACCACAGAGCCCCGAGGAGCAATGCCCGTGTCCCGTTCCTTCTCCGCGCCCCGCAGCGGCAGCGGTAGCCACGATCTGCCGGTGTCACCCGCCCTGGACGCCTTCATGGGCACCGGGTGGGCCAAGTCCCCACTGCCGGCGGACCTTCGTGTCCCCTCCATCGACGCCACCCCCGCCCGCCGGGCCCGGCTGGCCGCCCGCTTCCCCGGCGAGCGCCTGATCATTCCGGCGGGCGCGCTCGCGGTCCGCTCCAACGACACCGACCACCGCTTCCGGCCGCACACCGGCTACGCCTGGCTCACCGGCCTCACCGGCGAGGACCAGGCCGGCCACGTCCTCGTACTCGAACCGGACGGCGACGAGCGGCACGAAGCGGTGCTGTACCTGCGGCCCCGGTCACCCCGCACCGGCCAGGAGTTCTACCGCGACCGCAGGTACGGGGAGTTCTGGGTCGGGCGCAGGCCCGACCTCGCGGAGGCGGCCCGTCTGACCGGCATCCGCTGCGCGCATCTGGACGCCTGGGAGAAGCTGCTGACCGGGCCGCAACCACCGGTCCGGGTGCTGGCCGGCGTGGACCCGACGGTCGACGAACTCCTGCGTTCCTGCCGCGGGTTCCCTCTCGGGCGCTCGGCACCGGCCGGGCTCGAAGCGGTGCTCAGTGAGCTCCGGCTCGTGAAGGACCCCTGGGAGACCGGCCAGTTGCAGCAGGCCGTCGATGCCACGGCGCTCGGCTTCGAGGATGTGGTGCGCAGCCTGCCGCAGGCGCTGCTCCACCCGCGCGGCGAACGCTGGATCGAGGGCGTATTCGATCTCCGGGCCCGGCTGGAGGGAAACGGTCCGGGCTACTCCACGATCGCCGCGGCCGGGGCACACGCCTGCGTACTGCACTGGATCCGCAATGACGGCCCGCTGGAACGCGATCAGTTGCTGCTGCTGGACGCCGGGGTGGAGACCGACTCGCTCTACACGGCCGACATCACCCGCACCCTGCCGCTGTCCGGCCGCTTCTCCCCCGTGCAGCGAACGGTCTACGAGCTGGTGCTCGCCGCACAGGACGCGGGCATCGCGGCGCTGCGTCCGGGGGCGCGGTTCCGTGACTTCCATCTGGCGGCCATGCGGGTCATCGCCGAAGGGCTGCACGAGTGGGGCGTGCTGCCGATGTCCGCGGACGAGGCGCTCGACGCGGACAACGGCCTGTACCGCCGGTACACGCTCTGCAGCAGCGGCCACATGCTCGGCATGGACGTGCACGACTGTGCGCAGGCCCGTGCCGGCACCTATCTGGACGGGCGCCTGGAGCCCGGTCAGGTACTGACGGTGGAACCGGGGCTCTACCTCCAGCCCGACGACGAGACGCTGCCCCGGGCGCTGCGCGGGATCGGGGTGCGGATCGAGGACGACCTCGTGATCACGGCCGACGGCGCCCGCCTCATGTCCTCCGCGCTGCCGCGCACCGTGGCCGGGATCGAGGAGTGGATGGGCTCGCTGCTGGAGTCCCGGGTGTGAGACCCGGGCCGCCGTTCATCGCGCTTCAACGGCCGCCCGGTGGGCGGCCGTTGAAGGCGATGTGGCGAGCCGGCGGTCGAGGTCGTCCGCGGGGGAACGACGAGCGGATAGCGGTGAGCGGTGAGTTGCAGACTGCAAGCGGTGAGCTGCAAGCGGTGAGCTGGAAGCGGTGTGAGCGGTGTGAGCGGTGTGATCTGCAAGCGGTGGATCAGGCCTCGGCGGCCGGCATCCGCACGCTTCTGATCCGATTGCCACCCGCTCCCGTCCCGTTGGGTTCGTCCTCGGCCCAGAGATTCCTGACATGTGACATATGACCCAGCATGCACCGCTCCGCACGCTCCGCGTTGCCCGCGATCAGGAGGTCGAGCAGCTGGGCGTGCTCCTCCGCGGACTGGACCAACAACCCGGATTCGTCGAGCCGGTTGAGCCCGAACAGACGCGACCGCTTGCGCAGATTGCCGACCTCCTCCACCAAGCGGCGGTTTCCCGCCAGGCCGAGCAGTTCGAGATGGAAGCGGCGGTCGGCCTCCAGGTAGCCGAGGATGTCGTGCTCGGCGGCGGCTGCGACGATCGCCTGGGCGAGTGGCCGCAACGCCTCCAGCTCCTTGGTCCTGCCCATCCGGGCGATGCGGCCGATGGTGGGAACCTCGATCATGACCCGCAGCTCGGTGAAGTCGTCGAGGTCCTGTTCGGTCAACTCCGTTATCCGGAAGCCCTTGTTGCGCACCGCTTCGACCAGGCCCTCACGTGCCAGGTCGAGCATCGCCTCGCGGACCGGGGTGGCGGACACCCCGAAGTCGGCGGCGAGCGCGGGAGCGGAGTAGATCATGCCCGGACGGAGCTCCCCTGCGATCAGGGCCGCCCTGAGGGCGTTGGCCACCTGGTCACGCAAGTGCTCCTGCGCGGAGATGGCGTTGAGCGTCGTCAGGCGGGCCATATCTGTTCCTCCAGCACCGTGCGGGGCCTCAGAATACAATGTCACGTTTCCGTCAGGGCCCGTCGCTCAGGAGCTGTGGACAACTCACTCAGAGCACCGAATTCCGGTGCACCGCGGCGGCGACGGCGAGGTCCTCCCAGCCCATTCCGACGCTCTTGAAGAACCGGGGGCCCTCGAAACGGGCCGACGCTTCGCCGGCGGCGCAACCGGTCACCAGCTCGGCGAGGTTGCCGTGGATGTCCTCGGCCCGGAAGGCTCCCTCCGCCATCGGGATCAGCAGATCGCCCGCCTCGGACAGCGCCGCCGACCGTGATTCGACGAAGACGGCGGAACGGGCCACCAGCGCGCTGTCGACCTCCCGGGCATCGGGGGTGTGCGAGCCGACCGCGACGACCGTCGCCCCGTCCGGTACGAGGGCGCCGTCGAACAGCGGAGTGGCGGAGGTCGTGCAGCAGAGCACCAGGTCGGCCGTGGCGACCTCCTTGGCGCCGGGCGCCTGCGCCGTACGGGCGTCCGCGCCGAGTCGACGGGCATGCGCCGCCAGCGCGTCGGCCCGCTGCGGATTGCGGCCGACGACGGTGATCCGTTCGACCCGGCGTTCCGCGAGCACTGCCGCCAGGTGCCCGTACGCCTGGGGGCCCGTCCCGAAGAGCACGAGGTGGCGCACGACGGGCCCGGTGAGGTGGCGGATCGCGAGCACGGACACGGCCGGGGTGCGCAAGGTGGTGAGCGCGGCCCCGTCCAGCAGGGCGAGCGGCAGCAGGGTGGGGGCGTCGAGCAGCAGATAGCTTCCGGTGATCCGGGGCAGCTCGCGCGCCGGGTTGGCCGGGGCCACCCCGGCGATCTTCACGCCGGTCACCTGCTGGGTGGTGGCGGGCATGATCAGCAGCTCCCCGCCGGGCACTGTGACATGGTGCCGGGCGGGGGCCGTCTCCGGATCCAGGCCCCCGCGCAGCGCCGCCTCCAGTGCGTCCACGGCTCCGGTCGGTCCCAGGGACTCGATGTCTTCGGCGCCGAGCAGGGGCAGTTTCACAGCAGGAATCCTTCGGGGAAGGGGTCGGACGGGTTCAGGAAGAATTGTGCGGTACCGGTGATCCAGGCGCGGCCGGTGACGGTGGGGACCACGGCCGGCAGTCCGCCCACGGTGGTCTCCTGGACGAGACGTCCGGTGAACGAGGTGCCGATGAAGGATTCGTTCACGAAGTCGGTGCCCAGGGGGAGTTCACCGCGTGCGTGCAGCTGCGCCATACGGGCCGAGGTGCCGGTCCCGCAGGGCGAGCGGTCGAACCAGCCGGGGTGGATGGCCATCGCGTGCCGGGAGTGGCGGGCGTCGGACCCGGGTGCGATCCACTGCACGTGCTTGAGGCCGTGGATGCCCGGGTCCTCGGGGTGGACGGGCCGGTCGGTGGCGTTGACCGCGTCCATCAGCGCGAGCCCGGCGGCCAGGATGTCGTCCTTGCGCGCCCGGTCGAAGGGCAGTCCGAGGTCGGCGAGGTGAACCATCGCATAGAAGTTCCCGCCGTAGGCGAGGTCGTAGCGCAGCTTCCCGTAGCCGGGTACGTCCACCACCCGGTCGAGCGCGACGCTGAACGCCGGAACGTTGGTGAGGGTCACGGCGGTGGCGGCGCCGTCCTTCACCTGAACGTCGACGCTGACGAGCCCGGCCGGAGTGTCCAGCCGCACGGTGGTGACGGGTTCGGTGACCTCCACCATGCCGGTCTCCACCAGAACGGTCGCCACCCCGATGGTGCCGTGCCCGCACATCGGCAGATAGCCGGAGACCTCTATGAAGAGGACGCCGTAGTCCGCGTCCGGCCGGGTGGGCGGCTGGAGGATCGCGCCGCTCATGGAGGCGTGGCCGCGCGGTTCGTACATGAGCAGGGTGCGTACGGCGTCCCGGTGCTCATGGAAGTAGCTGCGCCGTTCGGCCATCGTCGCACCGGGGATGGTGCCGATGCCTCCGGTGATGACGCGGGTGGGCATGCCCTCGGTGTGTGAGTCGACGGCATGGAAAATGTGACGTGTCTGCAAGGCTCCCCCTTCATTGGTCACGGCGTACACGAAGAAAGCGGAAACGGAACGGAACGGGCTGGGCCGGGCCGGGCAGCGCCAGGACTGTGCAGACCCTGGCGCGGGCAGAGCCGGGACCGGGCGGAGCCGGGACCGGGCAGGGCCTGGCGCGGCTCAGCCCGGTCGTACGGGCGGGTGCCGGTGTCAGTGCAGGCCCTCGGCAAGTGCCTTCTCCGTCGCGGCGCGTACGGCGGCGGCGTCTTCGGCGGGGAGCGGGAACCGCGGCGGCCTGGTACGGCCGCCGTGGCGTCCGGCGACGTCCATGGACGCCTTGATGGCCTGGACGAACTCCGGCTTCGAGTCCCACCTCAGCAGCTCGTGCAGTTCCCGGTACAGCGGCAGGGCCGTTGCCATGTCACCGGTGACAGCGGCCCGGTACAGATCCACGCAGCAGGACGGCAACATGTTCGGGCAGCCCGCGATCCACCCGACGGCACCGGCGAGTGCCAGCTCCAGCAGTACGTCGTCGGCGCCCACGAGCAGGTCGAGACCGGGCGCCCGTTCGGCGATCTCGTACGCCCTGCGGACGTCGCCGGTGAACTCCTTGACGGCCACGATGCTGCCGTCCTGGTGGAGGCGGGCAAGCAGGTCCGGAGTCAGATCGACCTTGGTGTCGTACGGGTTGTTGTACGCGACGACCGGCACCCCGACTTCGGCCACGTCGGCGTAGTGGGCGCGCACCGCCGCCTCGTCGCAGCGGTAGCCGTTGGGCGGCAGAAGGAGTACGGAACCGGCGCCCGCCTCGGCGGCCCGTTCCGCCCAGCGCCTCGACTCCGCACTGCCGTACGCGGAGACGCCCGGCATGACGCGGCTGCCGTCACCCGCGGCTTCGACGGCGACCCGGACGATCTCGTCGCGTTCGCTGTCGGTCAGGGTCTGGTACTCCCCCAGTGAGCCGTTGGGCACCACTCCGTCGCAGCCCGCCTCGATGAGCTGGCGCACATGGGTGGCGTAGGCGTCGTAGTCGATGGTGCAGTCGTCGCGCAGGGTGATCGGGGTGGCGACCATGACCCCGTGCCAGGGGCGGGTGCGCGAGTCGGTGTTCGTCTGCATCGTGGCTCCTTGAGAGGTGTGACATGTCACGGTGTGGCGGACAGAGGAAGGACAGCGGAAAGACGGAGGACGGTCGGTGGACGCGACGTTCCGGCGGAATGCGGGAAACCTGTCGCGGCGTGCCGCCGGACTCCGAGTCGAGAAGTCAGGAAGTCGAGAAGTCGAGAACCGGCCGCGGCCTACCCGGGGCCGGACAGGTCGGCGAGCGTGGAGAGCTTCACGGGGCAGGCCAGTGGGCGCCGGTCCGGGCCGCCCGGCTCCTGCCCGTCGCCGTGCCCGGTGCCGTGCCCGGTGCCGTGCCCGTCGCCGTGCGCGGCGGCCAGTTCACGGACGGCGAATCCGCACGTCCGGCCCTGGCACCACCCCATTCCGGCCCGGGTGAGCAGTTTGACGGTCCTGGTGTCACCGGCTCCCAGCTCCTCGCACGCCGTACGGATACGGCCAGCGGTGACCTCTTCGCAGCGGCAGACCTCCGTGTCGCCGGTCAGCCACTCGCTCCAGCCGGGCCCCGGCCGGTGCACGGTCCCCATCAGCGCGGCGAAGGCCCGCAGCCGGCGGCGGGAGCGGCGCAGCGCGACGGCTCTGCGCGCGTCCTGCCGCCGTACCCCGCCCCGTACCTCACGAGCGATGGAAAGTGCGGCCAACTCACCTTCGTACAGGGCGAGTTCAACACCTCCGACACCACCGGTCTCGCCGGCCGCCCAGATCCCGGGGACGGTGGTCCTGAGCTGTTCGTCGAGGGTGACCGCGTGTGTGCCGTCGGGGCCCGTACGCGTACCGCAGCCGGCCGCCACGGCGAGTTCGAGCTGTGGCACGAGCCCATGTCCCACGGCGAGCGCGTCGCAGGCGATCCGGCGGCCGGTCCCCGCGACGGGGCGCCATCGACGGTCCACCCTGCTGACGGTCACCGCCTCCACCCGCTCGTCGCCGTGCACCTCGGTGACCGCCCGGTGGCCGAGCACCCGGACCCGGGCACGGGCCAGCTCCGCCCCGAAGCGGGCCGCTTCCGCCGCCTTGCCGGGGTTGGCGGCCAGCACCCGGGGAGCACGGGCGTACGCCCCGTATCCGGCGGCCTCGACCAGTGCCGGCACGCGCGCCCCCGCACGCGTCAGCGAGACGGCGACCGCCTGCAGCAGCGGCCCGCTGCCCGCGACCACGATGCGGCGCCCCGGCAACGCCAGCCCGGACTTGAGCATGGCCTGGGCCCCCGCCGCGCCCACCACTCCCGGCAGGGTCCAGCCCGGGAAGGGCAGTTGGCGCTCGTGGGCGCCCGTCGCCAGGATCATCCGGCGGGCCCGGATGGCGGTACGGGCCTCGTCCTCGGCCTCCCCGGTGACCGCGTGCAGGATCCAGTCCCCGTCACCGGTTCGTTCGACCGTCCACACCTGGTGGCGGGTGAGGTGGCGGATCGCGCCGGTGTCGCGGTGCGCGGCCAGCCGTGCGGAGAGTTCCGTGAAGGCGTGCCAGTGGTGGTGCAGGGCCTCGGGCCGGGTGGCGCCGAGCCCGTCGGCCAGGCTGCGGTAGTACTGCCCGCCGGGGGCGTCGGCCGCGTCCAGCAGGATCACGTCGAGCCCGTGGTCGGCGGCGGTGACGGCTGCGGCCAGGCCCGCCGGTCCCGCGCCCACCACGGCGATCGCGGCGCGGTCGGTCTCCCGCGCCCGGGGCTCATCCGTCGAGTGCGGCATGCCCGTCGCCCTCCTGCGTGGTGATGACGTCGCCCGGTCCCGCGGGCAGCAGGCAGGCACGCTGGTTGGGCCGGCCGTTGACGGTGGCCAGGCAGTCGTAGCAGGCGCCGATGGAGCAGAAGGCACCCCGCGGGCGGCCGTTGACCCGGGTGGTGCGCCAGGTCAGGATGCCCGCCGCCCAGAGTGCGGCGGCGATGGTCTGGCCCGGCAGTCCGCGGATCGGGCGGCCGTCGAAGGTCAGCTGGAACTCCGGTTCGGGCGCGGCCCCGACGAGTTCGGCGGGGGTACGTGCGCGGGTGCGTCTCACTGGGTCCTCTCCTGGGGCACGGGCGCCCCGCTCTCCACCGTCATGTGACATCGCAGGTGGGATCACCTGTGGCATCACCTGTGACATGGCATGTGGCATCGAACCGGTCGGGGGCGAACGGTCCGAGATCGAGTGCGGGCCGCTCCCCCCGGATCGCGTCGGCGATCAGCCGTCCGGTCACGGGCGCCAGTCCGATCCCGGCCCCCTCGTGGCCGCAGGCGTGGAAGAGCCCCGGCACACGGGGGTCCGGTCCGATCGCGGGGAGGTGATCGGGCAGGTAGGGGCGGAATCCGTGGTAGGCGCGCATCACCCGCACGTCGGCGAGTACGGGAAAGAGCGCTGCGGCCCCGGCCGCCAGCCGGGCCACCGCCGGAACGGACAACGTCCGGTCGAAGCCGACCCGTTCGCGGCTCGCCCCGATGAGCACCGGCCCCGAGGGCGTGCCCTCCACCACCGGCGAGGTCTGGAGCGCCGCGGACCCGCTGGACACGTCGCCCACGTACTCCGCGGCGTAGACCTTGTGCCGGATCAGCCGGGGCAGTGGTTCGGTGACCAGTACGAACCCTCTGCGGGGCAGGACCGGCAGGTTCACCCCGGCCAGTGCGGCCAGGTCGCCTCCCCAGGTGCCCGCCGCGTTGACCACGACGGGGGCGCACAGTTCGCCCCTTGTCGTGCGTACCCCGCGTACGGCGCCCTCCCGGTCCCTGAGTATCCCGACCACTTCCTCCCCCGGGCACACGAGCGCACCGGAACGGACAGCCGAACGCAGCAACTCGGCTGCGGCCAGGGCTGGTTGGACCTGAGCGTCCTGCGGGTAGTGGCAGCCGCCGGCCAGGTCCGGTGCGAGGTGGGGCTCGATGTCGCGGAGCCGGTCGGATGCGAGGTGGTGCGCCTCGACACCCGCCGCCCGCTGACCGGCGGCGGTCGCGGACAGGGTGGTCAGGGACTCCTCGGAGGCGGCGACGACCACGCCGCCCTTGAGCTCGTACTCGATTTCAGGGGGCAGCTCCTCGGCCAGTTGCCGCCACAACGCGGCGGAGAGCAGGGCCAGTTCCAACTCCGGTCCAGGCACTTTGTCGGAGACCAGGAGGTTGCCCTCGCCAGCTCCGGTAGTGCCGCCGGAGACCGGCCCGCGGTCGACGACGGCTACGGACAGTCCGGACCGGGAGGTGTAGTGGGCGCAGGCGGCACCGACCATTCCGGCCCCGACGATGACGACATCCACGGGGTGTCTCGTGAGCACGGCAGTAATATGTCACATTGCTCAAGGGTCGCCAAGGGTGCGCACAGGGCCAGTTGATCAGTCATCACCCCGCCGCACCGCCCGCAGGGATGCCGGATCGGCCGGCGGGGAAGTGGAGCCATGAAACCCGCAGGCACCGACCCCTGGAGCCGTGATGCACGACGACCGCACCCTGGTGGAGGACCGGCTCGAACGCGCCCTTCACCAGTTCATCCGCCCCGCCCAGTACCCGGACCGCACCCCGCTCGCGCTCTCGGTCCGGCACATCACCGGCGAACCCGTTCCGGTGGCCCAGGTCCTCCAGGAGCCGTTCGAGCCGTTCTGCACCGGCACCGAGTGGGGGAAGCCCTGGTCGACCAGCTGGTTCCGGCTGGAGGGGACCGTGCCGTCGCAGTGGGCCGGGCGGCGGGTCGAGGTGGTCGTGGACCCCGGTTTCTCCGGTCAGGGGCCGGGGTTCCAGGCCGAGGGCATGCTGTACGACCTCGCGGGCGTCCCCATCAAGGGCATCCATCCGCGCAATCGCCATCTGACGGTGGCCTCCCCCGCGGTGGGCGGCGAGCCGGTCTCGCTGCTGCTGGAGGCGGCGGCCAACCCCGCCGTGCTGGAGCACGGCTTCGTGCCGACACCGCTCGGGGACGTGACGACGGCGGGTGACCGGCCGCTCCACCGGTTCGCCTCCGCGGAGCTGGCGCTGCTGGACGAGGAGGTCTGGCACCTGGTCCTGGACATCGAGGTGCTCTCCGAGCTGATGCGGGAGCTGCCCGTCGAGCGTTCCCGGCGCCACGAGATCCTGCGCTCGCTGGAGCGCATGCTCGACGCGCTGGATCTGCACGACGTGCCGGGCACGGCGCGGGCCGGCCGGGACGAGCTGACCGAAGCGCTGTCCCGCCCCGCCGCGGCGAGCGCGCACCGGATCTCGGCCGTCGGTCATGCGCACATCGACTCGGCGTGGCTGTGGCCGCTGCGCGAGACGGTGCGCAAGGCCTCGCGCACCTTCGCCAATGTCACCGCGCTGGCCCAGGACTACCCGGAGCTGGTCTTCGCAGCCTCGCAGGCCCAGCAGTACGCCTGGGTGAAGGAGCACCAGCCGCACATCTGGGAGCGGATCAAGCGGGCCGTGACGGACGGGCAGTGGGTGCCCGTGGGGTCGATGTGGGTGGAGTCCGATGCCAATATGCCCGGTGGCGAGGCGCTGGCCCGGCAGCTCGTGCACGGCAAGAGGTTCTTCGAGCAGGAGCTGGGGGTGGATACCGAGGAGATCTGGCTGCCGGACTCCTTCGGCTACACGGCCGCCTTCCCGCAGCTGGCCCGGCTGGCGGGGGTGAAGTGGTTCCTGACCCAGAAGCTGTCCTGGAACCAGAGCAATAAAATGCCACATCACACCTTCTGGTGGGAGGGCATCGACGGGACCAGGGTCTTCACCCACTTCCCGCCCGTGGACACGTACAACGCCCAGTTCCATGGCGGCGAACTCGCCCACGCCGAACGCAACTTCGCCGAGAAAGGGCTCGCAACCCGCTCCCTCGCCCCGTTCGGCTGGGGCGACGGCGGGGGCGGGCCCACCCGCGAGATGCTGGAGAAGGCGCGCAGGCTCAAGGGCCTGGAGGGTTCACCAAGGGTCGCCATCGAGCGGCCGACGGCGTTCTTCGCGGCGGCCGAGGAGGAGTACGGGGAGCAGGCTCCGGTCTGGTCGGGCGAGCTCTACCTGGAGCTGCACCGGGCCACGTACACCACCCAGGCCAAGACCAAACAAGGCAACCGCCGCAGCGAACACCTGCTCCGCGAGGCCGAGTTGTGGGCCACGGCAGCGGCTCTGCGCAACCTCGGCCGCGATCAGCGCTACGCATATCCCTACGAGGCCCTGGACCGGCTGTGGAAGACGGTCCTGCTGCATCAGTTCCACGACATCCTGCCCGGCTCGTCGATCGCCTGGGTGCACCGCGAGGCCCGCGAGACCTATGAGCGGGTACGTGCGGAACTGGCGGATCTGGTGGCGGACGCGGTGGCGGCACTGGGCGGCGCCCAGGGTCTGGTGGCGCTCAACTCCGCCCCGTACCAACGCCGCGAAGTGGTCGAGCTGGACGCGGCGGCGAGCGCGGTGCTGCCCTCCGCCGCGCGGGTGCAGCACCTGGGCGGCGGCCGCACGGCGGTACTGGCCGGCGCACCGGGGCTCGGCGCGGGTCCACTGGACGGTTCGGCGGTACCGGAGCACCCCGTCCGCTCGACCCGTACCGCGAACGAGGGGATCGTGCTCGACAACGGTCTGCTGCGCGTGGTGGTCGACGGCGACGGACTGATCGCCTCCGTCCGCGATCTCGGCGCGGGGCGGGACGTCCTCGTCCCCGGCCACCGGGCCAACCTCCTCCAGCTGCACCCCGATCACCCCAACCACTGGGACGCCTGGGACATCGACCGGCACTACCGCCGCTCCCGGACCGATCTGACCGACGCCGACTCCGTCGAACTGGTGGAGGAGGGCCCGCTGCGGGCGGCGGTCCGTGTCCGGCGGTCCTTCGGGCAGTCACATGTCACACAGGACATCCGGCTGGGCGCGGGCAGCCGCCGGATCGACATCGACACCGAGGTCGACTGGCGGGAGTCGGAGAAGGTCCTGAAGGCGGCGTTCCCGCTCGATGTACACGCCGAACGCTCCACATCCGAGATCCAGTTCGGCCACATCCATCGCCCGACGCACGACAACACCGGCTGGGACGCCGCCCGTTTCGAGATCTGTGCCCACCGCTGGCTGCGGGTCGCCGAGCCGGGGTACGGCGTCACATTGCTCAACGACTCGACGTACGGGCACGACGTGACCCGGACCCCGCACGGTTCGGGCCTCGGCACGACCGTACGGCTCACGCTGCTGCGCGCCCCGCACAGCCCCGACCCGGAGACCGACCTCGGCCGGCACCGGTTCGGCTACGCGCTGGCGCCGGGCGGCGAGATCACCGACGCGGTACGGGAGGGGCTCGCGCTCAACCTGCCGCTACGGGCAGCGGTGGCGCCTGCCGTGCCGTCGCTGGTCGAGGCGGGGCATCCGGCGGTCACGGTCGAGTCGGTGAAGCTCGCCGAGGACCGCAGCGGCGATGTGATCGTGCGGCTGTACGAGTCGGCGGGCGGTCGCGCCGGCACCACGCTGCGGGTCGGCTTCCCCGTCGTCCGGGCCGTGGTCACCGACCTGTTGGAACGGCCGCTGCGCGAGGCGGAGACCGACGAGCACGGTCTCGTACTGTCGCTGCGGCCGTTCCAGATCCTGACACTGCGGCTGACCCCGGCCTGAGACTGCGGTGGGCCCGGCCTGGCTCTGCGGTCGTCCCCGGCCTGAGACTGCGGTGGGCCCCGGCCTGAGGCGGCGACCGACCCCGGCCTGGCACTGCGGTCGTCCCCGCCCTGATCGGGGCCTGATCCGGCCGCGAGGGGCCGGATCAGGGGCGGGGCACGTTCCGCAGGTTGGAGCGGGCCATCTGGACCATCCGGCCCACTCCCCCGTCCAGCACGATCTTGCTCGCGGAGAGCGCGAAACCGGTCACCATCTCGGCGCTGATCTTCGGCGGGATGGAGAGGGCGTTGGGGTCGGTGACGACATCGACGAGCGCCGGGCCCTTGTGCTTGAAGGCGTCCTTGAGGGCGCCTTCAAGCTGCTTGGGCTTCTCCACCCGTACTCCGTACGCCCCACAGGCTCGGGCGATGGCGGCGAAGTCGGGGTTCTTGTTGGTCGTCCCGAACGACGGCAGGCCCGCGACCAGCATCTCCAGCTCGACCATGCTCAGCGACGAGTTGTTGAACAGTACGACCTTCACCGGCAGGTCGTACTGCACCAAGGTCAGGAAGTCCCCCATCAGCATGGTGAATCCGCCGTCGCCGGACATCGAGACCACCTGGCGGTCCCGGTCGGTGAACTGGGCGCCGATGGCCTGCGGGAGCGCGTTGGCCATCGAGCCGTGGCTGAACGATCCGATGACACGGCGTTTGCCGTTGGGGGAGAGATACCGTGCGGCCCAAACATTGCACATGCCGGTGTCCACGGTGAACACGGCGTCGTCGTCGGCCAGTTCGTCCAGCACCGAGGCGACGTACTCCGGATGGATCGGGACGTGCTTCTCGACCTTGCGGGTGTACGCCTTGATCACGCCCTCCAGCGCGTCGGCGTGCTTCTTCAGCATCCGGTCGAGGAACTTGCGGTCGGACTTGACCTTCACCTGCGGGGTCAGACAGCGCAGGGTCTCGCGGACATCTCCCCAGACGGCCAGATCCAGCTTGGAGCGGCGGCCAAGGTGCTCGGGGCGCACATCGACCTGGACGATCTTCACATCGGTCGGAAGGAAGGCGTTGTACGGGAAGTCGGTGCCGAGCAGGATGAGGAGATCACATTCGTTGGTCGCCTCGTAGGCGGCACCGTAGCCGAGCAGTCCGCTCATCCCGACGTCGTACGGGTTGTCGTACTGGATCCACTCCTTGCCGCGCAGCGCGTGCCCGACCGGGGCCTTCACCCGTTCGGCGAACTCCATCACCTCGGCGTGGGCGCCGGCCGTTCCGCTGCCGCAGAACAATGTCACACGTTTCGCCTCGTCGACCATCCGGCGGAGCTTGTCGATCTCCTCGTCACCGGGCCGCACCGTCGGCCGCGAGGTGACCAGTGCGTGCTCGATGGTCTTCTCCGGGGCGGGCTGCGATGCGATGTCACCCGGCATCGTGACGACGCTGACCCCGCCCCGGCCGATCGCGTGCTGAATGGCCGTCTGGAGCAGCCGGGGCATCTGCTGCGGATTGGAGATCATCTCGTTGTAGTGGCTGCACTCCTGGAAGAGCAGCTCCGGGTGGGTCTCCTGGAAGTAGCCGAGTCCGATCTCGCTCGACGGGATGTGCGAGGCGAGGGCGAGCACGGGGGCCATGGAGCGGTGGGCGTCGTAGAGACCGTTGATGAGGTGCAGATTGCCGGGGCCGCACGAGCCGGCGCAGGCCGCCAGCGAGCCCGTGACCTGGGCCTCCGCACCGGCGGCGAAAGCGGCGGTCTCCTCGTGCCGGACCTGGATCCAGTCGATGGACCGGTTGCGGCGGATGGCGTCGACGACCGGGTTGAGGCTGTCGCCGACGACGCCGTACATACGCTTGACGCCCGCCCGGACGAGGATGTCGACGAACTGCTCCGACACGTTCTGCTTGGCCATGGGTTGCGTACCCTTTCCGCGCTTCGGCTTCCGGACTCCGCATCCATCAACCCATGACCCGCGCGGTTACGCCTCCCAGACGCCCACGCCCGTACGGTCGTCGGAGTACCCCTTCACCCGGAGCTGGGTGTCCACGAGGAACGCCACGAGCCCGGGTGCTCCTTCGGGAGCCCAGCGTCCGGCGAGTTCCTCGGCCAGGGCGGGCTCGCCGCGCAGCGGTTCGGCCAGTCCGGGGCTGCACAGCAGCAGCGTGTCTCCCGGCCGGGCGACCGAGCCCCGGAAGCGGAACGGTTCTGCGGGCGAATCGGGCGGGCCGAACGGACCCGACGGATCTGCCGGACCGGGCAGCCCCGACAGATCTGCCGGACCGGGCGGGCCGGGCGGGGCCTCGACATGGGACGGCGCGGATGTGGTGACGGCCGGATCCGTGGTGAGGCGGTCACCGTCGGGGCTGCTCTCGGCCGGCGCAGCCCCGGACCTGGGGTCCCTGCCGAGGTCACCGGCTGCCGGGACCACCGGTTCGAGGTCCTGCCAGACACCGTCGCGCAGCCGGAAGAGTCCACCGGCGCCGATCCCGAAGAAGATCCGCGTACGGCAGTCGGGATCCGCCGACAGCAGGAGGCAGCGCAGACCCGCCGTGTACTGCTGCGGCTCCACCCCCAGCTCGGCGGCGCGGGCCCGCAGCTTGCCGTACGTGCGGTCGGTGAGGCGGTGCAGTCCGGATTTGAGCTCGCCGCGGCGGCCCGCCCTTATGTCCTCGGAGAGCCGGGCGTGGCTGCGTCCGACCGCTGCGCCGATCCAGCGGCAGGCGTCGGCCGCCGCCAGATGTGCCGATTCGGTGGCGCGTGCCCCGGTGGCGACGGCGACCAGGACCAGGGCGCGTTCGTCGGTGCCGAAGCGGGCGGTGAGCAGCGCGTCGCGGCGGGGCTCGCCGCGGAACCGCGCGGAGTCCCCGCGCACGGAGGCGGCGCGCAGGGTGTACGTGCCGTAGCGGGCGCCGTCGAGCGCGGTGTCGGCGACGATGCCGTCCAGCTCCTGCGGGACGGTGGCGGGCAGCGCGGTGGGTTCGGCGTCGTAGGTGGGCGGCCGGTCACCCACATGGCCGACGGATCCCCTGTCGGCTCCCCCGCCTCCGCCCGGACCCACCGCTTCCGACGCCGAGTCGAAACGGTCGTCGAGGCTGTCGACACTGTCCGGACTGTCGACACTGTCGGAACCGTTGGCACTGTCGGGACCGTCGGCACTGGCGACACTGGCGGCACTGTCGGGACCGTTGGCACTGTCGGAGCCGTCGGCCGCGCGGCTCGTCCCGGTGCCCCGGTCGTTCTCGTCGTAGAGCCTGCGCCACCAGTCGTCCTCGTGGGCGGCGGGCTTCTCCCCCTGCTGACTCATGTTCTTTATTGTCGACCGCGGGGGCCGTACGAAAACGGGTCATCCGGAAATAGTGGCCGCGGACATGGGTCCGCCGGACGTCCCCACCCCCCACGGGAAGGACGCCCGGCGGACCGGTCAGGTCGTGATCAGCGCACGGCGTACGCGTCGTTCACGGTCTGGATGACGGAGTTGCCGTTGGCGTCCGTCAGTTCGGTCTTCAGGGTGACCGGCTTGCCGGCCGCTCCCGCGTGGTTCACGGTCGCGGTCCACCGGCCGTCCTGCTGTGCGGTGGTCGCCTCGGTCCAGGTCTTCCCGCCGTCGTAGGAGTACGAGACCTTGGCCGCGGTCAGCTTGCCGGGCGTGTAGCCGGCGTGACCGGAGACGCTCAGGCCGATCTTCTGACCGTCCTCGGCCGCGAGGGTCTTGAGCCCGTCCGAGTCCAGGTCGTAGCCCGGGAAGAGCAGCGGGATGCCCTGGGAGTACGCGTTCTCTTCCCGCTCCGAACGGAACTTCCAGGTGGTCTCGGTGCTGGTGGACCGCTTCCACACGGCGGCGGGCTGACCCAACCGGGTGGTCTGCATGGTGAGTTCGTACGCGGCGTCCTCCGCCGGGACGGTGAACACCCCGGACGGCCAGCCGGTCTCGCCGATCAGCTTGCCGCCGCTGGACAGCCTCATGTTGCCCACGTCACCGAAGGAGCCCTGCAGACCGGCGTGCTCGCTGTCGCTCCAGAAGCCCGGGGCGACGCCGATCAGGTTGTCCTGGCGCTCGGCGGCGAGCTGGAGCTTGCCGGCCACGTCACGCGGGGCGGCGGGGACGGGGATGCCCCGGTACCAGTTCTCCGTACGCTTCGAGCCTGCCGTGTAGGTGCGCGGCTGGTCGACCATCATCTCGCCCCAGGGGAAGCTGGAGGAGATGTACCGGACCCACGCGGTGTCGCCCGCCGAGTAGTACTCGGTGCGCTTGCTGGGGGCGGCGACGTAGTCGGTGACGCCGGAGAACGCACCGCCGTACGGCCGGTTGATGATCATCATGTCGACGTAGTCCGCCGCGAGGCCCATCGCCTCGTAGTTGGCCGTGACCTTGCCGAGCTTGGTGTCGCGAACCTTGTAGGTGCGGTCCGAGGTGACCGGGCCGGTCTCCGGGAAGGCCAGGTTGTAGACGAACGGGCTGACCGCGGTGGCCGTCCAGCTCAGCCGGACCGGGCCGTCGGCCAGGGCGGTCTTCAGCGCCTCGGCCTCACCGGCCTCGATGCCGAGCGCGGGCAGCGTCGACGCGGCGTAGCCGATGGACGGCTGCCAGGGTCCTGCGGAGGGACGGTGGGCGATGATGGCCTTGGCGCCCGCGGCCCTGGCGTTGCGCACCTGGGCGTAGACGTTGTTGTTGCCGTCGGCGACCTGGACCAGGGCGATCTTTCCGGCGGCGTCCGCGGCCTTCAGCTCGTCGGGGGTACCGGTTCCGGCGTCGACGAGGGCGGCCTCGCCGGTGCCGTCGAGGTTGACGGAGCCGGTGCTCGCCACCTTCGGGTGCAGTTCGACACCGCCGACGACCGACAGCTTCTCGATCTGCGGGGCGTACGCGCGCCAGAAGCTGGCGAACTCGAAGTCGCCGTCACTGGCCTTGCCCTGCACGTCGACCAGGTAGTTCCTGACCGCGGAGCCACCGGAGACGGAGCCCGCGTGCAGCCAGACATCGTCCCAGGTGCGGCCGAACGCGAGCGTCGTGGAGCGGCTCTCGGAGGCGCGGTCCTCGGTCTTCACCTGAAGCCGGTGTGCCTTGCGGGCATCCAGGACCAGGGTCGTGTCCTTGGTGACGTTCACCTGGGGCCGCGCGAGGTAGGCGACGGACTCGTCCGCGTTGCCGGTGGCGTCCTTCGGGTCGGCCGTGGTGACGAAGCCGGAGACGAAGTACGCCCCGGGGCGCACCTGGTAGACCTGATCGGTGGAGCCGTCGTTGAAGCGGCGCTCGCCCTTGGAGTCGTCGGTGCCGATGACGTCGAGCGAGGAGGAGCCCGCAGCCGGCTTGCCGGCGCCGTCGACGAGCTTGACCCGCAGCGTGACGGTCTCGGCCCCGACATACAGCGAGAACGGGGTGGAGACCCTGGCGCCGCCGGGGCCGGTGGCCAGCACGCGTCCGGTGACGTCACCGTACTGCGCGGCCTTCAGCCTGGCCGTCGGATCGATCTGCAGCGGGACCTTGACGGTGGCTCCGGCCGGGACGGTGACGGTGTTCGCACCGAGCTTCGCGACGGAGGAGCGGACGGCCGAGCCGTCGTTGCCGGTGACGCCCTGCACACTCAGCGACAGCTTCACCGGCTTGGTACCGGAGTTGGTGTAGGGGACGTCGACCGTGGTGCGGTCGGTCCGGTCCTGCGGCCAGTTGTAGGTGCCGCCCTGGATGGCGGGGGCGCCGACGACGGTGGTGTCGATGGCGGCCTTGACGTCGAGGCGGCCGCCGCCGGTCTCGCGCACGTCGCCGGGGATGTCGCTCTTCGCGGACGAGACGAGCGCCGCCTTGATCTGCTGGGCGGTCCAGTCCGGGTGACGCTGCTTCACGATGGCCGCGGCGCCCGCGACATGCGGAGTGGCCATCGACGTACCGGACATCGACTGGTACGCGTAGACGCCGCGGCCACCTGCCGCGGCGGCCGAGATGGCGACGCCGGGGGCGGTGATCTCGGGCTTGAGGGTGTGCGATCCGATGACCGGGCCGCGGCTGGAGAACTGGGCCGTGGTGTCGTCGCGGTCGACGGCCCCGACGGTCAGCACGCTCGGGGCGCAGCCGGGCGAGGAGACGGTGTTGAACGTCGGGCCCGCGTTGCCGGCCGCGATCACGAACAAGGTGCCCTTGTTCTGCGCGAGTTCCTCGGCGGCGACGCTCATCGGGTCGGTGCAGTCCGTCGGTTCGGGGCTGCCGAGGCTCATGGAGACGACATCGGCCTTCTGGTCGACGGCCCACTGCATGCCGGCGATGATCCAGGACTCGGCGCCGGAGCCGCTGTCGTTGAGGACCTTGCCCGCGAGCAGGTCGGCGCCGGGTGCGACGCCCTTCTTCTTGCCGCCGCTGGCCGCGCCGGAGCCGCCGACGGTGGAGATGGTGTGGGTGCCGTGGCCCTGGCGGTCGTCGGTGGAGTCGGAGTCGGTGAAGTTCTCCGAGGCGGCGACCCGGCCCTTGAGGTCGGGGTGTTCGGCGTCGACACCGGTGTCGAGGACGGCGACCTTGGTGCCCTTGCCGTCGTATCCGGCGGCCCAGGCGAGGTCGGCGCCGACCTGCTTCGTCGACCTGTCGAGGGTGGCCTGAACCTTGCGGTCGAGCCAGAGCTTCTTCATGCCGGAGGTCGAGAAGGAACGGGTACCCCGGGTGACGTCCGACCAGAATTCGGCGGCCTTCTCCTTCTCCGCCTTGAGGGCGAGACCGCCGATGGCGTCGAGCGCGAGTCCGCGCTTGGCGCCGCGCGGGGTGGCGAAGGTGGAGCGGGCCTGTCCCTCGCCGTACACCGCGATCAGCGGCAGCGACTTGGTGTGGGCGTCGTCGTAACCCTGCCGGATGAGGCCGGTGACATTGAAGAGCTCCTCGTCGACCTTGCCCGCGGCGAGCGCGGCGGCGGCGCTTTCGGGGTAGACATAGAGGTCCTTGCCGGACTGCCTGGTCTGCACCAGGGGAACGGTGCCGTCCTCGCGGGGCAGCGCGGTGGCCGAGTCGGCCCCCGAACTGTCCTTGCCCACCAGGATCTTGTCACCGGTGACCAGGGTCACGGTGACCGACTTGTCCTTCTTGGCTTCGGCGGCCGAACTGCCGGTCAGTGCTCTCTTCCCTGTCGCGTCGTCCTGCGGCGCTGCCGCGGACGGTGCGATCGCGGTGACGGCCAGGACGGCGGCGGTGGCCGCACCCAGCGCCGTACGCGATATCGGACGCATCGCTCTCCCCAAGTAAATCCGGAACCAATCAGCGCAAACCGCAGTCTTCCGGAGGTTGTTGGTACTTCGGTGGCGCCACATTGGCAGAGCGCCAGGCGATAAAGGGATGATGTACACGGCGGGTTTACGCCGTGGCCGCTTTCCGCCATGGGAGGACGCCCGACGACGGCGACATCGTGCGGAATCAACGCGTCCGGGAGGGGTCCGGAAATGCTGGGAGCCATAGGGCTCGACGAGATACAGGAGTCGGCGTACCGCGCACTCGTGGCGGTGGGGGCCGCGGAGGTCTCCGATCTCGCGCACCGGCTGGGCCTTCCCGAGCCGGACACCGAGCGGGCGCTGCGCAGGCTGGAGCAGCACGGTCTGGCCGCGCAGGCTTCGGCCCGCACGGGACGCTGGGTGGCGGCTCCGCCGGGAGTGGCGCTCGGGGCCCTGCTCACCCAGCAGCGCCATGAGCTGGAGCAGGCGGAGCTGGCGGCGGCGCTGCTCGCCGAGGAGTACCGGGCAGAGGCCGCCGAGCCTGCCGTGCACGATCTGGTCGAGGTGGTCACGGGGGCGAGCGCGGTGTCGCACCGCTTCCACCAGTTGCAGCTCGGTGCGACGAGCGAGGTGTGCGCCCTGGTCACCGGGAAGCCGATCGCGGTCAGCGGGATGGAGAACGAGGCCGAGGAGCAGGTCGCGACGCGCGGGGTGTCCTACCGGGTGGTGGTCGAGCGGGAGACGCTCTCGATGCCGTTCGGGATCCTGGAGCTGTCGACGGCGCTGAGCCGGAACGAGCAGTGCCGGGTCATCGACCGGGTGCCGACCAAGCTGGTCGTCGCGGACGGCGCCCTGGCGATGGTGCCGCTGACCAGGCACGGCGCCGAACCGGCCGCCCTGGTGGTCCATGCCTCCGGGCTGCTGGAGTCACTGATGGGACTCTTCGAGGCGGTGTGGCGCGAGGCGATGCCGCTCAGGCTGGGCGAGGGAGGCCGGTTCCAGGAGGAGGCCACCGGCCCCGATCCCACGGACCTGGAGATCCTTTCGCTGCTGCTGGCCGGGCTGACGGACGCGAGCGTGGCGAAACAGCTGGAGCTGGGACTGCGGACCGTACAGAGAAGGGTGAAGGGGCTGATGGAGCTGACCGGCGTCTCCACCCGGCTCCAGCTGGGCTGGCACGCGTACGAACGGGGCTGGGTGGCCCGCACGCCCCGGCCCTGACCCGCACGCCCCGGTTCCGGCCCACACACCCCGGTTCCGGCCCGTGCGCCCCCGGCTCCGAAGAGACCCGTCACGGTCCCGAAGAGGCCGCCCCGGCACGGCCGCGACCACACACCGCTACTGCTCCGATACGGCCCTGAGCTGCACCGACCCCCTCTGCCCCCGGGTGCGCTGGCGGGCGGGACCGGCCGGACTCCGGCAGGCTGGTCAGATGAGCGTGTGGCAACTCGTCGCCGTCGGCCTCGTCATGCTCCTCGGCCTGCTGGGTGTGCTGGTGCCGGGGGCACCCGGGCAGGCGATCGTCTGGGCAGCCGTGCTGTGGTGGGCGCTGACCGACATGACGCCGGTCGCCTGGGGCGTACTCATCGGCGCGACGGCGCTGCTGCTGCTGAACCAGGCGCTGAAGCCGCTGCTGCCGCCACGCCGCCCGCGCGAGACGGGCGCGCCGCGCAAGACCCTGATGCTCGGCGGGATCGGCGCGATCGTGGGCTTCTTCGTGGTGCCGGTGATCGGTGCGGTCGCCGGATACGTGGGGACCATCTACGGAGCGGAGCGGCTGCGGCTTGGCAGCCACGGGGCGGGGTGGACATCGGTGCGCTCGGTGATGCGGGCGACCGGCTACGCGGTACTCGTCGAGCTCTTCGCGTGCCTGCTGGTGACGGGCGCCTGGCTCGGCGCGGTGATCTGGGCCTGATCCACGCCCCACCCTTGCGACATCCTGCTGGACACCGTCCAGATACACGGAAACACATCGGATCTCTCCCGCTCCATTGACGCAGCAATACCCCGGGCCTACCTTCCCTCAAGGAATAGCTCGGATGAATTGAGCGCCTGCGTACGAGTCGCCAGGAGAAGCCTTGTCCACAGCACCGGACCCCTCCCGCTCGCCCCGGACCGAAGCCTCATCCCCGTCCCGACCCGCCCCTTCGCGCAGGACGGTGCTCGCCACCGGCACCGCGATCGGCGGCGCACTCGTGGCGGTCGGCCCGGCCGTCCCCGCCCTGGCAGCCACCCCGGCCGCACCTGCCCCCACCCCGGCCCCCGCCACCCCCACCACCGTGCACTCCCCCGACGACAGCTGGCGTACGGTCCTCGACGACGCCGATCTGCTCTGGCAGAAGCTGCCGAAGACCTGGTACGAGGGCCCGTACCTCGGCAACGGCCGCCTCGGCTCCGGCATCTACGCGGAACCCGGCGCCACCACCCGGGCCGTCCGCTTCAACGTCCAGCACTCCGAGGTCCAGGACCACCGCCCCGAGTTCGGTTCGCTCTTCGGCCTCGCCCGCCTCCCCATCGGCCACTTCACCCTGGAGCCGGTCGGCGCCATCACGGGCATCGAGTGGTGGATGCGGCTGCGCACCGCCCAGCTCGAAGGCACGATCACCACGACCGCTGGCACCCTGAAGCTCCGTGCCTTCGTCCACTCCACCAGCGATCTGCTCGCCGTGGAAATCACCCCGAGCGCGGGCGAACAGGACTTCCGCTGGGTCTTCCACCCCGCCGAGGCGATCAGCCCGCGCGCCGCCTTCAAGCCGGTCCCGGACGGCTACACCGGCAACCCTCCCGCGGTGACCGAGCAGCACGGCGACACCACCACCGCCGTCCAGCCGCTGCTGGCAGGCGGTCAGCACGTCACCGCCTGGCGCGAACGCACCAGGGGCACGACCCGCACCCTCTACGTCACGGTCGCGCACTCCCACCCGGCGACGACAGCCCGCGACCGTGCGCTGCGTACCGTCAAGACCGCTTCCGCGCTCCCGTACGGCCCGCTCGCCGCACCCCATCGCGCCTGGTGGGACCGGTTCTACCGGAAGAGCTTCCTGTCCCTGCCCGACGCCCGGCTGCAGCGGTTCTACTGGATCCAGCTCTACAAGACCGCGTCGGCGGCCCGCAAGGACGCCCCGGTGATGGCCACCTCCGGCCCCTGGCTGGAACCCACGCCCTGGCCCAACACCTGGTGGAACCTCAACGTCCAGCTGGAGTACTGGCTGATCCACGGCTCCAACCACCTGGAACTGGACGCCGTCACCCGCGCCCTCAGCGAATTCCGGGACCAGCTCTCGCGCGAGGTCTCCGCCCCCTACCGGGCCGACTCGGCCGGCATCCCCCGCACCACCGATCCCCAGTTGGTCAACGGTGCCTCGGTGACCGACGGCGGCTACGGGGTCGGCATCCCCGGCCAGGACCCGCCCACTCCCGAGGTCGGCAATCTGACCTGGGCGCTGCACAACGTCTGGCTCTCCTACCGCCACACCATGGACGAGTCGATCCTGCGCGACACGCTCTTCCCGCTGCTGCGCAAGGCCGTCAACTACTACCTGCACTTCCTGACGCCCGGCGCGGACGGAAAGCTGCACCTCCCGGCGACGTTCTCCCCCGAGTACGGCGTCAACGCCCCCGACTGCAACTACGACCTGATGCTGCTGCGCTGGGGCTGCCGCACCCTGCTGGAATCGGCCGAGCGGCTCGGCGTCCGCGACCCGCTGACCGCCCGCTGGCAGGAGGTCCTGGCCAGACTCGCGCCCTACCCCGTCGATGCCGACGGATTCATGATCGGCGCCGGGGTCCCGTTCGCGAAGTCGCACCGCCACTACTCGCACATGCTCGCGGTGTACCCGCTGTACGAGCTGACCGGCGCGACGGCCGGCGAACGCGCCCTGATCGAGAAGTCCCTCGCCCACTGGGTCGGCTTCGAAGGCGCCCTCCAGGGCTACACCTTCACCGGCGCCGCGTCGATGTCCGCGCTGCTCGGCAAGGGCGAGGACGCGCTGAAGTACCTGGGCCAGTTGATGAGCCGCTTCATCCAGGCGAACACCATGTACAAGGAGTCCGGCCCGGTCATCGAGACCCCGCTCTCGGCGGCCCAGTCGCTGCACGACATGGTCTGCCAGTCCTGGGGCGGCACGATCAGGGTCTTCCCGGCACTGCCCGCCGCGTGGCGGGAACTGACCGTGCACGACTTCCGGACCCAGGGCGCCTTCCTGCTCAGTGCGGTACGCGAGGAGGGCCGGACCCGCTGGGTGCGGCTGACCAGCGAGGCCGGCGCACCCTGCGTCGTACGCCACGGCATCGACGGCCCGGTGGAGATCCGCGACCGGCGCGGACGGCCGCTGGAGCACGAGGCGTCGGCCGACGGCACGGTGCGCATCCGCCTCGGCAAGGGCGAATCGGCGCTGATCACGGCGCGGGGCGACCGGCCTGACCTGACCATCCGCCCGGTAGCGGCGAACGAACCCGCTCCGCGCTGGGGTCTGCCCGCCTGAGCCCCCTCACAGCAGCCCCAGGTGGCGCACCCCGTACGAACGCCAGGGCCGCCACCGGTCCGCCTCGGGCCGCCCGTCCGGATCCACGTCCGGGTCACCGAGCGCACGCATCCTGATCAGCGCCGCGGCTGCCGGGCCGATCCCCGGCAGCCGCAGGAGCGCCTGCTCGGCCTCGTCGCGGTCGGCCCCGGCGTCGAGCCTCAGGTCCCCGTCGGCGAGCGCGGCCGCCAGCGCCCGCAGCTCCGGATCGCTCGCCGCACCGGCCAGCACCCCCGGCTCGGGAAACACATGCGTCAGCCCGCCGAAGGGCACGTCCAGGGCCTTCCCGTACAGCTTCACCAGCCGCTCCGCCTCTTCCCGCCCCACCAGCGCCCGTACCGCGAACTCCTCCGGGTCCGCGGCGCCCGGCGAACGCAGCCCGGGGCGGGCGGCGACGCCCGGCGCGAGGAGCGGGTCGGCGCCGAGCCGCTCGTCGACGGCGTACGGATCGGCGTCCAGGTCGAAGAGCCGCCGCAGCCGCTGGACGGCCGTTGTCAGGTCCCGCAGATCCGTGAGGTGGATCCTGGCCTCCAGCCAGGCCCCGGCGGACCGCTCGTCGACCGCCACGACGCCCGTGCCGTACGGAAGCCGCAGCGCGCGCCGGTAGACCCGGGCGCCCGGCTCACCGCCGACCTCCTCGATCCGGGCGACCGTCTCGGCGGCCAGGAGGTCGAAGACCTCACGGGTGGCGTACGGCCCCCGGTGGGCGAGCCGCAGCGGGATCCCGGCGGTGTGCGCCTCCCGGACCGCCGCTCCCAGCCCCGTCCCCGCCTCGGCCCGCAGCGCGCTCGGCGTCCGGGCGTAGATCTGCCGGATCGTGTCGTTGAACTGGCGCACGCTGGCGAAGCCCGACGCGAAGGCGATCTCCGTCACGGGCAGCCCGGTCGTCTGGAGCAGCACCCGTGCCGTGTGGGCCCGCTGGGCGCGGGCGAGCGCCACGGGGCCGGCGCCCAGCTCGGCGTTGAGCTGCCGCTGCACCTGGCGTGAGCTGTAGCCGAGCCGGTGGGCCAGACCGGGCACGCCCTCCCGGTCCACCACACCGTCGCCGATCATCCGCATGGCGCGGCCCACGACATCGGCCCGCACGTTCCATTCCGCCGAGCCCGGCACGGCGTCCGGGCGGCACCGCCGGCAGGCCCGGAAGCCGTGGCCCTGCGCGGCGGCCGCGGTCGGGTAGAAGCGGACGTTCTTCCGCTTGGGCGTGACGGCGGGGCAGCTCGGCCGGCAGTAGATCCCGGTCGTTTCGACGGCGAAGAAGAACTCGCCGTCGAAACGGGCGTCGCGGCTGCTCACCGCCTCGTACCTGGTCCGTTCGTCCATCACACCGTCCAGTGTGCGGCACCCACCGGCACCGGACTGGCGGTTTTCGGACGTGGACCCACCGGTCGGCGGCCCGGGACGCCCGCGGACCGGGGACCACCGCCTACCGCACCCGGCCCCGCTTCGCCTCCATGGCGAACCGGCCCTCGGCGCCCTTGCGCTTCCAGTCGCGCAGCATCTCCGTGCGCATCCGGGCGTCGGTCTTGGCGGCGATGCGCTGGTTCTCGCGGATCAGCTTGCGGAAGCTGTCGAGGCGCCGCTCGTGCAGCGAACCGTCCTCGATCGCGGCGAGCACCGCGCAGCCGGGCTCCGACTCATGGGCGCAGTCGTGGAACCGGCACTGCTCGGCCAGCTCCTCGATCTCGGAGAAGACCTGGCCGACACCGGCCTCCGCGTCCCAGAGCCCGACCCCGCGCAGCCCGGGGGTGTCGATCAGCACGCCGCCGGAGGGCAGCAGCAGCAGATTGCGGGTGGTGGTGGTGTGCCGGCCCTTGCCGTCGACGTCCCGCGCGGCCTGCACCTCCATCACGTCGCGGCCCAGGAGGGTGTTGGCGAGGGTCGACTTGCCCGCGCCGGAGGCACCGAGCAGCACGCTGGTACCGCCCGAGACGATGGCGGAGAAGACATCGATGCCCTCTCCCGTGGCGGAGCTGACGGTCAGCACCTGCACCCCGGGCGCGACGCCCTCGATGTCCTGGACGAGGTACGACAGCGTGGTGGCGTCCGGTACGAGATCGGCCTTGGTCAGCACCACGATCGGCTCGGCCGCACCGTTCCCGGCCGGCCCGCCGCCCCCCAGCAGCGCGTCACCGCTGGAGCTGGACATGGCGAGGGCGAGGAAGCGCTCCACCCGCCCCAGGTCGAAATCGACCGCGAGCGAGAGGCAGATGACGATGTGGTCCACATTGGTGGCGAGCACCTGGCCCTCGGAGCGCTGCGAGGACGTCGAGCGGACGAAGGCGGTTCGCCGCGGCAGCAGCGTCCGTACGAACTGCGGGTCGCCGTCGGGGTCGACCGCGACCCAGTCGCCGGTGCAGACGATCCGCATCGGATCGCGCGGGACGACGAAGGCGGTGTCGGCGCGGAGCGTGCCCTCGGGGGTGACGACATCGCACTGACCGCGGTCCACCCGCACCACGCGCCCGGGCAGCAGACCCTGCTCGGCGTGCGGCGCGAATTCGGCCGCCCACGCGTCGTCCCAGCCGTACGGGGACAGCGGGTGCGACGCGGACGAGCCCTGAAGAGAGGAGACAGAAGAGGGGAAGGACGGGAAAGACAAGGGAAACCCTTCAAAGGGTGGCCCCGGCAGCGCGCACACGGGCGCGGAGAGTTGCGGAGTAGGTCAGCCGGCGACCACGGGGGTGGGAACGATGCTCTTCGAGTTGTGGGCAGCGCCCATCGCAGCGACAGTCATCACGATCCTCACCTCCTGGTTCAAGCACGGGACCGACAGCGGTAGTTGATCTCCGCCGTCCGGAACAGTGAACACCATAGCCCGCACGCACCGGCCGGCTCAACACATTTGATCGAGGCCGTGTCCATCCGTCGGATGGAAACGATCCGGGCCACTTTCATCAGGTTTATCCCGGTACATCCCTCAATCAGGTGATACGCATGCACAACGCCCGGTCCGGGGCCGTTATGGTGCCGAGCATGACCTCACCCCAGACCGGTACCGGCACGTTCACACAAGCCCAGTTGGGCACGATCACACTGATCGGGTGGAGCGGTGAACATCCCGCCGACGGCCAGGATGTCGCCTTCCTGCTCGTCTACTCGCTGGGCGACGGCTCGGAGGGCCCCGCCGTCGGCGAGACCGCCACGCGCGCGGCCCTGGAGCGCTGCGGACTGCCGGTCGGCAGCGCTCCGGTGTACGCCGCCGAGAACCCGGGCCTCCCCGTGAAGCTGCTCGTCCAGGCCGGCCAGGCCGTCCTCACGCTGCCTCACTTCACGGCCCAGTACCCCGCACCGCCCGAGTGGCTGGCCGCGGCCGGCCTGCGGGGCGAGGTGCACACCATGTTCGCCACCCGGCCGTGGCCCCAGGGCGCACCGGGCCGGCCGGTGAGCGAGGAGCTGCTGCGGTCCTTCGCGGCCGACCCGGAGGTCATCACGACCTCCGCCCACTGCGTCGTCCCGGTCCGCAGCCTGGGCTGACCCGCCCCCGGAACGCCGGATGCCCACCGCCCCCCGTGGTGCGGTGGGCATCCTTGTGCGTGGAGCCCTGGGGCGGTGTGCCCCGGATCCTGCTGTACGGCGCGGTGCACCGCGGTGCGGGCTGCCACGGGGTGAATCCCTGGGCAGCCCGCGCCTCGGGCGCGTCAGTCGTTGGCGATGCCGTTGCCCGAGAGCACCGGGATGTCGTCGACCAGGTGCGACAGCGGCTCGTCGCCCTTGGCCTGGGTGGAGTTCTCGGCGCACTGCTGGTTCTGCGGCGAGGACAGCACGTTGACGTCCTGGACCGCGACCGGCACCAGCACGCCGACGAGCGAACCGGCGTTGGCCTTCACCGGCAGACCGACGCAGGCCTTGTTCAGCGTGCCCTGGACGAGCTGGAACTGCGGGCTGCCGTCGCCCGTGGTCACGCTGTTGCCGAAGTCGCTCACGGCGCCGTTGCCGTTGACCGACGTGGTGCCCTCGTCATTGCCGATCGCCATGGCCGCGGGGGCCGCGGCGGCGGACAGACCGACCAGGGACACGGCCACTGCTGCGCCGGCCATCATCTTCTTCATCACGCTTCACCTTTCGGAGCGTCCCGTTGTGGAACGTACTGATCAACCCGCTACGGAAGCGTCGGTTCCGCAGTACCACTCAAACGGGTTCGATCCGGCATGAGTTCGACGGTCGTGGTCACCCGTCGACGGCCTCGCCGGAGGTACGGGCCGCGGGAACCCTGCTGCCGGCGCGGCTCCGGTCGGGCCCTGCCGGGGGCGCGGGCTCCGGACCGCCGCGGGCCGCCTGCCACTCGGCGAGCAGCCGGTCGTAGATGGGTGTGCCGTCCTGTGCGCGCCACTGCCGGTCGCGGGGGCGTTGACTGTCGTACTGGTCCATGTGTGGCCCCTACCCGGTGCGGCGGGTGAGGGCTGCCCGTACTACGGCAACCGGCCCAGTCCACCCGCCCCTTCGAGGGGCCGTCGCGTCCCGGACGCACGAGTGGGGCCGGCACATCCGGGCGGCCGGAGACCGGCTGCCGCGTGGATGTGACGGCCCCACAAGGTGTTTCAGCTACTGCGTGCAGGCGGGCTCGAAGCTGCCCGCGGCACGCTCCCCTGCCGATCCGTGGAGTTCAGCGAGGAGAGCCCGGCGCGGTACGGCCTCAGTTGTTGCCGGCACCGTTGCCGGACAGGATCGGGATGTCGTCCAGGATGTGCGAGAGGGCCTCGTCACCCTTGGCCTGGGTGGAGTTCTCCGTGCACTGCTGGTTCTGCGGCGAGGCCAGGACGTTGATGTCCTGGACCGAGACCGGGACGACCCCGAGGACCGAACCGACGTTGGCCTTGGCCGGCAGGGCGATGCAGGGCTTGTTGAGCGAGCCCTGGATGAGCGCGAACTGCGGGCTCATGTCGCCGTGGGTGGCGGAGTTGCCGTACGACTGGATGGCGTCGTTGCCGTTGACCGACGTCGTGCCGCTGTCGTTGCCGATGGCCATGGCCTGCGGGGCGATCGCGGCGGAGACACCGACGATCGAAGCAGCGACTGCTGCCGAGGCCATAATCTTCTTGATCATTGAATAGCCCTTCTGGGGTTTTCTGTTGCCCGCCTGTCCGGAGCGAACTGATCAACTCGCGACGACGGGGATAGTTGTGCTGATTCACTCGAACGGTGCTTTTACGTTCGACTGTTCGCCGAATTCAGTGCACCGGAGGAATACGAAAGGCCGGGGCCGGCCGGGAACCGCTGTGACGCGACAGGTCAGCCGCCGACCGGCAGGCCGCCGATGAGCGGGGCCGCACCCTTGGCCGCACCGGTCGCCTGGTCGGCCAGCTTGGTGACGGTGCCGTTCTTCTGCACCGATTCCGCGGCGTCGCCGACCGTGTCGACGATCGGGTCGACGGCCTGCGGGGCGCTCTCCACCACCTGGTTGATGCCTCCGTTGAGGCTGAAGTTGGGGGCCGTGGCGTTGGTGACGGCGAAGGCGGGAGCAGCCGTTCCGAGCGCAACCACGGAACCGGCAACGAACGCAGCAGTCTTCGCGTACTTCACTTTCGGGTTCCCTTCTGCAGCGGCATCTGTTCGGTCGCGCACCCGCGCCGCACGAGCCTTCTTTAGCCGTGCCTTCTGCCGCTTTCACCCTGGGTAACGATGCGATGGCGACACGGCAACTGGACGGAGTCGCCTTTTCTGCGGGACCACCCGATCGAATGCCGGGGAGAATGCAGAAAGGCCCCGGATCGCATCGCATGCGATCCGGGGCCTTCCGGTCACGGGCGTTCGGCCCGTCCGACCAGGGATCAGACGTTGGCGCAGTTGTTGCCGAAGGCGGGGTTGAGCAGACCGATCACGTTCAGGGTGTTGCCGCACGCGTTGATCGGAACGTGAACCGGGATCTGGACGGAGTTACCGGACAGCACGCCCGGGGAGAGGGCGGCACCGCCCTCGGCGCCCGAGTCGGCGAAGGCGGGGGCGGCGGCACCCATCGCCATCAGGGTTCCGGCGGCGATGGCGGCAACCTTGGTGTACTTCACTTTTGTTCCCTTTCTTCGACGGAGTCCGAAGCAGCAACGTCTTTCGTGCCGCACGAGCGCGATCCTGATCACTCGTAACTCCGCCGCTGTAATTCATAACGATTTAAGACCATGGGCGAAACTCTTCAGCCAGAAGATTCTCTGAAAGTCGCCCGATTGACGCAATATCGATCGCTCGATATCACCAACGAGATCTTCCGACAATCCGACCCACCCATTCCGGGGAATGACAGCAACAGGCCCGGGCCGCGCGGAGGAGGAACACCGGCGGCCCGGGCCTGTTACGGCTGGGTCAGCTGCGGATCAGCTGTTGCCGGCACCGTTGCCGGAGAGCACCGGGATGCCGTCCAGGATGTGCGAGAGCGGCTCGTCGCCCTTGGCCTGGGTGGAGTTCTCGGTGCACTGCTGGTTCTGCGGCGAGGACAGGACGTTGAGGTCCTGGACCGCGACCGGGACCAGGCCGACGAGCGAGCCGGCGTTGACCTTGGCCGGCAGACCGACGCAGGGCTTGTTCAGGCTGCCCTGGACCAGGCCGAACTGCGGGCTGAGGTCACCGTGGGTCTCGGCGTTGCCGAACGACTGCGAGGCTCCGTTGCCGTTGACCGAGGTCGTACCGCCGTCGTCACCGATGGCCATGGCCTGGGTCGCGCCCAGACCGAGGATGGAGGCGGCAACGGCACCCGTAGCCAGAACCTTCTTGATCACGATTAACCCTTCTCGTACTGGATGCCCCGTACCGGAGCCCCCTGCCCAACTCACCAAAGGGCGTTTGGTTCTCTCCATTCACCCGAATGCCCGTGAGTGCGCACAGCAGTACGAAATAGCATTTCGGAGGCGACCGGACGGGAGCGGTCCGACCGGGTACCTTGTGGCTCCCAACAGCCCTTTCCTGCCCGATCGCCCGAACTCCGCGCATGCCCGCCGAGCCCGGACCGGCCGGTACGTGTACTCCATTCGTGTGATCACAAAATTTCCACGACCTACCGAGTTTCCTCAACAATTCCTCCTCGTTATGAGTGACACATGCGAGCAGGTTCGGGCGCTTGACCGGCAGAGGCACGGATGCCTCACATGAAGCGCATGCCTTCATGTTCTCCGTGCTTTCCGTAACCGCCGCTTGCCGAGTCACGCGCGGGCACCGCCGGATCGTCCTACCGGCGGCCTCCGCACCGGCCTGATGAAGGAACTGCGAGCCTTCCGCTCGCACGGGATGTCCTAAGAAGGGGCAGTCAATGCGAAAAGCCTTGAGTAAGAGCGTGCTGGTGATGGCGGCGGCGTCAGGGATCCTGACCGCCGCTGGTGGATACGCGTTCGCGGATGCCTCCGCCGACGGCGCGGCCGTCGGTTCGCCCGGCGTCGGCTCGGGCAACAACGTGCAGGTACCGGTACATGTGCCGGTCAATGCGTGCGGCAACACGGTGAATGTGATCGGCCTGCTGAATCCCGCGTTCGGCAACACGTGCGTGAACGCCGGCGGTTCCGGTGCCGGAGGCCGGGGCGCGAGCGCCGAGGGCGGCGCGGTCGGCTCCCCCGGGGTGCTGTCCGGCAACAACATCCAGGCTCCGGTGGACGTGCCGGTCAATGCCTGCGGCAACACCGTGGATGTCGTCGGTGCGCTGAACCCGGCTGCCGGGAACACCTGCGCGAACGTGGACGGGCCGCCCGTCGAACCGCCGGTGGTCGAGCCGCCCGTGGTCGAGCCGCCTGTCGAACCGCCCGTAGAGCCGCCCGTAGAGCCGCCTGTCGAGCCGCCGGTGGTCACGCCGCCGGTCACTCCTCCGGTGGTCACGCCGCCGGTCACGCCCCCGGTGGTCACACCCCCCGTGACGCCCCCGGTGGTCACGCCTCCCTCGACGCCTCCCGTGGCCACGCCCCCGGTCACGCCTCGCGGTGGTGAACCGCGGCCCGGTGTCGAACCCAGGGGCACCGTCGGGCAGCTGGCGCACACCGGTGCCGATGCCGACCTGGCCATGGCCGGTGGGGCCGCCGCGGCCATGGTGCTCGGTGGAACCCTGCTGGTCCGCCGTACCCGCGCCGCGAAGGGCTGACAGGCGCCGTCGGTGGACAGCCGCTGAAAAGCGGACCAGAAAGCAGCGGTCCGTCGCCGCAGCCGGGGCTGTGGCGGCGGACCGCTCTCCTCACTGTTCCGGGCGGGGCTCAGACCCTGCTGAGCCCCGCCCGGTCGAGGCAGGCCGCGATCTCGGCGGTCTCGGCCTCGTCCAGGCGGCGCATCGGCGCGCTCATCGTGTTCGTCCCGATGATCCCGCGCAGCATGAGTGCCGTCTTGAAGGCGCCGAGGCCCGCGGCGGTGGCGGACGCCGTGCCGGGACGGGCCGCGCGGACGATGTCGAAGAGCGCGACCAGGCGGCCCTGTTCGGCCCTGGCCGCGGCCCAGTCGCCCCGTACCGCCGCCTCGTGCAGACGTACGTAGCCGTGCGGGTCCACGTTGCCGAGCCCGGGGACCGAGCCGTCCGCTCCCGCCAGCATCATCGCGTCGACCACCAGTTCGTGCCCGGTGAGCACGGAGAACTCCGGGAGTTCACGGGCTCCGAGGGCCAGTCGGCGGAACGAGCCGTCGTCGCCGCTGGAGTCCTTCACCCCTGCCAGCACCCCGTCCGCGGCAAGCGGCAGCAGCAGCTCGGGGTCGAGCTTGCTGTGTACGCAGACCGGTACGTCGTACGCCAGGACCGGCAGGTCGAGGGCGGCGGCGATGTCGCGGAAGTGGCGGTCGATCTCGGTGGGGTGCGTGCGCGTGTAGAAGGGGGCGGTGACGACGACGGCGTCGGCGCCGAGCGCTTCGGCGGCGCGGGCCCGCTCGATCGCCCGGTCGGTGGTGGTCTCGATCGCTCCGACGAGTACCGGGACCTGGCCGGCGCAGGCGGACGTGATGACCTCGATGACCTCGTCCTGCCGGCCGGGCGTCAGGTAGGCGGTCTCGCCGGAGCTGCCGAGGGCGAACAGGCCGCTGACGCCGCCGTCGAGCAGATGCCCCACGACCCGTTCCAGGGAGGGGCGGTCGATCTCGCCGTCCGCGGTGAGCGGGGTGACGACGGGCGGGATCACGCCGGTCCAGCGGGGGTTCCGGGCGGTCATACGGTGCTCCTTGCGGATGGTACGGGGGACGTGGGGATCTGGGGGTGGACGCAGTGCCAGCGGTGTCCGTCCCGGCCGGCGGCCGCGGCGGGAAAGACCGTGGCGCAGGCGTCGTCGGCCTTCCAGCAGCGGGTGCGGAACGGGCAGCCGGACGGCGGGTTGGTGGCCGAGGGGACGGGGCCGGTGAGCACGATGCGCTCGGTGGTCTCCAGCAGGCTCGGGGTCGCGGAGAGCAGTGCCTCGGTATAGGGGTGCGCGGGCGCGCCCGCCACATCGGCCGCCCGTCCCTCCTCGACGATCCGGCCGAGGTAGAGGACGGCGAGGCGGTCGGCGAGGTAGCGCACCGTCTGGATGTCGTGCGAGATGAACACCATGCCGAGCCCGAGGCGTTCGCGCAGGTCGACCAGGAGGTTGAGGACCTGGGCGCGGACGGAGACGTCGAGCGCGGAGGTCGGTTCGTCGGCGACGATCAGTTCCGGTTCGAGGGCCAGGGCGCGGGCGATGGCGACGCGCTGGCGCTGGCCGCCGGAGAGCTGTCCGGGGAGCGCGGCGAGGGTGTGGCCGGGCAGGCCGACCAGGTCGAGGAGCTCCTCGACGCGTGCCTCGCGTGCCTCGCGGGTGCCCCGTTTGTGCACGTCGAGCGGGTCGCGGAGGATCTGACGGACCGTGAGCCGGGGGTTGAGGGCGGTGGACGGGTCCTGGAAGACGACGCCGACGGCGGAGCCGAAGTCGTCGCGGCGCTGCGCCGCGGACATCGTCCACAGGTCCCGGCCGTGGAAGGTGACCTGGCCCTCGGTGGGCTTCTGCAGTCCGGTCAGTACCCGGGCCAGGGTGGACTTGCCGCAGCCGGACTCGCCGACCAGGCCGACTATCTCGCCGCGCTCGACCTCCAGGGTGGCGTCGGTGAGGGCGTGCACGGCATCCCGGCGGAAGAGGCCGCCGCTGCGTGCCTTGTGGCGTACGTGGACGCCGTCGATCCTGATCACAGGGCGCTCCCTTCCAGCTGGGCGGGCTTCGCGGGGTGGTGACAGGCGAAGCCGTGGTCGAGCGCGGCGTCGCGTGCGGTGAGTTCGGGTGCGGTGGTACGGCACAGGTCGGTGGCGGCGTCGCAGCGCGAGGCGAAGCGGCAGCCGGTACCGAAGCCCTGGGGGGCGGGGACGATGCCGCGGATCTGGTGCAGCCGGTCGGCGCCGGCCTCCAGGGAGACGACCGAGCCGAGCAGACCGCGGCTGTAGTGGTGGGTGGGGCCGGTGAGTACGGAGCGGGTGGCGCCGATCTCGGCCAGGCGGCCCGCGTACATCACGGCGACGCGGTGCGAGAGGTCGCCGACGAGGGCGAGGTCGTGCGAGACGAGGACCATGGCGAAGCCGAGTTCGTCGCGCAGTTTCACGAGGAGTTCGACGACCTGGGCCTGGACGGTGACGTCGAGGGCGGTGGTCGGTTCGTCGGCGATGAGCAGGCGGGGGTCACGGGAGAGCGCCATGGCGATCAGGACGCGCTGGCGCTGGCCGCCGGAGAGCTCGTGGGGGTAGCTGCGCAGGGTGCGTTCGGGTGCGAGACCGACGAGTTCGAGAAGTTCGGCCGGGGTCTTCGTACCGCCGCGCGAGGTGAGCTGCTTCAGCTGGGTGCCGACGAGGACGGAGGGGTTGAGGGAGGAGAGCGCGTCCTGGTAGACCATCGCGATCTCCGGGCCCATCAGGGCGCGGCGTTCCTTCGGCGGCAGCTCCAGCAGGTTCCGGCCCCGGTAGAGGATCTCGCCGCGGACCTCGGCGTTGCGGGCGAGCAGGCCCATGACGGCGAGGCTGGTGATGGACTTGCCGCAGCCGGACTCGCCGACCAGGCCGAGCGTCTCGCCCTCGTGGACGGTGAAGTCCAGCGAGTCGACGACGGGGATCTGCCCGTAGCGGTCGGGGAAGCGGATCGACAGGTCCCGTACGACGAGCAGTTCGGCGGCGTCGTCTGTTACCGGGGTGATGGCCGGCTCGGTGGAGTCGACGCGGTCGGCGAGCCTGGCGAGGGCGGCGTCGACGTCCACGGTGGAGGCGGTCTCGACCGGGTCGGGGGCGGTGGCCGCGGTGGGGTCGACGACGGCCTTGGCGCTCCTGGGCGCGGCGGAGGCGTCGGTGAGGCCCTCGGAGAGGATGTTGAGGGCGAGGACGGTGACGAGCAGGGCGAGTCCGGGGAAGAAGGTGGCCCACCAGCCGCCGGCGAGGAGGATCTGCCGCCCGTAGGCCAGGACGCTGCCCCAGCTGGGGTCGGGGTCCTGCACACCGGCGCCGATGAAGGAGAGACTGGCCTCGAAGATGATCGCCTCGGCGACCATGACGGTGGCGAACACCATGACCGGGGCCATGCAGTTGACGGCGACGTGGCGGAGCACGATGTAGCCGCGCCGGGCGCCGATGACCTTCTCGGCGGCCACGTAGTCCTCGCCGTACTGGGAGAGCACGTTGGCGCGGACCACGCGGGCCAGCGACGGTGTGTAGACGAAGGCGATGGTGAAGATGATCACCGGGACGCTGGTGCCGAAGACCGCGACGAGGACGGCGGCCAGCGCGATCGGCGGGAACGACATCACGACGTCGAGGGTCCGCATCACGGACTCGTCGCCGAGCTTGCGGGAGGTGGCGGCGACCGAGCCGAGCAGCGCGCCGGCGATCAGCGCCACGGCGGTCGCGCCGAGGCCGATGACCAGTGAGTAGCGGGAGCCGTGCACGACCCGGGCGAAGACGTCGCGGCCGGCCCGGTCGGTGCCGAACCAGTGGGCGCCGCTCGGTGCCTGCACCGGGGTGCCGGTGGTCAGCGGGTCCTGGGTGAACAGCGGGGCGAGGACGGCGCCGAGTACGACGACGACCAGTACGCCGAGGGCGACGCGGGAGGTGACCGGGAGGGAGCGGAACGCGATGCCCGGTCGGGACAGTTTGTTGGCCAGACGGCCGGTGGCGAACATGTCACACCGTCCTGATGCGCGGGTTGACCAGCAGATAGAGCAGGTCGACGATGACGTTGACCACCAGGAACGCGATGGCGATGGTCAGTACGGTGCCCTGGACCAGGGCGACATCGCCGCCGGTGACACCTTCGAGGATGAGTTTGCCCATGCCGGGCAGGTCGAAGATCGCTTCGATGACGACGGCGCCGCTGAGCATGTAGCCGACCTTGATGCCGAGCACGGTCAGCGGGGTGACGAGCGCGTTGCGCAGCACCGAGCGGATCACCAGCAGCGGCGGGAGGCCGTTGCCCCGGGCGGTGCGTACGTAGTCGCGGTCGAGTTCGGCGACCATCGAGGTCCGTACGAGCCGGGCGAGGGACGCGGAGACCGGGAGCGCGAGCGAGATCGCGGGCAGGGCCATGGTGGTGAGCCAGCCGCTGAAGGAGTCGGCCGGGTTGGTGTAGCCGCCGGTCGGGAAGATCCGGGTGTTCAGTGCGAACTGCTGGATGAGGAGCACCCCGAGCCAGAAGGACGGGATGGCGACCCCGGCCATGGAGACGACCCGGAACAGCTGGTCGGGCCAGCGGTCCCGGTACATCGCGCCGGTCACTCCGAACAGCACGGCCAGCACGACCGCGAGGAGCAGGCCGAGCAGGGTCAGCTGGAGGGTGAGCGGGAAGGCGGCCGTGATCCGGTCGGCCACGGGCTGGCTCGGCGGGACGGTCATCCCGAGGTCGAGGTGGAGCAGTTGGCCGAGGAAGTGGAAGTACCTGACCGGGAGGGGGTCGTTGAGGCCGTTGGCCTCGGCGAAGGCCGCTCGGGCCTCGGGGGTGGCGCTCTCCCCGAGCGCATTGAAGGCCGGGTCGGCCGGCGAGAACTGGAGCACCACGAAGACGAGCAGCGCGATGCCGAGGATCATCACCGGCATCATCGCGACGCGACGCAGCGCGAGCCGGAGAAAAGCAACCATCGTCGGGTTCCTTGCGATTGGGCGGTCTGGTGGCCCTGGCACCGGGGGGCGGGGTGCCGGACCGGGCTGTCGAACCGGGCTGTCGGACCGGGCCGTCGGACCGGGCCGTCGGACCGGGCCGTCGGTCACCTGTGACATGTCGCCGGCGCACCGTCCGTGGTCGGGTGGTGCGGGTGGCACGGCGGCGGTGCGTGGTGCAGTGGCGCCGCGGTGCGATGCGCCGCGGTGCGGTGCGGTGCGGTGACATGTCACAGGTGACCGGTGCGCTTCGGTCAGGCGCGGCTGACGTCCAGGAAGGAGAGGCCTGTGGTGGGCAGCGGCTTGAAGCCGGGCAGCGCCTTCTCGTTCCAGGCCGTGGGCAGCTTGCGGTGGAGAATCGGGTAGAGCGCGGCCTCGTCGGCGACCAGGTCGGTGACCTCGCCCCACAGTTCCTTGCGCTTGGCCTCGTCGGCGGCCTGGGCGGCCTTGTCGAGGGTCTGCCTGACCTTCTTGTACGCCGCGGACCTGCCCCAGCCGTAACGGCTCTCGGGCCAGAAGCCGTAGTAGAACCAGCGCAGCAGGAGGTCGGCGTCGTTGCCGAAGACGGACGGGTCGCCCGGGGCGACCAGCACCTCGAAGGCACCCTTGTCGATCTTGGCGTACTGGGCCGGGGACTGGGCGATGTCCAGGGTGACCTTGACGCCGGCCGCCTCCCAGCTCTCCTTCAGCAGCGGGGCGATGTCCTTGACCCAGCCGGTGTCGGTGGTCAGGACGGTGAAGGAGAGGTTCTTGACGCCCGCGTCGGCGAGCAGCTGTTTGGCCTTCGCCACGTCGTGGGTGTAGACCGTGGCGGCCTTGTGGTAGTCGGGGTGGGTGGCGGGGACGTATCCGGTGGCGGCCGCCGCGTTGCCCACCATCGCCGTCGAGATGATCTTCTCGGTGTCCAGTGCGTAGTGCAGCGCCTGGCGCACGCGCTTGTCCGCGAACCGCTTGTCGGCGGTGTTGAACATCAGGAAGAGCAGGCCGAAGGACTGGACGGACTCGGTCTTCGAGGAGCCCGCGAGCCGCTTGACGTCGATGTAGGGCACGTCCTCGATGGCCTGGACCCGGCCCGACTCCATGGCGCTGACGCGTGCCGACTGGTCCGACATCAGCCGCCAGACCATCTTCTTGGCCTTGGCCGGGTGGGGGCCGTTGTACTTGTCGTACGCCTCGAAGACGATCTTGTCCTCGCGGGTCGCCTCGATGAACTTGTACGGCCCCGAGCCGACCGGCTTGGCGTCGAACGCCTTGGGGTCCGGTTCGACGATCTTCTTCGGGACGATCCGGGCCACGGCGATACGGGAGGGGAAGAGCGCGAAGGGGTACTTCAGCTTGAACTCGACCGTGCCGGCGTCGACGGCCTTCACCGTGTCGATGAAGGGCACGAACTGCGCCATGAGCGAGGCGTTCTTCGGGTCCAGGATGCGTTCGAAACTGAACACCACGTCGTCGGCGGTGACCGGTGATCCGTCGTGGAAGGTCGCGCCCTCCCGAAGCGTGGCCCGGTAGGTAGTGGCGTTGATCTTCTTCGGCAGCTCGGTGGCGAGTGCGGGACGGGCCACGAGTGTTGCCGGATCGAGATCCACGAGGCCCTCGAAGATGTGCATATTGGCGGCGTACGGAGTGGCGCCCGAGGTGATCATCGGGTCGAAACCGGTCGACAGGGGGTACGAGAGACCGGCCTCGATCAGGCCGCTGCCGCTGCCCTTGTCCGCCGTGCCGTCGGCGGTCGACGACGGGCCGCCGCAGGCGGAAAGGCTCGCCGTGATGGCGGCTGCGGCACCGACGGCACCGGTGTATCGCAGGAAGGTGCGGCGCTCGACACCGGCTGGTCTCAGCTCGGGCACGGGTCCTCCAGGGACGTCGAAGGTGGAACGTGAGGGGGAGATCTGGCAGGGAAGCGGGTGGTGGGACGCAGGATCACGAGGGATCAGGAACCCCGGGCATCGGACGTCAGATGTCTGATGCCTTGATAGCGTGGGAACGTAGCTGGACAATCGAGAGGGGTCAAGAGGTGGGGAGTTCACATATGTCCGGTGCGAAGCCCGGCCGGCAGCTGCTGCGACAGGAAGTGGTCGAGGGCATCAAGCGCTACATCCTCGAAGAGCGCCTCCGCCCCGGGGACCCGCTGCCCACCGAGCCCGCCCTCTGCGAGGCGCTCGGCGCCAGCCGCTCCAGCGTCCGCGAGGCGGTCAAGATCCTCGCCGCGCTGGACATCGTGGAGGTGCGGCACGGGCACGGCACGTACGTGGGCAGGCTGAGCCTGTCGGCCCTGGTGGAGAGCCTGACCTTCCGCGGACTGCTCTCCCCCGACGACGATTTCCAGGTGATGGCCGACCTCGTCGACGTACGCGAGCTCTTCGAGCGCGGGATGGCCGACCGGATCGTCTCACTGCTCAACGAGGAACAGCTCGACCGGCTGGACGGACTGGTCACCACGATGCGCAGGACCGGCGCCCAGGACGGGCACGGCTTCGTGGAGGCGGACCGGGCGTTCCACGCGCTACTGGTGGCCCCGCTCGGCAACGAGCTGATCGGCCAGCTCTCGATGGCCTTCTGGGACGTGTACTCGATCGTCGCGCCGCACCTCGACGGGTTCACGCATGCCGACGAGATGGCGACGATCGCGGCCCACCAGAACATCGTGGACGCCGCGCGGGCCGGGGACATCGCCGGCTTCATGAAGGCGCTGGGCGAGCACTACGCCCCGGTCAGGCGCCGGATCTCCGAGGCCCGCGCCCGCGACAGCGCCCTGGACTGAGGCGCCGCCCCGGCGGATCGGGGCCACCGGCCCCGGCCCGCGATCCGCCGGCCGGGCCCTTGACGGCCGCCGCGAAGGCTGCCTAGGGTCCGTGTGCCGCCAGGACGTCTGACGTCTTCTGTCTCGATGTCCGGCGTTCACACCCCGGCGCATCCCAGGAGGGCACCTCCATGCCGTTGACGGACCTCTCGCTCGCGGACTGCCGCGCATACCGGCCCGAACTGCCCGTTCCGGAGGGCTTCGACGCCTTCTGGTCGAGCACCCTGAGCGAGGCGCCCGCCGCCGATGGTCCGGTGCCGGAGCCGGTGTTCGCACCCGTGGACACCGGGCTCACCCGGATCGATACGTACGATGTGACATTGCCCGGATTCGCCGGACGCCCGGTCCACGGCTGGCTGCACCTGCCGGCCGGGGCCGCCGAACCCCTCGGCTGCGTGGTCGAGTTCCTCGGTTACGGACGTGGGCGGGGCCTCCCGCACGAGAACACGCTCTGGGCGTCCGCCGGGCACGCGCACCTGATCATGGACACCCGCGGTCAGGGCTGGTCGGCCGCGGGCGGCTCCACCGCCGATACGGACGCCGGGGCGGCCGGCACCGTACCCGGCTTCCTCACCCGTGGCATCGAGAGCCCCGGGACGTACTACTACCGGCGGGTGTTCACCGACGCGGTGCGCTGTGTCGAGGCGATGCGCGAGCACCCCGCGGTCGATCCGGACCGGATCGTCGTGACCGGGGTCAGCCAGGGCGGCGGGATCTCGCTGGCGGTGTCGGGGCTGGTGCCGGGGCTGGCCGGGGTGATGCCCGACGTGCCGTTCCTCTGCAACTTCCGGCGCGGCGCGGAGATTTCGGGCCGGCCGCCGTTCACCGAGATCGCCGAGTACCTGAAGCTCCACCGCGACCGCACCGGGGCGGCGTTCACCACCCTGTCGTACTTCGATGCGGCGCTGCTCGCCACCCGCGCCACCGCTCCCGCGCTGTTCTCGATCGCGATGATGGACGAGATCTGTCCGCCCTCCACCTGCTTCACCGCGTACAACCACTACGCGGGGCCCAAGGACGTACGCGTCTACGAGTTCAACGGGCACGAGGGCGGCACGGCGTACCACCAGCGGGAGCAACTGGCCTGGGTGCGTTCCCTGTTCGCAGGCCCGCCGTCGGGGCGGGCCGGCCACTCCTGACCGGAGGCACCTTCCGTGCGCAGACGATCCATGCTTCTCGCCGCCGGCGCGGCAGCCCTGGGCACCCGGTTCGGCGGCCGAGCCTTCGCCGCCGCTCCGGGCGGCGATCCGCTCCTGGACCACGACACCCCCGTGGACCTGGACGGCAGCGAGTACGTCGACCTGTCGAATCGGGTCGGCGAACTCGCCCCGCTCACCGCCGGGACCGTTCTCGTCACCTTCCGCACCACCAGCCACAACGAGGCGATGACCCTGCTCAGCGCCTCCGACCCGACCGAGCCCTCCTCCAACATCACGCTGAACCTGAGCGGCGGCGCCCTTCAGTTCTCCGTGCGTGAGAAGGGTGCGGTGCTCATCAATGTCATGACCAGGACACGGTATGACGACGGGCTGCGCCATACCGTCGCCGTCACCGTCGACTCCTCCGGCACCCGGCTCCACGTCGGCGGACGCACCGTCTTCGAGACGGCGCGGCACTCCTTCTTCGCCGATGTCTCCGGGCTGGGCGCGCTCGCTCTCGGCCGCAATCTCGACAGCGACCACCCCGGCGGCGAGTGGTTCTGCACCGGCACGATCGAGCGGGCCGCGGTCTGGGACCGGGTGCTCGGCGAGGCCGAACTGGTCGCGCACAGCCCCCGCCCCGACCTCGCCGACCTGGGCAGGATCTCCACGGTCCTGAACAGCGACACGCCCGCCACCTGGGTCGTCACCGGTGACAGCATCACCCATGGCGCCCTGCACACCCATGGCTGGCGCAGCTACCCGGAGCACTGGACGGAACGGGTCCGCTGGGAGCTGGGCAAGCCGAAGAACCGTGACTTCGTGATCGATTCCGGCGTGAGCGGCGCCACCAGCGCCGAACTCGTCGCCACGTTCGGGGAGCGGGTCACCGCCTTCTCGCCGCGCGTGGTCTCGATCATGATAGGTACGAACGACATCGCCACGTCCGGCCTCGGCCCCGAGGCGTACCGGGCCAACCTCGTCTCGTTGGTCGGCTCCGTGCGGGCGCTGCCCGGCTCGCCGGTGCCGGTGCTCCAGTCGCCCAACCCGGTCGATCCGGCGAAGTGGCCAGGCCGGGTGGGACTTTCCCGGTACGCGCAGGTGATGGGCGAGGTCGCGGCAGCGCAGAACGTGGTGTTCGTCGACCAGTACAGCGACTGGCTGAACGGCAACGGCGGCCAGGTCCCGCTGTCGCTGCTCAACGACGGGCTCCACCCGAACGAGCGGGGCCACCACCGCCTCGCACTGAAGATGATCAAGGACTTGCGGGTCTTCGACCCCGGCAGCCGGGTCTGTTCGCTGCGGGTCCCGTAGCGGCGCCCCTCGCGAGAAGTACCGCCCCTTCCAAGAAGCACATCCCCCTTCCGAGAAGAGAGATCGTCCATGCAGCGAAAAGTCTCCGTCGCCCTGCTCAGCGCCGCCCTGCTGGTGGTCACCGCGACCGGCACCGCCCACGCCGCCTCCCCCGCCCCCGGTCAGCTGACCTCGCAGGACCTGACCGTCGACGGAGTGGGCTCGCCCCACTACCGCATCCCGGCACTCACCACCTCGGTCAAGGGCACGGTGCTCGCCGCCTACGACGCCCGCCCCACCCTCGGCGACCTGCCGGGCAACATCTCCGTCGTGCTGCGCCGCAGCACGGACAACGGTGTGACATGGCAGCCGCAGCAGGTGGTCCGCGCGGACGCCGCGCCCAAGGGCTACGGCGATCCGAGCCTGCTCGTGGACCGCACCACCGGCCGGATCTTCCTGTTCTACGCGGCCGGGGTGAACCAGGGCTTCTTCGGCTCGGGCACCGGCAACGACGAGAGCGACCCGAACATCCTCCAGGCCGACTACAGCTACTCCGACGACGACGGGGTGACCTGGACCCATCGCCGTATCACCAAGCAGATCAAGAACCCCGCCTGGGCGGGCATGTTCGCCGCCTCCGGCGAGGGCATCCAGCTGCGCCGGGGCCCGTACAAGGGCCGGCTGATCCAGCAGTACGCCGTCCGCATCAACGGCGCCAACTACGCGGCGAGCGCCTACAGCGACGACCACGGCGAGACGTGGAGGATGGGCAATCCGGTCGGCCCCGGCGGCGACGAGAACAAGACCGTCGAGCTGTCCGACGGCAGGATCATGCTCAACAACCGCTCGAAGCCGTACCGGACGATCGCGTACTCCACCGACGGCGGGGTCAACTACACCCCGTTCGTCCAGGACACCCAGCTCACCGACCCGGCGAACAACGCCTCGGTGATGCGGTACGCCCCCGATGCCGCACCGTCCGACCCGCAGTCCTCGTGGCTGCTGTTCAGCAACACGGAGGACGCCTCGGCACGGCGCAACCTCACGGTGAAGATGTCCTGCGACAACGGGAGGACCTGGCCGATCCGGAAGGTCGTGGACCCGGGCGCCGCGGCCTACTCGACGCTGACCCGGCTCGCGGACGGCCGCCTCGGGCTCCTCTACGAACGGGCCGACTACACGCACATCACCTACTCGTCCTTCGACCTGAAGTGGCTCGGCGGCACCTGCGCCGACATCACGATCACCCCACCCGCGACGCTCGGGGCGGGCACCGCCGCCGAGGTGACGGTCCGGGTGGTCAACCGGATGGACGTGCGCCGTGACCGGGGCACCATGGATCTCACGGTGCCCGGCGGATGGACGACGAGTCAGGTCGTCGTCCCGGCACTCGACCCGGGCCAGGGGGCCAATGTGAAGGTCCCGGTGACAGTGGCCGCGGGCGCCTCGGGCAGTGCCACGCTCACCGCCACGTACCGGGCGAACGGCAAGCAGGCGTCCGGCAGCACCACGGTGACCGTGACTCCGTAGCGCGCCGGGTCTCCGGGAGGTGCCGCGCGTCCCCGGTCCGCCCTCGCGCACCGGTGCGACGATGAGGGCGTCCAGCACCTCCCGGAGCGTCAGAACAGGTGGTAGCGCGATGGCAGTGACGGGTTTGCGCATCGGGGTGGTCGGCGGCAGCATCGCCGGCTGCGCGATGGCGATCGCCGGGGCCCGGGCCGGGGCGGACGTCACCGTCCACGAGCGCAGCGACGGAGCGCTGCAGGACCGGGGCTTCGGCATCGTCGTCCCGCCGCCGCTCCACCGGGAACTGGTCGCGGGCGGGTATCTGGGCGCGGACATGCCGACCACCCCGGTCGCCACCCGGGTCTGGCTGGCACGGGCACCGGGGCGGCGGCGGCCGGCACGTGAACTGGCCCGGCAGCAGGCCCCGGTGGCACCGTGCAACTGGGGTCTGCTGTGGCGGGCGCTGCGCGCCAACGCCGGCGGCGGTGCCTACCACCGCGGGCACCCCGTCGCCTCCGTCGGGCGCACGGCCTCGGGCGGCGCCGTGATCCGTACCGCGGACGGCGAGCGGGAGTACGACGTCGTCGTCGGAGCGGACGGGCACCGTTCCGTCACCCGCGAGCTGCTCGCACCCGAGGTGCGGCCGGTGCCCGCCGGGTATCTGGTCTGGCGGGGCACGATCCCGTCGAGCGCGCTGCGCGACCATCCGAAGCAGCTGGAACTGCTGGAGTCCGCCTGGGTCACCGTGGGATTCCCCGGCGGGCACGGTGTCTTCTATCTGATCCCCGGGGCGACCGCGGGTTCGCGGCTGCTGGCGTACGCGGTCTACGCCCCTCCCCCGGCCGCCGGCGCGGCCACCGGCCCCGCGTCGGACGTCCCGGTCTCCGCCGCGTACGTGCGGCACATCGCCGAGGAGCACTTCCCCGCCGAGTGGGCCGACATCGTCGCCCGGGGCGAACACAGCGCCCAGGCGCTCCACCCGGTGGCCGACTTCGTGGTGTCCCGGGCGGCGGAACCCCCCTTCCTGCTGGCCGGCGACGCGGCGAGCGTGACCCGGCCGCACACCGCGAGCGGGGCGGTCAAGGCGCTCCAGGACGCGCTGTGCCTGGAACGGTCGCTGCGCGCCTCCGCCTCGGCGGCCGAGGCCCTGCACCGGTACGCGGACGAGCGTTCCGCCGAGGGGGTCCGCCTGGTCGGCCTCGGCCGCAGGCTGGGGCGCGTGTTCGTCGAGAACGCGCCGGACTGGCCGGCGCTGGGGCCCGCCGAGGTGGAGGCGCTGAGCCGTGCCGCGCTGGACGGTGACGACAGCTACTTGTACGGCAGCGTCCAGCGGCAGCAGTAAGGGGCGGGGTCAGCGGCCGGCCGGTGCGGACAGGGCCGCTTCGGCGGTCAGCGCGGCCATGTCCACGACCCGGTCTGCGGCCTCCGCCACGGCCGGGTCGTGCGTGGCGACGACCGTGACGCAGTCGTCCTGACGGGTGCGTTCGGCGAGGAGCGCGGCCAGTTCGCCTGCCTGCGAGCGGTCGACGGCCGCCGTCGGTTCGTCGATCAGCAGCAGCTTCGGGGAGAGGAAGAGCGCACGGGCCAGGGCGACGCGCTGGCGTTCGCCGCCGGAGAGCTGCTCGGGGCGGTGGCGCAGGCGGTGGCCGAGACCCACCCGGGTCAGGGCCTCGGCGGCGCGGGAGCGGTGCGCGCGGGGGCGCCCGGCACTGATGTAGACGGCTGCGAGCAGCTGGTCCACGGCGGTCAGTCCGGAGAGCAGATTGCCGCTCTGGAACATGTAGCCGATCCGTTCGCGACGCGCCTCGGCACGCCGGGCGTCGGAGAGCGCGGCGAGGTCCTCGCCGTCCAGCAGGACCTGCCCGGCGGTGGGCCGCAGCAGCGCGCCCGCGACGGCGAGCAGTGTGGACTTGCCGGAGCCCGACGGGCCGACGAGGGCCGTCATGCGGCCGGATTCGAAGGTGACGTCGAGGCCGTCGAAGACGGTGGTACGGGCGTCGGCCCGGCCGAACTCGACGGTGACGCCGTTCAGTTCGAGGCTCATCGGTTGGCTCCCAGCATGGTCAGCGGGTCGGCTTGGGTGACCCGGCGCAGGGTCAGGGCGGTGCCCGCGAGGCCGACGGCCGCGACGGTGCACATGGTGGCGGCGAGGGTGGTGGCGGGCAGGCTGAACGGCACCTGTTCGCCGACCAGCAGCCCGACCGCTCCGGCGAGCACGGCGCCCGCCACGGTGCCGAGGACGACGACCAGGGCCGCCTGGAGCACGGTGTGGGCGAGCAGCCGGCGGCGGGAGGCGCCCATGGCCCGCAGCAGGGCGAGCTCGGGCTGCCGCTGCACGGTCCAGACGGCGAAGAAGGCGCCGACCACGAGCGGCGCGATCAAGTAGAGGAAGACCTGGATCGAGGTCATGGTGACGCGCTCGCCGGTGTAGCCGGGAGCCGCCTCGTACGCCTTCTCCTTGGTGAGGGTGGTGGTGGAGTGCCGCTTGTCGAGGGTGGCGGCGGAGGTTTTGGCCGGCGGGGTGCGCAGGGCCAGGGCGCTGAACTGGTCGGGGATGGCGGCGGTCGCGGAGGCGGGGGCGCCGGGGGTGCTGAAGCGGATGCGCTGCCAGGTCTTCAGCGGGACGTAGGCGACGGGCACATGGCCGTAGCTGGAGCGCTCGGTCTGTCCGATGACGCGCAGCTTGATGCCGAGCCGGTCGATGACCAGGGTGTCGCCGACGCGTACGCCGTCGTCGGCGAGCTTGGCGGACATCACGATGCTGTCCGCCGCCGCGTCGGCGAGGTTCTTGCCCTCGGTGACCGAGGGGGCGAGGAAGGAGCCGGGCTCGACGCCGAAGGCGGCGAGGTCGACCTCGGCGCCGCGGTTCGTCGTGCCGCGGGTGATGGAGACGCCCAGCGGGGTCGTCTCGGTGTCCGCGTCCGCCCGCCAGGCGGCGGCGGTCTCCTCGTCGAGGAGGCTGCGGGCGAACTGGTCGGAACGGGCGTCCGAGGAGAAGACCAGCTGCGCGGCCGGGAGGCGGCGCAGCGCGGAGATGGTGTCGTCTCCGAGGCCGGTGGTGAAGCCGGAGACGATGCCGACGAGTGCGGCGACGAGCACCACGACGGACCCCATGAGCAGGAAGCGCCCTCGGGCGGCGCGCAGCTCCAGCAGTGCGAGGAACACGGCGGTTCCCTTCGATGGATCGATGTTAGGGACGGTGTGTCGCCAAGATAGATGATGGGGACGTGGTGTCGCCAAGTGGGGGTCGGGAGTGTGCCGGGGCTTCTAGACTGGGCCGGTGCCCAGGATCAATGCCGCCACCGTCGCGGAGCACCACGCCCAGCAGCGGCTGGCCCTGGTGCGGGCGGCGCGCGAACTGCTGGAGGGCGGCGACGCCGAGGCCGTGACCTTCACCGCGGTCGCCAGGGCGACGGGCCTGGCCCGCAACAGCCTGTACAAGTACTTCCCCGGCCGGCCCGAACTGCTCGCCGCGGTCGTCGAGGACGCGATGCCCCGCTGGACGGACGCCATCCGGGCGGGCATGTCGGCGGCCGGCACGCCCGAGGAGAAGATCGCCGCCTATGTGTCGTCCCAGCTGGAGCTGGTGCGCGGCGGGGAGCACCGGATCGCCCAGGCGCTGGCCGGTGTCCGGGACGCGGCAGTGGTGCGGGAGAGCGCGGGGCGGGCGCACCGGGAGCTGCTCACCCCGCTGATCGGCGCGCTGACCGAGCTGGGCGAGGAGGACCCGCGGCGCACGGCGCTGCTGCTCCAGGGAATCGTCAACGCGGCGACGACGGCGATCGAGAACGGTGACGACCCCGCGGCGGTGACGGACCGGGCGGTGCGGATGGCCGTCACCGCGATCACCGGGGCGACGCCGGGGCGGTGAGACCCCGCCATCGCGCCGGTGGCCGGACAGACGCGCCCGGCTACCGGACCGGTGGCGGCTCCAGGCGGGTGCGGATGCCGTCGAAGTGGGTGCGCATGGCGCGAGCCGCGCGTTCACCGTCGGCCGCCGCGACCGCCGCGACGATCTCGCGATGCTGGGCGCAGGTGGCGACCGGGTCCTGATGGCCGTCGTCGAGATCCTCGCGCACCCGGTCCATGGCCGCCCAGAACGCGTCGAGCACCTCGCTGAGCAGGTGGTTGTCGAGGGAGGCGTAGAGCGCGAGGTGGAAGGCGCGGTCGGTGGAGCGCGCCACCCGGCCGCCGTCACGCGCCTCGTCCTCCATCTTCGCGACGAGACCGCGCAGCACATCGAGGTCCTCGTCGGGGATCTCGGCCGTGACGGCGCCGACCAGCCCGGCCTCCAGCGCCTCCCGTACCTTCATCAGCTCGAAGAGGCCCGGCTCCCCCTGCCGGTGGCGGACGGCGGCCCGGAAGGCGAGCCCCTCGGCGAAGGGTGACAGGGAGAGCGAGCCGACGAAGGTGCCGAAGCCCCGGCGGATCTCCACGACATTGACGGCCTGGAGCGCCTTGAGGGCCTCGCGCACCGACACCCGGCCGGCCCCGAAGAGCTCCATCAGCTCGCTCTCGGTGGGCAGCGCGTCGCCGGGGGCGAGCCTGCGTTCCAGGATCAGTTCCTTGAGCCTGCGCTCTATGTCCTGAGCCATGGTGGGGCGCGCCACAACAACCTCCCGGGGTGCGATTGCCCCTTGACCGTTCGCAGGAGCATCTGTTTAAGGTGAGTCAGACATAGGACATCTTACGTCTCATGTATCGATCCGTGCAGCCGTTCCGGGCCATGGACCGGTGCACCCACCGAGCCCTCACCGAGCTGGAGCCCCTCACCATGTCCCTGCCCTCACCGCTGCACGGCGTCGTCCCGCCGGTCTGCACCCCGCTCGACCCCCAGGGGGAGGTCGACACCGCGTCCCTCGCCCGGCTCGTCGAGCACCTCATCGGTGGCGGGGTGCACGGACTGTTCGCACTCGGCTCCACCAGCGAGGTCGCCTACCTCACCGACGAGCAGCGCGCCACGGCACTGGCGACCGTGGTCGACGCGACCGACGGCAGGGTTCCGGTGCTGGCCGGTGTCATCGACACCACCACCGCCCGCGTCGTCGAACACGCCCGCTCCGCCGCCGCTCTGGGCGCGGACGCCCTGGTCGCGACCGCGCCGTTCTACACCCGCACCCACGGCAAGGAGATCGCCCAGCACTTCCGGCGGCTGCGCGCGGCGGTCGACCTGCCGCTGTTCGCGTACGACATCCCGGTCGCCGTGCACAGCAAGCTCTCCCCCGCGCTGGTGCGCGAGCTCGCCGAGGACGGCACCCTGGCCGGCCTGAAGGACAGCAGCGGCGACGAGGGCGGACTGCGCCGCCTCGTCGTCGAGCTCGGTGGCCGGAGCGGCCGTGCGGACGGCCCCGCGCCCCGCTTCAGCATCCTCACCGGCTCCGAACTCACCGTGGACGCCGCCCTGCTGGCCGGGGCCGACGGTGTGGTGCCGGGCATCGGCAATGTCGACCCGGCCGGTTACGTACGGCTCTACGACGCCGCGCGGGCCGGGAACTGGGAGCTGGCCGCGAAGGAGCAGGAGCGGCTCGTCGAACTGTTCGCCATGGTCGACGCGGGCCCCGAGGCGGACATGGGCCGCAGCTCCTCGGCGCTCGGTTCCTTCAAGGCGGCGCTCCAGCTGCTCGGCGTCATCGACTGCGGTGACACGGCCTTCCCGCAGATCCAGCTCAGCGCCGAGTCCGTCGCCCTGGTCTCCCGGCGCCTGCGCGCCGCCGGTCTGCCGCCGGTCCGATGAACGACGACCACTCCCGGCCCGCCGCCACCGGAACGGGTGCCGCGGTGATCGGGCTCGACCTCGGCGGTACGAAGATCGCCGCCGCGCTGTTCGGCCCCGACGGCACCGTCCTGGCCCGGCACACCCGGCCCACCCCGGCCCGGGACGGCGCGGCGGCCGTGCTGGACGCGCTCGCCGCGGCGGCCGCGTCCGTCGATCCCGGGCGGCTGGCCACGGCGCTCGGCATCGCGGCGGCCGGCGTCGTCGACCCCCGTACCGGCCTGGTCACCAGTGCCACCGACTCCATCAGCGGCTGGGCCGGCACCGCCCTGGGCGCCGGCCTCGCCGACCGCACCGGGCACCCGGTGGCCTGCGACAACGACGTACGCGCCACGGCGGGACCGGAGCTCGCGGCGCTGACCGCCCAGCACCCGGGGCGCGGATCGCTGCTGTTCCTGGCGGTCGGTACGGGGGTGGGCGGCGCGGTCGCCGTCGACGGGCGGATGCTGCACGGCGCGTTCGGGCTCGCCGGGCACCTCGGCCATCTGGCCAGCCCCGAGGCCGCCGGACTGCCCTGCACCTGCGGCGCCACCGGGCATCTGGAGGTCATCGCCTCCGGGCCCGGCATCGCCGCCCACTACGAGCGGCTGACCGGCACCCCCGTGGACCGGCTCGAAACCGTCGCCGTCCGGGCCGGGCAGGGCGACGCGGCGGCCGTCCACGCCCTCACCACCGGCGCCGCCGCCACCGGGCGGGCGCTCGGCGGGCTCGCCAACGCGCTGGGGCCCGACCGGGTCGTCGTCGGCGGCGGCGTGCCGCGGATCGGCCCGCTGTACGGGGACGCCCTGGCCGCCGCCTTCACCGCGGAGCTGATGCCGCCGCTGCACGGCCTCGTGCCCCGGGCGCCACGGTTCGGCGCCGACGCGGCGGTGCTCGGCGCCGCCGCCCTGACCACCACACTTCCCCTCCACCACCCGGGAGCCCTTCGATGACCGCTCAGGAACTGGCCGACTCCCTGCGGGGCAAGCTGATCGTGTCCTGCCAGGCACCCCCCGGCGACCCGATGCGGGAGACCGGCACCCTCGTCCGGCTCGCCGAATCGGCCGTCGCCGGAGGCGGCGCCGCGATCCGTGCCAATGAGCCGGAGGTCGTCGCCGCGATCGTCGAGGCCGTGGATCTCCCGGTCATCGGCCTGTGGAAGGACGGCGACGTCGGCGTCTACATCACCCCGACCGTCCGGCACGCCCTGGCGATCGTCGAGGCGGGCGCCGATGTCGTCGCCGCCGACGCCACCGACCGGCCGCGCCCCGACGGCTCCACCTTCGCCGAGCTGGTCGCGGCGGTGCACGAGGCGGGTGCCCTGGTGATGGCCGATGTCTCCACGCTCGCCGAAGGCGTCGCGGCGGCCGGGCAGGGCGCGGACTTCGTCTCCACCACCCTCTCCGGCTATGTGCCGGGCACGCCGAAGCAGACCGGCCCCGATCTCGGCCTGGTCGCCGAACTCGCCGCCGCGATCGACGTCCCGGTGGTCGCCGAGGGCCGGATCAACACCCCCGGGGAGGCCGCCGAGGCCCTGGCCCGCGGCGCCCACAGCGTCGTCATCGGCACCGCCATCACCGCGCCCACCGCCCTGACCGCCCGTTTCGTCGCGGGCATCGCCCGGCCCTGACCTTCCCCCACCACGCGGGCCGGCGTCTCGACGACGAGCGCCGTCCCGCATCCTGGAGTCACCGTGCAGACCACAACACCCGCAAAGCTCCCGTGGTACCGAGAAGTGAGCGGTACCCAGTGGAAGTCGTTCCTCGCCGCCTGGATCGGCTACGTCCTCGACGGCTTCGACTTCGTGCTGATCACTCTCGTCCTCACCGAGATCAGTGACGACTTCGGGCTGAGCACGGTGCAGGCCGCCAGCCTGATCTCCGGTGCGTTCATCACCCGCTGGCTGGGCGGTGCGGTGCTCGGCGCCATCGGCGACCGGTACGGCCGCAAGCTCTCCATGGTCCTGAGCATCCTGCTGTACTCGCTGGGCACCTTCGCCTGCGGATTCGCCTGGAACTACCAGAGCCTGTTCGCCGCCCGGCTGGCCATCGGCATGGGCATGGCCGGTGAGTACAGTGCCAGCGCCACGTACGTCATGGAGAGCTGGCCCGCCAGGCTCCGCAGTCGGGCCAGCGGCTTCCTGATCTCCGGGTTCTCGGTCGGCTCGGTGCTCGCCGCACAGGTCTACAACTGGGTGGTGCCCTCGCTCGGCTGGCGGTGGATGTTCTACATCGGCCTGGTACCGATCGCCATCGCGCTGTGGATGCGGCGGGCGCTGCCGGAAGCCGAGGAGTGGACGGAGAGCGTCGCGGACACGGGGGCCAGGCCCAATCCGTTCCGGCCGCTGTTCGCGACCCGGGGCCGGGCCGTCGTCAACACGGTCCTGGTGGTCGTCGCCACCGTCTCGCTCTTCCTGGTCTTCACCCCGGGCGGGGCCGGAATGATCCCGGTGCTCTCGGTGGTCGCCGGTCTGACGCTCGCCGCGTTCGCCGTGCAGATGGGCGGCAGGCGCGGCTGGGTGCTGTATCTGTCGATGATCGTGACGCTGTTCTTCGCGTTCCTGTACTCGTGGCCGATCCAGTCGCTGCTGCCCACGTATCTGAAGACCGAGCTGGGCTACTCCACCGACCAGGTCACCGATGTCCTGTACTTCGCGGGGTTCGGGACCATGGTCGGCTGCTGGACCGCGGGCTTCCTCGGCGACCGGATCGGCGCGAAGAAGGCGTACGCGCTGACGCTGCTCGCCTCGCTGGCCTTCGTGTACCCGGTCTTCGCCGTCCACGACAACCTGCTGCTGCTCGGCATCCTGCTCTTCCTGCTCCAGGCGACCAGCTTCGGCATCTCCGGGCTGCTGCCCCGCTACATCGGCGGGCACTTCCCGACGGAGAGCAGGGGTGCGGCGCTCGGCTTCACGTACAACGTGGGGGCGCTGGGCGGTGCGGTGGCTCCGGTGCTGGGGGCGCATCTGGCGTCCGGGATGGATCTGGGGCAGGCGCTGGCCGTGCTGACCTTCGCGGGCACGGTGATCGTGGTGCTGCTGGTCGGCTTCGACGTACCGGCCCGGCTGAACCGGCTGACCGATCCGGATGGCGCGTGGGACCATCTCGCGGTGGCTCCGGCCGAGGAGCGGAGTACGGCCTCGCGCACGACGGCCGCCGGCTGAGACGGCGGGAGCCGCGTGGGGATGCGTGGGGACGCATCGGCGAGCCCGGGAGGGGGACTGCGGCGTAGGAGCGATGGCGGTCACGGTGCCGGCCGGGCCCTGGAACGGTCCCCTACCGGATTACTGGTGCAGTGAGACGTCGGGCGTCCCACTGCACCCTGGGCGGCCGGATCTCAGGCCGCGATCCGCTCGAAGACGGCGGCGAGGCCCTGCCCGCCGCCGATGCACATGGTCTCCAGGCCGTAGCGGGCCTCGCGGCGGTGCAGTTCACGGGTGAGCGTGGCGAGGATACGGGCGCCCGTGGCGCCGACCGGGTGGCCGAGGGAGACGCCGGAACCGTTGACGTTGATCCGCTGCTCGTGGTCCTTCTCGCCGAGCCCCAGCTCCCGGGTGCAGGCCAGCACCTGGGCGGCGAAGGCCTCGTTGAGCTCGATCAGGTCGAGGTCGGCGAGGGTGAGTCCGGCGCGGTCCAGAGCGGCCCTGGTCGCCGGGACGGGGCCGATGCCCATCGTCGCGGCGGGCACCCCGGCGCGGGCGAAGGACACCAGCCGGACCAGCGGGGTGAGGCCGAGCCGTTCGGCGGTGGCCGCGCTCGTGACCAGGCAGGCGGCGGCCGCGTCGTTCTGGCCGCTGGCGTTGCCTGCGGTGACGGTCGCCTCCGGGTCGGACTTCGCCATGACCGGGCGCAGCGCGGCGAGTTGTTCGGCGGTGGTGTCGGGGCGGGGGTGCTCGTCGGCGGTGACAAGGCTCTCGCCCTTGCGGGTGCGTACGGTGACGGGCACGATCTCCGCCTCGTACCGCCCCTCCGCCGCCGCCTGTCCGGCCCGCTGCTGGGAGCGCAGGGCCAGGGCGTCCTGGTCGGCGCGGCTGATGCCGTACGCGCGCCGGAGGTTCTCGGCGGTCTCGATCATGCCGCCCGGCACGGGGTGGTTGACACCGCCCGCGGTGACCCGGCCCCGGGCCAGCGCGTCGTGGAGCTGGAGGCCGGGGCCCTTGATGCCCCAGCGGCCGTCGTGCGTGTAGTACGGGGCGGCGCTCATCACGTCGACGCCGCCCGCGATCACGACCTCGCTGAAGCCGGCCCGGATCTGCATCGCCGCGTCGAACACGGCCTGGAGGCCCGATCCGCAGCGGCGGTCGACCTGGGAGCCGGTGACGGTCTCGGGCAGCCCGGCGTCGAGCGCGGCGACCCGGCCGATGGCGGGGGCCTCGGCGGACGGGTAGGAGTGGCCGAGGATCACCTCGTCGACGGCGGCGGGATCGATTCCGGTGCGGGCCACGACCTCGGCGATGACGCGTGCGGCGAGTGCGGCCGGCTTCTGCTGCGCGAACACTCCGCCGAAACGGCCGATGGGAGTACGCAGTGGTTCACAGATGACGACATCGAGCTGCTGGTCGGGCTGGTCGGGCACGGCGTGGCCTTTCGGTGGCGAGAGCGGCTGCCCGTCGGTGGCGAGGGCGTCTGCCGCTCGGTGGCGGGAGCGTTCGGCCGCTCGGTGGCGAGAGTGTTTGCCGCCGACCCTTGCACCCGGCGACTGAGTCGGTCCAATATCCACTTCTCCCTGGTTCAAGACGTGGCGCGTCTCAATTCCCGCTCGCGGGGGTTCGGTTCCCGGCCGGGCCCGCAGGCGTGGGCAGGGCCTCCTCCGCCACGGCGAGGACCGCGCGCAGCGCGGCGGAAGGGTTGTCGGCCCGCCAGGCCAGCGCCGCCCGGAGCCGGATCGGCGGACCGGACAGGGGCCGGTAGACGAGGCCGTTCTGCTGGATGTGCTGGACGGAGGTGACGGTGAGCGTGACGCCGACGCCCGCGGCGACCAGCGCCAGGATGGTGTACGAGTCGGGCGCCTCCTGGACGACCCGGGGGTTGAACCCCGCGGCCTCGCAGGCCCCGACCATCGCATCGCGCACGGTGGAGCCGGTGTTGGCGGGGAAGGAGACGAAGGGCTCCTCGGCCAGGACGTCGATGGGGACGCTCTCCAGCCGGGCGAGCGGGTGGTCGAAGGGCAGCGCGCACACCAGCTCCTCCTCGTCGATCACCCGGTGGGCCACTCCCGGCCGGGTCACCGGCAGCCGGACGAAACCCAGGTCGAGCGAGCCGTCGGCGACCCGGTCCAGGGCCACGTTGGCGTAGGTCTGGCCCCGCATGACCAGTTCGAGGGCGGGGTGGGCGGCGCGCACGGCCCTGGTGAGATGCGGCAGCGTCTCGTGGCTGGAGGCGCCCGCGAAGCCGATGGTGACCCGCCCGTACTCGCCGCGGCCCGCCGCCTTCGCGGCGCGCACCGCGATGTCGAGGTCGTCGAGCACGGTGCGGGCCGGCCGGAGGAAGGACTCCCCCGCGCTGGTGAGCCGCACCGAGCGGGTGTTGCGCTCGAAGAGCTGGACGCCGAGCTCCTTCTCCAGCCGGCGGATCTGCTGGCTCAGCGGCGGCTGGGCCATCTGCAGCCGCTTCGCCGCCCGTCCGAAGTGCAGCTCCTCGGCCACGGCGACGAACGCGGACAGATGACGCAGCTCCATGCGCGCCCCTTCGGTCGATTCATCCGAGTCGATTCATTGTTCAGACGTCTCGATGCGAGCTTAATTTGGTATTGGACAGCAATCAATGGCCGCTGACACGGTGGGGCGACGCGCATACCAGGACGCGCCGGCAGATCCGGAGGAGCACCGTGGTTACGACGGACCGGAAAGACAAGACGATGTCGATGAAGGAGGCCGTCGCCGCGTTCGTCCACGACGGCGGCACCGTCTGTCTCGAAGGCTTCACCCATCTCGTCCCGACCGCCGCGGGTCACGAGATCATCCGCCAGGGCCGCCGGGACCTCACCGTGGTCCGGATGACCGCGGACATCGTGGTGGACCAGATGATCGCCGCGGGCTGCGTCTCGCGGCTGGTCTCCTCCTTCGTCGGCAACTCCTCCGCCGGGTCGCTCGGCGAACTGCGCCGCCGCATCGAGACCGGCGACCCGGCACCGCTCGCCTTCGAGGAGTACAGCCACTACGGGATGATCTGCCGCTACCTGGCCGGTGCCCAGCGACTGCCGTTCCACCCGCTGCGCAGTTACGGCGGCAGCGATCTGCCGTCCGTCAACAGCGGCCTGCGCAAGGTCACTTCGCCCTACCCCGGTCCGGACGGCGAACCCGAGCAGATCTATGTCGTACCGCCGGTCAACCCGGACGTGACGATCATCCACGCCCAGCGCGCCGACCGCGGCGGCAACACCCAGATGTGGGGCCTGACCGGCATCCAGGCCGAGGCGGTGTACGCGGCGGAGAAGGCGATCGTCGTCGTGGAGGAGATCGTCGACGACGAGGTGGTCCGTTCGGACCCGAACCGTACGCTCGTCCCCGCCCACGCGGTCGACGCGGTCGTCGTCTGCCCGCGCGGCGCCCACCCCTCCTTCGCACAGGGGTACTACGACCGGGACAACGCCTTCTACCGCGCCTGGTCGCACATCAGCAAGGATCCGCAACGGCTCCAGGACTGGCTGGCCGAGTGGGTGCTCGGGACGGCCGACCACGCGGAGTACGTCGACAAGCTCGGCGAGGAGTTCTGGGCGGGCCTGGCGGTCGGCGAGGCGCTCAGCCGGCCCGTGAACTACGGGCGGCGGCTGTGAACGGGCCGACGGGAACGGGACACGAGAAGGAAAGCGCCATGACCACGACCACCGACGCCGCCTCGCCCACCACGGCCGGCGCCACCACACCGTCGCTGCCGGCGGACACCATCACCTCCTCCGAGCTGCTCTCCGTCGTCGCCTCCCGCGAACTGGCCACGCGCCGCACCGTGTTCGCCGGCATCGGCCTGCCGACGCTCGCCACCGAGCTGGCCCGTCTGACGGTCGCCCCGCAGATCGAGGTGGTGTACGAGTCCGGCGTCTGCGGCGCGCACCCTTCGCACCTGCCGGAGACCATCGCCGACGCGGTCCTGATCACCGGTGCGGAGGCGGTGCTGCCGATGCCCGCGCTCTTCGGCTGCGTCCTCCAGGGCGGCCACATCGACGTGGGGTTCCTCGGCGCCGCGCAGATCGACCGGTGGGGCAACCTCAACACGTCCGTGATCGGCGACTGGGAGCGCCCCTCGGTCCGGCTGCCCGGCTCCGGCGGCGGCGTCGAGGTGATGGCCAACTCCCGCGAGGTCTTCGTGGTGATGCGCCGCCACGATCCGCGCTCCTTCACCGGGACCCTCGACTTCTGCACCACTCCCGGCCCCGACCGGGCACTCGCCGAGGGCATCCGGCCGCTGGGCGCCGGTGTCACCCGGGTCATCACCGAACTGGGCATCCTGGCCCGCGCGGGGGCCGGCGAGGAACTCCGGCTGGTCGCCGTCCACCCCGGCGTCACCGTCGAGCAGGTGCGGGCGGCCACCGGCTGGGAGCTGGAGGTAGCCGGCCCGGTCGGTACCGTCCCGCCGCCGACCGCGGCCGAACTCCGGCTGCTGCGCGAGGACGTGGACCCGGACCGCGTCTATCTACGCTGATACCGAACCGCGTCCGTCTTCGCCGAGACGGATCACAGGTCCCGGCCGTCGGCTCGGACCTGTCACATGTCACATCCCGAGAGGACCGCAACCGCCATGCGTATCAGGATCGTCGGCGCCGGGGCCATGGGCCGCGGCATCGCCCAGTGGGCGGCGACCGCCGGACACACCGTCGAGCTGTGCGACGTGCGCACGGAGGCCGTGACGGCCGCCGTGGACTTCGTACGGTCCATGCTCGAACGGGCCGTCCGGAAGGGCCGGATGTCCGCGGCGGACAGCGCCGCCGCCCTGACGCGGCTGGTCCCGCTCGACGACCCGTGGGCCCAGGGTCCCGATGTCGAGCTGGTCATCGAGGCCGTGCGGGAGGACCTCGGCACCAAGACGGAGGTCTTCGGCAGGCTGGAGCAGGCGCTGCCCGCCACGGCCGTCTTCGCGACCAACACCTCGTCCCTGTCGGTCACCCGGATCGCCGCCGGGCTGAAGGATCCGACGCGCCTGGCCGGGCTGCACTTCTTCAACCCGGTGCCGTTGATGAGGATCGTCGAGATCGTGCCCGGCGCGGCCACCCGCCCGGAGATCCCGCCGGCCCTCACCGCGCTGGTCGAGGGCTGCGGCCACCGCGCGGTCACCGTCGCCGACACCCCCGGTTTCCTCGTCAACCACGCCGGGCGCGGGCTGGTGACCGAGGCGCTCGCGCTGCTGGAGGAGACGGTCGGCGACCCGGCGGACATCGACCGGATCGCCCGCGACGTACTGGGCCTGCGGATGGGCCCGTTCGAGCTGATGGACCTCACCGGCCTCGATGTGACGGCCGCGGTGATCGACTCGATCTGGCAGGGCTTCCGGTACGCGGACCGGCTCCGCCCCTCCTACCTCACCCCGAACCGGGTGGCGGCCGGGCTGCACGGCCGCAAGACCGGGCACGGCTGGTACGCGTACGGCCCCGAGGCGCCCGCCCCCGCCCCGGAGCCCCCGGTCACCGGGGACGCGGACCGTCCGGTGTTCGTCCACGGCACCGAGGGACAGGACCGGGACGCGGCGGCGTTGCGGGCCGCGCTGACCGCCGCGGGGGCCGTCGTCGAGACCGGTGACGGGCCGTCCGCCGACGCCCTGGTGCTGGTTCCGGTCTGGGGCACCACGGTGGCCGGGGCGGTAGCCGGGGACGGGCTGCCCCCGGGGCGCACCTTCGGTGTGGACCCGCTGCCCGCGGCCGGCCGGCGCCGGGTGCTGGCCGTGACCCCGGCGGCGGACCCGGCCGCCGCCCGCGACGCCCGTGCGGTGCTGGCCCGCGCGGCCGAGGGCGACGAGCAGTGGGCGGTCTCGGTGGTGCGGGACACGGCGGGCTCGGTGGCGCAGCGGCTGCTCGCCTCCATCGTGTCGGTCGCGGCGGGGATCGCGGAGCGCTCCATCGCCGCCCCCGCCGACATCGACCTGGCCGTCACCGCCGGGCTCGGCTACCCCGTCGGCCCGCTGGCCTGGGGCGACCGGATCGGCGCGGACCGGATGCTGGAGCTGCACCGGGCCCTGCACCGGACGACCGGCGATCCGCGCCATCGCCCGAGCCGCTGGGTCACCGAACGCGCCCAGCTCTCTCTCGCGCTGACCGACCCGGGTACGTCGCCCGCCGACTGCACGGCGTCCTCGTAGCAGTCGTGGCGCCGGGGCGGGGTGCCGGCGGCCGCCCGCGGCACCCCGTACGCGCCCGGCCGGGCCGATGTCCGTTTCGTACAAGACCCGTGCCGGGGCCCGGCATACGGTCGGGGGCATGACTCCACGCATGGACGCGATCGGCATCGTCACGGCGGATCTGGCCGCATCGCTCACCTTCTACCGCCGGCTCGGTCTCGACATCCCCGCCGGAGCGGAATCCGCACCCCATGTCGAAGTGACGCTCCCGGGCGGGCAGCGGCTGCTGTGGGACACCGAGGACGTCATCCGCTCGTTCGACCCCGAATGGACCGCGTCCGCCGGCGGGAACCGGCTCTCCCTGGCCTTCCTGTGCGACAGCCCGGCAGAGGTGGACGCGGTGTACGAGGAGCTGACCGGTGCGGGCTACCGGGGGCAGCTGAAGCCGTGGGACGCGGTGTGGGGACAGCGTTACGCGACGGTCCTCGACCCGGACGGCTGCGCGGTGTCGTTGTTCGCCGCCAACGGCTGAGCCGGCAGGCCCTGGCGGGCCAGGTAGGCGGTCAGAGTGGTCCCGGCCAGGTCGCGCGTCTCCCGGGCGAGATGGGCCTGGTCGGTGCAGCCCGCCGCCACCGCCGCCTCGGCGTACGGCGTCCCGGAGCGGACGAGGGCGAGCGCGCGCTGGAGGCGCAGGATGCGGGCGAGCGTCTTGGGCCCGTAGCCGAAGGCCGCCAGCGAACGGCGGTGCAGCTGACGGGCGCCGAGACCGGCCCGGTGCGCGGTGTCCGCGACGGACCACCCGGCGCCGAGCCGGTCCGCGACGTAGCGCAGCAGCGGGTCCGGCGGCGCGGTGCCGGCCGCCCGGCGCAGCGCGACGGCCTCCAGCGCGGCAGCCGGGTCGGGGGCCTCGGCCAGTTGCCCGGTGAGCTCGCGGACCTGCCCCGAGGGCCACAGGTCCGCGAGCTCGACGCGGCGGTCGCGCAGCTCGTGCGCCGCCACCCCGAGCAGCGCGGGGGCGGTGCCGGGCGCGAACCGGATGCCGGCGCACCGCCCGTCAGCCGGGGCGGACGGCGTCGCGGCACGGGTGTCGGGGCCCGCGACGAGCAGCCGTCCGCCGATCCAGAGCAGATCCATGCATCCGTCGGGCAGCACCGGATGGACCGCCCCCTCCGGCATGCTCAGCGTCCACACGATCGCCCCGTCGAACCGCGACACCCGCTCTTCGTACCGCTCGCCCATGCCTCACACGCTAATGTCGTCGGCGAACGGAATCAGCTTCCCGGGGGCGGCCATGACGGCACTGATGGAGTTCACCACCGACAGCGGTGCGACGGTGACGGTCGAGGTCGACCGGCACACGCAGGGCGCGCAACTGGTCGCGCTGGGCGACGACAACACACTGGCCAGAGCCGGGCGCACGTTCGACAGCGCGCTCACGGGAATCCGGTCGGCGGCCGAGTCCGCGCTCGCGGTGTTCCGCGACGGCTCCCTGAAACCGGACGGGGTGGAGCTCGAATTCGGGGTGAAGATCACGGCGGAGGCCGGTGCCGTGATCGCCAAGAGCGCGGTCGAGGGCCATCTGACGGTCAAGCTGTCCTGGTCCCCCGGCGCGACGGAGTCGGTACCCGCGGCTCCCGTGCCCCCGGCGGCACCCGGGGTGCCCGCGGCCCCGGCGGCTCCGCCGGAGCCGACCGTTCCGGCGCCCACGCCCCCGCCCGCGCCGTAGGGGCCGCTCAGTCGCCGGACCCCTCGTCCCGCTTCTCCGGGTTCGGCTCCCCGGGGCCCGGCTTGTCCGGGTGCGGCTTCTCCGGCTCCTTGTCGCGGCTCGGTTGCAGCCTGGAGACCACATCGTCCGGCGGCAGGAACTTCGACCAGCGCTCCGGGAACTCGGAGGGCATGTAGGGACTGTCGCCGTCGTCGCTCCCGTCGTCATCGTCGTCGTCATCGTCGTCGTCCCAGGGCTCCTCCTGGTTCTGCGCCTGCGTCCGGGCGACCAGCTCCGCCGCCTGGGCCGCCCGTACCCGGTCGTTCGCGGCACGGGCGGCGGCCGTCGCCAGCGAGGGCCACACCCGGTCGATGGCCGCGTTCACCGCCGCGCCGACGAGCACCGCGAACGCAGAGATGCCGATCCACAGCAGCACGGCGATCGGGGCCGCCAACGAGCCGTAGATCGTGGGTCCCTCGACCGTGCTCGTGAGGTAGATCCGCAGCAGGAAGCTGCCGAGCACCCACATCGCGAGCGCGACCAGCGCACCGGGCATGTCCTCGATCCACGGCGAACGGACCGGCACGGACACGTGGTAGAGCGTCGTCAGGAACGCGATCGACAGCAGGATCACCAGCGGCCAGTACAGGACGCTTATGAGCTCGGTGCCCCACGGGACGAACTCCACGACCCGGTCGGGGCCGACGACGAGCAGCGGCAGCACCACGGAGCCGAGCAGCAGCGCGACGACGTACAGCAGGAAGGAGAGCAGTCGCGTCTTGACGATGCCGCGCTGGCCGTCGAGGCCGTACATCACGGTGATCGTGTCGATGAAGACATTGACCGCGCGGGAGCCGGACCAGAGCGCGATCGCGAAGCCGATCGAGATGACGTCGGGCCGGGCTCCGGTGGTGACGTCCGCCAGCAGCGGCTTGGCGAAGTCGTTGACGCCGCGCTCGCTGAGCACGGTCTGCGCGGCGTTGAGGATGTTGCGTTCGATGGAGGCGACCGTGGTGGTGCTGGTCCACTCGTCGACGTAGCCGAGCAGTCCGATCAGGCCGAGGAGCAGGGGAGGCAGGGACAGCAGGGTGAAGAACGCCGCCTCGGCGGCGAGCCCGAGAATGCGGTACTCCATGCACGAGTTGACGGTGTCCTTGAGCAACCGCCAGGCCATCTGCCGCTTGGATACGTTGCGGTAGAGGACTCGGGCCCGGTGGAGCCGACCCGGTGGCCGCTCGGGTGTTTCATTTGCTGCCTGCACATCCTTACCGTATCGGCATGGCAGCCACCACCCACACCGTGTCCAACCAGGTACCACCGCTGACCGGCTACGACGTCTTCGCCACCGACCGGGCGCTCTCCGAGGCGGTGCAACGTCACACGTCACCCGAGCTCCTGGCCGAAGTCCGGGGCGAACTCGGTGAGCTGGGCCGCGCCGCGGGCTCGGCGCAGGTGCAGGAGTGGGGTGCGCAGGCGAACGCGAATCCGCCGGTGCTGCGTTCGCACGACCGGTACGGGCACCGCATCGACGAGGTCGAGTTCCATCCGGCCTGGCACCGGCTCCTCGGCCACGCGGTCGGCGCCGGCCTGACCGACGCCTGGGGCCGGCCCGGCGGCCATGTGCGGCGGGCGGCCGGTTTCCTGGTGTGGACGCAGGCCGAGGCGGGGCACGGCTGCCCGCTGTCGATGACGCACGCGGCGGTGCCGGCGCTGCGCACCGATCCGGAACTGGCCGCCGCGTGGGAGCCGCTGCTCACCTCGTCGGTGTACGAGCAGGGGCTGCGGCCCGCCGGACGCAAGGCCGGTGCGCTCCTCGGGATGGGCATGACGGAGAAGCAGGGCGGCACGGACGTACGGGCGAACACGACCCGCGCCGAGCCGCTGGCCGCGGCGGGCGAGTATCTGCTCACCGGGCACAAGTGGTTCTGCTCGGCGCCGATGTCCGACGGCTTCCTGGTGCTGGCGCAGGCGCCCGGCGGACTGACGTGTTTCCTGCTGCCCCGGGTGCTGCCCGACGGCACCCGCAACCCGTTCGCGATCCAGCGGCTCAAGGACAAGCTGGGCAACCGGTCGAACGCCTCGGCCGAGGTCGAGTTCGACGGCACCTGGGCGCGCCGGGTCGGTGAGGAGGGGCGCGGGGTGCGCACCATCATCGGGATGGTGGCGGCGACCCGGCTGGACTGCGTGGTCGGTTCGGCGGCGCTGATGCGGCAGGCGGTCGCTCAGGCGATCCACCACTGCACGTACCGCCGCGCGTTCGGCGGGGTGCTGATCGAGAAGCCGCTGATGCGCAATGTGCTGGCGGATCTGGCGCTGGAGTCGGAGGCCGCGACGGTGCTGGCGATGCGGTTGGCGGCGGCGTACGACGACGGCTCGGAGAGCGAGCGGGCCTTCCTGCGGATCGCGGTGCCCGCGGCGAAGTACTGGGTGACCAAGCGGTGCACGCCGCTGGTGGGCGAGGCGCTGGAGTGTCTCGGCGGCAACGGCTACGTCGAGGAGTCCGGGATGCCGCGGCTGCTGCGCGAGGCGCCGCTCAATTCCATCTGGGAGGGTGCCGGGAATGTGCAGGCGCTGGATGTGCTCCGGGCACTGCAGCGTGAGCCGATGGCGCTGAACGCGTTCCTCCAGGAGGTCGGCAGGGCGCGCGGGGCCGATCACCGGCTGGACGCGGCGATCAGGGACATGCTGACGGAGCTGGCCGATCTGGACGGGATCGAGGCGCGGGCCCGCCGGCTGGCGGAGCGGATGGCGCTGGTGCTCCAGGGTTCGCTGCTGGTGCGGTGGGCGCCGCCGGAGGTGGCCGACGCGTTCTGCGCCTCGCGGCTGGGCGGGGACCGGGGCGCCGGCTTCGGCACGCTGCCGCACACCCTCGACCTGGCGTCGGTCGTCGAACGGGCACGGCCCGTCGCGCACTGAGCACCGCCCCGGGCGGTCGTCGGGCGGGCGCGGCCCGCAGCGCACCGAGAACCGCGCCGGCACACGGCAACGGAGGGTGGTGCTGCGCCGACACGGCACCACCCTCCTTGCTGTGCACACGGGCTGCGGGGCAGGGGCTCCGCCGCGCGGTGTTCCACCACTCTCGTACGGACCCGTACCCTCTCGCCAGAGTTGCAAAGGGTTGCAACCATTGTGTGGAGTGCACGGTGCCGGGCCCCTCGCGGCGGGCAGGATGGGGCCGTGGAGCGTCGAGCCGGCCCTGGCCTGTGGGGGGATACGAGAGTGGAGACCAGCGCCTCGGGGGTTCCCCGGCCCGCTGCCGCACCGTCCGTCGGGGCCGTCCGCGCGATCCACCGGGCCAGGGAGGCCGTGCTCGTCGGCGAACGCCCGGCTCTCGCCCCGCGGGCCGAGATCGGCGCCTCGTGGGACCGGGTGCTGCGCAGCGGCATGGATCCGGACCAGTCCACCGACAGCCTGCTGCTCGATGCGGACGAGATCGAGCACCGGCGCCGGAGCTCGACGCTGGGCGAGGTGATGCCGCTGCTCCACGACGGTCTGGCCGCCCTGGCGGACACCGCCCAGCAGATCATGGTGGTCACCGATGTGGAGTGCCGGGTGCTGTGGCGCCGGGGCAACGCGGCGGTGCTGCGCCGGGCGGACGACGTCTGTCTGGCGGAGGGCGCGGCCTGGGCGGAGGAGAGCACCGGGACGAACGCGATCGGTACGGCGCTGGTCTCCCGTGTCCCGGTCCAGGTCCATTCCTCGGAGCACTTCGTCCGCACCCTGCACAGCTGGACGTGCGCGGCCGCACCGGTCCGTGACCCGCGCGACGGCAAGGTGATCGGCATCGTCGACATGAGCGGCCCCGCCTCCACGTTCCATCCGACGACGCTCGCGCTGGTCAGTTCGGTGGCCAGGCTGGCGGAGAGCGAGATGAGGAACCGGCACCTGCAGGCGATCGACCGGCTGCGGTCGGTGGCGGCACCGCTGGTGTGCCGGCTGGGCGGCCGGGCCCTGGCGGTGGACACCCACGGCTGGCTCGCCGCGGTGACCGGGATGCCGCCGGTCGACCGGCTGCCGCTGCCCAAGTCGTTACGGCCGGGCCGGGTGTGGCTGCCGTCGCTCGGCATGTGCCACGTCGAGCCGCTGCCCGGCGGCTGGCTGCTGCAGGTCGCGGACGGCCCTTCGGACGGGGCTCCGCAGCGGGTGGTGCTGGATCTGAGCCGGCCACGCGCCCTCACGGTCAATGTGGTGGGCGCGGTGGGCACCTGGACGCAGCGGCTCTCGCCGCGCCACGCGGAGCTGCTGTACGCCCTGGCACTGCACCCCGAGGGGCGTACGGCATCCGAGCTTGCCCAGGACATCTTCGGTGACGCGACCCGGACGGTGACGGTGCGCGCGGAGGTCTCGCGGATGCGCCGCCATCTCGCCCAGGTGCTCGCGCACCGCCCGTACCGCTTCGGCGAGGACGTCGAGGTGGAGGTGATCCACCCGGACCACCCGGCCGATCTGCTGCCGCACTCGACGGCCCCGGTGGTGGTCAAGGCGCGTACGGCCGGCTGAGGGCCGTCGCGTTCCGGTTCCGGTTGTGCGCCCGCTCCGTCGGCGGTCCCGCCGTCCGTGGACCGGGACCGGCTTTGGCGCAGGCCGCGGGGCATGGTTCCCTGGCAGCCATGAGCAACCCCGCACGCAGCACTGCCGCCGACACCACCGAAGTGACCATCTGGTCCCTGGAGCAGACCTCCCCCGACGATCTGCGACCCGCCGCGACCCCGGAGGGTGATGTGCGGATCGTCCGGTCGGAGATTCCGCTTCCCGAGTTCAGCCGGTTCCTCTACACGGCGGTGGGCGGCGACATCCGGTGGACCGACCGGCTCGGCATGACGTACGCGCAGTGGCAGGAGGCCCTGGAGCGCCCCGGGGCCGAGACCTGGGTGGCGTACGAGAACGGCACCCCGGCGGGTTACGTGGAGCTGGACCCGCAGGACGAGGGCGCCGTCGAGATCATGTACTTCGGGCTGATTCCGGCCTTCCGGGGGCGGCGGATAGGCGGCCATCTCCTCTCGTACGGGGTCGCCCGTGCCTGGGACCTGGCGGAGCGCTGGCCGGAACGGACGCCGACGAAGCGGGTGTGGCTGCACACCTGCTCCAAGGACGGCCCGTACGCCATGGACAACTATCTGCGGCGCGGCTTCCGGCTCTTCGACACGAAGGTGGAGCTGGAGCCGGAGGTGGAGACGCCCGGACCGTGGCCGGGTTCCGGGCGGTAGTACCGGACGGAGTGCGGGCGAGGTGATGGTGGGAGGGTCGCACTCCGCTTTCGCCCGCGCCTTCCCATGGCAGGCAGGTGACAGACGGGGGGATTGCGGCTATTACGGACAGGCAGATCAGGAAACCCTCCGTGACGAGCGCCACAGCGTCTCGCATAACGGGACACTCTCGTCCACATCCTGGATAGTGGTGGACTGGCCCGAGATTCGCGTGCCACGCTTCCGCCATGCCTGGAACTGGAATTGCCTTGGTGAGTCGACGCCACGTCGACCTCGGCCGCGTGTCCAGCGCCATCTGTCCGGCGAGCTGAGAGTCCCAGCACCGCCGCGATCCCCCTTTTCTCTGCAAACCCTGCGCACCGCCGCGCCTCAGCGCGAGTGTGCAGTTCAGAGCCGCCCTCCTGCAGTCCCGAAGGACGTACTGTCATGGCCGCTACCCCGGAACAGCCTGCGACCACCACACCCCGCCGCAAGGCCGGACGCCACCGTGGTGAGGGCCAGTGGGCCGTGGGACACCACACCCCGCTCAACGGCAATGAGCAGTTCAAGAAGGACGACGACGGTCTCAATGTGCGGACACGCATTGAGACGATCTACTCCAAGCGCGGTTTCGACTCGATCGACCCCAACGATCTCCGTGGCCGCATGCGCTGGTGGGGTCTGTACACCCAGCGCAAGCCCGGCATCGACGGCGGCAAGACCGCGATCCTGGAGCCGGAGGAGCTGGACGACCGCTACTTCATGCTGCGGGTCCGGATCGACGGCGGCCGGCTGACCACCGCACAGCTGCGGGTGATCGGCGAGATCTCGCAGGAGTACGCGCGCGGCACCGCGGACATCACCGACCGGCAGAACATCCAGCTGCACTGGATCCGCATCGAGGACGTCCCGGCGATCTGGGAGAAGCTGGAGGCCGTCGGGCTCTCCACCACCGAGGCGTGCGGCGACTGCCCCCGCGTGATCATCGGCTCCCCCGTGGCCGGCATCGCCGCCGACGAGATCATCGACGGCACGCCCGCCGTCGACGAGATCCACGACCGGTACATCGGCAACAAGGAATTCTCCAACCTGCCGCGCAAGTTCAAGACCGCGATCTCCGGTTCGCCGGTGCAGGACGTGGTCCACGAGATCAACGACATCGCGTTCGTCGGCGTGGTCCACCCCGAGCACGGTCCGGGCTTCGACGTCTGGGTCGGTGGCGGACTCTCCACCAACCCGCGGCTCGCCGAACGGCTGGGCGCGTGGGTGCCGCTCGACGAGGTCCCGGACGTCTGGGCGGGAGTCGTGGGCATCTTCCGCGACTACGGGTACCGGCGGCTGCGCAACCGCGCCCGGCTGAAGTTCCTGATGGCCGACTGGGGTCCGGCGAAGTTCCGCCAGGTGCTGGAGGACGAGTACCTGAAGCGTCCGCTGACCGACGGTCCCGCGCCCGAGCAGCCCAGCAGCCGCTGGCGCGACCACGTGGGTGTGCACCAGCAGCAGGACGGCCGCTTCTACGTCGGTTTCGCCCCCCGGGTCGGCCGGGTGGACGGCTCCACGCTCGCCAAGATCGCCGACCTGGCCGCCGCGCACGGCTCGGACCGGCTGCGGACCACCGTCGAGCAGAAGATGATCATCCTCGATGTGGCGCAGGACCAGGTGGACTCCCTGGTCGCCGGGCTGGAGGCGCTCGACTTCCAGGTGCGGCCCTCGCCGTTCCGGCGCGGCACGATGGCCTGCACCGGCATCGAGTTCTGCAAGCTGGCGATCGTCGAGACGAAGGCGCGCGGCGCCGTGCTCATCGACGAACTGGAGCGCCGCCTGCCGGACTTCGACGAGCCGCTCACCATCAACATCAACGGCTGCCCCAACGCGTGCGCCCGCATCCAGACCGCCGACATCGGCCTCAAGGGCCAGCTGGTCCTGGACGACGACGGCAACCAGGTCGAGGGCTATCAGGTGCACCTGGGCGGCGCACTCGGCCTGGAGGCCGGGTTCGGCCGCAAGGTCCGTGGCCTGAAGGTCACTTCGGCCGAGCTGCCCGACTACGTCGAGCGGGTCCTGGGCCGTTTCCAGGAGCAGCGCGAGGAAGGCGAGCGGTTCGCGACCTGGGCGGCGCGGGCCGATGCGGAGTCGCTGTCATGAGCGAGCGCGCCGCACCGTTCCACTGCCCGTACTGCGGGGACGAGGACCTGCGCCCGCACGAGAGCGGCCACGGCGCCTGGGAATGCGCCTCCTGCAACCGCGCGTTCCAGCTCAAGTTCCTGGGTCTGCTGACCCGGGGACTGCGGCGCAACGACGTTGAAGGGGACGGGACATGACGGACACCCTGCAGACCGAGGAAGACCTTGAGACCCTGGCCGCGCGGGCGGGCCGGGAGCTGGAGGACGCCTCCGCGACACAGATCCTGAAGTGGGCCGCCGACACCTTCGGCGGGAAGTTCTGCGTCACCTCCTCCATGGAGGACGCGGTCGTCGCGCACCTCGCTTCGCGGGTCCTCCCCGGCGTGGACGTGGTCTTCCTCGACACCGGCTACCACTTCCCGGAGACGATCGGCACCCGTGACGCGGTCGAGGCGGTGATGGACGTCAACGTCATCACGCTGACGCCCCGGCAGACGGTGGCCGAGCAGGACGCCGAGTACGGGCCGAAGCTGCACGAGAGGGACCCCGACCTGTGCTGCGCGCTGCGCAAGGTCAAGCCGCTGCAGGAGGGGCTGACCGGGTACACGGCCTGGGCGACCGGGCTGCGCCGCGACGAGTCCCCGACCCGGGCGAACACCCCGGTCGTCGGCTGGGACGCGAAGCGGCAGAAGGTGAAGATCTCGCCGATCGCCCGCTGGACGCAGGACGACGTCGACGCGTACGTCGCGGAGCACGGCGTACTCACCAACCCGCTCCTGATGGACGGCTACGCCTCCGTGGGCTGCGCGCCCTGCACCCGCCGGGTGCTGGAGGGCGAGGACGCCCGCGCCGGGCGCTGGGCCGGCCGGGGCAAGACCGAGTGCGGGCTGCACGACTGATGACGACTGATCAGGAGACTTCGATGAGCGTGACGGAGACGGGAGCCACCATCTGGCTGACCGGTCTGCCGAGCGCGGGCAAGACCACCATCGCGTACGAACTCGCCGGGCGGCTGCGCGGCGAGGGCCACCGCGTGGAGGTGCTCGACGGGGACGAGATCCGGGAGTTCCTCTCCGCGGGTCTCGGCTTCTCCCGGGAGGACCGCCACACCAACGTCCAGCGGATCGGTTTCGTCGCCGAGCTGCTGGCGGCCAACGGCGTGAAGGTGCTGGTCCCGGTCATCGCCCCGTACGCGGACAGCCGGGACGCGGTGCGGAAGCGGCACCAGGCCGAGGGCACCGCGTACCTGGAGGTGCATGTCGCGACCCCGGTCGAGGTGTGCTCGGAACGCGATGTGAAGGGTCTGTACGCCAAGCAGGCGGCGGGCGAGATCAGCGGCCTCACCGGGGTCGACGACCCGTACGAGGCCCCCGAGTCGCCGGACCTGCGGATCGAGTCGCACCGGCAGACCGTGCAGGAGTCCGCGGCGGAGCTGTACGCGCTGCTGAGCGAGAGGGGTGCGGCATGACGACCGTCGCGACCGTGCCGGAAGGCACCGACAATCCGTACGCCCTCAGCCACCTGGACTCCCTGGAGTCCGAGGCCGTGCACATCTTCCGCGAGGTGGCGGGCGAGTTCGAGCGGCCGGTGATCCTTTTCTCCGGCGGCAAGGACTCCATCGTGATGCTGCATCTGGCGCTCAAGGCGTTCGCGCCCGCGCCGGTGCCGTTCACCCTGCTGCACGTCGACACCGGGCACAACTTCCCCGAGGTCCTGGAGTACCGCGACCGCACGGTGGCCCGGCACGGGCTGCGGCTCCATGTCGCCTCCGTGCAGGAGTACATCGACGCCGGGAAGCTCCGCGAGCGCCCGGACGGCACCCGCAATCCGCTGCAGACCGTGCCGCTGACCGAGGCGATCCAGCAGCACCGCTTCGACGCCGTGTTCGGCGGCGGGCGCCGCGACGAGGAGAAGGCGCGCGCCAAGGAGCGGGTCTTCTCGCTGCGCGACGAGTTCTCCCAGTGGGACCCGCGCCGCCAGCGCCCCGAGCTGTGGCAGCTGTACAACGGCCGGCACGCCCCCGGTGAGCACGTCCGGGTGTTCCCGATCTCCAACTGGACCGAACTGGACGTCTGGCAGTACATCGCCCGCGAGGGCATCGAGCTGCCGCAGATCTACTTCGCCCACGAGCGCGAGGTCTTCAACCGCAACGGCATGTGGCTCACCGCCGGCGACTGGGGCGGCCCCAAGGACCACGAGAGCGTCGAGACCCGGCAGGTGCGCTACCGCACGGTCGGCGACATGTCGTGCACCGGTGCCGTCGACTCGGACGCGACGACGCTGGACGACGTGATCACCGAGATCGCCGCCTCCCGGCTCACCGAGCGGGGCGCGACGCGTGCCGACGACAGGATGTCCGAGGCCGCGATGGAAGACCGTAAGCGCGAGGGGTACTTCTAAATGACCACGCACACCCGGCACGCAGAGCAGTTGTCGACCACCACCCTGCTGCGGTTCGCCACCGCGGGCTCCGTCGACGACGGCAAGTCCACCCTCGTGGGACGTCTGCTGCACGACTCCAAGTCGGTCCTCACCGACCAGCTGGAGGCCGTCGAGCACGCCTCGCGCAACCGGGGCCAGGAGGCGCCCGACCTGGCGCTGCTGACCGACGGGCTGCGGGCCGAGCGCGAGCAGGGCATCACCATCGATGTCGCCTACCGCTACTTCGCGACGCCGCGCCGCCGGTTCATCCTGGCCGACACCCCGGGGCACGTGCAGTACACCCGGAACATGGTGACCGGCGCCTCGACGGCCGAGCTGGCCGTCGTCCTGGTCGACGCCCGCAACGGCGTCGTCGAGCAGACCCGCCGGCACGCCGCCGTCGCCGCGCTGCTGCGGGTGCCGCACGTGGTGCTGGCCGTCAACAAGATGGACCTGGTCGACTACGCGGAGCCGGTGTTCGCCGCCATCGCCGAGGAGTTCACCGCCTACGCGGCCTCGCTCGGCGTCCCGGAGATCACCGCGATCCCGATCTCCGCGCTGGCCGGTGACAACGTCGTGGAGCCGTCCGCGCACATGGACTGGTACGGCGGCCCGACGGTCCTGGAGCACCTGGAGACGGTGCCGGTCAGCCATGACCTCACCGCCTGCCACGCCCGCTTCCCGGTCCAGTACGTGATCCGGCCGCAGACCGCCGAGCACCCCGACTACCGGGGCTACGCGGGCCAGATCGCCGCCGGAGCGTTCCGGGTGGGCGAGGCCGTCACCGTCCTGCCGTCCGGCCGTACGTCGACGATCGCCGGGATCGACGCGCTCGGCGAGAGCGTGGACATCGCCTGGGCGCCCCAGTCGGTGACCATCCGGCTGGCCGACGACATCGACATCTCGCGCGGCGACCTGATCGCACCGGCCGCCGACGCGCCGGCCGTCACCCAGGACGTCGAGGCGACCGTCTGCCACGTCGCCGACCAGCCGCTCTCCGTGGGCCAGCGGGTGCTGCTGAAGCACACCACCCGCACGGTCAAGGCGATCGTCAAGGACATCCCCTCGCGCCTGACGCTCGACGACCTGTCCCAGCACCCGGCGCCCGGACAGCTCGTCGCCAATGACATCGGCCGGGTCGTCGTCCGTACCGCGGAGCCGCTCGCGCTCGACGCGTACGCCGACTCCCGGCGCACCGGATCGTTCCTGCTGATCGACCCGGCGGACGGCACCACACTGACGGCCGGCATGGCGGGCGCCTCGTTCGCCGCCGCGGCCGAGCCCGGTGCGGCGGCCGCCGACGACGCCGAATGGGACTTCTGATGACCATCGACATCTTCTCCACGTTCGCGAAGGAGGGCGGCCGCATCGGCAGCGGCGCCCTCGGCAGCGGCCAGGGCGGGGTCGCGCGATGTGCGCGATGACGTACGCGCACTGCCTGCGCGCCCACTCGCTCCAACCGCACCGCCAGTTCAGACGTAGACCTGCCGACCTCCCGGCCGCGTCCCCGTAATCGGTCATCGATCGGGGCGCGAGGACCGGGCCGACGAGAGGAAGAACCTCCCGTGTCTGCCCCCCGTACCACGCCGCGCCGCGCCCTCGCCGCCGTCGCCGCCCTGCCGCTGCTCGCCCTGGCGCTCACCGCCTGCGGCTACGGCTCCGAGGCGAAGAAGGACGACGTCAAGGCGGCGGACGCCCCGGCCGGCGGCAAGAAGCTCTCCACGGACACCGTGAAGATCGGCTACTTCCCCAACCTCACCCACGCCACGGCCCTGGTCGGCATCCAGGAAGGCATCATCGCCAAGGAGCTCGGCTCCACCGCGGTCAAGCCGTCGACGTTCAACGCCGGCCCGTCCGAGATCGAGGCGCTCAACGCGGGCTCGATCGACATCGGCTTCATCGGCCCCTCCCCCGCCATCAACGGCTACACCAAGTCCAAGGGCAAGAGCCTGCGGATCATCGGCGGTTCGGCGTCCGGCGGGGTGAAGCTGGTCGTCAACCCGAAGAAGATCAAGACCCTGGACGACCTCAAGGGCAAGAAGATCGCCACCCCGCAGCTCGGCAACACCCAGGACGTGGCCTTCCTCAACTGGATCTCCGAGAAGGGCTGGAAGGTCGACGCCAACAGCGGCAAGGGCGACGTCTCCGTGGTCCGTACGGACAACAAGGTGACTCCGGACGCCTACCGTTCGGGCTCCATCGACGGTGCCTGGGTGCCCGAGCCGACCGCCTCCAAGCTGGTCGCCCAGGGCGCGAAGGAAATCCTGGACGAGTCGACGCTCTGGCCGGACAACAAGTTCGTGATCACGAACATCATCGTGTCGCAGGAGTTCCTGACCGAGCACCCGGACGTCGTCGAGGCGGTGCTGCGCGGCACGGTCGCCACCAACGCCTGGATCAACGCCAACCAGGACAAGGCGAAGGCCGCCGCGAACACCGCGCTCAAGGAGCTGAGCGGCAAGGCGCTGCCGGCCGAGATCCTCGACCCGGCGTGGAAGTCCGTCCAGTTCATCGACGACCCGCTGGCCGCCACGCTCGACGCCGAGGCCCAGCACGCGGTGAAGGCCGGTCTGCTGGAGCAGCCGAACCTGAAGGGCATCTACGACCTGAAGCCGCTGAACAAGATCCTCAAGGCCGCGGGCAAGCCCGAGGTCGCCGACGCCGGTCTCGGCGTCAAGTAAGCGCGCCCGGCACCCGAACAGGATTCCCAGGAGGTGACGACCATGGCGACCAGCACGCTCACCAAGGCCGAGGACCGCACGGCGGTCGGGCACGCCGCCCGTATCGACCACGTCTCGAAGTCCTTCGGCGGACCGGAGGGGCAGCAGCTCGTTCTGGACGACATCACACTCGATGTCGCTCCCGGCGAGTTCGTCACCCTCCTGGGCGCCTCCGGGTGCGGCAAGTCGACCCTGCTCAACCTGGTGGCCGGACTCGACCGCCCGACGGCGGGGTCCATCGAGACCCCCGGCGGGCGGCCGGCCCTGATGTTCCAGGAGCACGCCCTCTTCCCGTGGCTGACCGCGGGCAAGAACATCGAACTCGCGCTGCGGCTGCGCGGCGTCCCCAAGTCCGACCGCCGCACGGAGGCGGAGCGGCTGCTCGAACTCGTACGGCTCGCTGGGGCGCACGGGAAGCGGGTGCATGAGCTTTCGGGCGGTATGCGGCAGCGGGTGGCGATGGCCCGCGCGCTCGCCCAGGACAGTCAACTGCTGCTGATGGACGAGCCGTTCGCCGCTCTCGACGCCATCACCCGGGACGTGCTGCACGACGAGCTGACCCGGATCTGGCGCGAGACGAACGTCTCGGTCCTCTTCGTCACGCACAACGTGCGCGAAGCGGTCCGGCTCGCCGAGCGGGTGGTCCTGCTCTCGTCGCGGCCGGGCCGGATCGCCCGGGAGTGGACGGTCGACATCGACCAGCCGCGCCGCATCGAGGACACCGCGGTGGCCGAACTGTCCGTAGAGATCACCGAACAACTGCGTGGGGAGATCCGCCGACATGGCCAGCACTGAGACCGCCGCCAAGGACACCGCCCAGGACCTGGCGGGCCTGGAGGCGGGGCTGGACGCACTCGACGCGGTGCGGGTGAGCCGGACCCCGGTCCGCGAGGTGCTGGTGCGCAAGGTGCTGCCGCCGGTCGTGGCCGTGGTCCTGGTGCTCGTCGTCTGGCAGATCCTGATCTGGGCGAAGGTCACCGACGACTACAAGCTGCCCTCGCCGTCCCTGGTCTGGAGCGAGGTGACCGACGCCTGGGCGCAGGGCACCCTGCTCGGCTTCATCTGGACCAGCGTCTCGCGCGGTCTGCTCGGCTTCCTGCTGGCGCTGGTCATCGGCACTCCGCTCGGACTGCTGGTGTCGCGCGTCAAGCTGGTGCGCGCGGCGATCGGCCCGGTGCTCTCCGGGCTCCAGTCGCTGCCCTCGGTGGCCTGGGTGCCGCCCGCGGTGATCTGGCTGGGGCTCAACGACAAGATGATGTTCGCGGTGATCCTGCTGGGGGCGGTCCCGTCGATCGCCAACGGCCTGGTCTCGGGCGTCGACCAGATCCCGCCGCTGCATCTGCGGGCCGGGCGCACCCTGGGCGCCACCGGGCTGCGCGGCACCTGGCACATCGTGCTGCCGGCCTCGCTGCCCGGCTATCTGGCGGGCCTGAAGCAGGGCTGGGCGTTCTCCTGGCGTTCGCTGATGGCCGCCGAGATCATCGCCTCCTCGCCCGATCTGGGGGTGGGTCTGGGCCAGTTGCTGGAACAGGGCCGGGAGACCAGCAGCATGTCGATGGTGTTCCTCGCCATCATCCTGATCCTGACCGTCGGCATCGCGATCGACCTGCTGATCTTCAGTCCGCTGGAGCGGTGGGTGCTGCGCGGCCGCGGCCTCCTCGTCAAGAACTGAGTCACGACCATGACCGCTCCGGTGCTCCTCGTCATCGCCCACGGCAGCCGCGACCCACGGCACGCGGCGACCGTCCACGCGCTCACCGCGCGGGTACGGTCGCTGCGGCCCGGGCTGCGCGTGGAGACGGGTTTCCTGGACTTCAACGCCCCGTCGGTGCCGAGGATCCTGGAGCGCCTGGCCGCGGGGTCGACGGGGGACGTCATCGCACTCCCCCTCCTGCTCACCCGGGCCTTCCACGCCAAGTCCGACATTCCCACGGTGTTGCACGAGGCCCGGACCAGGCTGCCCCGGCTGCGGGTGCGCCAGGCCGAGGTGCTCGGCCCGTCACCGCTGCTGAACTCGGCGCTGGAACGGCGGCTGCACGAAGCCGGGATCCGTCCCGGTGACCGGAGCTCGACCGGGCTCGTCCTGGCCTCGGCGGGCTCCACCGACCCGGAGGCGATCGCAGTGATCGCTGAAATCGCGCGGGAGCTGCGGCACACCGGTTGGTGTTCCGTGCGGCCTGCGTTCGCCTCCGCCACCTCTCCCGCGGGCTTCCCCCGCACCGAGGACGCGGTCCGGGCCCTGCGGGACGAAGGCGTGCGCCGGGTGGCGGTGGCGCCGTACGTCATCGCCCCCGGCCGGCTCCCGGACCGGATCGCCGCGGGGGCGGCCGGAGCGGACGTACTGGCCGATGTACTGGGCCCGGCCCCGGAGTTGGCGCGGCTCCTGCTGGCCCGTTACGACGAGGCCCGCCGTCCGGCGGTCCGCCCCGCCGCACTCACCGGGTAGCTCGGCGGACCGGTCACCCCACGTCCAGGCTGCCCGTACGGGTCCGCTTGAGCTCGAAGAGATCCGGGTTCCCGGCGAGCACCCGGAAGCTGTCGAAGAGGCGCCCGGCCTCCTCGCCGCGCGGTGCCGCCCGCAGCACGGGCCCGAACCACACCGCCCCGTCGACATGGATCGTGGGCGTACCGACGTAGCCGTCGGCCTCCGGGTCCTTGCCGGCGTCGTGGCTGCGCCGCAGCGCCTCGTCGTACGCCTCCGAGTGCGCGGCGGCGGCGAGTTTGGCGGGCAGGCCGAGCTCCGCGAGGGACTCGGCGATCACCTCGTCGAAGTCCTCGTTCTTCCCCCGGTGGATGCGGTCACCCATCGCGGTGTAGAGATCGCGGAGCACCCCGTCGCCGTGGGCCTCGGCCGCCGCGACCGCGACCCGCACCGGGCCGATCGACCTGTCGACCAGGTCCCGGTACCAGTCGGGGAGTTCATTGCCGATGTTGTGCAGGTGGAGACTCATGACGCGGAAGCGGAGATCGATGTCGCGCTGCTGCTCCACCTCCAGCATCCAGCGGGAGGTGATCCAGGCGAACGGGCAGGCCGGATCGAAGTAGAAGTCGACGGTCGTTGTGTCCATACCCCGACCCTAACCAGGCAGTGGCACCACCCTTCGGGCCATTCACCGCCCATCCGACTGGGCCACTTCTCAGCCTCTGCGTCCACTGCTCCGGCAGCCGCGAGCTCCTGGACGTCGCCACCCTGCTCTTCCACCGGCAGGGCCGGGCCATGTCCGGATCAGGCTCCGGTCCACTGCGGGTCGCGTCCGCTGTGGGCCAGTGCCTGCTCGAAGACCGACGCCGACGCGGGCACCGCCACCTCGTCGGCGAAGCCGTCGTACTGCCGGTAGAGCGCGGCCATGCCGTCGACGATGCCGAGCACATGGGCAGCCGCCTCCTGGGAGATCCGGAACTCCTCCCCGACGGCACGGGCCACGTCCCATCCGTGCAGGGCCGTCTCCGCGATGAGCATCGCCGCGATCTCGGAGGCCGCGGAGGCCGACCCCCCGAGGTCGATCTCCCCCTCCCAGACGTCCGGGTCCGCCCAGGCGGCGACGGCGCGGTCCAGTTGCTCGGCGTACTGCCGCGCCCAGTCGGCGTCGGCGGTGAAGTCCCGGCCGGAGAGCTCCTTGGGGAGTTCCTTGCGCAGGGCCCGGTGCTCCAGGCCGTGGGAGGTGTACAGCACCCAGTGGTTGACGAGCCCGCGCACGTCCCAGTCACCGCAGGGCGTGTTCGGCGCGTCGAGTTGCTCGGCGCTGATGGAGCGGGCGATACGGGCCGCCTCGGCGGCGATTTCGGTCATGTGCGCGTGCTCGTTCTTCATGCCGCCCAGGCTAGGACCGTGCCCCGCAGCCGGATTGAAGAAAAGCGACACCTCCGAAACCGGTCCGGCGGGGTGTCCGGGTGCGTGACGGGCCCGGCCGCCGAGTGCGCCGGGGCAGTGCGTCGACCTCCATGCATCCGGGTGGCTGGGTGTTCCCGCAGCCCCAGCACGTCCACCAGCCACCGACGTTCTGACTCATCTGGTTGCCGCATTTGGCGCACTTCATGGTGCCGTCCTCTCTCGCGGGTGGGTGGGGCCGAGACGGACGCGGTGCAGACGTTCCGTCACGCTGTCGGCGGATATCGCCTGCCTGCCGGAGCGCGGGCGGTACGCGTCGGCCCGGCCGGGGTTCGCGGCCCGGCGGCGCTCCGGTGTCCGGTACCGGATGATGCGCACCCGCCCGCACGGGTCGGCCTCCAACACCTTGATCGTCGTCATCGCCATCGCGGGTACGCCCCCGTCGCAACCAGTGAGTTCAGTACGGTTGACCGTAGGGATGGCGTGTGCGTACGCACCAGCAAAGGGCAGTTATGCAGCACACACTTCCCTCGTTAGGGATGCTCGGCGCACGCGGCCTTGACGGGCCGCGCGGGGAGAGCTCGTGGCGCGAGGCTTCAGCTGTTCGTCATCACACCGACCGCCGACCGCCGTCCGCCGTCCACGCATCCGGTCGCGCTCGTACCGTTCCGCCGGTCGAATCGATCAGCACTCCGGAGGGAACATGCGAGACCGCGTACGGATCGCCTGCCGCGCGGCGGCGGTGGCCATCGCGTTGGCGGCAGCGGGTGGATCCTTCGCCGTCCCGGCGGTTGCCGCGCCGACGGCTGCCGTGCCGGCCGGGATCACGCAGACCGCGGCGGCGCCGGCGCCGACCGGTCCGGCGTACGGCTATGACGCGGCCACCGAGCTGGTGACCGTCAGGTGGGATCCGAAGGATCCGGACGACACCGTGACGACCGGCTATCGCGAGGGGAGTTGCAGCGGGCCCTCGGCCGCCGACGGGCCGTGCTTCGTACGGGCCTCGGGGCCGCTGCTGACCGGCAGCTCGTTCACGTCCCGCCTGGCCGCGGGCCGGACGTTCTCCTTCCGGGTGTACGCCGAGAACGCGGCGTACCAGAGGACCGGATCGGTGATCCTCACCGTCACCACCTGAGGCGGCCCGGCACAGGACCGGAGGGTCGGACGTGTCCTGGTCGGCTGATCACCGTGCGGGGGCACGGTTCTAGGATTGCGGAATGCCTTCCACGCCACGGCCACTCGACGATACGTTCCTGCTCGGCGGCGACGTGCCCGTACGCCGGCTCGGCTACGGCACCGCCCAGCTGACCGGCCCCGGATACTGGGGGCCGCGCGGCAAGCGGGAGGATGCCGTGGCCGTGCTGCGGGAGGCCGTCGAGCAGGGGGTCACCCTCGTCGACACCGCCGACAACTACGGGCCGGGGCTGGCCGAGGAGCTCGTCGCCGCGGCGCTCCACCCGTACCGCGACGAGCTGGTGATCGCGACCAAGGGCGGTGTGGTGCGCACGAGCGACGACGCCTGGCACGTCGCGGGGCGTCCGCAGGAGCTGCGGGCGATGTGCGAGGCCAGCCTGCGTCGGCTGCGGACCGACCGGATCGACCTCTACCAGCTGCATCGGCTCGACCCGGAAGTACCGATGGCCGACCAGTTGGGCACTCTGGATGCGCTGAGGCAGGAAGGTAAGATCCGGTACATCGGTCTGGACACCCTTACCGCCGACCAGCTGGAGCAGGCCCTCTCCCTGACCGGGATCGCCTCGGTGCAGAACCGGTTCAATCTCCTCGACCGTTCGTCGGACGCGGTACTGAAGGTGTGCGAGGCCCACGGCCTGGCCTTTCTGCCCTGGTTCCCGCTGGCCAACGGCGCTCTGACCGGCGACTCGGCCGCAGCGCTCGCCGCCGTCGCCGACCGGCACGGTGCCACCCGCGGGCAGATCGCCCTCGCCTGGCTGCTGCACCGGTCCCCTGTGCTGTGCCCGACTCCGGGCACCGGTTCCACCGTCCATCTGGCGGAGAACCTGGGGGCCCGGGAGATCCGGCTGTCCGCCGAGGACCTGAGCAGCCTGGAGGCGCTCGCACCCGTATGAAGGAGTACCCGCACATGACCGCGTCCCGTTCCACCGCACCCGCTGCCGCCACCGGCCCCGTCGTCGCCGGTGTTCCCGCCCCGGCCCCCGCTCCCGCCGTCCCGGTGATCCGGGCCGACGGTGTCTCGCTCGTACGGGAGGGCAATACGCTGCTCGACTCGGTCTCGCTGACCGTACGCAGCGGTGAGCACTGGGCACTGCTCGGCGCCAACGGTGCAGGGAAGAGCACGCTGCTGGGGCTGCTCGGCGCGGTCGGTCACCCCACCCGGGGGTCGGTGGAGGTGCTGGGACGTACGCTCGGCCGGGTCGATCTGCGGGAGCTGCGGTCGCTGCTCGGGCATGTCGATCCGCGTCATCCGCTGCGCTCCCCGCTCTCGGTGCGCGAGGTGGTGCTGACCGGCCTGACCAACTCGGTCGAGCCGGTGCCGCGCCGGTCGGTGAGCGAGGAGCAGCGGGACCAAGCGGAGCGGCTGCTGAAGATGCTGGGCATGGGCGGCAAGTCGGGGTCGCGCTGGCCGGCGCTGTCGCAGGGCGAGCGGGGCCGTACGCTCATCGCCCGCGCGCTGATGCCGCAGCCGCGGCTCCTGCTGCTCGACGAGCCGGCCACCGGTCTGGATCTTGCCGCGCGTGAGCAGTTGCTCGACAGTCTGGACGTGCTGCGCGAGGAGCATCCGGAGCTGGCCACGGTCCTGGTCACCCATCACCTGGAGGAGCTTCCGGCGTCCACCACGCATGCGCTGCTGCTGCGGGGCGGCCGGTGCCTGGCCTCGGGTCCGGCGGACGAGGTACTGACCACGGACCGGGTCAGTGACTGTTTCGGGCATCCGGTGACGATCTCCCGCACGGACGGCCGCTGGGCGGCGCGGGCGCAGCGCTTCGTCCGTTCCTGAGGGCGCGTCCACGGCGACAGCGCCCAGGACGGAACGCACCGGTCGGAAAGATCAACCGAGCCAGTCTGGCCATCCCCTGACCGGCGAACCCCGCGCGGTCTCCCACTCAGAGCGCCGCCTGGGCATCGCGGCAGCGGTGGGGCGGCAGAGCGCCGCACACGAACGTCACGCCTGGCAGCCCTACGGCCCACCACCCAGCCCTGCAGTACCTAGGTCCCCAGCCTTCGGCCCGGGCCAACCCAGGACCAGCCGCAAGCCCGATGCCACCTTCTGGAGGCGGAAGCCACCATGCTGGTGGAGACCTGCCAAAAGGAGCGCATCATGTCGTACCCGGAAGACCTCAAGTACCCGGAAGCCCGCTACCACGGCAACGAGGGCGAAGTGAACGCGGCCTTCCGCCCGGCCGACACCCCGCCGGACATCTCCTCACCCGGCGCCTCTACCCACTACCTCGCCACCAACGAGTCGACCGGCGGCGAGTTCGGTCTGTACAAGGTGGAGTTGGGCGCACGGTCCGCTGGAGCCAAGACCCACTTCCACAAGGCGATGTCGGAGTCCTTCTACATTCTCTCCGGCGAACTGGAGCTCTACAACGGCGAGAAGTGGGTCACGGGCCGCGTGGGCGACTTCCTGTACGTACCGGTCGGAGGCCTCCACGCCTTCAAAAACGTGACCGACGAGCCCATGTCCATGCTCATGCTCTTCTCCCCCGGCGCCCCACGCGAGGAATACTTCGAGCGGGTTGCGGATATGGCACAGCGCGGTGGCGAGGAACTGAAGCAGTTTCGCACCCGGCACGACAGCTACTTCCTGGAAGACTTCGAGTCCGGGAAGGAGTAGTTCGGGGCCGCTGCAGGACTACCGCTCCCCCGCCCCGATGGCCACCACCAGGGCTCGCCCGGCCTGTACGAGTTCGCCAACAGTGTCTCGCAACTGCGGGACTGCTGCAGGATCGGGTGGAGCGCAGCATTTGCATGGGCCAGGCGCCACACGGGTGCTGCACGGTCAGCAGGCCGGCCCCGGCCGGTGCAGCACTGCCGGCTGCTGCACGCTGCACGGGATCTGCTGCAACCAGTCGGCGTCCGCTGCTCCAGGGCCGGGAAGCGGGGGCCACGGGCCCGTCGCGGCGGCTGCATGAGATCGCAGATCTGCGATGTTCCGAACGAGATCCATGCACGGCTGCTGCATGCAGCGCCGTAGGTCGGAGCCTGCTGGCCTACGGCGCTGTTCGGTGGCGCTGTTTGTTCTGGAGAACCAGAACAAACCGGTTCGCCCAACGAGCTCGTGCATGGTTGGGGTCAGGGCGTGGCTCCGTCGGGGCCGGTGTGTGCGGTGTCCGTGGTGGCCGTGGTGTCTGCCGTGTCCGCGGTGCCGCCGAAGGATGTCGCCTGGTGGAAATAGAGTGTCCAGCCCTCCTCGGCCAGCCGCCACACCGAGCTGCGGTGGGCGAGGTGTCCCTTCGTCTCGGTGTCGTAGGTGAGGTGGACGAGGTCGTGGGCGAGCTGGATCCCGGTCATCCGGGACGCGGTCATCTGGCCGGGGCGCGGGGCGTCCGACGCGGTGAGCGAGGCGATCATGGTGTCGCGGTCCCAGACCCGGCCGGACGAGTCGATCTCGCGGTAGTCCGGGTGCAGCACCTGGGAGAGGAGTTCGGCGGAGGCGCGCACGGCCGGGTCCAGGAGGCGCAGCTCGCCCTCGACCGCGGCGGCCACACCGGGTGACGGTTCGGTCATGCCGGAGCTCCGTCGTGTGCGGGTCCGGCATGTGCCGCCTCGGGCGGTGCGGTCATCCGCACCAGCGCTTCCACGGTGTTCCAGTTGCGCGAGGTGGCGACGAGCCCCTTGGTGACGGAGGTGCGGGACAGTGCGTCGGCGAGCTTCGAGCGGCCCAGTCCGTCGGGGGCGTAGAGGTAGAGCGCGCGGTCGCCGAGGCCGAATGCCTCGGGGAGGAAGGCCGCCGCGTCGATCCCGGCGAAGCGGTCGGCGTCGACCGGCTGGTCGTAGTACGTGATGTGGAGCTGCCTGCCTTCGAGTTCGGTGGCCGGGAACGGGCAGGCCGCCGCGACGGCCGCCAGGTAGTCGCCGTCCCTGACCAGGCAGGGGACGGGGAAGCCGAACCGTTTCTCGATCGCCTGCTCCAGTTCGGCGGCGAGGGCGTTCTCGTCGTCCGACGCGCTGCTGAAGACGGCGTTGCCGCTCTGCAGATGGGTGCGGACGTCGCCGTGTCCCAGTCCGGTGAGCAGTGTGCGGAGTTCGGCCATCGGAACCCTCTTGTGGCCGCTCACATTGATCCCGCGCAACAGCGCCGCGTACATCGTCATGGGCACACCATAGGACGATCTCCCAGCACGGAGCGGCCGCCGCGCCCCGTGGGGGAGGGCGCGGCGGCCGCCGATTCCGTTGTGCCGGGCATCCCTCGCCCGGTCACGGCTGCGGGGTCGGTTACTCGACGACCTTCAGCAGCTTGTTGGGGGTGCCCTCGGTCGCGTTGGAGATCGCGTCGGGGGTGGCTCCGTCGGTCAGCGCGGTGGCGACCTCCTCCGGAGTGGCGTCCGGGTGGCCGGCGAGGTAGACGGCGGCGGCACCGACGACGTGCGGGGTCGCCATGGACGTACCGGAGATGGTGTTGGAGGCGTCGTCGCTGTCGTTCCAGGACGAGGTGATGTCCGAGCCCGGGGCGTAGATGTCCACGATCGAGCCGTAGTTGGAGAAGTCCGACTGCTCGTCGTCCACCGTGGACGAGGCGACGGTGATGGCCTCGGGGACGCGGGCCGGGGAGCTCTCGCTCGCGTCGGCCGAGTCGTTACCGGCGGCCACCGCGAAGGTGACTCCGGAGGCGATGGCCTTCTGGACCGCGGCGTCGAGCGCCTCGTCCGCGCCGCCGCCGAGGCTCATGTTGGCGACGGAGGGGCCCTCGTGGTTCTCGGTGACCCAGTCGATGCCGGCGACGACCTGCTCGGTGGTGCCCGAGCCCGAGTCGTCGAGCACCCGGACGGCGACGATCTTGGCCTTCTTGGCCACACCGTAGGTCGCACCGGCGATGGTGCCCGCCACGTGGGTGCCGTGGCCGTTGCCGTCGTCGGCGCTGTCGTCGTTGTCCACGGCGTCGTAGCCCGAGCTGGCCCGGCCCTCGAACTCGTCGTGCGTGGTGCGGACACCGGTGTCGATGACGTACGCGGTGACGCCCTCGCCCGCGCTGTCCGGGTAGGTGTACGCGTCGTCGCCGGCCGTCTCGGTCTGGTCGATCCGGTCCAGGCCCCAGGACGGCGGGTTGTCCTGGGTCTCGTCGATGTGGAACTTCTTGTTCTGGACGACCTTGGACACGGCCGGGTCGGCCGCCAGGCGCTTGGCCTCGGTGAGCGAAAGGCCGCTGGCGGAGAAGCCGTTGATGGCGGAGCTGTAGTTGCGCTTCAGCTTGCCGCCGTACTCCTTGGCGAGCTCCGCCTTGTCGGCCTTCTCGTCCAGCATGACGATGTAGCTGCCCGAGACGGCGTTCGCCGCGTCGGCGCCGTAGACGACGCCCATCGCGGGAGCGGGAGTGGCGCCGGCGAGCGAGGTGTTGAGCAGGGTGACTCCGGCGGCCGCGGCCACCGCGGTTATCGCTGCGGTCAGCTTGAACCGGCGTGCGCGCTTGTGAATTGCCATGAAGAGGGGTCTCCTCGTCATTCTTTGTGGGGGGATTGACCCCCGGCCGGAAGATCTCCGGGGGTTGGCTCGAAACCCTCGCCGATTGACGCGCCCAGATCAAGACCTTCATGCGGCTGTGACTTACTCAACAAAGTTTCGTAATAAAAATCCGGCCAGTCGCGCCCAAGTCGGGCGCCGGTGCCGCAACATCCGCAGCGGGCACCGGGGTTACTGCCCGACCGGCACACTTCGCAGGCGGGAAGACGGCCCCCGTCCGGCCACCCGGCCGGACGGGGCGGCGGCCGAATTCCACCCCCGTGTTCACAGAGCCCTCACGCGGTCACCAAATTGAGGTCGGGGCCGGTCGGCCCGTCGCGTCAGGGGCGGACGACCCGGACGTCGGCGACCCCCATCAGTCCGGCGAGCGGCACCTTCGCCGCGGTCTGCTCCGGACTCACCGTCAGACCGTCGCCGCGCAGCATGTCGAGCAGCATCTCGGCGAGCGGCATCACCATGTGCCGGCCCCAACAGCGTTCGGAGGCATGACCGAAGGGGAGGTAGCCGGGCTGGTCGTCGGGGTCGAGGCCGTCCCAGCGCTCGGGGCGGAACTCGTCGGGGTCCTCCCACAGCGCGGGGTCGCGATGGCTCAGCAGCGGCAGGAGCAGGACGTCGTCGGCCGCGCCGATCCTTGAGTCCAGGGCCGGGTACTCCGGTGACGCCCTGCGCAGGATGTTCCAGGAGGGCGGCAGCAGCCGCATGGCCTCGTACAGGATGTTGTGGTTCGAGGTGTCCTCGTCGAAGGGCGAGCCGAGCCAGAGCGCGTTGGCGACGAGCGTGGAGACGGTGAAGCAGACCGGGGCCGCCGCCCGCCGGTAGAGCCCCATCGCATAGCGGCGGTCGCCGTAGTTCGCCGCCTCGGCGGTCAGGCCCGCGATGGCGGAGACGGGGGCGCCGGGCCGGAGCCGGCCGGGCAGTGCGGCACCCGCGGCGATGACCGTCCAGGTGAGCTTGGGCGTCAGCTCCAGCGCGCGGTCCATGAGGATGCGCAGCCGGTACGGGTCGCCTTCGAGGACCAGGTCACGCAGGAACACATGGCCGACGTGCGGCCATTCACCGGACAGGTCGACCGTTCCGACGGGCTTCTTCAGCGCCTTGCGGACGTCCCGGCCGATGGCCTGCATGACCGTGGACGCCTCGGTGCGCGGAATGGACCGCCCGTGCAGCGGCTTGAACGTGGGGCGCTCGACCTCGGTGGCCGGCCTGGCGGCGAGGATCCGGTCCGTCAGCTCGGCCCCGGCGACGCCGACGGTGCCGGGGTCGAGACGGAAGACGTCCTCACCCCGGTGATCTCGCAGGAGCGCCTGGAGTCTCGGCGCGAAGACGACGTCCCGGGCACGGCTGCCGGTACCGGACATGTACATCGGTGGTCTCCAAGAGGCGGGAAGGGCCCGCGCCCGGCGGGCCGATGAGGCCTGGCCGGACACGGGCCCGAATCGACTGACCGTGTCCCTCGAAACGACGGACCGTCTGTCGGCCTAGTACCAGTGGTACCAGGCGTACGCCTTCAGGCTCTTCTCCGGCGTCATCTTGTCCTTGAGCAAGAAAAGGAACTTCATAACAGCACCTCCATCTTTTACTCTGAATTTGCATTCCGACGTGCATGAGTTGAGCCGTTCGCGACACCAACCCCCACTCAGGGTCGGGAATTCGGTGCCGCTCACCGCCGAAAGGAGTGAAGCCCAGCGGGAAAGGAATTGTCAATGACTTCTTTTCGAGGAAAGCGGAGGGGGGTTCAGCTTTCTACAACCTTCCGAAGGGTGCGGGGACTTCGGGACCAGACACCGTGCCACCAGGAAGGACGTGGGTCCATACCGGTACGGGGCGCCCTGACACAAGGGCCTGAAGAGGCCGATTCACGCCATTGAATGTCTGAATCGCCGACGTTGAAGAATGCGGCGGATCGAGGCCGGTATCCGCATGCGATTTCCCGGATACTTTCGGTTACCCGCCAAAAGAAACGTACCGGTCGGTAAGGGGTGGGGCGGCCGGGGCGGGCACTGCTTGGCCCATGAAACTGAACCGGCGAACACCACGAAGCCCTCCCTGCCGGCACCCATGCACGGGCCGGCGGGGAGGGCCCCGGGGTTCCTCAGCGCTGGTAGCGGGCCAGGACCCGGTTCCCGTCGTCCACCAGACGCTTCCTCAGCTCGTCCGCCCCGATGGCCCCGCTGTAGTACTCCTGGAGGGCCGGAGCGGCGACCTTGTCCTTCCACTCCGGGTAGCCGCGCACCGACTGGGCGGGCGCCGGCCTCAGTGCCTTCGCGACGGCGGCGCCGGTCGCCCAGCCGTTCTCGGCGGCGTGCAGGGACGGGTCGGCGAGGGCCTCGGTGCCGGTCGGGAGCATCCAGTCGCCCTTGGCCAGCCGCACCATGTTCGGCGGCCGCAGCAGGAAGTCGATGAACCGCGCGGCCTCCTTCTTGTACGGGCTGGCCTCCGATACGGACAGGGTCTGCGGGCTCACCCCCTGGGCGAGGCCCGCACTTCCCGCCGGAGCCGGCAGGACCGTCCACTCGAAGCCCTCGGGGGCCTGCTCGACGACCTGCTGACGGTACGAGAAGCCCAGCGGAACCATCGCGTACTTGCCGCCGAAGAACCCGGGAAGGGTGTCGGAGCCGCCCATGCCGAGCGCGGTGCGCGCGGCACTGCGGTCGGTGTTGACCTGGTCGTGGATGGTGCCGGGCACGATCCGGTCGCCCTCGCCCGCCCGGATGGTGACCTTGCCGTCGGCGCCGCGGTGGAAGAGCTTGCCGCCGCCGGAGAGCCCGAGGTTCAGCGTGACGGAGACCGGTTCCTTCAGCGGCCAGGCGATGCCGTACCGCCCCTTGCCCGTCAGGTCGGCGGTGACCTGACGGAACTCGGACCAGCTCCAGGGGTGTTCGGGTGTCGGGATGCGGACCCCCGACTCCGCGAGGATCTTGGTGTTGGCGATCAGGACGCGGGGCTCCTGGAGGAACGGCACTCCGTAGACGCCGTCGCCGAAGGTGGTGGTGGACCAGCTCTGCTGCGGGATGTCGGCGGTCAGCCGGTCGGGGAGCAGCCCGCGCAGGTCCGCGAGGTAGCCGCTGTAGGCGAAGTCGGCCAGGTCGTCGGAGGCGTCGTGGATGATGTCCGGTGCCTCGTCGCCCTCGAAGGAGGTGAGCAGCTGGTCGTGGACGGTGTCCCAGCTGCCCTGGACATAGGTGACGTGGATGTCCGGATGGGCCGCGTTCCACTCCTTCACCAGCTGCTTGTTGGCGTCGACGGACTCCTTCTGCCAGGCCAGCGACTGGAAGCTGAGCTCGATCCGCCCGGCGGTGTCCCGGTCGTCGTCCGTCCCGGCGCAGCCGGTGAGCAGCAGGGCCAGGGCGGTGGCCGCCGCGGCGGCCGTCCTGCGCAGCGATGCCCGCATCAGTTCTTCACCGCCCCGGCCAGCATGCCGCCCGTGATCCGCCGCTGGATGATCGCGAAGATGACCAGCGAGGGCAGGGTGGCGAGGAACGCGGCGGCGGCGAGCGGCCCGAGATCGGCCGCGCCCTCCGCACCGATGAAGTGGGTCAGTACGACCGGCAAGGTCTGCTTCTCCGGTGTCTTGAGCAGGACGAGCGCGAAGAAGAGCTCGTTCCACGCGGTGATGAAGGCGAAGAGCGCGGTGGCGACGATGCCGGGGGCCAGCAGCGGGGCGGTGACCGAGACGAGCGTCCGCAGCCGGCCCGCGCCGTCGACCGAGGCGGCCTCCTCCAGCTCGGCGGGCACGGCCCGTACGTAGCCGACCAGCATCCAGAGCGCGAAGGGCAGCGCCCAGACGACGTACACCATGATCAGCCCCGACAGGGTGTTGATCAGATGAAGGTTCTTCAGGATCAAGAAGAGCGGGATGATCAGCAGGACGAGCGGGAACGCCTGGCTGATCACGACCCAGCCGGTGGCCGCCGTCGAGAGCCTGGAGCGGCGGCGGGCCATCACGTACGCCATCGGCGTGGCGACCAGGACCGCGATGAAGGCCGCGCAGAGAGCGGCGATCAGCGAGTTGGCGGCGGCCTGCAGCAGCGGCTGCTCGTCGAACGCCGTGCGGAAGTTGTCGAGCGTCGGGTTCTCCGGGATCCAGGTGGGATGCAGGGAGCCCAGTTCGCGGGCCGGTTTGAAGGCGGTGGAGATCAGCCACAGGAACGGGAACGCCAGGAAGACGAGGTAGCCGAGGAGCGCGGCGTACTGTCCGGCGCGCGCGGCCCTGCCGGTGCGCATGCTCATCGGTCCTCGCCTCCCCTGAGCCGGCCGGCGAGATACACGGCGAGGATCACGGAGATCACCGCGACCATCACACAGCCCATCGCCGCCGCGTACCCGAACTGCCCGTAGTGGAATGCCTCTTCGTACGCGAAGAGCATCGGCAGCCGGGTACGGCCGCCGGGTCCTCCGTTGGTCAGTACGTAGACCAGGGCGAAGGAGTTGAAGTTCCAGATGAAGTTGAGCGCGGTGATGGAGAGCGCGACGGGCCGCAGCACCGGCCAGGTGACGGTACGGAAGCGGCGCCAGGCACCGGCGCCGTCCAGGGCGGCCGCCTCGTGGAGTTCGTGCGGGGTGTTCTGCAGCCCGGCGAGCAGGGCGACGGTGGTCTGGGGCATGCCGGACCAGATCCCCACGACGATCACGGCGGGCAGGGCGGTGGCGAGTCCGGTGAGCCAGTCCCGGCCGTCGCCGAGGCCGAGATCGCGGATGGTCTCGTTGAGGATGCCCGCGTCCGGGTTGTAGACGAGCCGCCACATGAGGCCCACCACCACCTCGGGCATCGCCCACGGAATGATCGCCAGGGCCCGCGCCAGCCAGCGCAGCCGCAGGTTCTGGTTGAGCAGCAGGGCGAGGCCGAGGGCCAGTACGAACTGCGGGACGGTGACACCGAACGCCCAGACCAGGCCGATCCGGAACGAGTCCCAGAAGAGGGTGTCGTGGAGCAGGTCCTGGAAGTTCAGTCCGCCCACCCACTGGGTGGCGCGGGTACGGCCGGACTGGGCGTCGGTGAAGGCCAGCGCGATGCCGTAGAGCAGTGGGCCGACGCTCAGGACCAGGATCGGGATCAGCGCGGGCAGCACCAGGAACCAGGTACCGGCGCTCCGGTTGACCGGCCGGGACCGTCTTCCCTGCGGGCCGCCGGGTGGACCATGCCTTTCGGAATGTACGGTTGCACTCGCTAATGCCACGAATCCGCCCCCCTTGCGTCATTCGATCGGATTCATACCGTTCTGGCCGCTCAGGTGGCCTCCGTCATCGTGCTGACGGTCCGTCGGTTCGTCAAGCGGGCCTGCACTGATGCGAAAATCGGAGGCATGAACGAGATGCGTGCGCGTGAGGTGCTGACCGCTGCCGGGCTGTCCGGCGGTGCGGAGCTGCTCGCGATGGGTGAGAACGCGGTGTTCGCCGTCGGCGACCTGGTGGTCAAGGTCGGCCGGGACGCCGTGCGCCACCCGGAACTGCGGGAACGGGCCGAACGCGAGGTGGCCGTCGCCCGGTGGCTGGCCGCCTCGGACGTGCCTGCCGTACGGGCCGCCGAGCCCGCGGCGCGCCTGGTCGAGGGGCATCCCGTGACCCTCTGGCACCGGCTGCCCGATGCCGTGCGCCCCCCGGAGCCACGGGATCTGGCGCCGCTGCTCGCCCTGGTCCACGCGCTGCCCGCCCCGGAGGGTCTCGCCCTCCCGCGCCGCGAACTGCTGGGCGGGGTCGAGCGCTGGCTGCGGCTCGCGGGCGACGCGATCGACCCGGCCGACGCCGACTATCTGCGGGAGCGCCGCGACGGCTTCGCGGCGGCCGCCGCCGCTCTGGTCCCCCATCTGCCGCCGGGGCCGATCCACGGCGACGCGCTGCCCCGTAACGTCCATGTCGGTCCGGACGGTCCGGTGCTGGTCGATCTGGAGACCTTCTCCGCCGATCTGCGCGAGCACGACCTGGTGGTGCTGGCGCTGTCCCGGGACCGGTACGGCCTGCCGCCCGAGGCGTACGACGCCTTCACCGCCGCGTACGGCTGGGACGTCCGTGAGTGGGAGGGCTGCGCGGTGCTCCGCGGGGCCCGGGAGACGGCCAGCTGCGCGTGGGTGTCCCAGCACGCGCCGGCCAATCCGAAGGCGCTCGCGGAATTCCGCCGCCGGGTGGCCTCACTGCGCGACGGCGACACGGCGGTGCGGTGGTATCCGTTCTGAGCGAGCCCCTGGACCCGGCCGCGGGGCCGGCCCGTCAGCCGGTGGTGACCCCGGCCGGCTCCCGCACCGGCCAGTGGCCGTCGATCACCGCGTCGGCCGTCCCCTTGCGGCGCAGGAACTGCTGGAAGTCCGCCGCCCATTGCGCGTACCACTCCACCTGGCGCTCGTGCAGCTCGGCGGCGGTCAGCCCGGCCACCGAGCCGTGCCGCTCGGCTATGGCGTACGCCACCCGGACCGCGGCCAGCGCGTCCGCCCCCGCGTCATGGGCCCCGCCGTGCACCACGCCGTACTCGACGCAGACCGCCTCCAGGTTGCGCTTGCCCTTGCGGTAGCGGTCCACGGCCCGGTCGATGGTGTACGGGTCGATGACCGGGCCGATCCCGGCCCCGTCGAGCCGGTCGCTCAGCGACGGCAGCCCGTGCCGTCGCAACTCCGCCGTGAGCAGCGTCAGGTCGAAGGCCGCGTTGTACGCGACGACCGGCACGCCCTGGCGCCAGTAGCCGGTGAGGGTGTCGGCGATCTCGTCGGCCACCTCGCTCGCCGGCCGGCCCTCCGCCGCCGCCCGCTCGCTGCTGATGCCATGGATCGCCGACGCCTGCGCGGGGATCCGGATGCCCGGATCCGCCAGCCAGGCGCGCTGGCGCACCGGCTCCCCGTCCCGGCCGTCGACGCCGACGACCGCGGCTGTCACGATCCGGGCCTCCAGCGGCTCCGTGCCCGTCGTCTCCAGGTCGAAGCCGACCAGCGCCTCCCGGTGCCAGCTCATCCCGTACCTCCTTCGTGGTGCTCTCCCCCAGGTGCTGACCACCCTCGCACGCGCCACTGACAACGCGGTCGCGGCCCCTGGGTCAGGAGACGGGCCGGGAGTCCGCCCACACCGATTCGAACTCCTCGCGGTACGTCTCGAAGAGTCCGTGCTCGTTGTCCTGCCCCGCCCGGACCACGGCGCGCCCGCCGCCGCGCAGCACCAGCACGGGCGCCTCCATGCCGCGTGCGCGCCGCAGATAGGTCTGGACGACCCCGACCGCGTCCGTCCCGTCCCCGTCGACCAGATAGGCCGTGAAGCGCGGCGTCTCGTCGAACACATGGATCTCGAAGGCGCCCGGGTCACGGAGCTTGGAGCGGACCCGGCGCATATGGAGGATGTTCATCTCCACCGACCGGCTCAGCTCACCCTTCTTCAGGCCCAGCTCCCGCTCCCGGCGCTTGACGGCGCTGCTCGCCGGGTTGATGAAGAGCAGCCGCACCCGGCAGCCCGACTCGGCGAGCCGGATGAGCCTGCGGCCGGAGAAGTTCTGCACCAGCAGGTTGAGTCCTATGCCGATCGCGTCGAGCCGGCGCGAACCGCCGAAGAGGTCCTCGGCGGGCAGCTGGCGCTGGAGCCGCACCCGGTCGGAGTGGACCGAGACCACGTCCGCGTACCGGTCGCCGACCAGTTCCTCGACGGCGTCGACCGGGAGCCGGTCGGCCGACGGGACCCCGGCGCCGCTGCCCAGGATCTCCAGGAGCCGGGCGGAGGCGCGCTCGGCCTGGGCGAGCACCGCCTCGTTCAGGGCGCGGTTGCGGGAGACCACGTTGCGGGCGACCTCCAGCTCGTCGAGCGCCAGCTCCACCTCGCGCCGGTCGTCGAAGTACGCCTCGAAGCACGGCCAGTGCTGGACCATCAGCTCACGCAGCTGGGGCAGCGTGAGGAAGCTGAGGACGTTGTCGTCGGCCGGGTCCAGCAGGTAGCCCTTGCGGCGCGAGACCTCGCGCACGGCGACGGCGCGCTGCACCCATTCCTGCCCGGCGGGCCCGGCGGCGGCCACCACCCAGTCCTCGCCGTGGACCGGCTCGTAGATGGGCCGTAGCACCGCGGCGACCACGGCACGCAGCCGCTGCTCCACGAGATTCAGCCAGATGTAGGCCCGTCCGGCCCGCTGCGCGCGCGTACGCACCTCGCTCCAGGCGTCCGCTCCCCAGTCCAGCTCCGCGCCGATCTCCATGGGCTGCGCAAGCGATACCGCCCCTGGCGGGACATCGGTGGAGTCCCCCTCGTGACCCGGGTCACCTGGGGGCAGCTCGAATCCGCCCGAGCTCACCCTCGCACCGCCTTCCACTCCCCCACCAACGATCAAGGAAGGGTACTCCGGGAGCGGGAGCCGGTGCAGCCGGATGCGCATGCTGCTTCGTCAACTCCCCTGCCGCGCAGGCATTTTCCCGGCGGCAAGATCTGCCGTAGTGAGAGGATTCATAGTGATTGACCACCCCATCCCGGGCCGTGGACCGGGCGAGCGCCGGGTTCCCGGGTCCGGATCCCGGTTCCGGGCGACACGAAGCGGCCCGAAGTTGACCGGGCCGCGTGACGGGCCGGTCGGTCCTAGGTAGCCGCACCTCTTTCGGGGAAGATCTGGATCGGAGCCGGCCGGGCGGCCGCCCGGCCGGAGGCCACCCGGCAGGCTCCAGGGCCTGCCCGGCGGACCAGGGGCCGGACGGGCCCTTGCAGCCGCAAGCCCCAGGCACCCGGATCAGAAGTGGAAGGGTCGAACCTATGCAGGTCTGGCCGGGACAGGCGTATCCCCTCGGTGCCACGTACGACGGCGCCGGGACCAACTTCGCGGTCTTCTCGGAGGCCGCCAGACGCATCGAGCTGTGCCTGCTGCACGACGACGGCTCGGAGACGGCGGTGGAACTCAGGGAGACCGACGCCTTCGTCCGCCATGCCTATCTGCCCGGAGTGATGCCCGGTCAGCGGTACGGATTCAGGGTCCACGGGCCGTACGAACCGGAGCGCGGCGCCCGCTGCAATTCGGCCAAGCTGCTGCTCGACCCGTACGCCCGTGCCGTCGCCGGGCAGATCCGGTGGGGCGAGGCGGTGTACGGCTATCCGTTCGGCCGTCCCGACGCGCGCAACGACCTCGACTCGGCGCCGCACACCATGACCTCGGTGGTGGTCAACCCGTACTTCGACTGGGGTGACGACCGGCGGCCCCGTACGGACTACCACCGCACGGTGATCTACGAGGCCCATGTGAAGGGTCTGACGATGCTCCACCCGGGGCTGCCGAAGGAGCTGCGCGGCACCTACGCGGGGCTGGCCCATCCGGAGGTGATCGCCCATCTGACGGAACTGGGCGTCACGGCCATCGAACTGATGCCGGTTCACCAGTTCGTCCAGGACCACCGGCTGGCCGACGCGGGGCTGGCCAACTACTGGGGCTACAACACCATCGGCTTCTTCGCCCCGCACAACGCCTACGCCTCCTGGGGCGACCGGGGCGAGCAGGTGCTGGAGTTCAAGCAGGCGGTCCGGGCGCTGCACCAGGCCGGCATCGAGGTGATCCTCGACGTGGTCTACAACCACACCGCGGAGGGCAACCATCTGGGCCCGACGCTCTCCTTCCGCGGTCTGGACAACGCCTCGTACTACCGGCTGGCGGACGACCAGCGGTACTACATGGACACCACGGGGACCGGGAACTCCCTGCTGATGCGGTCGCCGCACGTGCTCCAGCTGATCATGGACTCGCTGCGGTACTGGGTGACCGAGATGCACGTGGACGGCTTCCGCTTCGACCTGGCGGCGACCCTGGCCCGGCAGTTCCACGAGGTGGACCGGCTGTCGTCGTTCTTCGACCTGGTGCAGCAGGACCCAGTGGTCAGCCAGGTGAAGCTGATCGCCGAGCCGTGGGACGTGGGCGAGGGCGGCTACCAGGTGGGGAACTTCCCGCCGCTGTGGACCGAGTGGAACGGCAAGTACCGGGACACCGTGCGGGACCTGTGGCGGGGCGAGCCGCGGACCCTCGCGGAGTTCGCGGGGCGGCTGACCGGTTCGTCGGACCTGTACCAGGACGACGGGCGGCGGCCGCTCGCCTCGATCAACTTCGCCACCTGCCACGACGGGTTCACGCTGCACGACCTGGTCTCGTACAACGACAAGCACAACGAGGCGAACGGCGAGGGCAACCGGGACGGCGAGAGCCACAACCGGTCCTGGAACTGCGGCGCGGAGGGGGACACCGACCAGCCGGAGATCCTCGACCTGCGGACACGGCAGATGCGGAACTTCATCGCCACGCTGATGCTGTCGCAGGGCGTGCCGATGCTGAGCCACGGCGACGAGTTCGCGCGTACCCAGCGGGGCAACAACAACGCGTACTGCCAGGACAGCGAGCTGTCGTGGGTGCACTGGCCCGATCCGGACGAGGCGGCCCGGGAGGGGGCGGACGGCGCCGACCGGGACGAGGCGGGCACCGGGGGCAGCAGTCTGCTGGAGTTCACCCGGGCGATGGTGTGGCTGCGCCGCGACCATCCGGTCTTCCGGCGCCGCCGGTTCTTCCACGGCCGTCCGGTGGAGGGCACGCACGACGAGCTCTCGGACATCGCGTGGTTCACGCCGGAGGGCGGCGAGATGAAGCAGCGGGACTGGCAGGCCGCGCACGCCAAGGCCCTGACGGTCTTCCTCAACGGTCACGCGATCTCGGAGCCGGGGCCGCGCGGCGAGCGGATCTCCGACGACTCGTTCCTGCTGATGTTCAACGCGGGCGCGGAGACCCTGGAGTTCTCCGTTCCGGTGAATCACGGCCGGCAGTGGCTGGTGGTGGTCGACACGGCGCGCCCGGTCGGCGTCATGCCCGGCTCGGGGCCGAAGGTGGCGGGGGGCGATCGGGTGACGCTGGTCGGTCGCAGCATGGCGGTGCTGCAGCGGCCCGCGTAGGCCCGGGGGCCGTCCGGCCGCCGGGGAGGACACCGCCGGTCGAGCCCATTGCGGCGTTCCGTGACACAGAAGCCGCCAGGCTGGGTACGAACGTCCGCATGACGCCCACCGCCACCTACCGGCTCCAGCTCCAGCCCGACTTCCCGTTCTCGGCCGCCGGGGAGGCCGTGCCGTATCTCGCCTCGCTCGGCGTCTCCCATCTGCATCTGTCCCCGGTCCTCGAAGCCGTGCCCGGCTCCCGGCACGGCTACGACGTCGTCGACCACGGCCGGGTACGCGCCGAGCTCGGCGGTGAACAGGGGCTGCGGGAGCTGGCCCGCACGGCGCGCGGGCACGGTCTCGGGCTGATCGTGGACATCGTGCCGAACCACATGGCCGCCGTCCCCCGCCACAACCACGCGCTGTGGGAGGTGCTGCGCGAGGGCCCCGGGTCGCCGTACGCCCGCTGGTTCGACATCGACTGGGCGGCGGGCGGCGGGAAGGTGCTGCTGCCGGTGCTCGGCGGGCCGATCGGGGACGAGCTCGGCGCGCTCCGGGTGGACGGCGAGGTGCTGCGCCACGGAGAGCAGGAGTTCCCGCTGCGGACCGGCACCGCCGGGCTGCCGCTGCCCGAGCTGCTGGACGCCCAGCACTACCGGCTCGGCTGGTGGCGGCTGGCCCGTACCGAGCTGAACTACCGGCGGTTCTTCACCATCTCGGAGCTCATCGGGGTACGGGTGGAGGACCCCGAGGTCTTCGCCGCCACCCACGGCAAGATCCTCGAACTGGTCCGGGACGGTGTCGTCGACGGGCTGCGCATCGACCACCCGGACGGGCTGGCCGAGCCCGCTGCGTACCTGGAGCGGCTCTCGGCGGCGACCGGCGGGCGGTGGACGGTGGTGGAGAAGATCCTCACCGGCGGCGAGCCGCTGCCCGCGGACTGGGCCGTCGCGGGGACGACCGGGTACGACGCCCTGCACCGCGTGGACGGCCTGTTCGTCGACCCGATGGGCGCCGCGGAGCTGGTCGGCCGCTACCGGGAGTACGCGGGACCCGCCGGCGACCGCGGCGGGTACTGGACGGCGACCGTCCGCCGTGCCGCGTACCGGGTGGTGACGCACGAACTGGCCGCCGAGACCGAGCTGCTGACCCGGCTGGCCGCACGGATCTGCGCCGCCGAGCCCGCGCTGCGCGATCACGCCCCGTGGACGCTGCGCGCCGCCGTGCGCGAACTGCTGGTGCGGATGCCCGTCTACCGCCCGTACGTGACGGCCGGCGGGGCCTGTACGCGGACGGCGCAGGAGACGCTGTCGGACGCGGTCGTACGGGACGCGAAGGCGATGTTCACCGTCGCGGAGGAGGCCTCGGCCGTCGACGTGGTCCGGGAGCTGGCGCTGGGGCGGCTGGGCGAGGGGCCCGAGCGGTCCGCGTTCTGCGCCCGGTTCGCCCAGACCGCCTCGGCGTTGCGTGCCAAGTCGGTCGAGGACACGGCGTTCTACCGGTACGTGCCGCTGATCTCGGCGAACGAGGTGGGCGGCGACCCCGGGCAGCCCGCCGTGACGCCGGAGGAGTTCCACGCGTTCTGTGCCCGGCTGGCCCGCGACTGGCCGGCCACCGGCACCGCGCTGACCACCCATGACACCAAACGGAGCGCCGATGTACGGGCCCGGATCGCGGTGCTCACGGAGTGCCCGCAGTCGTGGTCCGGGGTGCTGACGGAGCTGGACCGGGCGACCCCGGCCACCGCTCCGGATCCCCAGCTCGCCTGGCAGGCCTGGCAGACGGCGGTGGGCTGCGCGAAGCTGCCGAACGGCGAGATGGCGGGCCGGCTGGAACCGGCGCTGCTGAAGGCGGTCCGCGAGGCGGGGCTCTTCACCGGCTGGACCGAGCCCGACGCGGCGTACGAGCGGGCGGTGACGGACTTCGTCGCCGCCGGGCCGGCCGCGAGCGGTGGTCCGGTGCGCGAGACGCTGGAGCGGTTCGCGAGCACGCTCGACCCCTATGTGCGGGCCAACCTGCTGGGGGCGGCGCTGGTGCAGCTGACGATGCCGGGTGTGCCGGATCTGTACCAGGGCACGGAACGGGAGTACATGGCGCTGGTCGACCCGGACAACCGGCGGCCGTTCTGCGAGCCGTCCCTGGACGGGGCCCTCGGCGAGAAGGGCGAGCTGACGGCGTCCGCCCTGCGGCTGCGGCGCGAGCGGCCGGAGGTGTTCGGCGAGTCCGGTACGTACGCCCCGCTCGGCGCGCGGGGCCCGGCGGCCGGGCACTGTCTGGCGTTCTGCCGCTCCGGCGAGGTGGTCACCGCGGTGACCAGGCTGTCGTTGCGGCTGGCGGAGTCGGGCGGCTGGCACGACACGGAGCTGGTGCTGCCGGACGACGGGCCGTGGACCGATCTGCTGGCGTCCGGACGGAAGTTCACCGGGGGCTCGGTCGCGCTCGCCGAGCTCTTCGCCGCGCGGCCGGTGGCGCTGCTCAGCCGGGCCGGACGAGGAGGTTCCGCGGACCTCGGGTGAGCAGCCCGGTGCCGGCCGGGCGGAATCCGTCCGCCCAGCGGAGCCGGGGCATCGCGTCGAGCAGGGCGCGCAGGCCCTGGCCGGCCTCCAGCCGGCCGAGCAGGACGGCGGGGCAGGACACCGGTCCGGTGAGGGACCGGCCCTGGTCGCGGCGGAAGGGGTCGAAGAGGTCGGGGTCGGCGAACCGTTCCGGATCACGGGCGGCCGCGCCGATCAGGCAGGCGACGTCCGCCCCGGCGGGCAGGGTGCCGCCGCTGAGGGTGACCTCGGTGACGGTGCGGCGCAGCACCACCTGGACCGGCGGGTCGCGGCGCAGCGACTCCGTCCAGGCCCGGTCGGCCAGGGCCGGTTCGACGCGCAGGGCGGCGAGGAGGTCGGGGGCGTCCAGCACGTTGGCGAGGAAGGAGGCGAGCGCCCTCTCGCGGAGGCCGGTGTGCCGGGTGCAGGGGGTGGCCGCGGTGGCGGTGCCGGGCGGGGGGCCGTACGCGATGCCGGGCAGCCGGTCGGTGGAGCGTCGGGCGCTCGCGCCGGGGGCGGCGCCGAACGGCAGCCAGCGGCAGAACTCCTCGACGAGATCCGCCTGTTGGCGGCCCGCGATGCGGCGCGCCAGCACGTACGCGGTCCGCTCGATCCGCGCTGCCATGTGACGTGGTACCGCCACGGGCTCCGGCATGTGACGTGGTACCGCCGCGAGCTCCGGCATGTGACGTGGTGCCGCTTCGAACTCCGTCATGTGACATGGCACGGGTCCGGGCGCCGCCGGGTGTCGATCGCGGGGCACGCAGCGGGGGCTGCCGTGGCAGAGCCCGAGCGGGGCGGGGGCGCCGGCGGGTGCGGCGTCGTGCGGGAGGCCGGTGAAGCGGGGGTCGGTCAGGGCCGTGGCCACGTCCACGTACCGGCTGACCAGCCAGGCGCGCAGCGGCACGTCGTAGCTGAGCGGGTACTCCTCGCGCAGGACCCGGTAGAGGCGGTACGGGTCGCGCGCCGCGCCGGGCGCGAGCAGGCTGGGGCCGGCGTCCGGGCGGGGGCCGCGCACCGGTCGCGCACCTCGGCGGCCCCGGCGGCCGAGGTCCGGTGCGGGTATGCCTTCCGGCACGTCGGCCTGCATCCGTACCCCCGGGGCGTCAGGGCGCCGGTGTACGGCGCGGTTCTCCCTCAGGGGAACACCGGCAGGGGCGTCACGCAGTCGGCGTACGGCCGTTCGGGTGAGGGCGAGGCTCCGGGCCGGGCGGTCCCGGCCCGTCGTCGCAGGCGTTCTCAGCCCGCCATCGTACGGGTGCCCCGGACCGGCCCCGGTGGCCCGGCGTCGGCGAGAAGGTCCGTGAACGCGGCGGCGGCCCCGGTGAGTTCCACGCGGGAGAAGATGGCCAGCCCGCGCCGCCACGGAGGTTCGACGGTGAGGACCGCGCAGTCCTCGCCGACCGCTCCGCGCACGACATGCGCGGGAGCCGTGGCGACACCGACCCCGGCCGCCGCCATCCGTACCGCGGTCGACGTGTGCTCGGTGCGCACCGCCGTACGGGGTGTGAAGCCTGCCTGCCCGCAGACCAGGTCCAGGAACGCCTGGCCCTGGACCACGGGTTCCATCGCGCAGCGCACCCAGGGCCGGTCGGCCAGCTCCGGCAGCCGGACCGAGGCGCGTCCGGCGAGCGGGTCGTCGAAGGGGACCACCAGGACGATCTCCTCCTCGCCGACCGGGACGACGGGCCCCGGCCAGCGCGCGGGCGGCGGGCCGACCGCGAGGTCGGCGGTGCCGCGTTCGAGCTGTTCCGCCAGGGCTTCCGGGGTGGCGTACTCGTGGAGGACGAGAGCGACCCCGGGGCGCGCCCGGCGCCAGCGCGCGAAGACCTCGGGGAGGATGCCGACGGCCACCGCGTGCACCGTCGCGATGTGCAGTTCACCGCCCTCCGCGCCCGCCGCCGCCCGCGCCGCCCGCCGTGCCTGGGCGGCGCTGCGCACGGAGCGCTCGGCGTGCGGCAGGAAGGCGCGCCCCATCGGGGTCAGGCGCACGCCGCGCGGCAGCCGTTCGAGGAGGGCGCCGCCGACGGTCCGCTCCAGGGCCTTGATCTGGTGGGAGAGGGCGGGCTGGGTGACGTGGAGGAGTTCGGCGGCCCGGGTGAACGACGACTCCTCGACGACCGTGAGGAAGTACTCCATCTGCCGCAGGCTCAACGCGCTCTCCCCGAGGTCCGTACCCATGAAGGCTGTGCATCGGTGCCACAGAAACATTGCCTTGGACTCATGGCAAGGTCTGGGCGGAGGCTGTGGCCATGACGCCGACAACGACGACGACAACAACGGATGTCCTGGTGATCGGGGGCGGTACGGGCGGATACTCCACCGCCCTGCGGGCCGCCGCCCTCGGCCTGGAAGTGGTCCTCGTGGAGCGCGACAAGGTGGGCGGCACCTGTCTGCACCGCGGCTGCATCCCCAGCAAGGCGATGCTGCACGCCGCCGAACTCGTGGACGGCATTGCGGAGGCCGGGGAACGGTGGGGGGTGAAGGCGACCCTGGACTCGGTGGACTGGCCGGCGCTGGTCGCCACCCGCGACGACATCGTGGCGCGCAACCATCGCGGGGTGGTGGATCACCTGGCGCACGCGGCGGTCGAAGTGGTGCACGGGAGCGCCGAGTTGACCGGCCCGCGCAGTGCGTACGTCACCGGTCGCGGGACGGTCGTCGCGCGCCGCGGCATCGTGCTGGCGACCGGGTCGCGACCGCGCATGTTGCCGGGGCTGAAGGCCGACGGGCACCGCGTCGTCACCAGCGACGACGCGCTGTTCGCGCCGGGGCTGCCGCGGTCCGTCCTGGTGCTGGGCGGCGGGGCGATCGGCGTCGAGTACGCCTCGTTCCACCGGTCGATGGGCGCCGATGTGACCCTGGTGGAAGCCGCGGACCGGCTCGTACCGCTGGAGGACGTCGATGTGTCGCGCCATCTGACCCGCGGTCTGAAGAAGCGCGGGATCGACGTGCTCACCGGGGCACGGCTGACGGACGCGGGCGTGGTCACCGACGGGGTGCTCGCGACGGTACGCACCTCACGCGGCGAGACGCGCACGGTGCGGGCCGAGCGGCTGCTCGTCGCGGTGGGGCGCGTGCCGGTGACCGAAGGGCTCGGCCTCGCGGCGGCGGGGCCGGCCACCGACGAGCGCGGCCATGTCGCGCCCGCCGACTGGTCCCGGCTCGAAACATCCGTGCCGGGCATCCATGTGGTGGGCGATCTGCTGCCGCCGCCGTCCCTCGGGCTGGCCCACGCCTCGTTCGCGGAGGGGCTGCTCGTCGCCGAGACGCTGGCCGGACGGAGCGCGCCCGCGGTGGACTACGCCGCCGTCCCCCGGGTCACGTACTCGTCCCCGCAGACCGCCGCGGTGGGCCTGACCGAGGCCCAGGCCCGTGACGCCGGACACGACGTCACGGTGGGCAGCATGCCGCTGACCGCCGTGGCCAAGGGGATGGTGCACGGGCGGGGCGGCATGGTGAAGGTGGTCGCCGAGCGGGGCGGCCGGGTCCTCGGGGTGCATCTCGTCGGGCCGCAGGTCTCCGAGATGATCGCCGAGAGCCAGCTGATCGTCGGCTGGGACGCCGAGCCCGCCGATGTGGCCCACCACGTCCACGCCCATCCGACGCTCTCCGAGGCGGTCGGCGAGGTCTTCCTCACCCTCGGCGGGCGCGGGTTGCACCAGCGGTCCTGAGCCGGACCCCGCCGGACCCGGAAGCTCCGTGAGGGCGCCTGGAGTTCGGCTCTCAGACAGGGGGGCCGAGGACGGGTGCGGAGAGCCGGAAGCTCATCCGGCCGAAGCTCACCTGGTCACCGTCGCGGACCGGGACCGCGCCGGTGACCCGCTGGCCGTTGACGCAGGTGCCGTTGGTCGAGCCGAGGTCGCGCAGCAGCCAGCGGCCGCCCTGGGCGGTGAGCTCGGCGTGGAGCCGGGAGACGGTCTCGTGGTTGAGCCGCAGCCCGTTGCCCGGATCGCGGCCGATCAGCAGGGGGTGCGGGCTCGGGGCGGGGAGCAGGAGCTTGGGGAGCCGTTCGGTCTGCCAGACCCGGCGCACCCGGCCGGGAAATCCGGACACCCCGCTCACGACCCGGAGTATCCGCCGGGACCAGCGGCCCTCACCCTCCAGGTCGGCGGTGAGTGCCTCCAGTTCCTCGGAGCGCCGGGCGGTGAGGGCCAGCTCCATGCGCCGCATGAAGGTGTCGTGCGAGAGCTTGCCCTGTGCCGCGCCGTCTCTGAGTACGCCGAGCACACGGTCGCGCTGGGCGTCGGACAGCCGCACGGGATACGTGTGGGACTCGAAGGAGGACGTCACACGGCCAATTGTCGGTCCGACGGCCCCGGAGTGTCCAGAACGTGCCCGTGTCCGCCCCTGGACCGCGAAGGGAGCGCGTGGCCCACGCACGGAGCGCCGTGGGCCGCGGATATCCCCGCGCACGGCCGTGGAGGCGTTGCTACAGTCTCCCGCCGCAGGCCGACCGGCACCCGCCGGGAAGAGGCGCCTGCGCATTTCAAGGAGCTTGTGTGACCCCTGCACCACAGGAACTGACCATCCGTCCGCTCGCCGGTCCCGAGGAGCTCGGGCTCTTCCGCCGGCTGTCGTACACCCTCGATCACGAACTCGCCGACGACCTGGAGAGCGGTCGTCGCCGTCCCGAGTGGATGTGGGTGGCGCTGCGCGGCGAACGCCTGGTGGCGCGGATCGCGTGGTGGAGCCTGGGCGGGGATGCGCCGCTGCTGCTCGACTTCTTCGACCTGGACGACTCCCTGCCCGAGCCGGAACGCGGCGAGATCGGGCTGAAGCTGCTGGAGACGGCGACGGCTGCGGTCGTGCCCGCCGGCGCCCCGCGGCCCGAGTACGGACGCTTCGTACCGGCCGACTGGCGCGAGGACCCGGCCGCCCGCGAGGTCGTCGAGGCCCGGATCCGGGTCATGGAGCGCTCCGGTGCGCGGATGCTGGTCGAGCGGCTCCGCCTGGAGTGGCGCGCCGGTACGGCGGTCCCCGCCGACAGCGGCCGGCTCCGGTTCCGTCCGGTCGACGGGCGCGAGGACCTCCTCGCGCTGATGACACCGGTGATGGAGGGCACCCTCGACGCCCACGGGCAGGCCGATCTGGCGACCGGGCTCAGCGCCCGCCAGGCCGCCGAGAAGCACTACGACGAGGAGCTGGCGAAGTACCGGACCCCGCGCGAGTGGTGGCGGATCGCCGAACTCCCGGACGGTGAACCGGTCGGGTTCGTCGTCCCGGCCCGCAACAACTACAACCCGATCGTCGCGTACATCGGGGTGCTGCCCGCCCACCGCGGCCACGGCTACATCGACGACATCCTCGCCGAGGGCACCCGGGTCCTGGCCGCGCAGGACGGCGTGGAACGCATCCGGGCCTCCACCGACCTCGGCAACGTACCGATGGCCAAGTCCTTCGCACGCCTCGGATACGTGAACTTCGAGCGCTCCTTCGACATGGTCTGGGACTGAATCCGCGACTGAATCCAGTGGACGGCCCGCCGGAGAACCGGTTACGGTGACTGCCCCGCCCAAGAACCGAGGAAGGAGGCGAGAACAGTGCGTACACCCACCATTTCGTTCCCGCGCTCCCGTTCCGTTCGCCGGGCGGCTTCGGTTTCTGTCTGACCGGGAGCGCACCACTTCTTCCGGAGGACTGTTCCGTGACCGATCTGGTCATCCGCGCGCTCACCGAGAGCGACGCACATCTTTTCCACACCCTGTCGAGCTGTGACCTCGTCGGCCGCGCCGCGTTCGGGCACCGGTACGCCACCACGGACGACGGCGGCGACTACCGCCCCGAGTGGACCTGGGTCGCCCTGCGCGACGGTGTCGTGGTGGCCCGTGCCGCCTGGTGGGCCGGGCCCCAGGACACCGAGCCGGTGCTGCTCAACTGGTTCGACTTCGCCGACGGCGAGGAGGCGGCGGGCGCCGAACTGCTGCGCCGGTCCCCGCTGTACGCCGAGTACGAGCTGATCCTGCCGGCCGACTGGCGGGAGCGTCCCGATGTCCGGGCCGCGGCCGAGGGCCGGATCTCCGCCGCCCGCGCGGCCGGGATGAAGCCGCTGGTCGAGCGGTACAGCTACCGGTGGACACCGGAGTCCGGCCTGCCCGAGCGGCCGGGGCGGCTGGAGTTCCGGCCGGAGCCGGACGACGAGGTGATCCTCGACGTGCTGCGCCGGGTCCACACCGTCACGCTGGACGCCCATGCCCGCAAGGCCATCGAGGCCGGCGGCCTGGAGCAGGCGGCGCGGGAGGAGCTCGACTTCTTCCACTGGTGCCCCTCGCCGCGCTCCTGGTGGCAGTTGGCGTACACCCGCGAGGGCGAGTTGGCGGGCATCCAGGTGCCCGCCCACAACTCGTCCGGGCCGTGCGTCGGCTTCATCGGCGTCGTGCCCGAGCAGCGGGGTCACGGCTACGGGTACGACCTGCTCGCGGAGTGCACGCATTTCCTCGCGGCCGAGGGCGCCGAGTTCATCGCGGGCGCCACCGACCGGGGCAATGTGCCGATGGCGGCCGCGTTCGCGCGGGCCGGTCACCCCATCACCCAGGAACGCATCCATCTGGTGTGAGTCCACGGGTGAGTTCCGCCAGCCAGTCCAGGCGGAGCCGCTGCGCGGCGGGGACCTTCGCGTCCTCGCCGCGCGGCCCCACCCCCAGCAGCAGGTTGCCGCCCCCGGCCGCCGTCTCCCGTACCAGCGATTCCAGCGTCTCGCGGCCGAGGTACGCCTCGGGCGGGGAGTTGCGGTTGTAGCCGAGGCCGTGGCCGATGCCGCGGGTGATCGTGTACGGGTCGGGGCCGGTGCGGCGGGCGGACCGCGGGGTGCGGAAGTCGTGGTACGGGGACCGGTGCGGTACGGGGCCCTCGCCCCGGGCGGCGGTGCGGCGTTGCCGGCCGTCGTACAGGGCCTTGGCGCCGGGGATCGAGAGCGTGCGCCACAGCGGTGCGCGGGGCCGCAGCCGGTCGTTGACGACGCCGTGCGGAACGGCGAAGCGGTAGTACTCGATCAGCCGCCGGACATCGGTGGGTGAGCCGGGCCAGGCGATGTCGTTCCAGAGGATGTCGGGGCGGTAGCGGCGGATCAGTTCGCGCAGCTGGGCGCCCGCATAAGCCGGGTAGCTGCCGCGCGGGACGGCCGCGACGGTGTCCGCGCCGGTTCGGATCGGGCGGTCGTCGAAGGTCCGGTCGAGTCCGCCGGAGTAGTGGACCCCGAAACGCAGCCCCTCGGCCCGGACGGCTTCGGCGAACTCACCGACGGCATCGCGCGCCGTGCGCCAGCCGGCCCGGTGCGGGTTGGCCACCTCGGAGGGCCAGAGACAGAAGCCGTCGTGGTGCTTGGCGACGAGGACGGCGTAACGGGCGCCCGCCGCACGGAAGTCGCGGGCCCACGCGGTGGGGTCCCAGTTCGCCAGGGCGTCGTTGAAGTCGCCCCCGAAGGCGGCGTACGGGCGGCTGCCGTAGGTCGCGCGGTGGTGGGCGGCGACGGGGCTGCCGGGGAACCGGAGCGCGTTCTCGTACCACTCGGCGTACGGGGTCCAGCCGAGCGGTGCTCGGCGGGCGGCCAGGGGGAGTTCGTCCGCCGGAACGTACGGCGGGGCCCAGCCCGGTACGGAGGCGGGCGTCCAGTGCACGAATATCCCCAGGCCGGCCCGGGACCACCAGGAAGCAGTCATGGCGCGAAGTATGGATCACCGCGGGCGCCGTGCGTCAGGTCACGGTGCCGGACTGCCGGTCTTCTGTGCCCGGATCAGGTCGCGGTACCAGGCGTAGGAGTCCTTGGGGGTCCGGCGCAGCGTCTCGTAGTCGATGTGGACCAGGCCGAAGCGCTTGCTGGCGCCCTCGGTCCATTCGACGTTGTCGGTGAGCGACCAGGTGAAGTAGCCGCGCACGTCGACCCCGGCGTCGATGGCGGTGCGCAGGGCCCGCAGATGTCCTTCGAGGTAGGCGATCCGGCGGGTGTCCTCGGCGGGCTCGTCGACGGCGCAGCCGTTCTCGGTGATGTAGAGCGGCGGGAGCCGGTCGCCGTAGCGGCCGTGGAGCTGGACGAGGGTTTCGCGCAGGCCGTCGGGGACGACGGGCCAGCCGAAGTCGGTCTTCTCGTAACCCTCTATCTCGCGGATGCCGAAGGGGAGTTCGGGGGGCATCCGGTAGCCGGAGAAGGTTTCCGGGGTGCTGGTGCCGGGGGCGCCGACGAGGGTGGGGTTGTAGTAGTTGACGCCGTACCAGTCGAGCGGGGTGGAGATGGTCCTCAGGTCGTCCTCGACCGGGCCGGGCATCATCGCGGCGAAGCTCTCGTCGGGGTAGCGGCCGGTGAGGACCGGGTCGGCGAACAGCCAGTTGGTGATCGTGTCGTAGAGCTCCGCGCCCAGGCGGTCCTCCTCGCGGTCCCCGGCGGTCCAGACCGGGGTGTGCGAGACGGCGATGCCGATGTTGTCCGCGCCCGCGCCGCGCAGCGCGCGCACGGCGAGGCCGTGGGCGAGGAGCTGGTGGTGGGCGGCGGGCAGGGCGTCGAGGAGGAGGGCGCGGCCCGGCGCGTGCTCGCCGAGGGCGTAGCCGAGCAGTGTCACCTCGGCCGGTTCGTTGATGGTGATCCACATCGGTACGCGGTCGGTGAGGCGCTCGGCGACGATGCCCGCGTACTCGGCGAAGCGGTAGGCGGTGTCCCGGTTGAGCCAGCCGCCCTCCTCGTCGAGCGGCAGCGGCGTGTCCCAGTGGTAGAGGGTGGGGGCCGGGGTGATGCCGTGGGCGCAGAGCTCGTCGACGAGCCGGTCGTAGAAGTCGAGCCCCTGCGGGTTGACCGATCCGCTGCCGCCGGGCACCACGCGTGGCCAGCTGACGGAGAAGCGGAAGGCGTCGGCGCCGAGGCCGGCCAGCAGGGCGACGTCCTCGCGGTAGTGCTGGTGGAAACCGGTGCCCCGGGTGGTGTCGGTGCCGTCCTTGATCCGTCCGGGCTGCGCGGCGAAGGCGTCCCAGCCGGAGGGGCCCTTCCCGTCGGTGTCGGCGGCCCCCTCGGTCTGGAAGGCGGACGCGGAGGCTCCCCAGAGGAAGCCCGGCGGGAACGACGGCACGGTCATCTCGGCCTCCACAGCCGTACGAGGGAGTGCGTATTGAGCGGAACCCGATGGGGCAATGATCAGGACCAGACCTTAATCGCCAGTAACGGGCTCGATCCAGTGTCGTGGGCCGGTGACCGTGTCTGTTGCCGACGACGGGGCACGGGGCACGGGGCGATCAGACGAGGAGCGTTGCATGCTGTTCGAGGTATGGGCACCGGATGCGGACGAGGTGGGGCTGCGGCTGGCGGGCGAGCCACGGGCGATGGAGCGTGATCCGGCGCGGTCCGGCTGGTGGACGGCCGAGGCGCCGGCGTCGGACGGGGACCGCTACGGCTTCGTCCTGGACGGGGCGGGCGGGAGCGACGGCCGGGTGCTTCCCGATCCGCGTTCGCGGCGCCAGCCGGACGGGCCGGACGGCGAGAGCGCCGTCGTCGACCACTCGCTGTTCGAATGGCACGGCGGCTGGGCCGGCCGGGGGCTCGCGGGGGCCGTTCTGTACGAGCTGCACATCGGTACGTACACCGAGGAGGGCACCTTCGACGCGGCGGCCGCCCGGCTGGGGCATCTGGCCGAGCTGGGCGTCACCCATGTGTCGCTGATGCCGGTCTGCCCGTTCCCCGGCACGCACGGGTGGGGCTACGAGGGGGTGTCGCTCTGGGCCGTGCACGAGCCGTACGGCGGACCCGACGGGCTGAAACGATTTGTCGACACGGCGCACGGTCTGGGGCTGGCGGTCCTGCTGGACGTGGTCCACAACCATCTCGGCCCGTCCGGCAATCATCTGCCGGCCTTCGGCCCGTACTTCACCGAGACCCATCACACGCCGTGGGGGGCGGCGGTCAATCTCGACGCCCCCGGTTCGGACGAGGTACGGGCGTTCCTGCTGGGCAGCGCGCTCGCCTGGCTGCGGGACTACCGGCTGGACGGGCTGCGGCTCGACGCGATCCACGCCCTGGCCGACGGCCGGGCGCTGACCTTCCTGGAGGAGCTGTCCACCGCGGCCGACGCGCTCGCCGCGGAACTGGGCCGTCCGCTGCCGCTGATCGCCGAGTCCGACCTCTGCGACCCGAGGACCACGACCCCCCGCGAATCGGGCGGCATCGGACTGCACGCCCAGTGGAACGACGACTTCCACCACGCCCTGCACACCGCGCTGACCGGCGAGTCCCAGGGCTACTACGCGGACTTCGCCCAGGCTCCGCTGGCCGCCGTCGCCAAGACCGTGACCAGTGCGTTCTTCCACAACGGCACGTACTCCAGCTTCCGGGGCCGGACCCACGGCCGCCCCGTCGACATCGTCCGCACGCCCGCCCACCGCTTCGTCGGCTACGCCCAGACCCACGACCAGATCGGCAACCGGGCGCTGGGCGACCGGCTCTCCGCGACGCTCTCCCCCGGCCTGCTGGCCTGCGCCGCGACCCTCGTCCTGACCGGGCCGTTCACGCCGATGCTGTTCATGGGCGAGGAGTGGGGCGCGCGCACCCCCTGGCAGTTCTTCACCGACCACACCGATCCGGACCTCGCCGAGGCGGTCCGCAGCGGCCGGCGGCGGGAGTTCGCGGCGCACGGCTGGCCGGCGAACGACATCCCGGACCCGCAGGACCCGGCCACCCGGAACCGTTCCTGCCTGGACTGGGACGAGCCGGCGCGGGAGCCGCACGCCCGCCTGCACGCCTGGTACCGCGAGCTGATCGCGCTGCGCCGAGCCCTGCCCGACCTCCACGACCCGGATCTGGCGTCGGTGCGCACCGCCCACGACGAGCAGGCGCGCTGGCTGGCGTACCGCAGGGGCGATCTGCGGATCGCGGTCAATCTGGGCGAGAAGCCGGCCACGATCCCGCTGGGCAACGGCCGCCGCCGGGGCGGCGGGGACCGGGTGGTGGCGGCGTGGGAGCCGGTGGAGGCCCCGGGCGGCGACGGGCTGCTGCATCTGCCGCCGGAGTCGGGCGTGGTGCTGGCCGACGGCTGAGGGGCGGGCGGTGGCGGGGCGGGCGGGGCGCAGCTCGCGGCCGCCCGCCCCGGGTCCGGCTACTCGACGATCGCCAGCTCCCGCGCCGTGCTGTTGAGGCGCCGGCCGCCGTCCTCGGTCACGGTCACGATGTCCTCGATCCGTACGCCGAACCGGCCCGGCAGATAGATGCCCGGCTCCACGGAGAAGCACATCCCGGGTACCAGGGGCTGCTCCTCGCCCTCGATCATGTACGGCGGCTCGTGGGTGGTGACGCCGATGCCGTGGCCGGTGCGGTGGATGAAGCGTTCGCCGTAGCCGAACTCGGTGATGACCGCGCGGGCCGCCCGGTCGATCTCCTGGCAGGCGACGCCCGGCCGGACCGCGTTGCAGCCCGCCTCCTGCGCCTCGCGCACGATGTCGTGGACCCGCTGTTCCTCGGCGGTGGGTTCGCCGACGTGGACCGTGCGGGAGGTGTCCGAGCCGTAGCCGTGCTTGAGGCCGCCGAAGTCGAGTACGACCATGTCGCCCCGCTCGATGGTGCGGTCACCGGCCTCGTGGTGCGGATTGGCACCGTTGGGGCCGGAGCCGACGACCGTGAAGTCGACCTGGGAGTGCCCGAACCGCATGAGCAGTTCGGCCAGTTCGGCCGCGATGTCGGTCTCCTTGCGGCCCGCGAAGCGCACCTTGAGGATCTCGCCGTACGTGGCGTCGGCGGCGGCCCCGGCGGCGGCGATCCGCTCCAGCTCGTGGGCGTCCTTCACCGCGCGCAGCATCGGCAGGGCATCGGTGAGCGAGACGTACGAGGTGTCCGGCAGGGTGCGCTGCAGTCCGAGCAGATGCATCGCCCAGGCGTTGTCGCTGATCCCGAACCGGCCCCGGCCGTCGAGCAGCGGGGCGGTGACGGCGTAGGGGTCCGTGCCGTCGGTCCAGTCCCGCAGGGTGAGCGCGGGGGCGCCGACGGCCTTCTCGGCGTCCGGGGCCTCCAGCGTCGGGACGACGAGGACCGGGTCCTGGCCCGGTGTGAGGACGAGGACGGTGAGGCGTTCGGTGTTCACGGGCTGGTAGCCGGTGAGGTACACGAGGTCGGGGCCGGGGGCGACCAGTACGCCCGCGAGCCCGGCCTCGGCGGCGGTGTCGGCCGCGCGCGTCATGCGGGCCCGGTAGTCGTCGGCGGTGAACGGCACGGGCTGGCTCTGGCTGGACATGCGGGACCTCCTGGCGACGCGACACGGCACACAGCATCCTGCCCGTCCGGGCCGCCCGACGCGAGCGGGGCTCAGGATTCCCGGTCCGGCCGTACGACGAGGTCGGCGCGGTGGCGGCCCCGCTCGACCAGGCGCGCGTTGGCTTCGTCGGACCGTGCCACCCAGCGCTCGGCGTACGGTCGCGGCTTCCCGAACCGCACATGCCGCTCGACGAGCCGCCGTACCCGCAGCACCGGGTCGGTCTCCAGGAACCACACCTCGTCGAGCAGCCCGCGCACGGACGCCCAGGGGCCCTCGTCGTGGAGCAGGTAGTTGCCCTCGGTGATGACCAGCGGGATGTCCGGGGGTACGGGGACGGCTCCGGCGATCGGCTCCTCCAGGGCGCGGTCGAAGGCGGGGGCGTACACGGTGGTGCCCGCCTCCGGTGCGCGCAGGCGGCCGAGGAGGGCGGCGTACCCGGCGGCGTCGAAGGTGTCGGGGGCGCCCTTGCGCGCGGCGCGGCCGAGCCGTTCCAGTTCGGCCCCGGCGAGGTGGAAGCCGTCCATGGGGACGAGGACGGCGAGGCCGTCGAGCGCGTCGACGAGCCGGGCCGCCAGGGTGGACTTCCCGGCGCCGGGCGGCCCGGCGATGCCGAGGATGCGGCGGTGGCCGGGGACGGCGAGACGGCGGGCGCGGGCCGCCGCCCCGGTGGGTTCGCCGGTGGCCGGGTCGCCGGAGACCGGGTCGCTGATGACCGGATCGCCGGTGGTCGAATCGCTGATGACCGGATCGCCGGAGGCCGGGTCGCTTATGTCCATCGGGGCATTGTCGCGAACCGGGGAGCGTCAGCGCGCCCCCTTGCCCTCCAGGTACGCCAGTACCGCCAGCACCCGCCGGTGCACCGTGCCGTCGTCGGGTTCCAGGCCGAGCTTGGCGAAGATCGAGCCGATGTGCTTGCTCACCGCCCGTTCCGTCACGACGAGTTCGGTGGCGATGGTGCCGTTCGCCTTGCCCTGCGCCATCAGCTCCAGCACTTCGCGCTCGCGCGGTGTGAGGCTCCGCAGCGGCTCCGCCGACGACTTGCGGGTCAGCAGCTGGGTCACCACCTCGGGGTCGAGCGCCGTACCGCCGCCCGCCACCCGTTCCAGTGCCTGGAGGAACTGGTCGACCCGGCCGATCCGGTCCTTCAGGAGGTAGCCGATGCCCTGCGCGCCCCGGGCGAGCAGATCGGCGGCGTAGGTCTCCTCGACGTACTGGGAGAGCACCAGGATCGGCAGTTCGGGCAGCTCGGCGCGGGCGGCGATCGCGGCGCGCAGCCCCTCGTCGCGGAAGGTGGGCGGGAGCCGTACGTCGAGCACGGCGGCGTCCGGACGGTGCTCCAGCAGGGCGGGCAGCACCTCGGGGCCGGTCGCCGCGTCGGCCACCACCTCGTGGCCCGAGCTGGTGAGCAGCAGGATCAGGCCCTCCCGCAACAGCGCGTTGTCCTCGGCGATCACGATCCGCACGGCAGCTCCACTTCGATGTCCGTCGGCCCCCCGACGGGGCTGCTGATGCGGGTGGTGCCGTCCAGAGCGGCGATCCTGCGACCGATGCCGACCAGCCCGCTGCCGGTGGAAGGGTTCCGCGAGGTGCCGCGCCGTTCGTCCGCGCCGCCGCGCCCATTGTCGCTGATGGTCACCCGCAGGCTGCCGGGGGTGCGGGCGATGCGCACGGTCGCGGCGGTCGCACCACTGTGTTTGCTGATGTTGGTGAGCGCCTCGGCGATGACGAAGTAGGCGGCGGCCTCGATCGCGGCCGGAAGCCGCCGGCCGTCCTCGACGCCGTCCGGTTCCACGGCGACGGGCACGCCCGCGTCGGCGGCCAACGCCCTGACCGCACCGGCAAGTCCACGGTCCGTCAGCACCGGGGGGTGGATGCCGCGCACCACGTGCCGCAGTTCCGCGAGGGCCGCCTCCGCGCCGTCCTGTGCCTCGTCCAGGCGGACGCGCGCGGCAGCCGGGTCGCTGTCGAGGAGTTGTCTGGCGAGGCCGATGCGCAGGGACAGGGCGACGATCCTGGCCTGGGCGCCGTCGTGCAGATCGCGTTCGATGCGGCGCAGTTCGGCCCCGTGCGCCTCCACCGCACCGGCCCGGCTCTCGGTCAGCTGGGCGATGCGTTCGGCGAGCGCGGTGGACGGCGAGGAGGTGAGCAGGGACCTGGTCCAGCCGGCCGACAGATCCGCGAGCACGCAGTGCCAGCGCAGCACCCACCCCGGCCGTTCGGGCAGCGGTGTGCCGTACTCGTCGGCGGCCCGCCGGTCCAGCAGGCGCACGACGGGCAGCGCGACCCCGTCCACGAGGAGCCCGACCGGCCACAGCACCATCGCCAGATATCCGACGGCATTGCCCATGAGCGCCTGGAGCGGCAGCCAGAGCGCGTCGCGCCACACGGTCGGGTCGTTGAGTACGCGCCGTACCCGCTCGGAGAGTTCGGTGCTGTCCAGCGACGGATAGGGCGTCGGCGTGAACGGAACGCCCAGCCGCGCCGCCGCCCTGCGCCGCTCGAACTCCGCGAACCTGCGCAGCACCTTGGCGGCCTCCGGCAGCGCGGGCAGCCCGATGATCACCGCGGCGAACAGCAGGACCGCCACCACCAGGAACGCGCTCACATAGGCGAGCAGTGCGACCGCGATGCCGGTGGCCAGATAGCGCGACGCATCCCACGAACGCCTGATGGCGGTGGTCAGCGGGGCGGGTGCGGTGCTCATGACGGACCACGTTACGGGGGTTCGCCGGCCGCTGGAGTGGAGCCCTCCCCCGGAGTCCGGTGGAGCTGGCTGCACCCCCGTTCCGGGACCGTGCACTCTCGCCCGGCCGGGCCGCTGTTCCTAGCGTTTACCCAGGTCGGAAGAGACATGGCGGGGCAGAAGAAGGAACGGTGGAGTCAACGGTGGACACGATCACGGCGGTGCGGACGTCCGCGCTGAGTCTGGAGTCGGTGAGCCGGCACCACGGCCGGGGCGACGCGGGGACCACCGCGCTCGACGCGGTCAGCTGCGCGGTCCCGGTGGGGAGTTTCACCGCGGTGGTGGGTCCTTCGGGCTCGGGGAAGAGCACCTTCCTCCAGTGTGCGGCGGGGCTGGACCGCCCGACGTCGGGCACGGTACGGATCGGGGGCACCGATCTGGGCGCGCTCTCCGAGGCGGCGCTGACCCGGTTGCGCCGGGACCGGATCGGCTTCGTCTTCCAGTCGCACGCCCTCAACCTGGTGCCGTCGCTGAGCATCGAGGAGAACGTCGTGCTGCCGCTGGTGCTGGCGGGCGCCGATCCCGGGGACGAGCGGGTGCTGAGCCGCGGGCGGGACCTGCTGACCCGGGTCGGCCTGACGGGCCGGGGCGCGCAGGGTCCGGCGACGCTCTCCGGCGGGCAGCAGCAACGCGTCGCGGTGGCACGGGCGTTGGTGACGGAACCCGAGGTGATCTTCGCGGACGAGCCGACGGCCTCCCTGGACCCGGAGTCGGCGGCGCTGGTGCTCGGTCTGCTGCGGGACGCGGTGCGGATCGACGGCCGTACGGTCGTCATGGTCACCCACGATCCGGTGGCGGCGAGCTGGGCGGACACCGTGCTGACGATGGACGGCGGCCGGCTGCGATGAGCAGGAAGAGCGCGAGCCGTGGCGCGAGCGGGAACGGGAGTGCGAGCGGGAACGGGAACGGGAGCGGTGGCGGTAGTGCGAGCGGGGGCGCGGTACGGGCCGGGGCCGATGTGCGGGCCGGAGTCCGTCGGGCTTCGGCGTTCCTCGCCCGGCGTTCGCTGAAGGCCCATCGCCGGGCCTGGGGCGCGGTGTTCACGGCGACGACGGCGGCGGCCTCGATGATCGGGGCCTTCGCCCTCGTCGTGGGTTCGCTGCTGCTGGCGCAGCCGCCGGTGGAGCGTTACGCGGGGGCCGACGCGGTGGTGGCGGCCGATCAGCGGGTGACGTACACGGCGAAGCCGTGGGGCAGCGAGCCGCAGACCGCGACGGCGTATCTGCCCGAACGGGTGCGGCTCGACCGCTCGTCGGTGGCGCAGGCGGCCGCCGCACCCGGCGTCGCGAAGGCCGTCGCGGACGATTCGGTGCCGGTGACCGTGGGCGGCGAGAGCGGCGCCGCCCCGGGCTCCGGCCGGTCCTGGGCGGCCGCCGCGCTCACCCCGTACCGGCTGGCGGAGGGCCGCGCGCCGCGGACCGCCACCGAGGTGGTCCTCGACGGCGCACTGGCGGCGGCCACCGGGAGCAGGGTCGGTGACCATGTGACATTGCAGGCAGGCGGGGCTCCCCGGCGGTACACCGTGAGCGGGATCGCCGGCACCGGTCACCGGAGCGGCTCCCCCGCCGCGTTCCTCACCGAGCGGCACCTCACCGCCCTGGCCGGACACCCCGGCACGGTCGACGCGATCGGCGTCCTCGCCGAGGAGGGCGTCTCCACGGACGCGCTGCGGACGTCGCTGGAGGAAGTGCTGCCGGACCGGGCCCGGGGCGACCGTGACGTCCGAGTGCTCACCGGCCCGGAGCGCGGGCAGGCCGAACACCCGGACGCGCTCGGCGCCCGCGGTGAACTGCTGCCGCTGCTCGCCTCGATCACGGGCACGGTCTTCATGGTGGCGCTCCTGGTGATCGCCACCACCGTCTCCCAGGCGGTCCACCAGCGCTCCGGCGAGCTGGCGCTGCTTCGTGCCGTGGGGGCGACGCCCCGGCAGCTCAGGTCGGCGGTCGGCCGCGAGGTGAGCCGGGTGGCCGGGGCGGCGGCGGTGCTGGGCGGGGTCGCCGCGGTGCCGTTGGGGCTGCTGATGAGGTCGCTGCTGACGACGGACCCGCTGCCGTTGCCGGTACCGGTGTGGCTGCCGTTCGCCGCGAGCGCCGCCGCCGGGGCGCTCGTCGCGCTCGCCGCCCGGCCGGTGGCGGTCCTCGCGGCCAGGACCGTCACCGGGCTGCGGCCCGCCGTCGCGCTGGGCGCGGCCCGTGCGCCCGAGCCGGGCGAACCGGGGCGAGTGCGTACGGTCGCCGGGGCGGTGCTGGCCATGGGAGGCGTGAGCACGGCGGTTGCGGCGACGGCGCAGGGCGGGCAGGCCGCCGCCGTGGCCGCGTCGGGTGCGGCCACCTCGCTGATCATCGCGGTGGCGCTGCTCGGTCCGTTGATCGCCAAGGTGGCGACGCGGGTCCTCGGCACGCCGCTGCGGCGCGCCGGCGGGGTCTCGGGCTTTCTCGCCGCCAGGTCCGCCGCCGCGCACCACCGGCGTCTGGGTGCGGCGATCACGCCGATCGTGCTGGTGGTGGCGTTCGTCTGCGTGCAGTTGGCGGCGGGCTCGACGCTGGAACGGGCCGCCGACCGGCAGGCCGGCGCCGCGCTCCGGGCCGATCTGGTGGTGACGGGCCCGGCCTCCGGGCTGCCGGCCGGTGCGGCGCGCGCCGTGCGCGAGGTTTCGGGGGTGACGGCGGCGACCGGTGTGCTGCGCTCCGGCGTCGTGCTCGCCCACCGCGAGATGGGCGAGCCGAAGCTGGACCGGTTCCCCGTGCTGGGTGTGACGGGGGACCAGCTGTCCGGCACGCTCGACCCGCGCGTCACGGCGGGCGATCCGGCGGACCTCACCGGCGGGGGCACGGTGGCGGTCGGTGAGGACCGGGCGTCCGATCTCGGTGTCGGCGTCGGCGACTCGGTGGAGCTCCGTCTCGGCGACGGCACCGAGGTACGGCTGCGGGTGGTGGCGCTCTACGAACGGGCCCTCGGGCTCGGCGAGTTCATGCTGCCGCGCGAGGCGCTGGCCGGACACGTGCCGGTCCCGCGCGACCAGCGGATCCTGGTCCGCTCGGCGGACGGCGGGGCGGCCGCGGCCGTACGCCGCGCGCTCGCCGCGTACCCGGGTGTGCGGGTCCGGCCCGCGACGGCCGACGACGTACGGATCGCACCGCCGTCGTCGGGCCGGGACGACGCCATGGTCGTCATCGGGGTCGGGGTGATCGGTGGCTTCGCGCTGCTCGCGGTGGTCAGCACGCTGTCCTTGATCACGGTGGGCCGCCGCCCCGAGTTCCGTCTGCTGCGGACGGTCGGTGCGGGCCGCCGTCAGGTGCGGCGGATGCTGGTGCTGGAGACGGGTCTGGTGGCGGCGACCGGGCTGGTGATCGGCACGCTGGTCGCGGCGGTCCCACTGCTGGCGTTCGCGTTGTCGGTGACCGGTTCGGTGCCGTATCTGTCACCGGCCCGGTACGGGATGCTCGCGCTGGCCGTGACGGTGGCGGCGGGTGCGGGGGCGCTCGGGCCGGGCTGGTCCGGCGGCGGCCGGTCCGTACTCGGACGGCGCGGGTGAGGGCGGTCGCCCCGGTGCGTCACGGCGACGCGGGCAGGGGCAGCGCCCCCTCCCGTGCCGCCGCGGCGGCCAGCGCGTCGAGCACCGGGGCGATCAGCGGATGGCCCTCCGCCCCGTGCCGCACCGCGGCGAAGACCCGGCGGGTCGGGGCGCTGCCCTCCACCGGCCGCACCACCACCCCGGTCAGCTCCATCCCCAGCAGCGCCGACCGCGGCACCAAGGCCACCCCGGCGCCCGCGCCGGCCAGTGCGACCACCGCGCGGAAGTCGTCCGAGGAGTGCTCCATCCTGGGCTGGAACCCGGCGAACTCGCAGGACAGGACCACCACGTCGTGGCAGGGGTTGCCGGGGTACGGGCCGATCCACGCGTCCTTCTCCAGGTCCGCGATCGCCACCTGGTCCCGGCCGGCCAGCGGATGCCTGACCGGCAGCACCGCGTCGAACGGTTCGGAGTACAGGGGCACCCGGGTCAGCCGCCGGTCGTCCTCGTCCGGGGCTCCCCGGTACTCGACGGCGACCGCCACATCGACCAGCCGGTCGAGCACCATCGGCACGCTCGCGTCGCCCTCGGCGTCCTGGACCCGGACCCGGATACCGGGCGCGGTGCCGGTCAGCGCGGCAATCGCGGGGGCGAGGACCAGGCCGATGCCGGTGGCGAACGCGGCGACGGTGACCGTACCCGCGTCCCCGGAGCTGTAGGCGGCGAGTTCCGCCTCGGCCCGTTCCAGCTGGGCCAGCACCGCGTTGGTGTGGGTCAGCAGGATCTCCCCGGCGGGCGTGAGCCGGGCGCCGCGCGCGCCCCGCTCGACGAGCCGGTGGCCGGTCTCCTGCTCCAGCGCGGCGAGCTGCTGGGAGACCGCGGAGGGGGTGAGATACAGCGCGGCGGCGGCTGCGGTCACCGTGCGGTGGTCGGCCACCGCACGGAGGATGCGCAGCCGCCGTGAATCGATCATGTGACCCATTGTCCCAGGTCATGGCGGGAACCCCGCCGCCCGGCCGGGGCTCCCGGCCGGGCCCGGGGTGCTACTCCCCCAGCGCGGCCCGCGCGTCGACGAACGCGTCGACGGCCCGGTTCACATCCTCCGTGGAATGCGCGGCGGAGAGCTGGACGCGGATGCGGGCCGCACCCTGCGGGACGACCGGGTAGGAGAACCCGATCACGTACACACCGCGCTCCAGGAGGAGCTCCGCCATCCGGCCTGCCTTCGCCGCGTCCCCGATCATGACGGGGGCGATGGCGTGGTCGCCGGGCAGGATGTCGAAGCCCTCCTCGGTCATCCGGGTGCGGAAGAGCGCGGTGTTGGCGTTGAGCTGCTCGCGCAGGTCGCCGGCGGCCTCCAGCAGGTCGAGGACCTTGAGCGAGGCGGCCGCGATGACCGGGGCGAGGGAGTTGGAGAAGAGGTACGGGCGGGAGCGCTGGCGCAGCAGCGCGACGATCTCGGCGCGGGCCGCGACATAGCCGCCGGACGCGCCGCCGAGCGCCTTGCCGAGGGTGCCGGTGATGATGTCGACCCGGTCCATCACGTCGTGCAGTTCCGGCGTGCCGCGGCCGCCGGGGCCGACGAAGCCGACGGCGTGCGAGTCGTCGACCATGACCATGGCGTCGTAGCGCTCGGCCAGGTCGCAGATCTCGCGCAGCGGTGCGACGTACCCGTCCATGGAGAACACGCCGTCGGTGACGACCAGCCTGCGCCGGGCGCCGGACGCCTCCTTGAGCTGCTTCTCCAGGTCCGCCATGTCGCGGTTGGCGTAGCGGAACCGCTTGGCCTTGGAGAGGCGGATGCCGTCGATGATGGAGGCGTGGTTGAGGGCGTCGGAGATGACCGCGTCCTCCGGGCCGAGGACGGTCTCGAAGACACCGCCGTTGGCGTCGAAGCAGGAGGAGTAGAGGATCGTGTCCTCCTGGCCGAGGAACGTGGAGAGCCGCTGCTCCAGTTCCTTGTGGACCTCCTGGGTGCCGCAGATGAAGCGGACCGAGGCCATGCCGTAGCCCCAGCGGTCCAGCGCCTGGTGGGCGGCGGCGATCACGTCGGGGTGGTCGGCGAGGCCCAGGTAGTTGTTGGCGCAGAAGTTGAGCACCTCACCGGGGCGGCCGCCCGCGGTGACGGCGACCGACGCGGACTGCGGGGTGCCGATCACGCGCTCGGGCTTGTGCAGTCCCGCGGCCTCGATCTCTTCGAGGGTGGTGCGCAGGTCGTCGCGTACGGAGTCGAACATGAGGGGTGTCTCCCGGCTCGATGGCTGGATACTCGATGGCTGGATACGGGTGGTCAGGAGGTCCAGTCGAGGATGACCTTGCCGCCGCGGCCGCTCGCCGCGTCGTCGAAGGCCGCCTCGAAGTCGCGGTAGCCGTACCGGCCGGTGATCACGGGGGCGAGGTCGAGGCCGCCCTCCAGCAGTACGGACATGGCGTACCAGGTCTCGTACATCTCACGGCCGTAGATGCCCTTGACGGTGATCATCGAGGTCACGATGCGGGCCCAGTCGACGGCGAACTCCTCGGACGGCAGTCCGAGCATGGCGATCCGGCCGCCGTGCGTCATGTTCGCGATCATGTCGCGCATCGCCTCGGGGCGGCCGGACATCTCCAGGCCGACGTCGAAGCCCTCGCGCAGTCCGAGGTGCCGCTGGCCGTCGGCGATGGTCTCCTCGGCGACGTTCAGGGCGAGGCTGACGCCGACCTTCCGGGCCAGTTCGAGGCGGGCCTCGCTGACGTCGGTGATGACGACGTTGCGGGCGCCCGCGTGCTTGGCGACGGCGGCGGCCATGATGCCGATCGGTCCGGCGCCGGTGATCAGTACGTCCTCGCCGACCAGCGGGAACGACAGCGCGGTGTGCACGGCGTTGCCGAACGGGTCGAAGATCGCGGCGACATCGAGGTCGACGGGGACCCGGTGCACCCAGACGTTGGACGCGGGCAGGGCGACGTACTCGGCGAACGCCCCGTCCCGGCCGACGCCGAGCCCGAGCGTGGAGCGGCACAGGTGACGGCGGCCGGCCAGGCAGTTGCGGCACTTGCCGCACACCAGGTGGCCCTCGCCGCTGACCAGGTCGCCGACGTTGATGTCGACGACGTCGGCGCCGGTCCGTGCGACCTCGCCGACGAACTCGTGGCCGAGGACGAGCGGGGTGCGCACGGCCTGCTGGGCCCAGCCGTCGTAGTTGCGGATGTGCAGATCGGTGCCGCAGATACCGGTACGGAGCACCTTGATCAGCACGTCGGTGGGGCCGATCTCCGGCTCCGGCACGTCCATCAGCCAGAGTCCCGGCTCGGCCTTCTGCTTCACGAGTGCCTTCACGGCTGTGGCTCCCTGCGCTGGTGCGGCGTTGAGTACCCCGGGCCGGGGGCATGCCAGGAGGAAGCCTGCGGCCCGGGGAGGATCGAGAGGGACGGGACAACACGGACAGCGCGCGTCGGTCGGCTGCCGCGCACCATCCTCGGCCGTCACGGAGAAATCTGCCGCACCCCGCGCCACAGGTCCATCGAGGATTTCTTAAGCGCGCCCGAAGATCCGCTACATGCCGTCGGCGCGGTTCCCCCCGTCCGGCGCGTGCGGCGGGTCCGGCTCAGACCTTGGTGTAGGGCCCGAGGAAGCGGGCCCGTCCGTGCTCGACCCGGTAGAGGTAGATCCCCGTCTCGTACCGCACCTGTCGGCTGGCGTAGAAGGACACTGTCCGGGTGATGCCCGGGTGGGTGGTGCGGAACAGCCGCTGGGCGATGCCTTCGCGTTCCGCCCCGGTGGCGCTGGTGGAGCCGGCCGCGTCGGCGATCAGCCCGACCGCGTCGTACGCCTCGGCCGCCCAGCGGCCCGGTGCGGACCCGAAGCGCTTCCGGTACGCGGCGGTGAACGCCTTCGCGGCCGGGACCGCCGCCGGGTCGCTGTACGCCTGGGAAAACACCCACCCCTCGGCGGCCTCCCCGGCACCGCTGAGGAAGGCGGGCGCCAGGACGGGGCCGGTGGACACCCGGCTGCCGGTGAACCCGGCGGCGGCGAGGGCGGCTGCGCAGCGGGCGCCCCGGGTGGGTGACGTCGAGGCGAGGACGACGGCGTCCGCACGTCCGGCGACCACCGTACGGGCCGCCGGGCCGAAGTCGTCGGTGCCCGCCGCGACCGAGTGCACGGTCACCTCGGCCCTTTCGAAGTGGCCCATGATGGCCCAGGCGCCCTCGGGGTCGGCGCCGTCCTCCACGACAGCCACCCGGACGGCCCGGCGGGTCCGGGTCAGGTAGCTCACGATGCCGATGGACAGCGAGCTGTCGTAGGGGCGGGTCACGCAGAGGGTCTTCGTGGCGCTCGTCTCGGCGGTGGTGGAGCGGGCCGCGACGACGACCTGGGCGAGGTCGGCCTTCTCGTACCGGTCGACGACGGACGCGGCGACGACGTCCGCGGTGGGGCCGACGACGGCCAGCACCTTCGGGTCGGCGGCCAGCCGGTCGGCGGCGCGGAGCGCTCGGGCGGGGTCCCCGGCGTCGTCCTCGGTGCGCAGGGCCAGCCGGAAGGGGGTGTCGGGGCGGGCGTTGTGGTCGTCGACGGCGAGCCGCATGCCGCGCCGGTGCGCGAGGCCGGCGGACCGGCCCGGTCCGGTGAGGTCCGCGTGCAGGCCGATGGTGTGGGTGGGGACGGCGCGGGGGGCCGCCCCGGTGCCGGGCCGCCGCGCCGTCGTCCAGGCCGCCGCAGCGCCCCCCGCCAGCAGGGCCGAGGCCGTCCCGGCGATCAGTACGGTCCGCCGGGCGGGGCGGGACGGGGTGGGTTCCCCGACGACGGTCGGCGGCTCCGGGGCCGAGCGGGCGGGCAGGGCCGGGATGTCGAGGGCGGCGGCCGAACGGGCGGCGATCAGGGCGGACAGTCCGGGCGGCGCCCAGGCGTCCGGGCCCTCGCCGGGCGGTGCGGCGAGGAGCCGCGCCACCTCCCGGGCCGTGGGCCGGGCCGCCGGGTCCTTGGCGAGGCACGCCTCGACGAGCGGCAGCAGGGCGGACGGCAGGCCGTGCAGGTCCGGTGGCTCGTGCACGGTGCGGAACAGTACGGACGCGGCCCCGCCGTCCCCGAACGGACGGCGGCCGGTCGCCGTGTACGCGAGGACGCAGCCCAGCGCGAAGACGTCGCAGGCGGGCCCGGCCCGCTCCCCGGACGCCTGCTCGGGGGCGAGGTAGCCGGGCGTGCCGATCAGCGCGTCGGGCTCGGTGAGGGCGGTGGCGCCCTCGTGGCGGGCGATGCCGAAGTCGATGAGCCGGGGCCCGTCGAGCGCGAGGAGCACGTTGGCCGGTTTCACGTCGCGGTGGACCAGGCCGGCTCCGTGCACCGCGTCGAGCGCGTCGGCGAGGCGGGCCCCGAGCGCGCGGACGGTCGCGGGCGGCAGGGGCCCTTCGGCGGCGACCTCGGCCAGCGAGGGGCCCGGCTCGAACACGGTGGTGAGCCACGGTTCGCGGGCCTCGGTGTCGGCGTCCGTCACGGGGACCACCCAGGGTCCGGTGACCCGGCGGGCGGCCTCGGCCTCGCGCCGGAACCTGGCCCGGAAGCCGGGGTCGGCGGCGTGTTCGGCCCGGATGACCTTCACCGCCACGAGCTGCCCGCCGGACGTGCGGGCCAGGTACACGACGCCCATGCCGCCCGCGCCGAGCCGCGCCAGGACGCGGTGGGCGCCGACGGTTCGGGGGTCGTCCGGGGTGAGTGGCCGCATGCCCGGTCAGTTCTTGCTCGTGGCCAGCGGGCCGAGGTAGCGGAACGCCCCTTCGCGGACCCCGTACAGGTGGGCGGCCTGGCCCTTGAACCGCTGGTTCTCGTCGAAGGCGTAGTCGCGGGAGATGCCGTGGTACGAGGAGGCGGCGATCTTCGCGACGAGGGCGGCCCGTGCGGGTGGCCGGTTCTTCCGGGCGAGGGCGGTGACGGCGGCGAGGACCAGCCCGGCCGCGTCGTACGCCTCGGCGGCCCAGCGGGCGGGGGCGCCGCCGTACTTCTTCCGGTGCGCCGCGGCGAACTCCTTCACGGCGGGGGCCGTCGCGCCGACGCAGGGCGAGACGAACTCCCAGCCCTCGGCGGCGTCCCCGGCGTCCTTCAGGAAGCGGGCGCCCATGGCCGTGTGCATGGCCATGCGGGGTCCCTCGTAGGGGGTGGCGGCGAGCGTCCGGGCGGCGCGGGCGGCCCCGGCCCGGTCCCCGGCGTGGAAGAAGGCGTCGCTGCGATGCGCGAGCAGGTCGGCGACGACCGGGGCCAGGTCACGGGTGCCGGCGGGCACCACGCGCGGGTAGGTGGTCCCGTCGGTGGAGTCGACGACGAGCCGGTTCAGGAAGTAGCCCGTGAGGTACGCCGACTGGCCGCCGGCCCGGTCGACGAGCACGCCCAGCCGCTGCACGTCGGGGCGGAGCACCAGCCGGTTGCGGATCGGGTACGCCAGCGCGACGTCGGCGGGCGCCGCCTGGAAGAAGGACCGCCGGGACCGTACCGCGAAGGTGGCTTGCAGGGACGACACCGTGAGGATCGGCAGCATCGCCTCGTCGTAGGTTTCGAGCACCGCGGTGGTGGCGGGGTCGTCGGTCGGGCCGACGACGGCGAGTACGTCGCGGTCGCGGGCGAACCGGTCGGCGATCCGCGCGGCGTCGGCGGCCTCGCCCCGGTCGTCGAGCGCCTCGACCCGCAGGGCGAACGGCTTGTCCGTACGGGAGTTGAACCGGTCGACGGCGAGCCGCACCCCGCGTTCCTGGGCCCGCCCGTCCGCCGCCCGGGGCCCGGACAGGTCGGCCTGCACGCCGATGGTCCAGGTCCGCGTGTCCGCCCCGGCCGCGCCGGAGCCCCCGGTGTCGTCGTCGCGCAGCCACTCGCGTACGGCGAAGGCGCCGCCGCCCGCGACGGCCACCGCTCCGGCGCCCGCGAGGAGGAGCAGCCTGCGCCGGGCGGGTGCGGGGGCGCGGGGCGCGGGGCTCTCGGCCACCGTGGCGTCGATACCGGGCAGGGCGAGGGTCGCGGCGGCCCGGTCGGCGATCAGCCGTACGACGGTCTCTGGAAGCCAGCCGATCGTGCCGTCCGGGGCGTCCTCGGTGATCCGTTCGTCGAGTCCGGCGGCGGTGGGGCGGGCGGCCGGGTCCTTGGCGAGCAGGGCGTCGAGCAGTCCGCGCAGTTCGGGGTCGTCGATGCCGTCGAGATCCGGTGCTCCGTGGACGGTGCGGTAGAGCAGGGCGTCCACGGCCCCGCTCCCGAAGGGGGGTCGCCCAGTCGCGGCGTAGGCCAGGAGGCAGCCCAGCGAGAAGACGTCACCGGCGGGCCCGACGGCGGCGGCGCCGTCGGTGGCCTGTTCCGGCGCGAGGAAGCCGGGGGTTCCCACCACCATGTCCGCCGCGGTCAGCGCGGTGGCGTCGGTGACCCGCGCGACGCCGAAGTCGATGAGCCTCGGCCCGTCGGCGGCGAGCAGGACGTTGCCCGGTTTGACGTCGCGGTGGACGAGCCCCGCCGCGTGCACGGAGGCCAGGGCGCGGGCCAGCAGCCGGCCGAGGACCCGGACGCTGCGGGCGGGCAGCGGACCGCACCGGGCGACCGTCTCGGACAGTGCGGGTCCTGGCACGAACTCGGTTGCCAGCCAGGGCCGTTCGTCCTCCGTGCCGGAAGCGGTGACCCGTACCGCCCAGGGGCTGTCCACCCGTTGCGCAGCCTCGGCCTCCCGGCGGAAGCGGACCCGGAAGTCGGCGTCCCCGGCGTGTTCGGGCAGGATCACCTTGACGGCGGCCAGTGTCCCCTCGGCGGTCCGGCCGAGGTAGACCACGCCCATGCCTCCGGCGCCGAGGCGCCCCAGCAGCCTGTGTCCGCCGATCCAGGACGGGTCGGTGCTCCGCAGCTCTTCCCTCACCGTCCGGCCCTCAGCTCTTCCTCGCGACGGCTTCGTTCAGCCGTATCAGCATGGTGCTCTGTGCCCGGACGCCGAGGTCACCGATCTCGGTGTCCGTCCACCCCTTGGCACCCTTGGCGGTCACGGCGACGGTGAACCGGAGGATCTGGTCCTGCTCCCAGAAGTACGGGTGGGGGCCGCCCAGTTCGGCGCTGCGGTACTCGCCGGACTCCATCAGCGCGTCCTCGGAGTTGCCCTGGTTGGCCTCACCCCGCCCCAGGGCGGTCGCGGCGAGCCCGCCGATGAACTCCCCCTGGCGCAGCTGCTGCGTGGGGCAGCGCATCGACTCCTCCAGCGATTCGGCCATCTCCCACCGCGCGCCGTCGTCCGCGCGGTGCACCGTGACGATCGCGGCGAGCCGCAACGGCCCCTTGCCCTTGCCCGCGGGCACCTCGAAGGAGCGGGTGAGGGTGGCGAGGACCCCGCGCCCCGGCTCCGCCTGCTGCCACACGCAGTCGGCGCCGAGCACCGGCCAGGTGTCCTGGCCGCTCTCGTACGGGCGTCGCGCCACGACCCCGGGGCCGAAGTCGTCGGGGTCCACGATGACCCGTCCGATGAGGTCGAGGGCCGCTTTCCGGGTGGCGGGCAGCCGGGCCGGGTCCGCGTCGATGACGGGTCCGTCCGTGGCGTCGGGCGTCTCCTTGCCGGTAGTGGTGGTGCCGGTGGCGGACGGGGAGGCGGACGGCCGGTCCTTCGCCGCGCCCCCGCCGCCCCCGCCGCACGCGGTCGCCAGCAGCAGCGGTGCCGCCGCCAGGACTCCGCACCCGCGCCATCCGCGCATCGGACCGCCGCGCGCCACGATCGACCACCCCCGTATCCCCGAAGCCGTGTCGATCCTATGAGTACGGAAGGGGGGCCGCCGGTTCCCGGGAAGATCTGCTGTTCCGTCAGAAACCTTCGGAGCGCGGGTCCTTGGCCAGTCTGGCGTGCAGGTGCTCGTCGTGGTACTCGCCGTCGCCGAAGCGGTGGGAGTCGCGCAGGACGCCCTCGGGGAGGTAGCCGCAGCGGTCGGCCACCCGGCAGGACGCCGGGTTCCCGACGGCGTGGGCGATCTCGATGCGGCGGGCGTCCGCGGTGTCGAAGCCCCAGTCCGTCATCGCCGCGACCGCCCTGGTCACGAGGCCCCGCCCACGAGCGGCGGGCACCAGCCAGTATCCGACCATCGCCAGCCCGTCCTCGCGGTCGACCCAGCGCAGGGAGACGCCGCCGAGCACCGCGTCGTCGGCGGCGTCCCGGATGGCGAAGGCGGCGACCGTACCGCGTTCCCACCCGGCGTCCCGCGCCTCCACCCAGGTGCGGGCGGCGTCCCGGTCCGTCGTGGCGATGGGGTTCCACAGGGCGATCTCAGGATCCGCCACGGCGGCCACCAACGCGTCCAGCACGGTCTCCGAATCGGCGTCCGCCCGGCTCCAGGGGCGCAGCACCGCGTCCCCCAGGTCGAACTCGGTGCGGACGAAGGTCTTGCGGTCGGCGGGGGCGGGGCCCGGGGCAGGGGCGGAGAGAGTACTCATGGCCCTATTTCTACTGAAGCGCCAAAACCCTGACCAGCGATTTTCCCGGCCCGTCGGTGCGCACGTCCCCGGGCCGCACCGCGCCGCACCCCGAAGTCGGCACCGGTGTGCGGCGCGGCGGGCCCCACGGGGCTCATGCCGGACGGCGGTTCAGGAGAGCGCCAGTTCCGTGACGTCGCTCGCTTCCAGGACCCAGGTCGCGCTGAGCCCACCCTCCTTCACCCGCGCGTCGCCGTCGCCCTTGAGGACGCCGATGCGGTTGCCGGACAGGGCGATCCGAATGGCGTGGGTGTACTCGTGGACCCAGGTCGCGCTGAGGCCGCCCTCCTTCACGTAGGCGTCGCCGCTGTCCTTGAGGACGCCGATGCGGTTGCCCGACAGTTCGAGCTGGACGACGTCGTCGGCCTCGCGCACCCAACTGGCGCTGAGCCCGCCCTCCTTCACCCAGGCGACACCGTTGCCGACGAGGACGCCGATGCGGTTGCCCGCCAGGTCGATGCCGATGACGTTGTCGGACTCCCGCACCCAACTGGCGCTGAGCCCGCCCTCCTTCACCCAGGCGACGCCGTCACCGGTGACGACACCGATGCGGTTGCCGGAGAGTTCCAGCTCCTTGACCTTGTCGGACTCCTTGACCCAGGTGGCGCTGAGGCCGCCCTCCTTCACGTACGCCTCGCCGTTGTCCTTGAGGACGCCGATGCGGTTGCCGGACAGGGCGATCTGCTTGACGTCGGTGGCCTCCTTGACCCAGGTGGCGCTCAGCCCGCCCTCCTTCACCCACGCGACGCCGTCGCCGGTGAGGACGCCGATGCGGTTGCCGGAGAGAGCGACCTGCTTGACGTTCCCGGACTCCTTGACCCAGGTGGCGCTGAGGCCGCCCTCCTTCACGTAGGCGTCGCCGTTGACGCGCAGGGTGCCGATGCGGTTGCCGCCGTCGCCGGAGACCGTGCCGGGCACCGCGCCGGCCGTGCTCGAACCGGCGAGACCGGCCAGCGCCAGAACGGCCGCTGCGACAGAGAGAGTTTTGAGATTCAACGGATTAACTCCTGTACACAGAGGGACCCTTGGGGCCGATGAGCTGCGCCCTCGAGGGATTGGGCAATCCGATGACGATCAACGACCGGGCGCCCGGAGGGTGCGCGTGCCATTGGGGTGAGGGGGCGCATTGCACGGGACCCACCGCGCGCCGGGGCACACGGGTCCGGCGCGGTCCGGACGGAGGTCCCGGTGACCTTCCCGCGGGGTGCGTGCGGGGCGGCGCGCCTTGATAGCGTCGCTCCCGCGATTGCGGACCGCTCCCCGCCGGGGTCGTCGCTGCGCCCCGGACGTCCTGCCCTCGACGGGCGGTCCGCGGAGCGAGCGTGCTGACGGTACGGGGACGTTCGCGGCAAGGACGAAGAGGGCCGACGCATGAGCCTCGCGCAGTTGCACTACACCTCTGCCACCGCGGGGGACGACGGGGGTGGCGCGCGGTTCACGGCGGTCGGCGCCGGCATACCCACGCCGGTGCTGGCGGAGGCCGAGCAGCTCCTCGGGTACGAACCGCCCGCCGGAGCCCCGTACCACCCCACCACCGGCGAACTCCGTTCGTTTCCCGAGGCGTTCAGTTTCAGTTCCCTGTCCGACGGCAGTCATCTGCTGAGCCGCACCGTGGCGCTCGGCGGCCCCGGCGCCGGCGGTTTCCACGCGCACGCGGTGCATCTTCCGGCCGGTACCCGGCTGCCGGGCGACGCGCTGCCGATCACGGCCTGGCGGTCGCCGAGCTGGGCCTCCGCCGCACCGGAGGGCTCCGCCCCCGGCCCCTTGGCCGCCCTGCCCCCCTCCGCCTCCTTCGGCCCCGAGGCACTCAAGGACTTCGCGGTCTCCCGGAGCCCCTGGCTGGCGGCGGTCTTCGCCGATCTGCGCCGGGTGTGCGAGGAGCCGGCGTCGTCGCGGCTCGTTCTCGTGGAGCGCAGTTGCGCCGATGTGGCCCGGTGGATCGCCCTGGCCGGGTCCGTGCTGGCGCCGGAGACCGCCCAGCTGCTGACCTTCACGACATACACCCGCCGCCCGGCCGGCTCCCCGCACCAGGTCGTCGGGGTGCGGCCGGAGGACGCCCCCGCACCGGCCGGCCCGGACGGCGGACTCCTGGTGCGCGACTGCACCGGGGCGCGCCCCGGGGAGACGGTGGGCGATGCCTGGGCGGAGACCTGCGCCCGGATCTGGCGCAACCGGTCCCCGGAGCTGTTCCGGGCGGCGGCGGAGCTGCCCGGCGAACCCTTCGCGGCCGGACCGCTCGCCGTGACGGCGCTCTGCGCGGGCGTACCGCTCGGTCCCGACGGGCGTGCCGCGGCGGCGCGTTGGGCGGCCGAACGGCCGTACGCGCTGGACGAGGAGCGGACGCGACGGCTGACCGATGCGCTGACCGCCCCCGGCCTCGACCGGACGGATGACGAACTCCGCGCCGTCGCAGGGCTGTTGACCGCTCTCGACGGGCGGTCGGGGGCCGCCGTGACCGCGTCGCTCGGCGCTCTGCTGGTGACGGAGGCGGTACGTGGCGGCGGCCTCGCACTCGAACCGCCCGCGCGCTCGGTCTTCGCCGGACCGGCCGGGGAGCGTGCCGTCGCCGCGCTCGTCTCGGCCCTGGGCGACGACCTGCGTACCGAACTCGCCACCGGTACGCCCCTCGCGGCCCCCGCGGCCGTTGTTCCCGGGCGGACCGTGGGGCGTGCGGTGCAGTTGCTGCGGATCGCGCGGCTGCTCGATGTGGACTGCGCGGAGCTGCTCCCCGATGTGGTGGGCCGGATGGCCCGGTCGCTGCTGGACGAAGGGGCCGCCGACTGCGCCGCGGTACTGCTCGACCTCCTGGACGAGCAGTTCGACGTCCGTACGGCGCTGCTCGGTGAGCTGGACCGGATCGCCCCGCAGGACGCGTCGGCGGCGGAGCGGCTGCTGGCCGGGGTCGCGCTGCCGTTCACCGGGGCGCAGGCGCTGCCGCATCTGCGGATGTGCGCGGCGGCGCCGGAGGCCAGGGCGAGCGGTGGCGACGACCTGGTGAAGGTGCTGAACGCGGTGCTGCGTGCCGGTGGAATGTCACCTTTCACCGAGCCGTTGGTGCTGCGGACCGCGGTGGGTCTGGTCTGGGGCGACGGCGCCCCCACGGCGGGCGAGGCGCGGCTGCTGCTGGCCGGGAGCACGTCCGACGCGCATCGCACGGCCGGTACGTGGTCCGTGCTCGTCGCGGCGGCGCTCGGCGCCCCGGCCGATGACGCGGAGGCGGCCGAGCTCGCCCATGATCTGTTGCGCGGCTTCCCGCGGGAGATCGATGCGCGGGCACGCGGCGCGCTGCATCTCCTGGAGTTCGCGCGGGACGTCCGGTCGGGGGCGGCGGAGCCGGGCTGGGCGGAGCGGGCCCGCAAGCTGTGCGCCGGGGCGGAGCCGGTGGAACCGGGCGTGCGCGCGCAGGCGTTCGGCGCCCTGGCCGGGCGGCTGCTCGACCCGGACCGGCCGGAGGCGGAACTGTACGCGTTCGTCCACAGCGACGACCCGGACCTCATCGCGGCCTACGGCACCGCCGCCCGGCAGGACGCGGTGCTCGCCCGGCTGCGCTCCGACCCGGCCTATGTCGCAGACTGCTTCACCGTCTGGAGCTCCCACCCGCACGCGGGGCGCGCCTGGAGCGAGACCAGGGAAGCGCTGCTGGCACAGGTGCTGCGTCCGGTGGTGCGCGGGCTGTCCGCCGGTGAGGTGGCGGCGGTGGAGGAGGCCGCCGAGCGGGCGGGCAGCAGCCGTACGGCGGAGGCGTTCCGGGCGTGGAACCGGCCGGACGGCTTGCGCAAGCGGCTCGGCAACAGGCTGGCGGCCCGTGTGCGACGGTCGTGAACGCCATTCCCGGCGGTCGCGGACGGCAGCCCCGGCGGTCGCGGACGGCAGCCCCGGCAGTCGCGGACGGCAGCCCTGTGGTCACCCGTGACGGGCCACGGAGGTCGTGGCTCGTCACGGGTGACCGGTACCGTGTGACATATCGATCTCTCGTGCGCTCCCGGCGGGCTGCGTGACACCCCCAGGAGGAACAGATGACGACGAACCGCGGACGCAAGGACGTCATCCGGGACCGGATGGCCGCGACCGGCGAGTCGTACAACGTCGCCGCCCGCAATCTGAAGGCCATGAAGGACATGGGCGCCACGCGTGAGGCCGTCCTCACCCAGCGCTGGCACCCCGCCGACACGCTCGACGTGCCGTGCCCCTGCGGCGGCACGTGCGAGCCCGGCGAGCGGTGCGAGCGCTGCCACGCGCTGCACCGCCACGTGGCGCGCTACCCCGGCAGTGTCACCGACGTGGAGACCTGGGCCGACCGCTACGACTGCATGGGCTGCGCCTCCTCGTACATCCTGACCGTGGTGCTGCCCGGACGACCCTGGGGCGTCGCCGAGACGGTGGTCCGGGGCGGCTCCGCCGAGCCGGTCGTGCAGGCCCGGGTGTTCCCGGGTGTCGCCCATCCGCTGCTGCGGCCGGAAGGTGCCGGGGACGAGACCGAGGACTGACCCCCGTCCCCGGCACCCGCCGCACCCGCCGCGGAGTCACCGGAGTCACCGCAGTCACCGGACGGACTGGACGACGGTCGCTCCCACCACGACGGCGAGGACCAGCGCCACGACGACCAGGGACCGCGGGTTGCCGAGGTTGACCGTCCAGCCGATGCCGACCCGCTTGGGCACCAGGATCGCGGGATCGTCGGCGTTGACGTAGACCGTGCCCGCGGCGCGCCAGAAGCGGTCGTCGTCGCGCGGGACCAGTCCGGTGCCCTCCTCGCCCGTGTCCTCCCGCAGCCTGCTCCCGGCGGGCCCGACGCGCAGGACGAGCCAGACGGTCACGGCGAGGACCCCGACGAGCGGCACACCCGCGACGGCCAGGGTCATGGCCGTGGAACGGGTGTCGCTCCACACCAGCGCGGACAGCCCGAGCAGCATCAGGTTCACCAGGGCGGTGATGCCCAGCATGGCGCGGGCCGTGACGGTGAGGTAGCGGCGGTAGCGCGCGGCGCCGGCCACGGGGCGCGCCACATCGAGGTCGGCGCGGGCCCGGAGCAGCCCGGCGACGGTGGCGGCCATGGTGAGGGTGAGCAGGACCTGGCCGAGGACGAACCCGAAGGCGGTCCACACACTGGTCGGGTACGTGCGGTAGACGGTGCCGCCGAGCGAGCGTTCGGGCAGGGCGATGCGGTCGGGCAGGCCGGGGTAGACGACGACGCCCGCGACGACGCTGACGGCGATCACGACGAGCGCGGGCACCGTCCAGCCCCAGGGGAAGCGGACCGGGTCGGTGCGCAGGGACGTGTCCACGGCGGCGCCCTGCCGGGCCTGCCGGTACCACCCGCCCTCCGCCTTCGCGCGGACGATGGCCCGGTGGGCGCGTACCCACAGGGCGGCGGCGAGGGCACAGAGCAGCAGCGAACCGGCGGCCGAGGCGGCGGGGGTGCCGAGCACGGCGCCGAGCGCCGTGGCGGGCACGGTGACGACGGCCGCGGCGGCGAGCATCGCGCCCCGGTAGCGGTGGCGCTGTTCCTCCACGGCGGCGGAGCGCGCCTTGTCCGGCGGTACGCGGACGCCGAAGGGCACGGCCGAGGGGTTGAGGAGCGGGCTGGGGGCGGTGTACAGCACGGTGCTGAGCACCGCGAGTATGCCGAAGTTGAGAGCTGCGTCGACCAGCAAGGTCTTCACCTGTCCGTTCTTGTCACTGATCCCGGCGGGGCGGGGAGGGGCGCCGGAGCCCGGCACGGCCTTGCGGATGCGCGTTCTCCCGGGCGGCCCCGAGGGTCAGGGCGTCTCGTCCTCCCTCGCGGGGAAGCGGTCCAGAACCGCCGCGACATGGCCCATCACCTCCTCCTTCGCGATCCCTCGCACGTCCAGTTCGGCGAGGAGGGTGCGCATGCGCGCCTCCCAGTCGACGCCGGCCCGCAGTTCGTCCGACGGCTGCTTGACGTCGGACCGGACCGCCGCACCGCTTTTGCGGTTGATGCGGATGATCCCTTCGCGTCGTAGCAGGTCATAGGCCTTGTTGACGGTGTGGAAGTTGATCGCCAGGTCGACGGCCAGCTGTCTGGTGGACGGAAGTCCGGCACCGGGCGCCAACGCGCCTTCCGCGATGGCTTCCACCACCCGGTCCCGGATCTGCTGATAGATGGGCACCTCGCTGTCGAGGTCGAGCACTAGGTACACACCCATACTCTATCTGCTATACATCTAATAGAACAGACACTCAGGCTCCGCTGAAGGGTGAATCCCCATGGCACCGAAGAACATCTCCGACACCGGCCGCACCTTCGCCGGGTCCGACCGATGAGCGGGCGGCCGCAGGGCCTGTCCATCGAGGTCAGCGGGCTGACCAAGCGGTTCGGAGCCGTACGCGCCGTCGACGACCTGGGTTTCACCGTGCGGCCGGGCGTCGTGACGGGCTTCCTCGGCCCCAACGGCGCGGGCAAGACCACGACGATGCGGATGATCCTCGGCCTGGTGGCGCCCACCGCGGGCACCGCCACCATCGGCGGCAAGCGGTACGCGCAGCTGTCCAGGCCCACCGCCACCGTGGGCGCCGTGCTCGACGCCTCCGCGGTCCACCCCGGCCACACGGCCCGCGACCATCTGCACATCTACCGCACCATGGGCGGCCACCCGCCCGAGCGGGTCGATCGACTGCTGGACCAACTGGGGCTCGCCCAGGCGGCCGACCGCCGTACCCGCACCTTCTCCACGGGCATGCGGCAACGGCTCTCGCTCGCCACTGCGCTGCTGGGCGACCCGCAGGTACTGCTGCTGGACGAGCCGGGCAACGGGCTCGACCCGGAGGGCATCGCCTGGCTGCGCGGACTGCTGCGCGGGCTGGCCGCCGAGGGCCGCACCGTGCTGGTGTCGAGCCATGTGCTCAGCGAGGTGCAGCAGATCGTCGAGGACGTCGTCGTGATCCGGAAGGGCCGGCTGGTGGCGGCGGGACCGATGGCGGAGGTCGAGCGGCTCGCGCCCGGCACGGTGCTGGTCCGCTCCTCGGACGCGGCGGCGCTGCGCGCCGCACTGCTGCGCGGCACCGCGCGGGACGGGGCGGCCGACCGGGTGGACCTCCTGGCGGACGGGACGCTGCGGGTGTACGGGATGACGGACGCCGACGTCGCCGATCTGGCCGCCGCCGAGCGGCTGCGGGTGCACGGGCTGGCTGCCGGGGGCGGCCTGGAGCAGCTCTTCCTCCAGCTGGCGGGGGACGGCGAGCCGGCACGCGCCGACGAGTCGGCGGCACTGATGGGCAGGGGGCAGAACCGGTGATGAACGCACTGATCAGGGCGGAGTTCCGGCGACTGGCCGCCACCCGCCTGTGGCTGTGGGCGCTCCTCGCGGCCGTCGTCCTGGGCGGCGGCATGGTGGGGCTGATGACACTGGTCGGGCCGGAGAACTTCGATCCGCCGGCGCCCGGCCTGGACACCGAGGCCGGTGTCCGCTCGGTGCTCGGCATGCTGAGCTTCACGGTGTTCCTGCCGGCCGCGCTCGGCACCCTGGCGATGACGTCGGAGTACCGGCACCGCACCGTCACGTACACCTTTCTGCACGCCCCGCGGCGCCGGCAGGTGCTCACCGCCAAGCTCGTCGCGTACGGCGTCGCCGGTCTGCTGTACGGGCTGGTGCTCACCGGCACGGCGGCGGCCGCCTTCTTCGGGGGTGTGGCGGCGCGCGGGGTGACCCCGGGCATGGCCACCGGCGAGGTGCTGGGGCTGCTCGTCCGGCCGGCGGTGGCGATGGCGGTGTACACCCTGCTGGGCGTGGCCGCCGGGGCGCTGATCCGCCATCAGGTCGCGGCGCTGGCCGTCGTCATCGGCTATCTGTACGCGGGCGAGTACCTGCTGATGATGATCCCGGGCGTCAAGCTGCTCTACCCGTTGCTGCCCGGCGGCGCCACGGCGTCCCTGACCGGCTTCAGCTATGTGACGGACACGATGGCCGCGGAGTTGGCGACCGGCCCGGTACAGCTGCTCTCCGCCGTCGGCGGCGGACTGCTGCTCGCCGGGTACGCCCTGGTCGCTGCGTGCGTCGCGGTCCTGGTGCCGATGCGCAGGGACGTGTACTGAGCCGGCACGACGGAGCGGGCACCCCGGAAGGTTCTCCGGGGCACCCGCTCCTTCTCTCGTCCCTCAGCCCTCGTCCGGGGTCAGGCGCAGCGAGATCGAGTTGATGCAGTACCGCTGGTCCGTGGGGGTCGGGTAGCCCTCGCCCTCGAAGACATGGCCGAGGTGCGATCCGCAGCGTGCGCAGCGGACCTCGGTGCGGACCATGCCGTGGCTGCGGTCCTGGATCAGTTCGACCGCGTCGCTGTCCTTCGGGTCGTAGAAGGACGGCCAGCCGCAGTGCGACTCGAACTTGGTGTCCGAGCGGAACAGTTCGGCGCCGCAGGCGCGGCAGGAGTAGACGCCCGTGGTCTTGGTGTCGGTGTACTCACCGACGAAGGCGGGTTCGGTGCCGGCCTGGCGCAGGACCGCGTACTCGGCGGGCGTCAGCTCCGCCCGCCACTGCTCGTCCGGCTTCTCGATGTCGTACGACACGTCGCTCCCTCAGCTCGACAGGTGGTCCAGGATCTGCGGGCCGAGGTCCGTGACGTCGCCCGCTCCCATGGTGAGAACGAGGTCGCCGGGCTTCGCCATTCCCGCGATGGCCTCGGGGACCGCGGCCTTGTCGTGGACAGCGGTGACGTCGGCGCCCGCGGCCCGCGCGGCGTCGATGATCAGGTCGCTGGTGATGCCGGGGATCGGGTCCTCGCGGGCCGGGTAGATGTCCAGCACCACGGAGGCGTCGGCCAGCGCGAGGGCCTGGCCCATCTCGGTGCCGAGCTCCTGGGTGCGGGAGAAGAGGTGCGGCTGGAAGACGACCAGGAGGCGGGCCTCGGAGGCGGCGCCGCGCATCGCTTCGAGATCTGCGGTCATCTCGGTGGGGTGGTGCGCGTACGAGTCGATGACCTGCACGCCCGCCACCTCGCCCTTGAGCTGGAGGCGGCGCTTGACCCCGGTGTACTTGCCGAGGGCCGAGGCCAGGTTGTGGGCCGGGATGCCGAGGGCGACACCGGCGGCGAGGGCCGCGACGGCGTTGAGGGCGTAGTGGCGGCCGGGCACGGAGACCGTGAACGTGAGGTACTTCCCGTTCAGGACGACCGTGACCTCGCTGGTCAGCCCGCGCGGGGTGATCTTGTGGACGCGTACGTCGGCGTGCTCGGACTCGCCGTAGGTGACGACGTTCAGCGAGGGCAGGGCCCGGACGCGCTCCGTCAGCTCGACGGCGCCCGCCTGGTCGGCGGAGACCACGAGGGTGCCGCCCGGGACGATCTTGCCGGCGAACGTCTCGAACGACTCGTGGATCTCGTCCATCGAGGCGTAGTTCGCGTGGTGGTCCAGCTCGACGTTGAGGACGATCGCGACCTCGGGGTCGTACTTCTGGAAGCTCCGGTCGCTCTCGTCCGCCTCGGCGACGAAGATCGCGCCCTCGCCGTGCGCGGCGTTGGTGCCGGGTCCGGCGAGGTCGCCGCCGATGGCGTACGAGGGGTCGAGGTTCAGCTCGGTCAGGGCGACGGCCAGCATCGACGTGGTGGTCGTCTTGCCGTGGGTGCCGGCCACCGCGATGGCCCGCAGCCCGCCCATGAGCGAGGCGAGCGCGTCGGAGCGGTGCACGACGGGGACCGACAGCTCGGCGGCGCGCAGCAGCTCCGGGTTGTCGGCGCGGATGGCGCTGGAGACGACCACGCACGAGGCGTCGTCCGCCAGGTGTCCGGCGGCGTGCCCGATGTGGACGGTCGCCCCCAGCGCCCGCAGCGCCTCGGCGGTACCCGACTCCTTGGCGTCGCTGCCCGCGACCTTGGCACCGCGCTGGGCGAGGATCTTCGCGATGCCCGACATTCCGGCGCCGCCGATGCCGATGAAGTGCGGCCGTTCCATGGCGGCAGGAATACCGGGTGCCATGCGTGTGTCTCCCAGAGGTCGATGCGGGTGGCCGGGCCGGGACTGCGAGGACCCGGGCCGGTACGAGTGCCCGCCCAGCCTATTCGCTGTGGGCGAAGAGCTTGAGCACCGGTACGCCGACCTTGTGGCGGGCCCTGGACGCCCAGTCCCGGTGGAAGAACTCCTCGACGTAGTGCGGCGCGGTCAGCACGATGACCTCGTCCGCCTCCGCGTCGTCGACCACGGACTTCAGCTTGTCCAGGGGGTGGTCCTCGATCACCTGTCCGACCGCCTCGGAACCTGCCTGGCGCAGTGCCTCCAGGGAGACTTCGAGCGCGAGTTCGGCGGGCTGTCTGGCGTTCTTGCCCTCCGGTTCCTCACCCTCCCGGGCGGCTTCCTTCAGTTCGCCCATCGCCAGGTCGTCGATGGCTCGCAGCAGCACATCTGCCTGGTCACCGCGCGGCTGCATGAGCACGACGAAGGAGACCTGCTCCTCCCCGTGCAGGGTGGTGACGAACTCGACGTCCTCGGAGGTGAGGGGCTTCTCGATCATCAAAACGCTGGTGAACACCACGGGCGCCCTTCTGCTTCAGTGGCCGTCGCCGGTCACTGCTGAAACCATCCTTCCCCGTGCTCGCACGGGGTCTGCGAGAGTAATTGTGCCCACCGGAGGCTAACCGGAACGACAAATTCCGCTGATTGTCAGCTCCGACGGTACCGAGTGAAGAGGAACCCGGCCTCTTCCAGCATCGAAGCCAGGGTGAATCGTTCCGGCACGGCCACCGAGGGGCCGCCCGCGATCCGCTGCGCGTCCCCGGCGGTGAGCATCGGAGAGAGGGTCAGACAGAGCTCGTCCAGCACCCCGGCGGCCACGAACTGACCCAGCATCCTGGGGCCGCCCTCGGTCAGCTGCCGCTTGAGCCCGCGGTCCGCCAGCTCCCGTACGGCCCTGGCGGGGTCCACCCGGGAGCCCTCCCCCGCGATCACCACCTCGGCGCCCGCCCGGCGCGCCTCCTCGATCCGGCCCGGCGGGGCCCCGGCGCCGGTCAGCACGAGGGTCGGGACGAGCGGCTCGGTGAAGAGCGGCAACGAGAAGTCGAGGTCCAGGCTGCCGCTCACCACGGCGATCGCGGGTGCGGGACCCTGCCCGGCCGCGGCCCGGCGGGCGGCGAACGCCTCACGGGCCCTGGCGGGGCGGTAGCCCTCCAGCCGCACCGTCTCCGCCCCGGCGAGGACCACATCGGCCAGACCGCGCAGGGTGCCGAAGATCCGCATGTCGCTCGCGCAGGAGATCGGCTGCGAGCGGCCGTCGTGCTGGGCGGCCCCGTCGAGCGTCGAAACCATGTTGGCGCGCAGCCAGGGGCCGGTCTGTTCGGGGTAGGCGTAGGCGTCGGCCAGGGCGTCCAGACTCCACTCCTCCTCGTCGTCAGCCGGTGTCAGGTCGGTCACAGGGAAGAGGCGTCGCATGTTCCGCAGTCTGGCACGGCGCTTAAGGTTGAGAGTTGTGTCGTCCTCCACAGCCATGCCGGGGCAGAGCCCCATAGCCGAAACGGCTCCCCTTTCCCTGTGCGCCCTTGAGCCCCGCGTACCCGCCGACCGACTGGTCGCCGAGATGGTGCCGCCGCCGCGCTTCGACTCCGTACGCTTCGACACCTATGTGCCGGACCCCAAGCAGCCGAGCCAGACGGAGGCGGTCGGGGTCCTGAGCGGCTTCGCGGCCGGGCTCGGCGGCGCGCACGCGAGCGGCTCGGGCAGAACCAAAAGAGCGCGAAGCGCATCCGCCGAGGGGTGGTGGCGGGCGACGGGCGGGCGGTTCAGCCGGAAGCCCGCGGCCCCCTCGGCCCCGCTCGGGGTCTACCTCGACGGCGGCTACGGCGTCGGCAAGACCCATCTGCTGGCCTCCCTCTGGCACGCCACCCCCGCCGCCCCTTCGCTGAAGGCGTTCGGCACCTTCGTGGAGCTGACCAACCTGGTCGGCGCGCTGGGCTTCCAGCAGACCGTGCAGACGCTGAGCGGGCACCGGCTCCTGTGCATCGACGAATTCGAGCTGGACGACCCGGGTGACACCGTGCTGGTGTCGTCGCTGCTGAGCAGGCTGGTCGAGGCCGGGGTCGCGCTCGCCGCCACCTCCAACACGCTGCCCGGCAAGCTCGGCGAGGGCCGGTTCGCCGCGGCCGACTTCCTGCGGGAGATCCAGGGGCTGTCCGCCCACTTCCGCCCGCTGCGGATCGACGGCGAGGACTACCGCCACCGCGGGCTGCCCGAAGCGCCCGCACCGTACTCCACCGAGCAGGTCACCAGGGCGGCGTACGCCACCGAGGGCGCCAGCCTGGACGACTTCCCCTCGCTGCTCGACCATCTCGCCCGGGTCCATCCGAGCCGCTACGGCGCGCTGACGGACGGCCTGCGGGCGGTCTGTCTCACCGAGGTCCAGCCGGTCCCCGACCAGTCGACCGCGCTGCGGCTCGTCGTCCTCGCGGACCGGCTGTACGACCGGGAGATCCCGGTGCTCGCCTCCGGGCTGCCGTTCGACCGGCTGTTCAGTGACGAGATGCTGAACGGCGGATACCGGAAGAAGTACTTCCGGGCGATCTCCCGGCTGACGGCGCTGGCGCGCGACGCGAAGGGGCTGGTGGCGCAGTAGGTTCGGGGACGTACCGCCTCTCGGATTCTTGGGCGTCGAGGGGCTCCCGTACCAACCGCGCACACCGTTCGAAGGGAATCGGCATGGCAACCACGCGTCAGGCTCACACGGTCTGGGACGGCAACCTGATCGAGGGCAAGGGGGTCGTCACCTTCGACTCCTCCGGCATCGGCAAGTTCGACGTCTCCTGGCCGTCCCGCGCGGAGCAGGCGAACGGCAAGACCTCTCCCGAGGAGCTCATCGCGGCGGCCCACTCCAGCTGCTTCTCGATGGCACTGGCCCACGGTCTGGCCTCGGCCGGCACCCCGTCGACCCAGCTGACCACCACCGCCGACGTCACCTTCCAGCCCGGCACCGGGATCACCGGCATCCACCTCACCGTCCAGGGCCAGGTGCCCGGCGTCGACGAGGCGGACTTCGTCAAGGCCGCCGAGGACGCCAAGGCGAACTGCCCGGTCAGCCAGGCCCTGACCGGCACGACGATCACGCTCTCCGCCTCGCTGATCTGACCGCAGGGGCCACTCCCGGCCCGGGACACACCCGAGGTCTCAGTGACCCGCATGGTTCCCGCGCGGCGATACGCGTGCTACACACATGCGGGTCACTTCTCCTGTCCGCCAGCAGGGAGTTGCCTCATGTCATCAGAAACGTCACGCCTGACCGAAGAATCGTCACGGCCGAACGAAGAAACGTCACGGCCGGCCGAAGGAACGTCGCGGGCGACCGCCACCCGTCGCCAGATCCTGGCCGGCAGCGGCGCGGCCGTCGCCTCCATCGCCTTCACCGGAGCGTTCTCCGAACTCTTCGCGGGCAGCGCCGCCGCCCGGGGACACAGCGGGTACGGCCCGCTGGTGCCCGACCCCGACGGTCTGCTCGACCTTCCGAAGGGTTTCCGCTACCGGGTGCTGTCCCGGGAGGGCGACCAGCTCCGCTCCGGCGAGGGCCGGGTGCCCAGCAACCACGACGGCATGGCCGCCTTCGCGGGCCGCCACGGCCACGTCCACCTCGTCCGCAACCACGAGAACCGCGTCACCGGCAGGATTCCGGTGCCGGTCGTCGAGGGCCTCACCTACGACCCGATGGGCAAGGGCGGCTGTACGGCCCTGGAGCTGGACGGCCGCAACAACGTCCTCGGCGAACGGGTCGCCATCGCCGGTACGGCGGTGAACTGCGCGGGTGGCCGCACCCCGTGGAACACCTGGCTGACCTGCGAGGAGACCGAGGACAGAGCCGGTACCAACGGCTACACCAAGGACCACGGCTTCATCTTCGAGGTGGACGGTGCCGATCCGCACCGCACCGGGGCCGTGCCGCTCACCGCGATGGGCCGCTTCCAGCACGAGGCCATCGCGGTCGACCCGAAGAACGGGATCGTCTACGAGACGGAGGACGCGTTCGAGAAGCCGTTCGGGCTCTTCTACCGCTTCCTGCCGGACAAACCGCTCGGCGGTACGGGCTCGCTGCGGGCCGGCGGCCATCTGGAGGCCATGCGGGTGCCGGGCGTCGCCGACCTCTCCATGGTCCAGGAGACCGGCGCGAGCTTCGAGGGCATCGAGTGGGTTCCCGTACCGGATCCACTGGCGTCCGTGACACCGATCCGGTTCCAGGACTTCGGCCCGAAGGGCATCACGCACGCGCAGAAGCTGGAGGGCTGCTACTGGGGCGGGTCCTCGGTCTACTTCGTCTCCAGCTTCGCGCACAGCTCGGAGGGTTCCGCCGCCGACCACTACGGCCAGGTGTGGCGGTACGAGCCGAAGCGGCGCCGTCTCACACTGGTGATCGTCTTCGGCCCCGGCACCGACGTGCAGCTGCCGGGCGAGTCCCCGGACAACATCTGCCTCGCCGCCGACGGCGGGCTGATGGTGTGCGAGGACGGCGACGGCGCGCAGCATGTGTTCGGCCTGACGCGGCGCGGCGAGGTGTACCCGATGGCGCGGGGCCGGCAGAACATCGGGACGCCGGAGAAGCCCGAGTGGGGAGAGTTCGCCGGGGTCACGTTCGCGCCGGACGGCGGGACGATGTTCGTGAACTGCTACACCCCGGGAACGACGTTCGCGGTGACGGGGCCGTGGCGCTGACGCGCTGACGCGCTGCTCCATCGAGGTACGGGAGGGGGCGGGCAGTGGGTGCCCGCCCCCTCCGCGCCGTCCGGTCCGCCGGCTGTTCTGCCTGGCGGAACGGCCGGCGGACCTGATGCACGAACGGCCCGCGGCCCGGCGGGTGTTGATCGCGGAAGCTGCGATGGAACTACCGCGTCGAGGCCCGCGAGGCGGACGGCACCTGGCAGACCGTCTCCCGTACGACGGACAACCGGCGGCGCCGCCAGGTGCACACCCTGGACGAGCCGGTCACATCGACGGCGCTCAGGATCGCCGTCGAGGCGACCAACGGAGCACCTTCGGCACACGTCGTCGCCGTCCGCGCCTACACAGAGGAGCGGACGGGACGCGCGGCCCGGCCGGACGGCCTGGCAGGGCCGATCCGCCCGGCCGACTCGACGGCCCGGGTGAATCCGGGCGCGACTCCGACAACGCGAGGCCCTATATGCACCTGTTAGTCGGATAAGCCGATACTTTCCGCTGGTGACTCATTCGAATAATGCCGTGCGGAAACTGACGGCTCTGTCCGTTCTGGGTGTGGTGCTCGGCGGCCTCGCCGGCTGTGGTGGCCCGGACGGCTCCCCGGCCGCCGGGCGTGGGCCCGCTGCGGCCCACGCCCCGTCGCACGCGGCCTCGGCGCCGCCCACCCTGGCGCCGGGGCCCGAGGGGCGGACGCCGGTCTTCGCGCGCGGGGTGAACGGCGGCGAGAAGGTGGTGGCGCTGACCTTCGACGCCGACATGACGGCCGACGAGGGCCGGCGCGCGGCGGCGGGCGAGCAGTTCGACAATCCCGGACTGATCGATCTGCTGCGTGACTTGGAGGTGCCCGCCACGGTGTTCATGACGGGGCGGTGGGCCGACGAGTACCCGGCGCAGGCCAGGTCCATCGGCACCGACCCCCTGTTCGAGGTCGCCAACCACTCGTACAGCCACTACGCCTTCAAGTCCCCCTGCTACGGGCTGCCGACCGTGACCGAGAACGGCATGCGCGCCGATGTGGCGCGGGCCTTCGACTCGTTCCGGAAGGCCGGTGTGCGCAATACGGTGCCGTACTTCCGCTTCCCCGGCGGCTGCTACGACGATGCCTCGCTGCGCGCGCTCGCGCCCGAGGGCGTGACGGCGGTGCAGTGGGACGTCATCAGCGGCGACGCCTTCGCGACGGACGCGGACGCGGTGGCCGAGCAGGTGCTGGCCGGGGTGCGGCCCGGCTCATTGGTCGTCATGCACTGCACGCGAAGCGCCGCACCGGTCACGGACGAGGCGGTCCGCCAAGTGGTGCCGGAGCTGCGCGAGCGCGGATACCGCTTCGTGAAGGTCTCCGACCTGATCCGGGCGGCACAGCGCTGAGCGGCCGCCGGTCACTCGCTCAGCCGGAGCACGCCGTGCGCTGGGCCTCCTGCCATTCGCAGACCGGGCAGAGGGTGATGCCCCTGGCCGACTCCGGGTACTCGGTCGGCTTCCGGCAGAGCACGCACTCGGCGTACGGAGGCCCGGCGGCGGTCTCCGTCCCGATGGGCGCGGGGTTCGCGGCGGGTGCACCGCAGTACGCCTCTTCCGTGCTGTGCTCGCCCATGCGCACGAGCCTACTCGGCGCGCAGGGAAGCCAGCCTGCAGACGAGTGCGGCCGCCGCGGCGGCGAGGGCGGCGGCCGCGACGAGCGGCAGGACGGGGAAGTGCACCGTGCCGGTCCGCGAACCGGTGACCAGGCCCGTCACGGCGGTGTTCGCGGGCGAACCGGCGGTCACCAGGGCCAGCAGCGCGCCGAGCACGGTGGCGGCGACGGACCAGCCGCGCCGGTGCAGCAGCGGCCGGGTGCAGAGCGCGCCGACCACCGCGCCCAGCAGCACGCAGCAGGCGACGGCCAGCAGTCCGGCGGCCCCGGCGGCCGGCGGCGGCACCCGGACGGAGTTGTCGGCCCCGGCCGGCTTGCTGATCAGCAGCACGGTCAGGGTGGCGGCCACGCCCAGCAGCCCGGCGCAGCCGAGCGCGGCGAGCAGCGCCGCCAGATGCGCCCTCGGCGATCCCACCACCGCGGCGGTGACGGTCCGGGCAGCGGGCGGTTCCTGGTTGACGCAGAGCTGTACGAGCCAGGCGGTGACGGGCAGGAGCCCGGCGGCGGTGTAGCCGAGCGAGTCGAGGACCGGCTGCCCCCACTGCACGCCGACGGAGACGAAGGCCGCGTACAGCAGCACCGGGGCGAGCCAGCGCTGGGAGCGGACCAGCAGGGCGGTCTGGTAGCGCAGGAGCGCGGTCATGGTGCCTCGGGAGTCGGGTGATCGCATGGGTCCGTGGCGGCCCCGTGCGGGCCGGGGCGCTCCGGGCCGGTGGGCACGGCGGCCACCTGACGGATGTGCCAGGGCGGGTGCGCGGTGAGCAGGGCGCGCAGCAGGGCGTCGGAGTGCGCGGCCGGGACGGTGAGCCGTACGCCCCCGCCGGCTGCGGGCGCGTGCTCCGGGGCGCCCGGCAGTGCGGCGGGGAGCACGGCGCCGGGCGGGCCGGTCGCCTCGATCCGTACCCGCGGGCCAGCCGCCTCGATCCGTGCCCGCGGGCCGGTCTCCGCGGCCCGCGCCCCGGGGGCGGCGAGGAGGCCGTCGCCCTCGATCCGGAACACGGCGGCGACCGCCCCGGCGAGCCTGCGCGGGTCGTGGTCGACGAAGACGACGGTGGCGCCGGCCGCGACCCGTTCGGCCACGGCCCGGTCCAGCTCGTCGCGGGCCGCCGTGTCGAGCCCGGTCCATGCCTCGTCCAGGATCAGCAGCTCGGGCTCGGCGAGGAACGCCTGGGCGACGGCGACCTTCTGGCTGGTGCCCTTGGAGAGTTCCGGCAGCGGTGTACGGGCATGGGCGGCGGCGCCGAAGCGGGCGAGCCAGGACCGGGCGCGGTCGGCCGCTTCGGAGGTCCGCAGGCCGTGGATGCGGCCGAGGTGGACGAGATACCCGGACGCGGTGAACGGCAGCGCGGCCGGGAAGCGCTCGGGGACGTATGCCGTACGCGCTCCACGGCCGGTGATCCGGCCCTCCGTCGGGGCGTCGATCCCGGCGAGCAGCCGCAGCAGGGTCGACTTGCCGGTGCCGTTGGCCCCCTCGATCCGGACCAGGGTGTGCGGGGGCAGGTCGAGGTCGACCCCACGCAGCACCCAGGGGCCGCCGGGTCCGTACCGGCGGCCGACCCCGTTCAGCCTCAGTTGGCGGTCTTCTCGGGCTTGGCCTCGCTGGGCCGTACGATCACGAACCCTTCGCCGTCCAGCCGCAGTTGGACGGCCTCGCCGGATCCGCCGCGGATCATCGAGCCGACGCTCTGCGAACGGTGCAGCGACGTGGTCAGGTTGGCGCTCCAGCCGACCACCGCGTCCGTGTCGACGCACACCGGCTGCTGCGGCGTGACGGGGATCACGATGGGGTGCCCCTCGCACATCAGTCCGAGCTTGCCGTAGCCGGTGAAGACGCTGTTGAAGAGCCCGCCGCCGGTCATCCCGGCGCCCTTCACGGTCTTGATCTCGTAGGAGATCGTGGGGTCGAAGCAGAGCACGTTGCGGCCGTTGATGGTGAGGACGTCGCCGTGCTCCATCTCCACGATGAAACAGTTGGCGGCCTCGTGCGCGAACCACGCCTCGCCCTGGCCGCGGACCGCCATCAGCGGCAGCCCCTCGCCGGTGACGGCGCGCTTCAGCATGCCGCCTATGCCCTGGCCCTTGCGCTCGAACTGCAGATCGCCGCGGAAGGCGATCATCGCTCCCTGCCGGGCGTGCATCTCGCCGTTGACGGCGTACTTGATGGATTTGGCGTTCTGCAGGGTCATCCCGGGGGCCGTGGCCTGCTGTGCCAGGTTCTCGCTGGAAAAGAGATCGCTCTTCATGCGGTGCATCCTCACCCGGAGCGGTCCATTCCGCCAAGAAGTCCGGATCGGGCGGCTGGCAGACTGGACCGGGTGAGCAGCAATGACATTCCCGCGTCCCCGTCCACTCCCCATTCGCCCGCGGCGGACAGCCCGTTCAGGTCCGAGCCGACGAGCCGCGACGAGGCTCCGCAGTACGTGCTGCCGTTGGTCGTGCACATCGAGAAGACCGCTCCCCCGGCCCGTACCGACGCGTTGCGGACCGCGGCCCGCGCGGTGCTCGTGATGCTCTCCGACGAGCGCTCGGTGGGCGAGGGCGAGTGGGCGCGTGCGATGCGGGACTGGCAGGACGCCCGGATCCGCAAGGTGGTGCGGCGGGCGCGCGGCGCGGAGTGGCGCAAGGCATCCGCGCTGCCGGGCGTCACGGTCACGGGCGAGAGCGCCGAGGTGCGGGTCTTCCCGCCGGTGCCGCTGGACGGCTGGCCCAAGGAGCTGGCGAAGCTCCAGGTGTCGGGGACGGATCTGGACGACCCGGAGCCGCCGGCCGCGCCCGATCCCCGGGGCCCCGTGCTGTGGTTGAACCCGGAGCTGGACATGTCGGCGGGCAAGGCCATGGCGCAGGCCGGGCACGGTGCGCAGCTCGCCTGGTGGGAGCTGTCGGAAACGGAACGCAAGGCGTGGCGCGAGGCGGGCTTCCCGCTCTCGGTCGCCACCGCTGAGGCGGGGCGCTGGCCGGAACTCACGGCGAGCGGGCTTCCGGTGGTGCAGGACGCCGGGTTCACCGAGATCGCGCCCGGGTCGTGCACGGTGGTCGCCGACCATCCGGCGCTGCGACGCGGCTGAGCAGCCGCGGCCGGTGTGTCCCGCAGAACGGCGGGCACCTGCCCCGTCGCCCCACGGAACAAACGTGTCATCAATCCCCTTCCGGGCAACGCATAGTCTTGTCAAGGAACGAATACCCTCTCAGGATCACGGGAGTCGCGGCCCCTCGACGGGGCCACTCCGTACGAAGTGATTCCTGATGAGAGGGGTCGTGATGCCCGAGAGTCCGGGCCTGTCGCCGCACCGGGTCGTGGGAGTCCCCCGGACCTCCGGCATCAGTACCAGGGGTGGTCCTGTCCCGGGGATGTCGCGTCCGACCGCGCCGGTGCACGCGACACGGATCCAGCGGCGCGCGCGGCGCGAAGTGCTGTACTTCGACACGCCCCCTTACTGGTCCGTGGACAACGCCGTGCAGCTGGCGCAGTTGTCGGACGGGGTCTCGTACCGCACCATCTACGGCCAGCAGGCGATCGAGTACCCGGGGGCGATGACGCGCATCGACCAGTGCCTGGCGTCCGGGGAGGAGGCCCGGGTGACGGCCCGGCTGCCGATGAAGATGATGATCATCGACCGGGAGTACGCCTTCACCTGTGCCATGAGCGGGAACGAGCGTGCGGACGATCCCGGCGACCTGGTGATCGTGGATTCGAGCCCACTGCTCGACGGCCTCGTCGAGCTGTTCGAGCGGGTCTGGGCCGACAGCGCGCCCTTCGACCACGGCAACCCCGCGCCCCGTGCCGCACGGGACGAACTGAGCGTCGCGGACAAGCGGTTGCTGACCCTGCTGCTCGGCGGACTGACCGACGACGCCATCGCCCGGCACCTGGGCGTCGGCCGTCGCACCATCCTGCGCCGTGCCCGCGGTCTGATGGACCGGGCCGGGGTGGCGACCCGGATGCAACTCGGCTGGTACGCGGCCCGCCGCGGCTGGGTGGACGTGTCGTGCGGCGTACCGTCCCCGGGATCGGTGCGGGGGTAGCGCCGGCGGGACGCGACCGGGGCGCCGGGCCCTCCGCGGTGTGCGGTCCGGGCGCCCCGGCGTACGGGGTGTTCCCACTGCTCCTCAGCAGCCCGGGCCTTCGCAACTGTCGCATATGCGCCATGGTTTGATCTTCAATCATCGCTCTGACGGGCTATAGCCTCCGGGTGCGCCGTTCGCTCGGGCCCGTTCTTCCCCCCTTCCCCCTCGACCTCGCTTCCCCCTGCCCGTGCGTCGGTGTGCGTTCCGCTCGCTCGTTCCATCCTTTTCATCCAAGGAGAAGTACGTGCCGACACCCTCAAGCGGCATACTCGGAAGACGGCTGATCGCCGTCACGGCGGTGCTCGCCACCAGCGCGCTGATACCCGGGCTCAGCCCCGGATCGGCCGCTGGAGCGCCTCTCGCCACCAGCCCCGTGGGCGGCCTTCCACCGAAGGCCGCACAGAAGGCGAAACCCTCCCTGATCACCCTCATCACCGGGGACACCGTGTCCGTGACGAAGAGCGCGGGCGGTCGCACGTCCGTGACCGTCACCCCCGCTCCCGGCAACGCGGCGACGTTCCAGACCGTCACCGATCCCGACGGCGATCTGTACGTGTACCCGTCCGATGTGCTGGCCCCGCTCGCCGCACACACCCTCGACCGGCGGCTGTTCAATGTCACCCAGCTGCTCAAGGACGGGCACGGGGACGCCAAGGACAGCACGCTGCCGGTGATCGTCTCGTACGACGACAAGCCCTCCCGCGCCGAACTGGGCGAGCGCGCGCGTCGGCTACCCTCCGGCAAGCCCGGCGTACTGCTGCGCCGGATGGGCATGGCCGCCGTCCATGTCAAGAAGCACGGAGCGGCCTCCTTCTGGAAGGCCGCCCTGCCCGACCGGACCGCCGGGAAGAAGCGGAACGCCACCGCGGCCGCGTCCGGGGTCTCCAAGATCTGGTACGACGCGCCGACCAAGGTGACGCTCGACCAGAGCGTCGCCCAGATCCACGCCCCCGAGGCATGGGCGGCGGGGTACGACGGCACCGGCGTCAAGGTCGCCGTCCTCGACACCGGAGTCGACCTCGGTCATCCCGACGTCGAGGACCGGGTCGTCACGACGAAGAGCTTCGTCGCCGGTGCCTCCACCGTGCAGGACGGCCACGGCCACGGCACCCATGTGGCCTCCACCATCGCGGGCAGCGGCGCCGCCTCGGGTGGCCGGTACAAGGGGGTCGCCCCGGGGGCGGACCTGATCATCGGCAAGGTGCTCGGCGACAACGGCTCGGGGCCGGACTCCGGCGTGATGGCCGGCATGGAATGGGCGGTCGACCAGGGCGCCGACGTCATCAGCATGAGCCTGGGGTCCGCCGGTGACGCCGAGGACGACCCGAACACCGAGGCGGTCAACCGGCTGAGTGCGTCGAGCGATTCCCTGTTCGTGATCGCCGCCGGCAACGACGGACCGGGCGAGTCCACCCTGGGGAGCCCCGGCGCCGCCGACGCGGCCCTGACGGTCGGTGCCGTCGACAAGTCCGACAGGATGGCGGACTTCTCCAGCCGCGGCCCGCGCACCTACGACCACGGGATCAAGCCCGATGTCACGGCGCCCGGTGTCGGAATCGTCGCCGCCCGAGCGGCCGGTACCGCCATGGGCACCGTCGTCGACGCCGACTACACATCGGCGAACGGCACGTCGATGGCCACCCCGCACGTCGCCGGGGCCGCCGCCATCCTGGCGCAGCGACACCCGGACTGGCCGGGCGAGCGGCTGAAGGCCTCACTGACGTCGCACACCGACCGGTCCTCCGACGCCACCGTCTTCGAGCAGGGCAGCGGGCGGGTGAACGTCGCCGCCTCCCTCGACTCCCGGCTCGACGTCTCCGGCCCGGTGGACTTCGGGATGACCTGGTACGAGGGCGCGAACACCACGTACGACAAGCGCACCCGTACGCTCACCGTGACCAATCCCACCGACGCGGCGGAGACCGTGAAGCTCGCCGCCCACTTCCTACAGGGCACGCCCGCCGAAGGTACCTTGACGCTCGATCAGGACGAGGTGACCGTGCCCGCCGGCGGCAGCGTGGACGTCCCCTTCGTCCTCGACCCGAATCTCCTCGATGCCGGCTCGTACACGGGTGAGGTCACCGCGACCGCCACGAACGGAGCGACGGCGCACGCCGCCCTCGGCTTCGCCAAGGAACCCCCGCGCTACGGCATGACCATCAACCTCAAGGACCGGAAGGGCGGCACCCCCGACAACGGTCTCGTCGTCGTCATGGGGCTCGACAACGACTACTTCGAGGTGTTCCCGGTACAGCACCTCGCCACCCTCAGGACGCGCGTTGCCCAGGGGAAGTACGCGGTCTTCGGTGCGATCACCACCGGGGACCTCGGCTACCGCGGCGGGTACGCCGACGCCTCCGACCTGTTCAGCCTCCCGGAGCTGACGGTGGACGACACACCGGTCACGACGACCGTCGACGGCACCCGGGCAACCGACTTCGGGCTGGACGTCTCCGGAGAACCGCGCCCCCTCCAGGGATCCGTCCTCACCTACCAGTTGCGGCGCACCGATCCGAACGGACGCCACTCGGGTGTCTCGCTCAGCGGCGACGCCTCCGTCACCACCGGGCACTTCGGTGCGATTCCCGCGGCCAAGCCCCGGACGGGCACCCTGTCCTCGACCTTCTACCAGCGCGAACGCCAGCCGCTGCTCACCGGCGAGGTGACCGGCCGCAAGGGCTTCGACCTGACGCTGCGGGCTCCCACCAACCTCGCGCGCTTCGCCGGGACCAAGAAGCTCCCGCTCGTCGACATCGGCGAGGGCAGCGCCGAGGAACTGGCCGGCAAGGACGTCCGGGGCAAGGCCGTGCTCGTGCACAACGACTATCCGGGCCACGTCGGACCGCTGGCGGGCGAGCTGGAGGAGGCGGGCGCCGCCGCGGTGCTCGTCGCCCGGGTCACCGACCGCAGCGTGTACACCGTCGTCGGCGACGGGCTGAGTATCCCGTTCGCCGGGATCACTCAGCAGGAAGGAAGGGAGCTGGCCGCCCGTATCGCGGCGGCCGGCAAGAAGAAGGCCGTCACCGTCGCCCTGCACGGCCGCAAGGAGTCGGCCTACGCCTACTCCGGGCAGTGGACCTTCGACAGCATCCCCGCCGACCTGAGGACCACGGTCCGGCGCAAGGACTTCGCCTCGGTCACCAACGTCTTCCACGGGTACGGGAAGGAGCAGCCGACCGACTACGTGCAGGACGTGTGGGGCCCCGAGGGGAAGAAGGCCGTGGCGGTGTGGACGCCGGAGACCGTCTACCGGGGACAGCAGCGTGAGGACTTCGTCTACGCGAAGGGGGGCCTGACGTACCAGCAGCACGTCGCCCTCACCAACTTCGGCTCGGAGATGCACGGGAGGATCGAGACCCCGCGTGCCGGAAGCTCCGTCGTCGAGGACTGGTTCGGGCCCGCTCTCCACGCGGCTCCGTTGGGCAGCTGGCTCTCGTGCAACTTCTGCAGCACCGACATCGGCGCGCTGCCGGTGCCTGGTGGCGGCGCCGACTCCGATCCCGAGCACTACATGGACTGGCCCATCCCTCCCGCCATGGCGTTCTACCGTGACGGCCGCCGCGTCGACGACAGCGCCCAGTGGGTCGTCAAGGGCAGGGCCGATTACCGGATGGACGTCGACTTCGCCTTCGGCGACCTGGCCGGGACCGGCGACTCGGGGAGCGCTCGTACCCAGTACGCGTTCACGGCGGACACCCCGAGCGGGTTCCAGGAGGACGTCTGCAAGGACTACGCCGACATGGCCGCTTCCACGTGCGAGCCCCTGCCGGTCATCACCACCCACTACCGCATGTCCGCCGACCTGCTCGACCGGGTGCGGGCCGGCGCCGCCTACTCCTTCACGGTGGACGGCTACCGGGCCAACGGCTGGAAGGGCTCGACGAAGGTGGCCGGGGCGAAGGTCTCGGTCAGCTACGACGGCGGCACGACCTGGAAGCGGGCGACCGTCACGCGCAAGGACGCGGACTCCTTCCGGGTCTCCTACCGGCACCCGAAGCTCTCCGCGACGAACGGATACGTGGCCGTCAAGGCCGAACTCTGGGACGACGCGGGCAGCCGCACCGTCGAAACCCTCGACCGGGCCTACCGTCTGAAGTAGTCGGCGGCCGGCAAGAGCGGGCGCCGCACCGGGATCTCTCTCCGGTGCGGCGCCCGCGCCCGTTCGAAGCGGTGTCCGGAACCTCAGATAAAGCTCTGAACGTCACTCTGTTCGGATTCACCGCTGCCGTGCGGGGCCATGAGCCCTGTACGAAGCGGCGGAACGAAGCAGGGGGCGCGGGCATGAAGCTGGGAATCGGTATCGGCTGGCGGCCGGAGATCGCGGAGGCCGTCGAGGCGCTGCCGGGGATCGACTGGGTGGAGGCGGTCGCGGAGAACATCTGCACCGGCCATCTCCCCGATTCGCTGGTACGGCTCAGGGAGCGCGGGGTCACGGTCGTCCCGCACGGCGTCTCGCTGGGCCTCGGCGGAGCCGACCGCCCCGATCCGGGCCGGCTCGCCGGTCTCGCCGCCCGCGCCGAGCTGCTCGCCGCGCCCCTGGTGACCGAGCACATCGCGTTCGTACGGGCCGGGGGGCCGCGCACCTCGTCCCCGGGGCTGGAGGCGGGTCATCTGCTGCCCGTGCCGCGGACCCGGGACGCGCTGGACGTGCTGTGCGAGAACGTGCGCGTCGCGCAGGAGTCGCTGCCGGTGCCGCTGGCTCTGGAGAACATCGCGGCGCTGGTCTCCTGGCCCGGCGAGGAGCTGACCGAGGGGCAGTTCCTGGCGGAGCTGGTCGAGCGGACCGGCGTCCGGCTGCTGATCGACGTCGCCAATCTGCACACCAACCACGTCAACCGGGGCGAGGACCCGGCCACCGCGCTCGACGAGCTGCCGGTGGAGGCCATCGCGTACGTGCATGTGGCGGGCGGTGTCGAGAAGGACGGTGTCTGGCACGACACCCACGCCCACCCGGTCACCGGGCCCGTCCTCGACGTCCTGGCCGAGCTCCGTTCCCGGGTCGACCCGCCCGGTGTCCTGCTGGAGCGGGACGACGACTTCCCGCCGGCCGGGGAGCTGGCGGGCGAACTGGACACGATCCGCGCCACCTTGGACCGGGCGGCGGGGGACACGAAGCGGCCCGCCCCACGCGTCCGCCCGTCCGCGCGGCCCGGTGCGTCCACGCCCCCCGACGCCACGCGCGACCGGCTCGCGGCCGCCCAGACCGGACTGCTCTGCGCGCTCGTCGCCGGTGGCCCCGCGCCGCAGGGCTTCGACCGGCGCCGCCTCGGGGTCCAGAGCCGTGCCCTGGCCGCCAAGCGGGCCGGAGTCGTCGCCAAGGTGGCACCTGAACTGCCGGAGATCCTGGGCACCGGCTACCGGGACGCCTTTCTCTCGTACGCCGCGACCCGCCCCATGTCCGCCGGTTACCGGCGCGACGCGATGGACTTCGCCGAGGACCTGCTGATCTCGGGCGGGCCCGTGGACGACGCGGCCCGGCGCCGGCTGACCCACTGGTGGCAGGACCGGGCCGGCGCGCGCCCGCCGCGCCGCACCACCCGGCTCGTACGAGCGGCCCGCGCGGCCCTGATCGGAAGGTGACCGGCATGAACACCGTCGCACTGCTCGTGGACCTCGGCGTCGTGGTCTCCTCCGTGGTCCTGATCGTGGGACTCTCGCGAGCCCGTGGCGGCACCGGCGGCGCCGTCCACGACGTCTACGAAGCCGCCTTCCTCAACGGCGGTCCGGGCAGGGTCGCGGACGCCGCGCTCACCGCGATGCAGGCGGATGGCCGGCTCGCCGTCGGCGGCCCCGGAATCGTCGCCGTCCAGCGGGCCGAGGCCCATGACCCGGTGGAGCGTGCGGTGCTCCAGGAACACGCCTCGGCTCCCAGCGGGGCGCTGCACACCCTGCGCGAGGCGGTGATGCGGCACCCCGCGGTGCAGGAGGTCGGCGACGGGCTCGCGGCCCGCGGTCTGCTGGCCGCGCCCGCCGCGAACCGGGCGTGGCGCCGCTGGGGCCTGGCCCAGGGGATGGTCTGCGTACTGGCCGTCCCGCTCTCCATCGTGGCGACCGTCCTGGCTCCCCTGTCCTCGGAGTTCTCCGCTGTTCCCTTTGTCTTCAAGGTCCTCCCGTTCCTGATCGCCGGCATGCTCACCGGCTTCATCTGCGCCGGCGTCGCCCAGGGACGCGTCACCAGGTCGGGGCGCCGGGCCGCCGAGGCGTTCCGCACCGCCCAGGCGTACAACCCCGACCCGGCCCACGTGGTGGCCGCGCACGGGCTGCGGGCGATCCCCGACCCCGTGTTCCAGGGGCAGCTGATCGCGGCGGCCCGGATGCAGCCGCACGGCCGGACGGCGGGGCGGCGTACCCACGTGGCGGCGACGTCCACGAGCGGCTCCGCCCTGCTCCTCGCACCGGTGGTGTGGTGCGCCGGTACGAGTCCCGGTCACGGCAGTTGCGGGAGCTCCGGTGACGGGGGCGGCGGCGCGGGCGGCGGTGGCGGGTGCAGTTCCGGGTCGAGCTGTGGATCGAGCGGCTCGGGCTGCGGTGGCGGCGGTGGTTCCAGCTGCGGCGGCAGCGGCTCCAGTTGCTCCAGCGGCGGCTCCAGTTGCGGCGGCGGGTCCAGCTCCGGCGGTTAGGGCCTGCCCGGCCCTGATCCGCCGGGCAGCCCCTGGGGCTGCCCGGCACCGTCGGATCGTCCGCATGATGAACAGGCCATGGCTTTCCGAGGCCGCCTCGCATAGAAATCCGCCATGCTCTGGGTTCTGTTCCTGCTGGTCGCATGGGGTGCGGCAGTCATCACGTGCGTCCGGCTCTGCCTGGTCTCGGCCCGCACCGGGCTGCTGTCCGGCGCGTCGGCCGATGACGTGCGCGGCGGCGGCGCCGGTCATGAACTGACCCTGTACGAGACCGCGTTCCTGGCCGGCGGTCCCCATCGGGTGGTCGATCTGGCGCTGGTCACCATGCATCTGCGCCGTCGGCTGCTGCTCGCGCACACCGGCTGGGCGACGGTCGTCGACCCGGTGGGCCGGGACGAGATGGAGCGTACGGTGATCCGTGCGATAGGGCCGCAGGGCCAGTCCCCGATACCGCCGATACGGACGGCCGCGGCCACCGCCGACGCCGTACGCGCCCTGGCCGACCGGCTGGTCGCCTCGGGTCTGGCCCTGCCCGGCGGCGCCGGGACCGATGTCGCCGCCGCGGTGCGCGCGGTGCGGGGCGCGGCCGCGCTGGTGGTCGCGATGGGGGCGGTCACGCTGCTGATGCCCGGTCAGGAGCACGGCCCCGGCGGGCCGGTCGTGTCGCTGCTCGTCCGGTTCGGGCTGCCGCTCGCGCTGACCGTCGGCTGTCTGGCCATAGCCCGGATGGAGGTCCATCCGTACAGTTCGTGGGCGTCGCCCGCCGGTCAGCGGCTGCTCGCCGAGAACGAGGTGCCGGTTGCCGGGGCGGACGGTGACGTCCTGGCGGCGATCGCGGTACGGGGTGTGCGCGCCGTGGACGATCCGGCGCTGCGGGCCGCGCTCGGCGGCGGTCCGGGCGGTCGGCCGGGGTGACCCGGCCGGTCGGTCACGGGGCGGTGTGCGGTGGTGCGTGTGGAGCGGAAAGGACGCCGGTGCGGCGCGCTGGACGCGCGCCGCACCCGGAGCCGAACCCGGTGTCGCTGGAACGACGGGCGGCGCTGTGCGCACCGGTGCCCGCCCTCTGATCTTCCGGGTTGGGGTGGTCGGAGCCCGCTCGCTACGCGAGCCCGGCCACCAGGTCTGCAACCGACTTCCTGCGCCCCGTGTAGAACGGGACCTCCTCGCGGACGTGCATCCGCGCCTCGGAGGCCCGCAGGTGACGCATCAGGTCGACGATGCGGTAGAGCTCGTCGGCCTCGAAGGCGAGGATCCACTCGTAGTCGCCGAGCGAGAAGGAGGCGACGGTGTTGGCCCGGACATCGGGGTAGCCGCGCGCCATCTTGCCGTGGTCCGCGAGCATCCGACGGCGGTCCTCGTCCGGCAGCAGGTACCAGTCGTAGGAGCGCACGAAGGGGTAGACGCTGATGTAGTTGCGCGGCGTCTCGTCGGCCAGGAAGGCCGGGATGTGCGACTTGTTGAACTCGGCGGGGCGGTGCAGCGCCATGTTCGACCAGACCGGCTCCAGCGCCAGGCCCAGCTTGGTGCGCCGGAAGAGGTTGTACGCCTCCTGGAGCTCGTCCGCCGTCTCGGCGTGCCACCAGATCATGACGTCGGCGTCGGCCCTCAGGCCGGAGAGATCGTAGGTGCCGCGGACGGTGATGTCCTTGGCCGCGAGCTGGTCGAACAGCTCCTGGACCTCGTCGGCGTAGCCGGCGCGGTCCGCGGGCAGGACGTCGCGCAGCTTGAAGACGGACCACAGCGTGTAGCGGATGACCTCGTTGAGGTCCTTGGCCTTCTTACCCGCGTTGGGGCCCTTGCTTGATTTCACAGTCTCAGGCGCACTCATACGGCTATTGTCCCGCCTCGCTCCGTGTGCCCTTAACCAGGGTCGACGTGGCGATGATCTCTTCCTCGGGACCACCGGTGAGGTCGGCCGCGATCTCGTCCGCGGCGCGGTGGGCGCCGGCGATGCAGGCCGGGATGCCGACGCCGTCGTAGACCGCTCCGCAGACCCGCAGCGCGGGCAGCTTGGCGACCTCGTCGCGGATCCGGGCGACCCGGGAGAGATGGCCCACCGGGTACTGGGGCAGCCCGCCGATCCACCGGGTGACCTCGGTGTCCACGGGCTTCGCGGCCAGTCCGGTCGCCTCGGCGAGGTCGCGCAGCGACACGTCGACGAGCTCGCCGTCCTCGCGGTGGATGTGGTCCTCCTCGCCGTAGCGGCCGACGGAGGTGCGCAGCACGAAGAGGTCCGGGGCCGAGTCGGCGACCCAGTTCCACTTGTGGGAGGAGAAGGTGGACGCCTTGATGGTGCGGCCGTCGACCGGGGGCACGAGGAAGCCGGAGCGGCCGTCGAGTGCGGTCGTGGCGGCGACGTCGGAGCGGCGGAAGGCCATCGTGACGAGCGCCATCGACGCGTACTCGACACCGGCGAGCTCGGCGGAGGCCGCCGGGGACTCGGCAGCGAGCAGCGTGGAGGCGGACCAGGCGGGGGCGGCGAGCACGATGCCGTCGGCCTTGATGACCCGGGTGTCCGTGCGGACGTCCCAGCCTTCGGCGGTACGGGTCAGGCCGAGGACGGGGGTGGCGGTGAGGATCTCCCCGCCGCCCGCGCGCACGGCGTCGGCGACCGCTCCGGGCAGGGTGCCGATGCCGCCGTCGATGCCCTGGAAGACCGGTCCGGTCTGCTGCCGGGCGGCGGCCCGTTCCTGGATGCCCAGGACGCCGTCGAGCAGCGAGCCGCCCTCCCGCGCCACCTCGAAGAGCTGCGGTACGGCGGCGCGCATCGAGATCCGGTAGGCGTCGCCCGCGTACACGCCGCCGAGCAGCGGCTCCACGAGCCGGTCGACGACCTCGCGGCCCAGCCGGTCGGCGACGTACGCGCCGACGGCGACGTCGTCGCCGACGGGGGTCGGGGTGAGGTCGCGCTCCTGCGCGATGCGGGCGAGGCCCTCGGAGGTGAGGAGTCCGGTCAGCGCGGCCGGGTCGCCGGGGACGCCCATCACATGGCCCTTGGGCATGGGGCGCAGGGCGTCGCGGGTCCAGACCGAGGCGGTGGCCGTGGCGGGCGGCTGGAGGCGGTCGCCGAGCCCGACGTCGCGTGCCAGGCCGACCGCCTCCGGGCGGCGGGCGAGCATCGACTCCGCACCGAGGTCGACCTGGGTGCCTGCGATCTCACCGGTCATGAGCTTGCCGCCGAGCCGCTCGGTGGCCTCCAGCAGGGTGACCCGCAGGCCGGTCCCCAGGAGCCGGTGGGCGGCGGCAAGACCGGCGATGCCACCGCCGATGACGACGACATGTCCGGTGCCCGGTTCCGCGCGGTTGAGTGAACTCTGCATGCCCCCACTCTCTCAAAACCCTTTCCGAGTCCTGAACGTGACTGCTTCGAAATCGGGATCCGGCAACCCGCACCCCGGTCCGGCACGTCGAACCGGCACCATCGACGACCCGCCTTGGGGGGCATTCATGCAGAGACACCGGCATCCTGGCCGTGCATCGGTCCGTCGTCCGCGCCTGGTCCTGGCGGCCGGCCTCGTGGCCGGCCTGCTCGCGCTGAGCGGCTGCGGCGCCTCGGACAGCGCCGGCGACGCGAGTTCCGGCGACGACAAGCGGGCGATCGGCGCACCGGAGCGGGGCGCCGCCGACGCGGCGGCCGGGGAGGCGGAGCAGGAGACGGGCGGTTCGCCGTCGCGGCAGAAGTCGCAGGACGGGTCGCAGGGGAGGAAGAGCGACGCCCTGCCCGCCGGCACCCATGTCATCCGTACCGCCTCGCTCTCGGTGGAGGTGGGGAACGTACCGAAGGCGGCCGCGGTCGCCCGTTCGGCCGCGGAGGGTTCGGGCGGTCTGGTGGCCAGTGAGGAGACCGAGCGGGTCGACGACACGCATGAGGTGTCACATCTCGTGCTGCGCGTTCCGCAGGGCGAGTACGAGGCGGTGCTGAAGCGGCTCGCGGGCACCGGGAAGCTGCTGTCGCGCACCTCGTCGGCGAAGGACGTCACCGATGAGGTGGTCGACGTGGAGAGCCGGATCGCCACTCAGCGGGCGAGTGTGGCGCGGGTACGAAAGCTGATGGACCAGGCGGAGAAGCTCAGCGACGTGGTCACGCTGGAGGGCGAGCTGAGCAGCCGTCAGGCGTCCCTGGAGTCGCTGCTGGCCCAGCAGGCGTCGCTGAAGGACCGCACCACGCTCGCCACGATCACCCTCGACCTCTCCGAGCCGGAGACGGCGGCGAAGGACGACGATGACGGGCCCGGTTTCCTGGACGCGCTGAGCGGCGGCTGGCACGCGTTCGTGACGGCGCTGCTGTGGCTGGCGATGGCGGTGGGCGCCGCGGCCCCGTTCCTGGCGGCGCTGGCCGTGCTCCTGCTGGTGTGGCGCCTGGCGCGCCGCAGGCTGGCCGGGCGCCGTGCGCGTCGGGCGTCCGGGCCGGGCGGGTCCTCGCCCGCTCCTCCGGCGTCGTAGCGTGGTCCCTTCGGACTGGGGACGGACCCCAGGTGTCGAAGGGACCGGGCATGACGGCGGAGCGACTGGTGGTCATCGGTGGTGACGCGGCGGGCATGTCCGCCGCGTCCCAGGCCCGCAGGCTCAAGGGCCCCGACGAGCTGGGCATCGTCGCCTTCGAGCGGGGCCATTTCACCTCGTACTCCGCCTGCGGCATCCCGTACTGGGTCGGTGGCGACGTCACGGCGCGGGACGACCTCATCGCGCGTACGCCCGAGGAGCACCGGGCCCGCGACATCGACCTCAGGATGCGCACCGAGGTCACGGAGATCGATGTCGCCGGGCAGCGGGTGCGGGCGCTGGACCTCGGCACCGGCGAGGCGTACTGGACGGGCTTCGACAAGCTGGTGATCGCGACCGGGGCCCGCCCGGTGCGTCCGGCGCTGCCCGGCATGGACGCGCCCGGGGTGCACGGCGTGCAGACCCTGGACGACGGGCAGGCGCTGCTGGAGTCCCTGGACCGGGCGCCGGGCAGCAGGCGGGCGGTCGTCGTCGGGGCGGGCTACATCGGCGTGGAGATGGCGGAGGCCATGCTGAAGCACGGCTTCGAGGTGACCGTGCTCAACCGCGGCGAGCAGCCGATGGCGACGCTCGACCCCGACATGGGGCGGCTGGTGCACGACGCGATGGACGGCCTGGGCATCACCACGGTCAACCGGGCCGAGGTGACCGCGATCCGCACCGGATCGGACGGCCGGGTCCGCGCGGTCGCCACCGGCGACGCCTCCTATCCGGCGGACGTGGTGGTGCTCGGGATCGGCGTCGAGCCGGAGACGACGCTGGCGCGCGCCGTCGGCCTCCCGGTGGGCCCGCACGGCGGGCTGCTGACCGACCTGTCGATGCGGGTCGTCGGGCACGACAACATCTGGGCGGGCGGTGACTGCGTGGAGGTCCTGGACCTGGTGGCGGGCCGCACCCGCCACATCGCGCTGGGCACCCACGCCAACAAGCACGGCCAGATCATCGGGTCCAACGTCGGCGGCGGCTACGGGACGTTCCCCGGGGTGGTCGGCACGGCGGTGAGCAAGGTGTGCGATCTGGAGATCGCCCGCACCGGTCTGCGCGAGAAGGACGCCCGCGCGGTGGGTCTGCGGTACGTCACGGCGACGATCGAGTCGACGGGCCGGGCGGGCTACTACCCGGGGGCGCGGCCCATGACGGTGAAGATGCTCGCGGAGTACCGCACGGGCCGGCTGCTCGGGGTGCAGATCGTGGGCCGGGACGGGGCGGCCAAGCGGGTGGACATCGCGGCGGTGGCGCTCACAGCCGGGATGACGGTGGAGCAGATGACCGCCCTGGACCTGGGCTACGCCCCGCCGTTCTCGCCGGTCTGGGACCCGGTCCTGGTGGCGGCCCGCAAGGCGGTGACCGCGGTGCGGCGGGCGGGCACCGCCTGAGAGCGCGGTGCCCGGCCCCGGCCGCTCAGCGCTCGGTGCTGGTGTGCACGTACTCGACGAGGCGGGTCAGCGCGTCGGGGTCCATCGACGGCATCACGCCGTGGCCCAGGTTGAAGACGTGGCCTTCGAGACCGGCGGCCGCGTCCAGGACCTCCTGGGTCTTCTCCTGCACCGTCGCGGTCGGGGCGAACAGCACCGCGGGGTCGAGGTTGCCCTGGAGCGCCTTGCCGGGACCGACCCGGCGGGCGGCCTCGTCCAGCGGTACGCGCCAGTCGACGCCGACGACGTCCGCGCCCGCCTCGCCCATCAGGCCGAGGAGTTCGCCGGTGCCGACGCCGAAGTGGATGCGCGGGACGCCGTACGGGGCGACGGCCTCGAAGACCTTCGCCGAGGCGGGCAGCACCGAGCGCCGGTAGTCGGCGGGGGCCAGCGCGCCCACCCAGGAGTCGAAGAGCTGGACGGCCGAGGCGCCCGCCTCGATCTGCACCTTGAGGAAGGCGCCGGTGATCTCGGCGAGCCGGTCCAGGAGGTCCGCCCAGAGCTGCGGGTCGCCGTACATCAGGGCCTTGGTGTGCTCGTGGTTGCGGGACGGGCCGCCCTCCACGAGGTAGCTGGCGAGGGTGAACGGCGCCCCGGCGAAACCGATCAGCGGGGTGGCGCCCAGCTCGGCGGTGAGCAGGCCGATGGCCTCGGTGACGTAGGCGACGTCCTCGGGCGTGAGGTCGCGCAGCCGGGCCAGGTCGGCGCGGGTGCGGATCGGGTCGGCGATGACCGGGCCGACACCGGGCTTGATGTCGAGGTCGATCCCGATGGCCTTGAGCGGTACGACGATGTCGCTGAAGTAGATCGCGGCGTCGACCTTGTGGCGGCGGACGGGCTGCATCGTGATCTCCGCGACCAGCTCCGGAATCATGCAGGAGTCGAGCATCGGGATGCCCTCGCGCACCTTCAGGTACTCCGGCAGCGAGCGCCCCGCCTGGCGCATGAACCAGACCGGCGTGTGCGGAACGGGCTCGCGCCGGCACGCCTTCAGGAACGCCGACCCATGGGTGGCGGAGGTCTTCGTCTGCTGGCCCGTGGGGCGGTCGTTGGCACTCACACTGGAATCTTCGCACGAAGCCGTGCCGGCCTCGCCCACTGCCCGATCGCGGACGAGGTCGTAAGCAGCCGAGCCCGCCCCGGGTGTCTCTCCCTGCGCGAAGCGCCGGTTCCGCCTACTCTTCCCCGCATGGCTCCGGCTCAGGGACAGTTCTCCGATCAAACCGATGGCGCTGACAGCAAGGACAGCGAGGAGGGTGGTTCCGTCCCGCCCGCGTTCCGGTCGGCGGTGGACGCGCTGCACTCCGCGCGCCTCCGTCCCGAGCTGGAGGTGGAGTCGACGCGGCCGCCCAAGCGTCTCGCTCCGTACGCGTACGCCCTGGAGGCGGCGGTCGTCGACGGCGAGGACGATCTCGCCGACGGCCGCCTCGTGCTGCTCCACGACCCTGCCGGGCACGATTCCTGGCAGGGCACCTTCCGTCTGGTGACACTGGTGCGGGCCGAGCTGGAGCCGGAGATGGCCGCCGATCCGCTGCTGCCGGAGGTGTGCTGGTCCTGGCTGACCGGTGCGCTGGAGGCGCGCGGTCTGTCGTACGGGGAGGCGGGCGGCACGGTGACCCGGGCGGGGTCGCACTATTTCGGCGCGCTGGGCACGCGGCGCCCGGCGACCCAGATCGAGATCCGGGCGTCGTGGACGCCCCGGGAGGGCCGCGGCGGGGTGCCGGACGCGGCGGCGCATCTCATGGCGTGGGGCGACCTGCTGTGCCAGATCGCCGGCCTGCCGCCGTCCGGCCCCGCCGACGCGGCGGTGGTGACACTCCCGCAGCGGCGCGGTCCGCAGGTCTCCTGACCTTCCGCTCGGCATTCTCTGGCCGGAACTCTACCCGCGCCGGTAACTGTGCGTCATATTTCATGCACGGTTACCGGCGTTCTTTTCGTACAATCGATCGCATGTCCGATTTGCCCGAATTGTTACTCACTAAATCGTGATCTTCCCCTAAAGGAGCACGGGTCTGCTGCCGAAGAGGTCAATGACCCTTCAAGCACGGTTCGCCCCGGCTTCATCCCCGAGCCGGCCCGTCCCGTCCACGCCCCCAGGAGGCCTGGTGTCCGTTCTCCTAGAGCAGCCCGCAAGCCTGGTCGCCTACCGCCCGAACAAGCCGACGGCCATGGTCGTCGTGGCCGACCCGCGCGTCCGTTCCACCGTCACCCGCCATCTGTGGGCACTCGGAGTACGTGACGTCATCGAGGCGTCGTCCATCGCGGAGGCTCGTCCCCGCGTCGGCAATCCGCGCGACATCTGCGTAGCCGACGTCCACCTGCCCGACGGTTCCGGGCTGACCCTGTTGTCCGAGACCCGAGCAGCCGGCTGGCCGAACGGCCTCGCCCTCTCCGCCGCCGATGACATCGGCGCCGTGCGCAACGCCCTCGCGGGCGGCGTGAAGGGCTATGTAGTCACCGGCACACGTACCAATATCGGCCACCCCACCCGTCCCGGCGTCGCCCCCATCGGCGCCAACGCCGCCCG